>JBDZUY010000011.1:0-7417 GCA_040255365.1 Hyphomicrobiales bacterium
CGATACGCGACTTTTACACGCGGACACACAGCGACCGGGCGCGCGCTCAAGCTGCGCAGTGCGGACGACCAGCACTGACCCAGCACCGAACAATAGCAGGCTTGATAGCTCACAACCGCACGCGCTTTGGCGAGGGCTTTCCACTCCGCCTCGTTGTCTGTGGTTAAACGCACATCCAAAATTATGCGTGCATCGCCCGGCCGCAATACAAACTCGCTGGCACTGCGGGTTGTCACCACGCCAGGCGTATCAAGATCCTTGGCCGTCCTGTTTGATGGGCCATGATAATTGCAACACTCGGCCAAAAATTCGGCAGAGGAATGCATGGCCTTCCCACGATAGAAAAGTTCGAAGGTATGTATCTTTGCGGGCCCCGCACCTTCATTCGTCAGCGAAAGGCGAATGTGCTGCGCGCCACCCTCAGACAGATTCTCATTATTGACTTGCACGAATGGCCACACGCTGGCGGCAATCAAGCGATCATTTGCCTCTATCGCGCGCGTGCCCATCCGAAGCGAAACAAACGCAACAGCCAGTGCCGATAACGCAATCGCGAGCACAATCCAAAAGCCGCGTGTAAACATTCCAGATTCCTCAAATTGTGCCACGGCGCACCCCTCTGCCCTCTGGCCCAATGTCCATTGGCCGACTCACGATAGGATTAAAGCCTGCCACGGCGAAAGGGAAATACCCATGTCATTTCTGGATAGATATTCTCTTCATCTGTTGAGCGCACTACGCATCATCTCCGGCCTGCTGTTTCTCGAACACGGCACGACAAAGCTTTTCGATTTTCCGCCATTTTTGATGAATGTGCCCGATGAATTCAAAACCATGATCATGATTGCGGGCGCGATAGAGTTGGTGACCGGCGTTTTGATTACACTCGGCCTGTTCTCACGTATCGCCGCTTTTATTGCTTCGGGTGAAATGGCCATTGGTTATTTTCTTAGCCATCTCCCGCGTGGGTTTTTTCCGTCCAACAATGGTGGTGATGCCGCCATCCTGTTCTGCTTTGTTTTTTTGTATCTTGCCGCTGCAGGGCCAGGCATATGGGCGCTTAATCGCAAATAACGCAGGACATTCCTAAAGATTGAATCGAATGTAATTGGTGAATTTTACGCGGCCGTAATGCGCAGGCGGCAGCCTGTTTGCATGTACGATGTGATGCGCATAGGGCTGTCAGGATTGGAGACTAACGCTGCGCGCTTCGGCGAGGCGGCGAATAGAATTGTCAACGCCATGCATGCCGCGCCTGCAAATTCCGCATCAAATCAGAACCCCGCCGGGCAACAGAATAATGGCGGGAACCAAAACAATCCGGCGGCAAATCTCGCACAGACCTACAATCAAAATGGTTCGGTTGCGTCCGCGTCGAACGCATATGCGCCATCTTATGAGATCGATCTTAATCCCGCTTCATCGGACGATAATTTGCCACGCGATATTGCCGCCATGAAAATGGCCAGCGTCGCCTATCGCGCCAATCTTCAAACTGTGGAAACGGCGCGCAAAATGTTCGACGCCACGCTTGATATTTTGGCCTGAGCCCAGAAATTTGGCAGCTTTGGCGATCACCATCCTGTGCGGTATGACACCCACCAACTGCGCGGCGTAATTCCTGCTTATTTATGCTATTCGTAATGCTGTTGAAGCCTTCATAAGCTGGCCGATTAGCATGCCTCAACGTGGTCCCTTTCGCCCGACACCGGAAACACTTCTGCGTGCCTATGCCAATGGCGTGTTCCCGATGGCCGAGCATCGCGACAGCAGATTGATTCACTGGATCTCGCCCGACGAACGCGGGATCATCCCTCTGGATGGATTTCACGTTTCGCGGCGGCTGGCGCGTACTGTGCGCAGCGACCGTTTTACAATAACGGTCAACCATGCGTTCCGCGATGTGATGCAAGCCTGCGCGATGCCCGCACCAGGCCGCTACGACACCTGGATCAATGAAGAGCTTCTAGAGAATTACACGGCGCTGCATGCCGCAGGCCATGCCCATTCCGTAGAGTGCTGGCAGGACGGCAATCTGGTGGGCGGTCTGTATGGCGTTCAACTTGGCGCGGCGTTCTTTGGCGAGAGCATGTTCAGCCGCGTACGTGATGCCAGCAAAGTTGCACTTGTGCATCTGGTCGCGCGGCTCATTCGTGGCGGCTTCACGCTGCTCGACACACAGTTCCTCACCGGACATCTGGCCTCGTTCGGTGCCATCGCCATTCCCCGCGCCGCCTATATGGCACGCCTGGAACACGCGATCAGTCGCTATGCAATATTCTATTCGCCAGAATCTTCAGGCACATCCGGCGCCGGTTCTTTCGCCCCCTTGTCGGGCGATACCGGTTTGACCGGCGCTGTAGAGGCAACCGGCGGTGAGAACTGGCCCGGCTGGTTGGTTTTGCAACTGATTACCCAGACATCGTAAATCGGGTGTTCCATCCCATTCAGCGACGGGCTGGAGGCCAGCATCCATCCGGAAAAGACTTGCCGTTCAGGCTGCCCTTGCCGGTGATCGGAAATCTGCAGGAAGGCCGTTGTCTCCGGCGCTTCGATCTGCGGCGTGGAATAGCAATAATGCGCCGTGATGGTGAGTGTCGCATAAGAAACAGGCACGCCGATCGGCGCATAAAGAATGGACGCACGGCCCGTGATCTTGTCGAGCGCGCGCAGGATCACCATACGCTTGACGCCGTCCTTGTCTGCAACCGCGTCGTCCACTGTCAGATGTTTGGCGGCGTTCGAATCGATTCTTACGGGCGCAGTGGTCCCTGCGTCAGGGGCCGCCATTGCAACTCCGCTCGCAACAAAACTTGTCAGCAATGCAATGCCAAAGGCATGAACGCGAATCACTTGCTACCCGATCCGTAAATGGCCCGCCCGATCAGCCCCATCAGATCAACAGAACCTTGCGTATTCGTAAGCGCACCACCATCGCTCAGCATCTTGTCGCTGCCGCCCGGCGAAATCGCCAGATAGGAATTTCCCAGAATCCCTGCCGATGTCACCTTGATGGACGAATCATCAGGCACCTTCACATCCTGGCGGATCGTCATGTGCGCCTCGGCCAAATAGCTTTTGGGATCAAGCGACAGGGAGGACACTGTTCCGATTTTGATTCCATGCAACCGCACGTCGGTTCCCGGCTGAATACCATCCGCGCTGGAAAACCGCGCCACGATGGAATAGCCCGAGAAACCACCCGAACCGGTGGTCGTGTAGGCAAAGAACAGGAAGCCGGCCGCGACAACGACCACGATCGCGCCGATCAGCGTTTCGACCATATTGTTTTGCATGCGTTAAATCCCTGCCGCTTCTCTATTCCGGTTTCCAGGCCTGATAATCGCCAGTGGCCGGTGGGCGCTGCCCCTTTTCCGCCAGACTGCCAGGCGGACGATAGGCGCCAGATGTTCCCGACAGATTGGGCTGGTGTTCCTTTTCCCATGCGCGTGCTTTGGGTGGGTTTGCCGGCGGCGGCTCTTTCAACGTGTGGTGGATCCAGCCATGCCATTCCGGCGGCACGCGCGAAGCCTCAACTGTGCCGTTGTACAGCACCCAGCGGCGCTTGCCCGTTTTGTTCTGGTAATAGCGATTGCCGAATTTGTCCTCGCCCGCAAAGCGGCCGTTGAGCCAAGTATGCACCAGGGTGCCCATGGTCGCGCCACGCCACCAGATAAAGATCAGTCTGAATAAAGCCATTTGCGGTTACCCGAAGCAGAGTCGCACGAATATAAGAGCCGCAGAGGTAGCCCGCCAAGGAGCGATCTTGCAAATCGCCTCAAGCTTGGCCTCACCGCGTCATTTTGTGGCCAAACCATATCACCTAACGCAAAGGTGGCCTTCACCTGCCCACAGAACCATCCCCAATTTGTCCACAAAGAGCGCACACGCATCATCCGGCTGAAAAAAATATTTTCCACAAAATCGTGAACCCTCTTGACCTGCCGTCAATGCCTGCAATTTCAGGCATTCCTTAAGACACTACATCTAGTAGGTAAGGTTTCGTTTACCACTTATTGCTTGCACGCTCCGCCATGCCATGCCCATACTTCGCAGCAGTCGCTCATCGCGACACCACATCTGGCGGACGAACCGAAATCTGGGCGTCCGGGGGACCGACACACTATCGGGCTCCGGCGGACGGGTAACTGTCGCCAAATGGCAAGCGATGAACGGCACGGGAGCAAATCAAACACCTGCCATTTGGGGGCCATATGCGTATTCGGCGTCAGTTCACGATTGAAGGCCACTCTCCTTACGAGGGGATCGCGTTCCGCACAGCAACCAGCGAGATCCGCAACCCGGATGGCTCGGTGGTCTTTTCACAATCGGACATCGAAGTGCCCACGGCATGGAGCCAGGTGGCAAGCGATGTGCTGGCCCAGAAATATTTCCGCAAAGCCGGTGTGCCCAATGCGCTGAAGCCGGTGCCCGAAGCGGATGTTCCCGAATTCCTGTGGCGCAAAACGGCTGATGATTCTGCCCCCGGCTTTGAAAAAATCGGCGAACGTTCCGCCAAGCAGGTGTTCGACCGGCTGGCCGGAACCTGGGCCTATTGGGGCTGGAAGGGCGGCTATTTCGACAAGGAAGATGACGCACAGGCTTTCTATGACGAGATGCGCTACATGCTGGCCACACAGAAGGCCGCGCCGAATTCCCCGCAATGGTTCAACACCGGGCTGCATTGGGCCTATGGCGTCGATGGTCCCAGCCAGGGCCATTACTATGTGGATTTCAAAAGCGGCCGGTTGGTGAAATCGGATTCGTCTTACGAACACCCACAGCCTCACGCCTGCTTCATCCAGTCGGTGAAAGATGACCTCGTCAACGAAGGCGGGATCATGGACCTTTGGACGCGTGAGGCACGCCTGTTCAAATATGGCTCCGGCACAGGCACCAATTTCTCGTCGCTGCGCGGCGAAAGCGAAAAGCTTTCGGGCGGCGGCAAATCTTCCGGCCTGATGAGCTTTTTGAAAATTGGCGACCGCGCAGCCGGGGCCATCAAATCGGGTGGCACCACACGGCGCGCCGCCAAAATGGTGGTGGTTGATATCGACCATCCCGACATCGAAGATTTCATCGACTGGAAAGTCATCGAGGAACAGAAGGTCGCCGCCATGGTGGCCGGTTCCAAGCTGGCCGAACGGCATCTGACCGCGGTGTTGAAGGCCTGCGTGAATTGCGACGGCGACAATGATGATTGCTTTGATCCGACCAAGAACCCGGCGCTGCGCCGCGAGATCAAGGCCGCGCGCAAATCGATGATCCCGGACAATTACATCGAGCGCGTCATCTCCTTTGCCAAACAGGGCTACAAGGAAATCTCGTTCAAGACGTACGACACCGATTGGGATTCGGAAGCCTATCTTTCTGTCTCCGGCCAGAACTCCAACAATTCGGTGCGCGTGACGGATGAATTCCTGCAAGCGGTGCTGGAAGACCGCGAATGGGATTTGACGCATCGCCAGGGCGGCGTCGCAAAAACGGTAAAGGCGCGCGAGCTTTGGGAAAAAGTGTCCTATGCGGCGTGGGCCTGTGCCGATCCCGGCATCCAGTTCCATTCCACGATCAATGATTGGCACACTTGCCCGGCGGGCGGCGCCATTCGCGCCTCCAACCCGTGCTCGGAATACATGTTCCTTGACGACACGGCCTGCAACCTCGCCTCGCTGAACCTGATGGCGTTCCGCAAACCGGCCTCAAGCGACGACGCGAACGGCAAGCAGATCTTCGACGTTGCCGCGTTTGAACATGCCGTGCGGTTGTGGACCATCGTGCTGGAAATTTCGGTAACGATGGCGCAGTTCCCGTCCAAGGAAATTGCGCAACTGTCCTATGATTACCGCACGCTGGGTCTGGGCTTTGCCAATATTGGCGGGCTGTTGATGGCTGCGGGCATCTCCTATGACAGCCGCGAAGGGCGCGCCATCGCTGGCGCTATCAGCGCCACCATGACGGGCGTGTCCTATGCAACATCGGCGGAGATGGCGGGCGAGCTTGGCCCCTTCGCCGAATTCGCGCCGAACCGGGACGCCATGCTGAAAGTGGTGCGCAATCATCGCCGCGCGGCACACGGCAAAGCCGAAGGCTATGAAGCGCTGGCCACCCTGCCCGTGCCGCTCGATCTGGCGGCAGTTGTTCAGGATGATCTGGCCGAAGCGGCGCAGCGCGCATGGGACAATGCGCTTTCCATGGGCGAAGATTTTGGCTTCCGCAACGCGCAGGCCACCGTCATCGCGCCGACCGGAACAATTGGTCTGGTGATGGATTGCGATACAACCGGCGTCGAACCCGATTTCGCATTGGTGAAGTTCAAGAAACTGGCGGGCGGCGGCTACTTCAAAATCATCAATCGCTGCGTGCCCGAAGCCCTGCGCAATATGGGTTACGATCAGGCGCAGATCGACGACATGGTCGCCTATGCGGTTGGTCACGGCACGTTGGAAACCCAGACCAGCGGCATCACACATGCACGTCTGACCAAGCTGGGTTTTGGCGAAGCGCAGATTGCCGCCGTCGAAGCCGCACTGGAATCGGCGTTCGACATTCGCTTTGTGTTCAACAAATGGACGCTTGGCGCAGATTTCTGCAAAGACGTTCTGAAGATCGATCCGGCCCTGCTCGATTCACCGGATTTCGACATGCTGAAGGCGCTTGGCTTCACCAAGGCCGAAACCGAAGCAGCGAATCTGCATGTTTGCGGCGCGATGACCCTGGAAGGTGCGCCGCATCTGAAAGAAGAGCATCTTCCGGTATTCGATTGCGCCAACCCGTGCGGCCGCATCGGCAAGCGGGCGCTGTCGGTCGAAAGCCACATCCGCATGATGGCGGCGGTGCAGCCGTTTATTTCGGGTGCCATTTCCAAGACCATCAACATGCCCAACGCGGCATCCGTCAAAGAATGCGGCGAAAGCTATCTTCTGTCATGGAAGCTGGGGCTGAAGGCCAATGCGCTTTATCGTGATGGCTCCAAGCTGAGCCAGCCGCTGGCCAGCCAGATTCTGGAAATCGACGACGAGGAAGACGAAGAAGAAACCCTCATCGCCCAGCCGCAGCCCCAGCGCACAGCCGTTGTGGCCGAACGCATCGTCGAAAAACTGGTGGAGCGGGTGCGCGCGCAGGAACGCGAAAAACTTCCGCATCGCCGCAAAAGCTACACGCAAAAGGCCATCGTCGGCGGGCACAAGGTTTATCTGCACACTGGCGAATATGAAGACGGGCGTCTGGGCGAAATTTTCATCGACATGCACAAGGAAGGCGCCGCCTTCCGCAGCCTGATGAACAATTTTGCCATCGCGATCTCGATCGGCCTGCAATATGGCGTGCCACTGGAAGAATTTGTGGAGGCCTTCACCTTCACCCGCTTTGAACCGGCGGGTCTGGTGCTCGGCAATGATTCCATCAAGAACGCGACATC
>JBDZUY010000011.1:7517-41904 GCA_040255365.1 Hyphomicrobiales bacterium
GCTTTGAACCGGCGGGTCTGGTGCTCGGCAATGATTCCATCAAGAACGCGACATCCGTTCTGGATTACATCTTCCGCGAATTGGCTGTTTCTTATCTTGGCCGCAACGATCTGGCGCATGTGCCGCCAGCCTCTGACGAAGATCTCGGCTCTGGCGTAGAGGCGGGCAAGAGGCGCGAAGAAGTGGGCCAAGTGGTAAGCCATTTTGCCTCGCGCGGTTACACACGCGGTCATTTCAAACTCGGCGTCGTGCACGGTAACGCGGCCCCGAAAATGGCGCTCGACGAAGAACACGAACACGATCATGCGCATGAACTGGCCCATGAAGACGAGGCAGAGGTCGCATTCAGTCTGGATGAAGACGCCGATGCAAGTTTTGAAGCGCAGATGCGCGAAATCCGCGGCGAAGTGATTGGCGCGGCGGGCAGCGTGGGCACAGCCAACCCGGTCGGCGCGGCGGTCGCCACATTGGAACGCCGCCTGAGCGAGAAAGACAAAGCCAAGGAAGTACATTTGCAGCGCTCTGCCGAAGCCAAAATGAAGGGCTATGAAGGCGACGCCTGCGGTTCTTGCGGAAACTTCACGCTTGTGCGCAACGGCACCTGCATGAAGTGCAACACTTGCGGCTCGACCAGCGGGTGCAGTTGACGCTTTAAGCTTGGTATGACGCAATGCTCTGCTTGGGCGCGCTTGAAGGACGGGGCCGGTTACAGATCGACAATGATCTGTTCGGCCCTGTTTCCTATCAGCTAATCGTCTGGCAAAAACGCAACGGCGTGCAATCGGCGCGCGGAAATCTGGCGGGCAAAATGAAACCGCTGATGCGCGCCTTCGCCTGCGGCACTGCCCGATTATTACTGAAAGGCGGCGTTACGGTGCCGATTGTGCTGGTGCGTTTTGACGGCAAGGCGCGCGCCGAATTTCTGGTCGCCGGGCCGGTGCCGGGGTTTTAGTTTTTACCGTCATGGCCGAGCCCTCATCCTGAGCTTGTCGAAGGAGGCCCGGCCATGATGGAATATGAAGACATCACAAAAAAACTTATTCACCTCTGCGGGTTTGCAAGCGCTTGATGCGCAACGAAAGCGCACAAACTTATTCGCAGATTTGGCGCAAAATGCCCTGCCCCACGCGCATATGTGTGCTGCGCGCATTGGCATAGCCGATCCGTTTCACGCACCCCACATACACCCTGCGGTCAAACAGGGAGTGCGCACACGATCAACAAACACAACCATCACAACGAACCGTCAGGACAGCGTGATTCCCGCAAGGCAACGCAGGGCCTCGGCATATTTCGCCGCTGTGCCCTCGATCACCGCGCCCGGCAATTTCGGCCCCGGCGCGCGCTTGTTCCAATCCAGCGTTTCCAGATAGTCGCGGACAAATTGTTTGTCGAAACTGGGCGGGCTGGTGCCAACCCTGTATTCATCGGCGGGCCAGAAGCGCGAGGAATCCGGCGTCAGCATTTCGTCCATCACATAGAGGGTGCCAGCCTCGTCGGTGCCGAATTCCAGCTTGGTGTCGGCAATGATGATGCCCCGTGTCGCGGCATGGGCGGCGGCAAAGCCATAGATGGCCAAGGTGGCGGCGCGCACCTGTTCCGCCAGATCGCCGCCTATCGCCGCGACCACCTGATCAAAGCCGATATTCTCGTCATGGTCGCCCGCCGCGGCCTTTGTGGAGGGGGTAAAGAGCGGTTCGGGCAGTTGTGCTGCCTGGCGCAAGTTCGCAGGCAGGCGCAGCCCGCAGAGGCTGCCAGTGGCCTGATAATCCTTCCACCCGGACCCGATCAGATAGCCGCGGGCAATCGCCTCCACTGGCAGCGGCTTCAGCCGCCTGGCCACGACCGAGCGCGTTTCATACAGCGCCGCATCGGTGCCCGGCGGCAGGGCGGCGGTCACCGCCTCTCCCGTCAGATGGTTGGCCATCAGATGGGTGGTCTTGGCAAACCAGAAATTGGAGATTTGCGTCAGCATCTCTCCCTTGCCGGGGATCGGGTCGGGCAACACCACATCAAAAGCGGAGAGCCGGTCGGTCGCCACCAGCAACAGCCGGTTACCCGGCAGCGCGAACACGTCGCGCACCTTGCCGCTATAGACCGGATTCATGCCGGGAAGATCGGATGTCAGAAGCGTGGTGGGCACGTGGCCTCCGCTGTCGAATCGAGGGCCGTGAGTTTAACCCGCCCGGCTACGAGTTTCAGCCGCGCACAATGTTGCAGGCAAAGCCGCCGCGCTTTGCGTTGTGGTGTGTACACAGGAAGTCGGCAAGGCCCGCCACACCGGGACCAAGCCCCCCCGCGTGTCCCGGCTTGAAAACAAGTCATGGCGGTGGGGGCGCCGGAAACCACAACATCTCGGCCTTATAGGATGGCACGGCGATTGCGGCGTCAGGAGTGAGTTGTACCGAAATAAAACAGGACACGCCCCATGTTCTTCCTTATGGCCTTGTTTGCCGCGGCAATGCCCCAAAATGTCTATATCCAGCCGATGACGCTGGTGTCGTCCCATGTCGAGCAGATTGCGATGATTGGGCCCGACCAGAAAGCCGTGGCCCGTATCCGCGCGGACAAACGCGATTGCCCGGCCTGCAATCTGGCCGGTGCGGATTTGACCAACACCTGTGTGAAGAAGGGCAATCTGACGGGTGCCAATTTCGACCGCGCCAACGCGACATTGATGTGCATGTCCTATGCGAATTTCACCAATGCCAGCTTCCAGGGCACTATTTTGGACGGCGCCAATCTGGCACATGCCGATCTGGACGGCGCCAATTTCAAAGGCGCCTCGCTTGTCGCCACCAGTTTCAAGGGCACCGATTTGCGCAAAGCGCGCGGCCTGACACAGGCGCAGCTCACGCAGGCTTGCGGCGACGCAGACACCAAAGCGCCCGCCGGTTTGACCGTGCCGCGCTGTTCCTGAATTTTCTGAAGCCTCCTAGGGCTGCCACTCGGCTCCGCCTTTCGGGCGGAGCCATTTTCTTTGGCATTCATTCCGCGGCTTGTGGCAGATCCTTTGGCGTCCAGCGCAGAATAGGGTTACGCGCAGCGCCCGTTTCATCCAACCGGCGGCGCGGGGCAAAACGTGGCGCATCCTTGAAGCGCGCAGTCTTGCCCGCTTTGGCTTCTTCCGCCAATCCGCGCAATACGTGAATGAAATTATCGACCGATTCCTTGGATTCGGATTCAGTAGGCTCGATCAACATCGCGCCATGCACGACCAGCGGGAAATACATCGTCATCGGATGATACCCCTCGTCGATCATCGCCTTGGCGAAGTCGAGCGTCGTGACGCCGGTGCCCTCCAGGAACGAATCGTCGAACAGCGCTTCGTGCATGCACGGCCCCTCGAACGGTGCGCTCATCACGTCCTTCAAACTGGCCAGAATGTAATTGGCGGAGAGCACCGCATCTTCGCTGGCCTGACGCACACCATCCGCACCATGGGAAAGCATGTAAGTCAGCGCACGCACAAACATGCCCATCTGACCGTGGAACGCACACATACGGCCAAACGGTTTGGCACCTTCCGGCAAATTCAGCTCGTCCTCAATCAGGCGAAAACCGTTTTGGTCATGCACCAGCAATGGCAAGGGTGCGAACGGCGCCAACGCTTCGGACAGCACCACCGGCCCAGCACCCGGCCCGCCACCGCCATGCGGTGTAGAGAATGTTTTGTGCAGATTGATATGCATCGCATCAACGCCGAGGTCGCCTGGCCGCACACGGCCCGCGATGGCATTGAAATTCGCACCATCACAATAAAAATAGGCGCCAGCTTCGTGCACAGCATCAGCAATTTCGATGATACGGCGTTCAAACAAACCGCACGTATTCGGATTGGTCAACATGATCGCCGCCACATCGGGACCAAGCTTGGCGCGCAACACATCAGCATCGACATGGCCATCATCCGTGGCCGGAATTTCATCGACCGTAAAACCGGCAAATTTCGCAGTGGCCGGATTGGTGCCATGCGCCGATTCCGGCACCAGCACGCGCTTGCGCTTTTCACCGCGCGCTTCCAGCGCCGCACGAATGGCCAGCAAACCGCACAACTCGCCATGTGCGCCCGCCTTTGGGCTCATCGCGACGGCGGGCATACCCGTGAGTGTGGTCAACCATTTCATCAAATCGGAAACAAGTTGCAACGCGCCCTGTACCGTTTGCTGTGGCTGCAGCGGATGAATGTCACCAAAGCCCGGTACGCGTGCCATCTTTTCGTTCAGACGCGGGTTATGCTTCATCGTGCAGGAGCCAAGAGGGTAAAGCCCGCTATCGATCGCATAATTTTTGCGGCTGAAACGCACGTAATGGCGCACGACTTCCGGCTCCGAAAGGCCCGGAAGGCCGATCGGCTTGCGCCGGCGCATACCGCCCAATCTTGCGTCAGAAACTTCGACGTCATCAAAATCGACGCCGCACATGCCGTCGCGCCCAAGCTCGAAGATCAGATTTTCTTCGTGATCGAGCCCGCGATCACCAGAGATCGTCGGCAACTCATTGTTTTGTACAATGCCCGCAGAGGACGGGCGGCCCTGATTGTTCATGCTCATGCCACAGCCTCCGCGAGCGCCTTTGCCAGCGCATCGCAATCATCTTTGGTGTTGGTTTCGGTCGCCGCCACGATCAGCAAATTTTCTGCATCGGCATTACCCGGCATAAGCCGCGCGGCAGGCACACCGGCAATGATGCCCTTCGCAGCCAGCGCATCGACAACATTGATTGCCGGTTTGGGTAATTTCACTGTGAATTCGTTGAAGAAGCTCGGCGTCACAAGCGAAACGCCCTTCACTTTCGTCAGCGCATCGGCAAGCGCACTGGCACGTGCATGGTTCAACCGTGCAAGCCGCGAGAAGCCTTCCTCGCCTAGCAAGGAAAGGTGAATTGTAAATGCCAGACAGCACAGACCAGAATTGGTGCAGATATTGCTGGTTGCCTTGTCGCGGCGAATATGTTGTTCGCGCGTGGAAAGTGTCAGCACATAGCCACGCTTGCCTTCCGCATCCACAGTCTCGCCTGTCAAACGGCCGGGCATCTGACGCAAATATTTTTGCCGCGTTGCGAACAACCCGACATAAGGGCCACCAAAATTCAAACCATTGCCGATGGACTGCCCCTCTGCCGCAACAATGTCAGCGCCTTGCGCGCCCGGCGATTCAAGCAGGCCTAGCGACACCGCTTCGGTCACGATCGCGATCAGCAGCGCGCCTTTGGCATGGGCGGCTTCGGCGATGGGCCGCAAATCATGGATCATGCCGAAAACATCCGGGCTCTGCACAACAACGCATGCTGTCTCATCATCTATCATCGCCGCAATGTCATCGGCTCTGCCCGGAATGGTTGGCGCACGCACGACTTGACCCGAAAGATTGGCAACAGTTTCAACAGCCGCGGAATAATGCGGATGCAGCCCGCCAGACAGAATGGCTTTTGCTCTTTTGGTTACACGCTGCGCCATCAGCACGCCTTCGGCTGTTGCCGTGGAGCCGTCATAGAGCGATGCATTGGCGACTTCCATGCCGGTCAGCAATGCGACCTGCGTCTGGAACTCAAAAAGATATTGCAGCGTACCTTGCGCAATTTCAGGCTGGTACGGTGTGTAAGACGTTAAAAATTCCGAACGCTGGATCAGATGATCAACCGAAGCCGGAATATGGTGGCGATAGGCGCCAGCACCACAGAAGAACGGCACAGAACCCGCCGCCACGTTCTTTGCGGCCATGCGCGTTAATGCGCGATCGACATCCATCTCGCCTTGCGTATCCGGAAGATCAAATGCTTCGCGGCCAACGACCGCCGCCTTCGGCACGTCGCGGAACAGCGCGTCAATATCTTTCGCACCGATCTTCGCAAGCATCTGCTCGCGGTCATTGGGGGTTAATGGCAGGTAACGCATGACCTACAGGCCCTC
This sequence comes from Hyphomicrobiales bacterium, assembly GCA_040255365.1. GTDB lineage: Bacteria > Pseudomonadota > Alphaproteobacteria > Micropepsales > Micropepsaceae > Rhizomicrobium. Next base: position 13,429 of record JBDZUY010000011.1, read on the forward strand.
TACAAACGCGTCATATTTCTCGCGCGTCATCAATTTTTCAAATTCGCTTTTGTCGGAGATTTTCATTTTGAAGAACCAACCCGCACCTTCCGGATCGGCGTTCACCGATGCCGGGTCGGCGTCCAATGCGGGATTGCCTTCTGTCACTTCGCCGCCAATAGGGGCATATATTTCACTGGCGGCTTTCACGCTTTCGACAACGGCGGCTTCGCCGCCCGTGCCAACCTTGCGGCCAGCTTCGGGCAATTCGACAAATACGACATCGCCCAATTGTTCAGCAGCATATTTGGTAATGCCCACGGTGGCGATCTCACCATCCAGGCTGATCCATTCATGCTGATCGGTGTAACGCACTTCGCTCATTGCAGACCCCATCGATTCAAATCATTTGGATTTACGTTTGTAAGTATTCGGAACAAATGGCATTGGCGCGACCTTTGCCGGCAACGCTTTGCCACGCACAATCAAATCAACGTCCGTGCCATCGCCGGAGAATTTCGCTTCGACATAGCCCATAGCCACAGGCGCGCCGAGGCTGGGCCCGAATCCGCCACTGGTAACTATCCCGATAACACGGCCAGTCTTGTCAGCGATCTCGGTGCCTTCGCGCGCGGGCGCCCTGCCCTGCGGCAACAACCCGACACGCTTTTTTGCCGTACCATTCTCAAGCGCTTCCATGATTTTTTCAGCCGCTGGAAAATCCCGGTCCAATTTGCGGCGCTTGCCGATGGCCCAGGCCAGATTGGCTTCGATCGGCCCCGTCGTTTCATCAATGTCATGTCCGTAAAGGCAAAGCCCTGCTTCCAGACGCAGCGAATCGCGCGCGCCCAATCCAATCGGCAAAACCTCCGGCTCGTTCAAGAGCGCCCGCGCAACCTTCTCGACATCTTTCGCTTCGAGAGAAATTTCAAAGCCATCTTCGCCGGTATAACCCGAGCGGCTGACGATGGCCGTTGCACCGGCCACCTCTGTCCGGATCACATGCATGAAAGTCAGTTGTGTTACGTCAGGCGCATGACGCGCCAGTGCTGCCTCTGCGGCGGGGCCTTGCAACGCCAGCAATGCACGGTCCGGACGTGGATCAAGCATTGCAATCCCTTGCAAAGATTGGGCGATGTAATCGAAATTGCCTTCCTTGGTCCCTGCATTGACGACCAGATAAAGCGCATTTTCATCAATCAACCGGCTGACCATGAAATCGTCTTTGATCGTGCCACGTTCATTCAGCAGCAGGCCGTAACGCTGCATGCCTTCTTTCAGGCCTTTCAAATCAGCAGGCGTAACTTTTTCGAGCGCCGCCGCTGGATCTGTGCCAGACAAAAACGCTTGGCCCATATGCGACACGTCGAACAGGCCAGCCTTTTCGCGTGTATGCAGATGTTCTTTCAGAACGCCAGTCGGATATTGCACCGGCATCTCATAGCCAGCGAAGGGCACCATCTTTCCGCCCAGCGAAATATGCAGGTCGTAAAGTGGAGTGCGGCGCAAATCGGTGTGCGGTTGATCAGCCATAAAGATCCGTGACGTTGGGGTTCAAACAGCGCGAACCAGCATTGCCGGATTCGCACGCCCCTCTGTCATCGAACCTGAGAGATTTCACCAGCCAAGTAACTCGGCGGCTTACCCCTTCGGTGAGGACGGCGCATTATGCCGGCCTGCTTTCCAGAGTTTCATCGCCTTCGCGGTCCTGTTTGCCTGAGAGTTTCCGGGGCGGTTGCTCCTTCGGCGCCGGGTATAATCCGAGCTCTCCCGCGAGGGATCATGTGATCGCCGCCAACGGCGCGCCTCCCGGCGGGCTGTGACGTTGCGGCGCATCATAGGGATGAAGACAAACGAGTCAATCTGGCGGGCCCAATACGGCCAATTCGTTCACATTCTTGCAGGAACTGCGATACCCAAAAGGTCCAGTGTTTTGACAAGCGTTCGCAGCGCCAGTTCACACAACCCCAACCGGGCTGCCCGCAAAGCCACATCCTTCTCGGAAAGGATATGATGTTCGGAATAAAACCGGCTGAATTCCTGGGCCACAGTGAATGCAAAGTCACACAGAAAATTCGGCGCACGCTTGGCCTCGGCAGTGGCCATGACTTCTGGCAATGCAAGCAATTGCAAGATCAGTTTGCGCTCCTCCGGCGAGCGAATAACTGGCGCCCCCAAGGCAAACCCTTCTTCGTGGGCCTTGCGCAATATCGACTGTATGCGCACAGCCGCATATTGCAGATATGGCCCGGTCTTGCCTTCAAAACGGGTGAAACGCTCCAGATCAAAAACGTAGTCCGACGCACGATGATTGGAGAGGTCAGCAAATTTGATTGCCGCAATGCCAATTTTCTGGGCAATTTCCCGGCGTTCATCTACGGGATAAGTCGCTGCCAACCCCTGCTCGGTTAAACGCTTTTCAGCCTCATCCGTCGCCATTGCAATCAGGTCGTGGAGTTTCATCACGCCGCCAGCACGCGTTTTGAACGGCTTGCCATCCGCCCCATTCATCGTGCCATAACCGATATGTTCCAACACGGCATGACCATTGATGCCTGCTTTTTGCGCGGCCCGAAAAACCTGTTCGAAATGACCGTGTTGACGCTGATCCACAACATAGAGAATCAGGTCGGGATTATGCGTATCAATCCGGTCAATGATCGTCGCCAAATCGGTCGTTCCGTACAGAACAGCACCATCTGATTTCAGTAGAATGAGTGGCGGGATTTCTTTTCGATCTTCAGACTCCGCAACGGGAACAATGAGTGCACCTTGATCCACAACCGCCAACCCACGCGCTTTCATATCAGTGATCATCGGCGGAATCAGATGATCAACACAGGCTTCTCCCTTCCATTCGTCAAACGCTACGCCAAGGCTTGCAAATTCGCGCCTTAATCCGACCTCTGACACCTTAAAGAAATGCTCCCACAGTGCGCGGTATCCAGGCCGGCCAGCTTGTAATTCCTTGGTTGCCTGTCGTGCCTCGTCCAACCGTGCGGGGTCAGCCCTGCATGCTGCCGAAGCTGCCGGATACAACTCCTCCAGATCATCCATCGTAACGGGAGGCTCGTCCGGATATGGGCCAGTGAAGTTAACATCGAAGTATTGCGGTGCAATTCCACGGCGGTCGATCTCACTGATGAGCTGCCCCATCTGCAGACCCCAATCACCCAAATGCACATCGCTAATGACATGCCAATCGTTTGCACGAAACAGGCGTTGCAACGAATCCCCTATGATCGATGACCGCAAATGGCCAACATGCATGGGTTTGGCGACATTCGGGCCGCCAAAATCAATCATCACCGTTTTTCCAGAACCCGTCTTCGGTGCTCCAAGCGATTCATCAGCATTCATAGCTGCAGTACGTGTAACAAGAACGTCGTCAGCAACATCCAAGTTTATGAAACCAGGGCCGGCGATTTCCACTCGGGCAAAAAAGGGATTTATCTTCAGCCGATCTGCAATTTTTTGCGCGACATCCCGTGGCTTTTTTTTTGCCAACTTAGCTGCGGGCAGCGCACCATTGCACTGGAATTGTGCCAAGTCCGGACGATCAGATACTTGAACCACGCCCAGCATTTCGGGCAAGCCTTCAGCGACGAACGCGTCCGCCGCGATCGCAGACAATTCGGCAACAAGCGAATTCATGCTCCGTAACGCCCGATCGTTTTGTTGTATTCGAACTGCGTCTTCGTAAGCTGAAGGCCGACAAAAATCTGATAATTATACGAATGCATACCCTTGCCAACAGTGATTTTGGTGGAATCAATATCGACACTGAAATTCGCCACCGCTTGTCCCGGCGCAAAACCAAAATTCGCCGCGTATTCTTTTTTGCTTAAAACCTTTCCGCCAGCTGTTACAGCAACAAAATACGGAACACTGTACCTTGCATCTATGCCGTTCGGCGCCCGCGTTGCTCGAAAGCTAACGCTCATAGCCGTGTTTGAAGAAACGTCCGTTTTTTTGTTTCTTGCGAGCGTAAGATCGCAATTAGAGCTCACCTTCACAATGCTTATTGTGTAAAGCGCCGTAGATGGATCTGCGGCCATTCCCTCACGAAACACCGTCATTTGGCTTGCGTCCACCAAAGCCGCAGCTCCAGGGCAAAGCGTTGGTTTGGAGCTGGAACACCCCGCCAGAAACGCCACAGCCAATCCGATTACCGAAAATCTGCACAAGATTGATAATTTCATTGTCTGCCTTAAAACCTCTTGCGCAAACCATCGCACCATTAAACGTCGGCTACGAGCTTACATAGCCAGAAAAATGCCACATTCACGTTCACCAGCTAGAAAATTGCCTGCCAAATCGCGCGCCATCAATAGAATTTGCCCACTGCCACGTCTACGGTTTGCACTCTTAATTTTGCAAAGAGCAGACACCATTGCGCTATTCAGTACCGCTTGACTTTCTGTCCTCTTGGGCCGACTCCTCAAAGATCGCATCAAAGGCTATGAAAGTAACCAAACGGACGGTCGATGGGAAGCCAAAAACAATATAAAGCACTGAAACAAAAGCAGAATTTGACACTTCTGCTCGCAGCGCCACGGGGATTTTGTGCCGGTGTTGAGCGCGCCATCAAAATAGTCGAGCTAGCACTCCAGAAATATGGCCCCCCCGTCTATGTCCGCCATGAAATCGTGCACAATCGCTTTGTGGTGGAACGCCTGGAAGCAATCGGCGCCATTTTTATCGACGATCTGGCCGAGGCACCGGAAGGTGCACAGGTCATCTTTTCGGCGCATGGCGTGCCAAAATCAGTTCCCGCCGAAGCGGAACGCCGCCATCTGTCCTATTTCGACGCCACCTGTCCGCTCGTCTCAAAAGTGCATGTTGAGGCTGACAGGCACTTTAAAGCTGGCCGTGAAATTGTGTTGATTGGCCATGATGGCCACCCAGAGGTCGAGGGCACCATGGGCCAATTACCTAAGGGTGCAATCAGCTTGGTAGAGACTGCCAGCGATGCAGAAGCATTTAGCCCAACCAATCCAGAACGGCTTGCTTACATCACTCAAACGACTCTATCGGTAGATGACACAGCCAACATAGTTAGCGTTCTTCGAAGACGCTTTCCCCAAATTGCCGGCCCCCACAAAGAGGACATCTGCTACGCAACGACCAATCGCCAAGAGGCCATCAAAGCAATAGCACCACGGGCAGATGCAGTCCTTGTAATTGGCGCACCGAACTCATCCAATTCTATGCGCTTGGTAGAGGTGGCGAAAGGCGCAGGGACACCTCGCGCAACACTCGTTCAATCAGCCGCAGAACTGGACTGGGACTTTGTAGGTGATGCGAAAATTGTTGGGCTTTCAGCCGGAGCATCAGCACCAGAACTTCTGGTAGAGCGTGTGATTGATGCCTTTCGCGAACGATACAACGTTACAATTGAGGAAATTACCGTAACTCGCGAGGATGTAACATTTAACGTCCCGCGTGTACTCGCATCCTGAGCTCATTCGATGGCGGTATATACTGACGTTTCGTTCGAAGATCTTGAGGCGCTGCTTGATAATTATGATATTGGCGCCCCCACGTCCTTTAAAGGCATCGCCGAGGGTGTAGAGAATTCAAATTTCTTTCTTCAAACCACCAAAAAATCATACATTTTGACTTTGTATGAGAAGCGCGTGGCCGCAGCCGATTTGCCATTCTTTCTGGGCTTGATGGAACACTTATCCAAGCGCGGCCTAGCCTGCCCTGTTCCTGTGCGCAGCAAATCGGGTAATCAGTCTTTCATTCTTAACGGCCGACCTGGCGCCATACTTTCGTTCTTAGAGGGGATCTCGCTACGCAGGCCCGAACCAATACATTGCGCGGCTGTGGGTGCTGCGTTAGGCGATTTACACGCTGCGTCCCAAGGCTACGCAATAAAGCGTCAAAACGATCTAAGCCTCGATGGCTGGAAAATTCTTGCAAGCCAAATTCACCAACGATCTGGTGACATCCATGGCGATTTCAAGAGTCTAATTTCCAATTCGTTATCAACCTTGACTATGGAATGGCCAACGGCACTGCCGAGCGGTGTTATCCACGCGGACCTGTTCACTGACAACGTGCTCTTCGTCAATGGCAAAGTATCTGGGCTAATTGATTTCTATTTTGCGTGCAATGATTTTTACGCTTACGATTTGGCAATTATGCTCAATGCATGGTGTTTCGAACAGGATGGAGCATTCAATTTAACCAAGGCGAAGCACCTCATCGCCGGGTATCGTAGCCATCGCGAATTGAATGCCGAAGAATGCGCAGCAATTCCTATTCTTGCTCAAGGCGCTGCATTACGCTTCTTTCTTACACGCCTCTATGATTGGCTGAATACAGACCCTGGCGCGTTCGTCAGTCGCAAAGATCCCTTGGATTTTGCCAAACGTCTGCGTTTTCATATGAAGGCTAAAGCGCCAGCGGAGTATGGGCTTTGGCTATAGCAGAATTAGACATTTTTACAGATGGGGCATGTTCAGGAAATCCCGGGCCTGGGGGATGGGGAGCCATTCTGCGTAGTGGAGGCCATGAACGAGAAATTTCAGGCGGCGAACATCAAACCACAAATAACCGCATGGAAATTATGGCTGCCATTCGAGCGCTTCAAATCTTGAATCGTAGAAGCAGGGTCACGATTCATACTGATTCACGTTATTTGATGGATGGAGCCATGCAATGGATTCATCGATGGAAAAGGAATGGCTGGAAAACTGCCGATAAGAAGCCTGTAAAAAATGCAGACTTGTGGCAAGAATTAGATACAGCGCTTCAGCGCCACGAGGTTTCGTGGCGCTGGGTTAAAGGGCATTCGGATCATGAAGAGAACGAACGCGCGGACAGTTTAGCCCGCGCGGCCATTCCCTAGTTGCAACTATTCAGAGCTGCTTCATCACATGTTCTGCGCTCGATACGGAATAAGCACCTGGTTCTTCGATGTTTAACTCTTTCACGACGCCATCATCAACGATCATTGAAAAACGTTGAGCGCGTTTACCCATTCCAAATTTCGAGCCATCCATCTCCAGACCCAGCTTTTGTGCGAACTCTGCATTGCCATCAGCAAGCATACTCACTTTGTCGCCCACGCCCTGTTGCTCTCCCCAAGCGCCCATCACAAAAGCGTCGTTGACGGAGACACATGCGATCGCATCTACGCCTTTCTTTTTGATTTCTTCTGCGTGTTGGATAAAGCTCGGCAAATGTTTTGCAGAACAAGTTGGCGTAAATGCGCCAGGTAAAGCAAATATGACGACCTTCTTACCCTTGAAATAATCAAGGGTATTGACCGGTGTAGGTTTGCCGTCCTGCATTTGCATAAGCGTAACAGAAGGAATTTTTTCACCCACTTGTATAGTCATCAGAAATCTCCCTTGATGATCTTGTGTAAATTTGGCGGCAGGTCAGTTTGTAGCGCAGTCACGTCGGCCCGAAAAGAGCATACCGCCAGTTTCTAGCCAGGACGTCTCTTCATGTTACAGTGTCCAAATGATAACGAAGAGCAATATACAACCCATAGAAGGTGACCATTTTCTGGAGGGAAAGCTTCTTATCGCGCTGCCTGGAATGTCAGATGCGCGATTTGAGAAAACCGTCATCTACATCTGCGCCCATTCTGCGAGTACGGGTACGATGGGCCTGATAATTAATAAGCCCATCGAAGAGCTAAACTTCCGCGAACTGACACAAAAATTAGGTATTGCCGCAAGTATCAGCAACGCAACCATTCCCATACTTTATGGTGGTCCAGTGGAAACGTCCCGAGGCTTTGTGTTGCACAGCTCTGATTATCAAGGCGATGCCTCAACCCTCCCAGTAACACCAACCATATCACTTACAGCTACCATCGATATTATGACCGCGCTTGCCATAGGCGAAGGTCCGGACCAAGCCATTTTTGCACTTGGTTACGCAGGCTGGGATGCGGGACAAGTCGAAGATGAAATGCGCCAGAACGGCTGGTTGCATTGCGATGCTGATTCAAAGATTTTATTTGATCTGCCGCACGAAACCAAATGGGAAGCAGCGCTACGAAAATTGGGGATCGATATTTCGAGTTTATCAATCCATGCTGGTCATGCCTAACGCTGAAACCAGCCTCTTCATTTCGCCCTTAAGATGAAGCATTGTGTGTGCGATGGTGCATAGCAATAAAATTCAGTGTGTCAGCAGTTGGCAATGGCTTGCTGAAATAAAACCCTTGTGCAAATTCGCAGGATAGCTCTTTTAGCAGTGCGACATCACGCCCTGTCTCGACCCCCTCTACAATGACAGTTCGGTTAAGACCGTGTGCGAGCGATATAATTCTTTCCAGCATTACCGCACCGCCGTCCGCAAGCGTGGTATCCTCATCTAGGAAAGATTTATCCATTTTTACAGTGTCAAATGGCAAATCTTTAAGTTGTGAAAGCGACGACACGCCCGTTCCAAAGTCATCAATTGATAAACCAATGCCAAGGTTACGTATATTTGTCAGCGCCTGCGCAATGTTGTTACCAGCCTGAACTGCGCTCTCTGTTACTTCCAACCTTACGGTGCTTGGCGGAACATCGTGACGCGCTAATAAATCTTGTAGAAATTTTACAAAACTCGGATCCCATAGCTGACGGCGTGAAAAATTCACACTCATAAACAATGGCACGTTTAACGGAAAAAATTTCTGCCAATACGCGAGATCAAGAACCGCTCGCTCCAATGCAAAGCGCCCTAATTCCACTATAAGACCTGTCTCTTCAGAATGCGCTACGAACTCGCTTGGTTCGATCAACCCCTTCGCTGGATGGTTCCAGCGCAAAAGTGCCTCAAAACCGGCGACACTCTCATCCTTCAGCCGCATGATTGGTTGATAAAACACGTCTAGCTGGCCGCATTCCAGAGCGTGTCGCAAATCTGCTTCTAGCGCCACGGCGTCTCTAGGCACTGATGTTAGCATTTCACGACTATAAACCCGTGCACAGCCACCGCCGTTGCGCTTGGCCTGCATCAATGCAAGCTCGGCATTGCGTAGTATTGTCAGAGGGTCCTCAATTTCAGTTCCAGGCGCTATACCAATACTCGCCGGAACAAACACATTACGCTCACCAATTTGTACAGGTGTTTCGCATAATTTAACGAGGCTGTTACCTATTGTTGCGGGCTCGCCATCCGCATCAACAAACAGCAATGCAAAGGAATCGCCACCGACTCTGTATATTCTTGCAACGTCCGCAAAACGTGTTCTCAGCCTATCACCGAGACTCATCAGAACCTGATCACCACCATTGTCACCCAAACTTGAGTGAATGGATTTGAAACGATCAAGATCAAGAATTACAAAAATCGAGTTCGCGAGTTCGCCCGCAAGTTGTTCTAAATCTTCTATCAATGCGATCCTGTTACCGAGCCCCGTCAACGCATCACTAAGCGGCCGTTCGGTTGAAGTGGCTTCAGATTCTTTGCGTGCCGTTACATCGGCAATCAAGCCAAGACAGCGAGTTGCTTTCTGTCCGGTTCCTATCATGGTCGCGCGCAATTCAAACCAAGGGTAGCGCCCACTTTCACTCTTTACACGAAACTCTATACGAAATGCGAGTCCGGTATGGCCCCGATAATCGTCCAATGCTTTATTGTAAATCTCGCGATCATCATCATGCACCCTTGCTACCCAAGCCTTGTGTGTCAGCATCATATCGCCGTCTTTGCAACCTATAAGACCGGCAGCTTCGCGTGAAAGGCGCACAACATCCTTGTGAAAATCGAGATCAAACACCCCTTGATGTGAAGCCCCAATTGCTTGTGTGGCTACAGATGCATGGCTGGAAGAAATATCTTGTTGGGTAATTTCACCCAGTTGCGCGATATTGGCGCTGCGCTCCGCCAAGCCTATTGGTTTGGCTTTTTGGCGAACAGCAGGAACAATCGCCACCCCCTCTCCTGCTGCAACCGCAAGGGTCAGCAAAACTGCTCCCGCAGCAGCAAATCCGCCTGCAATTACAGGCGCCATTGGATTGTCAGAAAACACGCCCATCGCCGCCAAAGCTGAAACCAGGGCCACTAAGGCAAACACAGCTGCGCTCGGTGCCATGACTCTAGCAGCTTGAACACCATTTCGGCCGCGATGAACGAGATAAAGCGCTATACATGCCGTAAGTGCGACAACAGCTATATTTGTTAAAAGTGTAGCCCCAGGAACACCAATGAAGGCCAATACAGCGAGCGTGGTAAGGCAGATGATTGACCAATGCCTGTATTTGAGAGAGCCCGGCCACAAACTTTCCATTGGAACAACGGTATCAGCCAGTTTGATGCCAGCAGCGAGTAATAGACCAAAAGCAAGCGCCGAAATTCCATAAGGTCCGCCCACCGCTGTAACCCAATCTGCGTCAAACATCCCGGCCGATATAAGCCGTGTAAGAAACAGCATCCCCAAAGTAACAGCCGACCAACGCGGTGTCGCATGTCCTGTCATGACCGCAAGGCCAGCTGCAATCACAAATGCTGCAGCTATTAACCCTGCAACCGCTGCAACAAAAATTGAAAGCTTACGGTTGTGAGCGACAAGCGCGGGCTCTGTCCACGCAACAACGGCAGGCGGCGAATTGCTGTTAGCAACACGAATCGCAAGAGCCACCGACGTTGCCGGAGGAATGGTCACTCGGTAACTTGAACGCCCATAAGCCGGTGCGCGCTCAACTGTAACGCCTGCATCCGAACTCGCCACTTGACGAATAGATGGACGTGCAGGCAACGGAAAGAAATGCAGCCCTGCATCAGGAGGTTGGCCTGCAATGAGAATACGCGTGGCAGGGCGGATGGTGTCGTTCATCGCCGTCATCATAAACCAGCTTGAACCATCAGCCTCTGCGCCAGAAGGCGCCTGATAAGGAAGCAAAGCAGCCTTCAGTTCAATCTGCGCCGTGTTACCCGCGAAATTTATTGTGTTTTTGTTATGCGCGCCCTTAGACGCCACAAAAGGCGCTGCCACCGCTTGCACGAGGAACAACAGTGTAGCAAGTGCCACAAAAGCAAGATTCAGAATTTTATACACTGGTGCCCTTAACGGTCCCACAGAAAACCAAATAATACAGTGCTAACTTAACCGCGCGTCATCGGCTAGCAAAGCAAATAGAACATGGTCTTGCCATTCTCCAGCTATCTGCAGGTAGCGGCGAGCCAATCCTTCTTGGCGAAAACCTGCCTTCACAAGCAAATTTCGTGATGGCCCATTGGATGGGAGACATGCTGCTTCCAGCCTATGCAGGTTCAAAGTTTCAAACACAAATGGCAGCAGCGCCTTCACAGCAGCATACATATGGCCTTGGCGAGCGAAACGCTCCCCTACCCAATAGCCCAGCGCACCACACTGTGTTACACCGCGACGAATATTGGACAATGTGCAGCCGCCAATCAGTACATCCCCCTGCTTTTGGAAAACAAAAAAGGCATAGGCCGTATCAAGACGTGACTCGCGGTGGTAACGGCGTAGGCGGCGGCGAAATGCGCCCCTGCTGAGTTCATCAGTAGCCCAGATCGGTTCCCACGGTGCCAAGAATTCGCGGCTCTCGCCGCGCAACTCGGCCCACGCGGCATAATCAGCAATGCGCGGATAACGCAAATAAATGCCATCACCTTCGACCACCGGTTGCTGCCCCCCCGGAAATGTAAGTCCTCGCATGAACGCCATCGGAACACACTCACTTTGCGGCGTGTGTTACGGCGGATTTCCCGAAACGGTGCGCAAAGGTTTCGTAGCTCTCAAGCCTCGCAAGCGGGCCAATAGCTGCAAGACCAGGTTTGGTACTTTCCATGATCTTGGTGGCAAAGCGACGTACCGCAGCCGCATCCACTTCAGCCAATTTCTCCATAACTTCCTGAACAGAAAGAACGCGACCATGCGTAAAGAATTGTCCCGAGATTGCCTCTGCGCGACCGGCTGGCCGCTCCATCCCCATCAACAAGCCAGATTTCAACTGTGCCTTGGCTCGGGCAACTTCCTCTTCGCTTACCGTTTCGGCCAAACTCGCCATTTCTCCTGCGATAACTGCAGAGAGTTCACCAGCATCAGCTTCACTCGTGCCCGCATAGACACCAATGATGCCACTATCACTAAAGCCATGCGAAAATGCATAAATCGAATAGCAGAGCCCACGCTTTTCACGCACTTCCTGAAAAAGCCGCGATGACATACCGCCTCCAAGTGCTGTGACATAAACCTGTGCTGCATATGTTTCTGGGTCAGCGTTGGCGATGCCCTGAAAAGCATATGCGACATGCGCCTGTTCAAGATCGTCAATCACCCGCATGTCGCCGCCGCTATATCGTGCCGGCATGGCGTCTGGCCTCTTCCCCGTGATCAAGTGGCTGAATTTTTCCTCGGCCAAGTTTACGATCTGCGCGTGGTTCACCGCACCAGACGCGACAAGAACCATAGATTCACTACGATACGTCTCGCTCATATAGCTCATCAGATGTTCACGCGTGAACGCATTGACTGTCTCATCGGTACCAAGAATAGGATAACCCATCGGTTGGTTGGGATAGGTCACAGTTTGCAGATGATCAAAAATGATATCGTCAGGCGTATCATGCGCCTGTCCAATTTCTTGCAAAACAACTTGGCGCTCACGTTCCAATTCATTCTGGGCAAATGTGGGCGATGTCAGAATGTCTGCCAGAATATCAATTGCTAAAGGCACGTCTCCCTTTAGGGCACGAGCATGAAATGCCGTTTGTTCGCGGCTGGTGTAAGCATTCAAATATGCCCCAACGGCTTCCATCTCTTCAGCGATCTGACGGGCGCTGCGTCTGACGGTACCTTTAAACGCCATGTGTTCCAGCATATGCGAAACACCCATCACATTGGCTGTTTCGTTACGCGTGCCAGTATTGACCCAGACTCCCAAGGCCGCACTTTCAAGCTGCGGCATCGGATCAGTTATAATGGTCAAGCCATTGGAGAGTGTAGATATTTCTATATCCATCAGGCCGCAGCATGGTCCTCTATGAATTGGCGTATTGCAGTTTTGTCATTTGGCAGAACTGTCATTCGTTCCGCACCCTCATAAAGGCCACCGAGGCATTGTGGAAGAGCCGGTGTCCGTCCGGTCGCTTTCGCAACTGCGTCGGGGAATTTTGCCGGGTGCGCTGTGGAGAGCATAACGACCGGGCCATCCGTCTGTGTTTTATTGGCTACTGCAACCGCAACGGCAGTATGTGGATCAATCAGCCGGCCCGTTTCAGAAAATATCCGGGCCATTGTTGCCAGCGTTTCCTCATCATCTGCACTGCCCGCACCGTAACGCGCGCGCAGTGCAGTGCGCCAAGCTGGGGAGAGTGAGAGTTTATGGTGTTTTGCGAACATTCCCATTGCACGGCGAATACCAATAATGTCGCGATTACTAGCCTCAAAAAGTGCACGCTCAAAATTGCTTGCCACTTGAATATCCATCGACGGACTTATGGTGTGCTGGGCGGAGCCGGCTTCGTAATAGCCTTCATTCAAAGCACGCACCATTATCGCATTCGTATTGGTCGCAGCAATCAGACGTTGCACCGGCAAACCCATTCGCGCAGCGGCTTCGCCCGCAAAAATGTCGCCAAAATTTCCCGTAGGCACAACGAAGCTCGCCGGTACACCAAGAGCAGCTGCCGCTGTGAAATAGTAGACAGATTGAGCCGCTATGCGCGCAAAATTGATGGAGTTCACAGCGGTAAGATTGACGGTGTTCGCAAAATTTTCTTCAGTAAATAATGATTTCACTATGGACTGCGCATCATCGAACGTGCCATCCAACGCGATGTTATGAACATTCCCGAACTTCGAAGTTGTCATCTGTCTGCGTTGGACCTCGCTCACCCGGCCATTCGGGTGCAACACAATGACAGAAATATTCTCCAGCCCACCTAACGCAGCAATTGCTGCCGCGCCCGTATCTCCAGACGTAGCGGCAAGTACGGTGGCTCTGCCACCACGTTTCTTTAACGCACGCGCAAAAAGCCGTCCTAGCACCTGCATGGCCATGTCTTTGAATGCCAGGGTTGGGCCATGAAACAGCTCAAGGATGTAACGTTGCGGTGCTATCTCGACCAAGGGTGCGATCCTTGGATCGTCAAACTTTGCATATGCGTCTTCAATATCCGCACGCAAATCTGAGGTCGATATATCATCTCCAACAAAGTGCGAAAGAATAGTGTGTGCCACTTCTGTATAGTGCGCGCCTTGAAAATCCGCCTGAATACCAGGTGTAATCTGTGGCCAGAATTCGGGCATGAATAGCCCGCCGTCAGGCGCAAGGCCCATAAGCAAGATATCTTCAAAGCTCTGAGGCGGGGTCTGTCCCTGGGTGCTGATGTATTTCATGGGTTAGTCAGGATTTCTTTGGTTTGGCGCGGAATTTAAGCCGGCCCTGCGAACGGTGATATGCCAGATAGACGAGCATGAGACCCGCGGCCAGCGCAAACCATGTAATTGCATATTGCAAATGGTGGTTGCGGAAATGCACAACCGTCTGCCCGCCTTTGGGCCAACCGCCCGGATTGGGCGTGGCGTCCGCTTCGACAATGACGGGGGCAGCAAGATCAATACCATCGGCCTTGGCGATGGCGTTCACATTACGCGAATACCAGATGCGGTGGGCCGTGTCGGCAGCCGGCGTAAACAATCCAGGTGCGTCAGGGATGCGCCACACACCAACAATCGTCTGTGTTCCGTGCACTTGCCCCTTTGGCCGTGTTGCGGGATTGCGCATGTCGATAGGCACCATGCCACGATCCACCAGTAAAGCGCGCGCACCGCTCACCACAAAAGGCGTGAGCACATGATAGACGGGCTGCCCGCTATGCCCGGTCGTAAACACATACGCTTCGCGATCGTGCAAAAAATGGCCGGTAAGCCTAACCCGGCGGTATTGCGCGGCCTTCGAATCCATTGCAAGCATATGGTCGAGCGAAGCTGGTGCGGCTTCCATATGCTGGTTTACTTCAGCGATCAGGTTCAGTTTCCAATGCAGCCGCTCAACCTGCCAAACACCCAGCCCAATCAGAAAAAGGAACAGCGGTGCCAAAACGGCCGTAAACAGTGGCAGGGGACGGAATTCCATTATTCGACCTCAACGAGCTAGTCGGCGAGCCGCCCCTCGCCCGCGCGATGCTTGTATTGCAACGTCAGAAGCAATGCCTTCACCAGCCTTAGCAGCGAGAAGGTAAGTATGAAGATCAGTGGAATCCAGATGACAGCATGAACCCAATAGGGCGGCTGTAACGTCACTTCCACAATCAGCGCGCTACCGGCGACCAAAAAGCCAACGATCAGGATCACAAACACCGCTGGCCCGTCACCTGCATCGAATGGTGCAAAATCCAGCCCACACGAACCACAGCTCGGCGCCACAGTCAGATAACCGTGAAACAGCCTCCCATTCGCGCAACGCGGGCAACACCCAAACAACGCGGCATGAACGACATTTGGTTCGTCTCGTCCCGTGCCGCCATCACCCATCAGACGACGATTGCGCTCGCGCCCCAAACATAGATACAGGCAAAGAGGAACAACCAGACCACGTCAACAAAGTGCCAATACCAGGCTGCCGCCTCAAACCCGAAGTGACGCGTCGGTGTGAATTGCCCGGCAATCGCCCGGCCCAAACATACAGCCAGGAAAATCGTGCCAACGATAACGTGGAACCCGTGAAAGCCAGTCGCCATAAAGAATGTCGAACCGTAAATCGCATCAAAATTGCCAACACCAGCAGCAAGATGCACATGGGCAGGATCAGAGAATGGAACCAACGCCAGATTGTTGAGGCCGAACGTGAATGGCGCATGCATATATTCGTATGCCTGAAGGCAGCTAAACGATATCCCAAGCAGCACAGTCAGGAGAAGGCCCTGAATCGCGCCTTTGCGGTCACCCGTCTGAAGCGCGTGATGAGCCCATGTCACGGTCGTGGCCGAGGTCAGCAGGATAAGCGTATTCAGGAGCGGCAGGTGCCAAGGGTCCAGCGATGTGATGCCACTTGGCGGCCATGTACCAATGGATACATCCGCCGGAAAAATTGCAGAATTGAAAAAGGCCCAGAACCAGGCAACGAAGAACATCACTTCCGAAGCAATGAACAGCACCATGCCGAAACGCAGGCCCAGCTTCACCACCGGCGTGTGGTCGCCGCGAACCACCGATTCCTTCACGACATCGCGCCACCAGCCGGCCATCGTGTAGAGCACAAGAATCAGACCAACTGTGAATATCCAGGGGTCGCCATTCAGGGGCAATCCGAAGAAGCCGGAATAATCGCTGTTGAGCCAGAATACGGCCCCAATCATCATGACGAACGCGCCGACTGAACCGACGAACGGCCACGGGCTCGGATCAACCAGATGATAGTCGTGTTTGACTTCGCTATGCGCCATGACCGCCTCTTTGCCCCTAATTCTCAGTGATTGCCCAAACGGACAAGTGTCATCACAAAAAACAATAATACCAAACCGGCAAGCGACAGCGCGAGTGCGATGTTCCGCTTCCGCCGTTCGCGCTTGTTGCGCTGTTCAATTTGCTCAACATCATGTTCTGCCATCGCCTCACATCCAGGCGCCAAAGACGCCTGCACCAAGCGGCGCAATGCCAAGCACCTGTTCGAGGATCAGCGCAGCAAAAAGCACGAAGAGATAAAAGATGGAAACCATGAACAAACGCTTTGCAGCCGGTTCACGCTCTGCATCGGTCTCGCGGAAAACCGCAAACGCATCCACCACCATCCAGCCACCGAACAACGCGGCACAGGCGATGTACAGCGGGCCACCAACACCAACAAAAGCCGGAAGCAGCCCCGCCGGAAACAGCGCGAGCGCATAGGCCAGAATTTCAGTGCGCGTACGTGCCTTGCCCTTCACCACCGGCAACATGGGCACACCAGCGCGCGCATAATCATCCGAACGGAAAAGCGCGAGCGCCCAAAAATGTGGTGGCGTCCACAGAAAGATCAACAGCACAAGGCTTAGCGGACCTATCGTCAACGAACCGGTAACCGCGGCCCAGCCGATGGCTGGCGGCAATGCCCCGGCCAAACCACCGATCACAATGTTCTGGGTCGTGCGCCGTTTCAACCACAGCGTATAAACGACAACATAAAAGAAGATCGTGAAGGCCAGCAGGGCAGCGGCGAGAACGTTCACCATCAAACCCATCACCGCGACCGAACCCACACTCAATGCCCAGCCAAATGCCAACGCATCGTCGCGGGCAATGCGCCCCATCGGTATCGGCCGCGCGGCCGTACGCTTCATAATGACATCGATATCCGCATCGTACGCCATGTTCAGCGCGCCCGAAGCCCCTGCCCCGATTGCAATGCACAACAGTGCGGTAAATGCCGTCATGATGTGCACATGACCAGGCGCCACCACAATTCCCGCCAAGCCCGTGAAGATCACAAGCGACATCACACGCGGCTTCAGCAGCGCAAAGAAGTCACCAACCGTTGCTGCAGGCTGTGTAACGGCAATTGTCGTGGCCGTGGTCATTGAACCGGATCTCTACTTTCTTCGCTCAACTAATGCGCGGCAGTTCGTTGAAGGTATGGAACGGCGGCGGCGACGAAATGGTCCACTCCAAAGTTGTGGCACCCACGCCCCATGGATTGTCGCCCGCTTTGCGCTTTTTCATGAAGGCTTCGGCCATCGTATACAGGAAGACCAGAACCGCAGCACCGGCGAAAAACGCACCAATCGATGCCACATGGTTCCAGCCCGTAAACGCATCCGGGTAATCCGCATAACGGCGCGGCATACCGGCAAGACCCAGGAAATGCATCGGGAAGAAGGTGACATTCACGCTGATGAACGTCAGCCAGAAATGAAACTTACCAAGCGTTTCGTTGTACATGTATCCCGTGATTTTCGGGAACCAGAAATACCAGCCCGCAAAGATGGCAAACACCGCGCCAAGGCTGAGCACATAATGGAAATGTGCCACGACGTAATAGGTGTCCTGCAGAACGACATCGACGCCAGCATTGGCCAGCACCACGCCGGTCACGCCACCAATTGTGAAGAGCAGCACAAAACCCATGGCCCAAAGCATCGGCGTTTTGAACTCCACCGAACCGCCCCACATGGTTGCAATCCAGGAGAACACCTTGATGCCGGTTGGCACCGCGATAACCATGGTCGCAAACACGAAATAGGCTTTGGTATCGACCGACAGGCCCACTGTGTACATGTGATGCGCCCACACCAAGAAGCCGATGAAGCCAATCGCCACCATTGCGTAAGCCATTCCGAGATAGCCAAACACGGGCTTCTTGGAGAAGGTCGATATGACGTGGCTGATCATGCCAAAGCCCGGAAGGATCAGAATGTACACTTCGGGATGGCCGAAGAACCAGAACAGATGCTGGTAAAGAATCGGATCACCGCCACCAGCAGGATTAAAGAAGCTGGTGCCGAAATGGCGATCCGTCAGCAACATGGTGATTGCACCCGCCAGAACCGGCAGCGAGAGCAGCAACAGGAATGCCGTGACCAGAACCGACCAGACGAACAGCGGCATCTTGTGCAGGGTCATGCCCGGCGCGCGCATATTGAAGATCGTGGTGATGAAGTTGATCGCGCCCAAAATCGAAGACGCGCCCGCGAGATGAACCGAGAAGATCGTCAGATCCATCGCAGGGCCTGGAGAGCCCGTGGTTGATAGCGGTGCGTACATCGTCCAGCCGCCGCCCATGCCGATACCGCCACTATCACCTTCGACAAACATAGAAAGGATGAACAATGCGAACGACGCTACGAGCAGCCAGAACGAAATGTTGTTCATACGCGGGAAGGCCATGTCTGGCGCACCAATCATCAGTGGCACCAGCCAGTTGCCGAAACCGCCGATCATGGCGGGCATAATCATGAAGAAAATCATGATCAGTCCATGCCCGCTCACAAGAACGTTGAAGGTATGCGGATCTGCAAAATATTGCAGACCCGGTTCCATCAACTCGAGCCGCATCAGCATCGAGAACGCGCCGCCAACAATGCCGGCACAGATCGCGAAGATCAGATACATCGTGCCGATGTCTTTGTGGTTCGTCGAATAGACGTAGCGACGCCAGCCGTGGGGGTGGTCTTCGTGTGCGTGAGCGATGTCAGCCATTAGCGTCGTCCTTAGTTTTCAGAAAGAGCGGCCAGTTTGGTCGCGCTGTTGCTGTCTTCGGCAGCGAATTTCACCTTTGCGGCAGCCAGCCATTTTTCATAATCCGCCTGTGAGACCACTTCGACCTCAATCGGCATGAAGGCGTGGCGAGCACCGCACAATTCCGAGCATTGCCCGTAATAGGTGCCAATCTTGGTAGCCTTGAACCAGGTCTTGTTGATGCGGCCGGGTACGGCATCCATCTTCACGCCAAAAGCCGGAACGGCCCAGGAGTGAATGACATCTGCAGCAGTCGTATCGATCTGGATGATCTTGTTCACCGGCACGACCACCTTGTTGTCGACGCCCAGAAGACGCGGCTCACCAGCCTTGGCGGCATCGGCATCAGTCAACATAAGGGAATCGAACGTCAGCTTGGCCGCATTTTCGTATTCATACGTCCAATACCACTGCTTGCCGATGGCCGTAATGGTGACATCGGGCTTGGGTTCGGACATTTCGTAATAGAGCAGCCGGAACGAGGGGATGGAGATCAGCACCAGGATGATGACCGGCACCACGGTCCACACCACTTCCAGCACGGTATTGTGATGCGTCTTGCTCGGTACCGGGTTGGACTTGTGGTTGTAGCGAATGATGATCCACACCAGCAGCGCCAGCACGAAAAGCGTGATCGCCACCGTGATGTAAAGCAGCAGTTTGTGGAAATCCTCGATATCCTGCATCACCGGCGTGACGGCCGGCTGGAAATTATATTCCCATGGCTTTGGAGCGGCCATGGCGGATGTCGCCCAGCCCATTGCCGCTGTAACGGCCCCAGCGCCCACCAGGGTCCTCTTGGCCAAAACTGTATTGGCCAGAAATTTCCCGGCACCCAAAATTCTCAGAAACATTCCGCGACCTCAAATGATGTCGGCGGACGACCCCTTCGGTCCCCGCAGCCTGAAGATTCTTGCAGCGATTTACCCGCGGCAACCCCCTGAAGTCATTGCGACCTTATGGCACACAGAGGCGGTGCGATGATGCGAAGATGAGCGTATGAATGGCAAGAGGCATTATGCCGCTTGCAGAACACCTTATAAAACGGGACCGGAGTTGAACATGCCAGGACCAGACGACCTCTTTTTTGCGCAAACAGGAATGGCCCGCGACCGGGTTCAGAGCCTTGTGGACGAATCGCTGAAGGGGGCAGATGACGGCGAACTCTTCCTCGAATACAGCCAGAGCGAAGCATTCTCCTTCGATGACGGGCGGCTGAAGGCGGCCACGTTCGACACCACACAGGGCTTTGGCCTGCGCAGTGTGGCGGGCGAAGCCACCGGCTATGCCCACGCAACCGAACTCAGCGAAGATGCGATTCGCCGCGCGGGCGACACGGTGCGCGCAGTGACGCAGGGTTATTCCGGCACTGTGGCCGATGGTCCTGCCCGCACCAACATCAAGCTCTATCCCGACATCGACCCGCTTCAGAGCGCCAATTTCGAGACCAAGGTGAAGCTTTTGGCCGAAATGGATGCCTATGCCCGCGCCAGGGATTCGCGCGTGGCCCAGGTCTCCTGCTCGCTGGCGGGTGAATGGCAGACGGTGGAGATCATCCGCCCCGGCGGCGAGATTTATCGCGATGTCCGCCCACTGGTACGAATTGGCGTGAATGTCGTGGTTGAACAGGATGGCCGTCAGGAGTCGGGCCATTATGGCGGCGGCGGGCGCAGCGGCTATGAAACCTATCTCGATACGACCTATTGGAAGGCCGCGATCGACGAGGCGCTGCGTCAGGCGTTGGTCAATCTGGAGGCCGTGCCCGCCCCCGCTGGCGAGATGGCGGTGGTGCTGGGCGCAGGCTGGCCTGGCATCCTTCTGCATGAAGCGGTGGGCCACGGGCTGGAAGGCGATTTCAACCGCAAAAAGACATCCGCCTTTTCCGGCCTTCTGGGTCATCGCGTCGCCTCCCCCGGCGTGACGGTGGTGGATGACGGCACAATGGCGGGCCGCCGCGGTTCGCTGTCCATCGATGATGAAGGCACGCCGACTTCGCGCACCGTACTGATCGAAGACGGCATTCTGAAAGGCTACATGCAGGACCGCATGAACGCGCGCCTGATGGGCGTGGCCCCCACCGGCAATGGGCGGCGTGAATCCTATGCCAGTCCCATCATGCCGCGCATGACCAACACGGTGATGCTGGGCGGCAAGCACACGCCCGAAGAAGTTCTGTCCAGTGTGAAGAACGGAATCTATGCGGTGAATTTCGGCGGCGGTCAGGTCGATATCACCAATGGCAAATTCGTCTTCTCCTGCACCGAGGCTTACAAAATCGAAGACGGCAAAATCGGCGCACCGATCAAGGGGGCAACGCTGATCGGCAATGGGCCGGACGCGATGACGCGCGTTTCGATGATCGGCAATGACATGAAGCTGGACAGCGGCATCGGCGTGTGCGGCAAGAACGGGCAATCGGTGCCGGTTGGTGTCGGTCAGCCGACCTTGCGCATTGACGGGCTGACGGTTGGCGGCACGGCGGCGGGGTAAATGCTGATCTTCAAAATCGTTCACGCCGCCGAATGGAACGCGGCACAAAAGGCCGGGCGCTATGACGGCTCGGCCAAAGACCGCGAAGACGGCTTTCTGCATTTCTCCAATGCCGATCAACTGATCGGCACGTTGGAAAAATATTATGCGGGCGCAAATGATCTCGTTCTTGTTGCTGTCGAGGCCGATACGCTGAGTGCCGCGCTGAAATGGGAGACATCGCGCGACGGCGCGCTGTTTCCGCATCTCTACGCCGCACTGACCATGAACAATGTGCAATGGAGCGCGCCCATCACCCGCAATACCAAGGGCGCTTTTGTGTTGCCGGAAAAGGCGCGTGCGGCGCACGGTTGACCCAGCCGCGCAGACACGCGTAACCCGGACAGGTTGTGAAATCCGTGGGGGAATATGCGCGCTGCCTGGACTGCCTTTGTCATTGCTTCGCTTTTCTTTTTGTTCGAGTTCGTCACCCGCGTCGAACCGAGCCTGGCCGCAGCACAGATCACCGCGTCCTATGGCCTGACCAACGCATCGTTTGGCACGCTGGCAAGCCTGTATTTCTGGATCTATGCGCCGATGCAGATTGTCGTCGGCCTTGCGCTGGACCGTTACGGCGCAAAGAAATTCATCCTGCTTGGCAGTTTCTGTTGCGCCGCTGGCGTCACCGCCTTTGCGCTGACTGCGTCGCCCATCCTTGGCGGCGCCGCGCGCATGCTCACCGGCTTTGGCGCATCGTTCGCATTCGTTGCCGCGTTGTGGCTGGTCAATCACTGGTTTGCGCCGCAGCGTTTTGCGCTTCTGTCCGGCATCGTCAACGCCGTTGGCATGTTGGGCACCGCCATCGGTGCATCGGCGCTGAGTGCCGCCATCGCGCAAAATGGCTGGCATGATGTTTTCATTGCAACCGGCATTGTTGGTTTTGTGCTGTTCGCCGCCGCGTTGATTTTCCTGCGCGAACCACCCTCGCCCGCGCAAACCGCCAGCACACCACCAGCGGCCCATATTCGTGACAGTCTTGCAGCCGTGCTGACGCGCCCGCGCATCTGGATCATCGGAATTTTGGGCATGCTCTTTTACATGCCGGTCAATGTTTATGCCGGGCTGTGGGGCCACAGTGCATTGATGACAACCAACGGCCTTTCCGAAACCGGCGCGGGCACCGCGATTTCGATGGTGTTCTGGGGCATGGCGGCGGGCAGCATTGCGGGCGGATACATTTCCGATGCGCTGGGCAATCGCAAATGGGTTGTCGTGGTTGGTGCGGTGTTGACGGCGCTGGCCTATATCGCCGTGCTTTACGGTTATGTCAGCGGGCTGACCGCGATCAGTGCGACGTTGTTCCTCGCCGGATTTTTTGGCGGTTTTCAGATGCTCACTTTCGCGATGGCGAAAGAGGGGCTCGACAACGCACTGGTCGGCACCGCTGTTGCCTTTGTGAACATGCTGGGCATTGCGGGCGCATTGGTTTTCCAACCCTTGATCGGCTACCTCGTTGATCTCAATCATGGCAATTACCGCGTCGCGATGAGCGCCATTCCCATCTGTCTGGGTTTGGCCGCGCTGATCGCGGCGGTGCTGGGCGAATACCGCCACCCCGATCACAAGCCGGGTGCGCGCGACGCCGCCAGCGACCATGACGCGGCGCACGCCGCAGCGTGACCACATTTATGCGCAACAATCATTCTTCCTCAACATCTTGAAAGTTGTTTTCGCGTTTTGGCTCTTTTTTTTCCCGCAGGGGGGCCTCCTTTTTGCGCTGGCATTGCGTGCTGCTAACCACCAAAGATGGGCCGCGCGCGCAGCGCTTCAAGGCAGACAAAAGATTTCCACGCGTGCATATTTGCTAACGCACCGGATGCGTGTGAATAATTTTTCTGCACAATCATCCCTATCCACACAAGGACGCAAAATCGTGCTGACACTCAAAGGCAAGCCGCGCGATCTCGGCGATAATTTCACCGTCAACCGTGTGCTGCCACAGATCGAACGGCGCAGCATTGGCCCGTTTGTGTTCTTTGATTATTTCGGGCCCACCGACCTTGCGCCGGGCAAGGGGCTGGATGTGCGCCCGCACCCGCATATCGGGCTGGCCACCGTGACCTATTTGTTTGAGGGCTCACAGGTGCATCGCGACAGCATCGGTTCGGTGCAAACCATTTTGCCCGGTGATGTGAACTGGATGACGGCGGGGCGCGGCATTGTGCATTCCGAACGCACAGGGCCGGATGTGCGCGCGGCGGGCCACCGCATGCACGGTATTCAAAGCTGGATCGGGTTGCCAACAAAGGACGAGGAAATCGCGCCGTCATTTCAGCATGCGGCCAAGGCAGATTTGCCAACGCGCGAACAGGATGGCGTGCGCCTTCGTATCATCACCGGCGAGGCGTTTGGCCTGACCTCCCCCATCAAAGTTTTCTCCGATATTTTTTATGTCGATGCACAATTTGCGCCGGGTGCGTCTTTCGCAATCGACAATCCGCACGAAGAACGCGCAATGTTTGTTGTCGATGGCGCGTTGGAGATTGCGGGCCAGCGGTTTGAAACCGGCGAGATGGCGGTGCTGGATCAGGCGGGCGCAGTCACCGCGACATGCGGCGATGCACCGGCACGTGCGATGCTGCTGGGTGGTGCACCGCTGGATGGGCCGCGACACATGTGGTGGAATTTCGTTTCCAGCTCGCGCGAGCGCATTGAACAGGCCAAGGCCGATTGGAAGGCGCAGCGCATTGGCACCGTCGAGGGTGACGACGAATTCATTCCCCTGCCGGAGCGGTGAGTGCTGTAGCGTTTCAATGTTCAACCGTCATGCCCGGCCCTGTGCCGGGCAATCCATGAACACATCTGTAAACCGGCGGTATGGATCGCCGGGACAGGCCCGGCGATGACGGATTGGTGCTCTACTCCCCAAACCCTTCGCCGGGTGTGATGGGGGCAAGGCGGATCAGCCGTGAATCCTCCACCGCAGCCTGACGGTGCTTCACACATTCGCGGTATTCGGGGTCCGTCACCATCGCCAGAAACGCGGACGCGCCAGAATATTCGGCGATGAAGGCAATGTCCCAATGCTCATCCGTGGGGCCGGTCAGCACATTTTCCGGTTTGCCTGCCCATATCTGCTTGCCGCCCAGCTTCGTAAAAATGCCCGCCGTCGCGCGGCCATAGGCGCGATAGGCATCAAGCCCGCTCAGCCCCTTGCCATGATCGGGATGACCCTCGGGGTATGCCGCCTTTGCGCGCAACCGGATCAGATTGAGCATCTGGATCGGTGTGTCGCGCGGTAGGTTTTTGAACGCGTTGAATTGTTCGCGTGTCGGATCGATAGAGCCGGTCATGTTTCCTCCGTTGGTTTTGCCGTTCAGAGGAAATTGTATTCCTTGAACAGCGGGCGCATGTCGCCCTTCCACTCGCCATGATAGCGGGCCAGCAATTCATCGGCATGGGTTACCCCGCGATCCGCCAGATCGATCAGGGGACTGAGAAACCCTTCCTCGCTCGAACCACCGGCATCAAGCTGTGCGCGGCGGCGCAAACCGGCTTTGGAAATCTGCAACATCTCGCGCGCCAGATCGCCCACGGTGCGACCGCGGAACGGCGTTTGGAAACCCAGCCGCGGCACCGCATCGCGCATCGCCCAGCGTTCTTCCGCGCTCCAATCCTTGACCATGTCCCACGCCGCATCCAGCGCGGCATCATCATAATAAACGCCGGTCCACAGCGCGGGTAGCCCGCAAATATGCTGCCACGAGCCACCATCGGCGCCGCGCATTTCCAGAAATGACTTCAACCGCACTTCGGGAAAGATCGTGGTCAGATGATCGGCCCAATCGGCCATGGTTGGCGTGATGCCTTTGGCCTCTGCAATGTTGCCATCCAGAAAATCGCGAAAGCATTTGCCCGCAACGTCGATATATTTGCCGTCGCGATAGATGAAATACATCGGCACGCCGAGCGCGTAATCGACATAGCGTTCAAAGCCCATGCCGTCTTCAAACACCCAGGGCAGCATGCCCGCGCGCGCATTGTCCACATCGGTCCAGATCTGGCTGCGGTATGACAAGAACCCGTTGGGCCGCCCCTCACGAAACGGCGAATTGGCAAACAGCGCCGTCGCCACTGGTTGCAGCGCCAGACCGACACGGAATTTTTTCACCATGTCGGCTTCGCTGGAGAAATCCAGATTCACCTGCACCGTGCAGGTGCGGAACATCATCTCCAGCCCATAGCCGCCAACCTTTGGCATATAGCGGCGCATGATGCCGTAACGCCCTTTGGGCATTTGCGGCACATCATCCAGATTCCAGTTCGGCGCATAGCCGAGGCCAATGACACAGGCATCAATGTCGGCGGCAACTTCGCGCACCTGCGCCTGATGGGTGGTGACTTCCGAACAGGTTTGATGAACCGTTTCCAGCGCCGCGCCCGACAGCTCGAACTGTCCGCCCGGCTCCAGACTGAGCGACGCGCCGTTTTGCGTCAGCCCGATGATGTTGCCGTTTTCCTTGATCGGCTCCCAGCCGAAACGCTGCATCCCTTCCAGCAGCGCGCGGATACCCGGCTTGCCCTCATATGGCACCGGCTTGTGCGTTTTGGGATCGTAGACAAATTTTTCGTGCTCGGTGCCGATGCGCCAAGCCTCGCGCGGCTTGCAGCCGGCGGCAATGTAATGAACCAGATCATCTTTCGAGCCGATCGGGCCCCCGGCGGATTGGGGAATGGACATGAACCTGAACCTTCCGGCCCGCCCGCTTTGGCTGACAAAGCGAACCGGCAATCTCCCTATGGCAGGGTGTAAATATTAAACCCGCCGTTTAGCTCTTTAGCTATGTAAGCGCGATACTCACGCCCGGCAAGCATCACTTTTTATGGTCGCAACTCTTTAGCGGAAAACCGGTTTCCACTTTTCCGCCCGTTGCTCTAACGCCAATCACCGCGCAGCGCCTGCCATACCGACAGCGCGGCCAGCGCAGCGGTATCGGCACGCAGGATGCGCGCACCCAAAAACACCGGCACAACAAAAGATTGTGAACGGATCAGGGCGCGCTCGTCCGCATCAAACCCGCCCTCCGGCCCGGTAAGGATGGCCCACGGTCCATCGTCCTCCTTGGACAGAACGTCGGCAATGGGCGGCGCCCCCGCCTCATCGCAAAACACAATGCGCCGGTCACGCGGCCAATCACCCAGCAGTTTTTCGAGGCTCACGGGCTCGCGCACATCCGGCACCGTCACGCGGCCCGATTGTTCGGCCGCCTCCACCGCATTGGCATGCATGCGATCCTGATTGACCCGCCGCACAATCGTGCGCCGCGTCAGCACCGGCACCAGCGCACGCACGCCCAGTTCGGTCGCCTTTTGCACGACATAATCGGCGGGCGTTTTTTTGACCGGCGCGAAGACCAGCCAGACATCCGGCGTCTGCGTTTGCGGCGCGGTTTGTTTTTCGCACACCAGCACGCAAGACCGTTTTGTGACATCGGCCAGCACCGCCAGCCATTCGCCATCGCGCCCGTTGAACAGCGACACTTTCTCGCCCGCTTTGGCCCGCATCACATGCAACAGATAATGCGCCTGCTGCGTATTGGGCGCGGTGTGCGCGCCAGCCGCCAGCGCCGCATCGACAAAAAGGCGCAGTTTGCCGCCGGGTTCGATCAATTCGCCGCTTTCGTCCATGCCCATGAATGCGCTATCGATAATCTCCGCGAAAGGTTGCACCACGCATGAGCCCCGACCCGCAAGCCCCCATTGACGACGATACCGGCGATATCGCGCCCGAAATTCCCGGCGATGCGGTGGAGCAAAGCTGGGTTGATGCGCTGCCGCTGCGGTTTCAGCCATGGCTGCGCCTGATGCGGCTGGACCGGCCCATCGGCACATGGCTGTTGTTCTGGCCAAGTGTGTTCGGGCTGTTGCTGGGTGCGGCGGCACAGGACCGCAGCTTTACCGCATGGAACGATTTTTATCTGCTGATCCTATTTGGCATCGGCGCCATCGTGATGCGCGGCGCGGGCTGCACCTTCAACGACATTGTGGACCGCAAGATTGACGCGAAAGTGGCGCGCACACGCGCACGGCCCATTGCGAGCGGCGCGATCAGCGTAAAAGCCGCGTTTGTATTTTTGGCCGTGCAATGCGCGGTGGGGCTGGCCATTCTGGTGCAACTCAATCGCTTTTCGATTGTGCTGGGCGCGGCCTCGCTGGTGCTGATTGCCGCCTATCCGTTTATGAAACGCATTACGTGGTGGCCGCAGGCGTGGCTGGGCCTGACCTTCAACTGGGGCGCGCTATTGGGCTTTGCCGCACAGACCGGCCATCTGACAACGCAAACGCTTCTGCTTTATGCGGGCTGCTTTTTCTGGACCCTGGGTTACGACACGATCTACGCGCACCAGGATGCGGATGATGATGCGCTGATCGGGGTGAAATCCACCGCGCGCCTGTTCGGCCACCGCTCGCCCGTGTGGATTCAGATGTTCTATGTCGCGGCATTCGCGTTGATCCTGCTCAGCGGATGGTGGGCCGGTTTGGGCTTTGTGTTTGCCATTCTGATGCTGGCGGCAGGCGCGCATCTGGCGTGGCAGGTGAATGCGCTGGATGTGGACCGGCCATTGCTTTGCCTCAAGCTGTTCCGCTCCAATCGCGAGGCCGGTGCGCTGATTGCGGCGGCGCTCCTGCTGGCCGGATTTGTGCTCTGAGAATATCCCCTTCGACAAGCTCAGGGTGAGGGTTTAGCCAATGCCTCATGCTGAGCCTCCCCATCCCGAGCCTGTCGAGGGGCGAAGCATGGGCATCACAAAACAGGCTTCCCCCGCGTAAACCCGCCATTTCCGGGCCAAATCCACCCTTCGCATTAAGACCTGACGGCGTAT
>JBDZUY010000011.1:42004-47465 GCA_040255365.1 Hyphomicrobiales bacterium
AAACCCGCCATTTCCGGGCCAAATCCACCCTTCGCATTAAGACCTGACGGCGTATAATCGGCCCATGAATGTGATGCGATTCAAACCGGCCGAGGCTTTTACGCCGCAAGAAATGGCGAGCGTGCGCGCGCGCTCGGATGTAACCGGCCTTTTCTGTGTGGCGCATGCGTGGGCCGCGATTGCGGCGTGTATGGTGCTGTATGCGATCTGGCCGAACCCGCTGACATTCATCGCTGCGGTCGTGTTGATTGGCAGCCGTCAATTGGGTTTGGCGATTTTGATGCATGACGGCGCGCATGGCGTGCTCTTGAATTCCAAACGCTGGAACGATCCGGTGAGCCAATGGCTGTGCGCGTATCCGGTGTTCACCGATACGATTCCCTATCGCCATTATCATCTGGTGCATCACCGCACGACGCAGCAACCCGACGATCCGGATCTGCATCTGTCCGCGAAATTTCCCATCACAAAGGAAAGTTTTCGCCGCAAGATGATCCGCGACATTACCGGCCAGACGGGGTTCAAACTGCGCCGTTCACAAATCCGCAACGCGCTGGGCAAACCGGGCGACGGCTTTGCCAAACGCTTTGCAACATTTCGCAAACGCATGGGCGGCATGGTGGTGGCCAATCTGATCTTGCTGGCGATCCTCAGTGCATTCGGCAAACCGCATTATTATCTGATGTTCTGGGTTCTACCGCTTGTCACCTGGCAACAGGTCGTGACGCGCATCCGCAACATTGCCGAACATGCAATGGTGCCGGACAACAATGACCCGATGAAGAATGCGCGCACGACATACGCAAACTGGTGGGAACGCGCATTGTTCGCCCCCTATTGGGTGAACTATCACGTCGATCATCATCTGCTGTTCTATGTGCCATGCTACAATTTGCCAAAGCTGCATGCTCTGCTGCTGGACAAAGGCTATGGCCCGCAAATGGAAATTCAGCCCAATTATGCGCAGATGCTGAAACGGGCGATTTCCAAACCCTCGTCGCCCACGCCGCCACAACAGGCCGCGGCTGCATAAGCATGTGACCGACCCGGCCGATTTCATCATTCAAAACACTGCTCTGATCGCACCGCCTTTGGTGCCGGAAGTGCGTCTGCATCTGGCCACCGAATTGGTGCCGCTATGGTGCAAGACCGAAGAAGAGCTGGAGGAAGCCGGCGTGCCGCCGCCCTTCTGGGCGTTTGCATGGGCGGGTGGTCAGGCGCTGGCGCGCTATGTTCTGGACAATGCAGACCTTGTGCGCGGCAAAAGCGTGCTGGATTTTGGTGCGGGCTCCGGCCTTGTTGGCATCGCCGCCGCGCTGGCCGGTGCGAAGAACGTTGTGTGCGCCGATATTGATGCGTTCGCCGTGCGCGCGACAGATTTCAACGCGCGCGTCAACGCTGTTTCGGTCGCCGCCACCACTGACGATTTGATTGGCCGTGATGAAGGCTGGCAAATCATCCTGATGGGCGACATGTGTTACGAGCGCCCACTGGCGGAGCGCGTGCTGGCATGGCTGGCAACATTGAACGCGCGCGGTGCCTTTATCCTGATCGGCGATCCGAACCGCACATATTTTCCCAAAAGCGGAGTCGAAAAACTCGCGACCTACAGTGTGCAAACAACGCGCGAACTGGAAGACCGCGAAATTCGCGAAACCAGCGTTTACCGCTTCATTGCAAATGACTGACCGGCATAGCGTGCGCTAATCTGCCTCGCCATTATTGCCGCCATCCCCGCTCAGAAGGCGGCGGAGGTCGCGCCCCGCGGGCTCCTGGAAAATCTGCAGACCAAATTCGGGCAGGATCGCCAGCATATGGTCGAAGATGTCGGACTGGATACCCTCGTAATCTGCCCACGCCGTCGTGTTCGTGAAGCAATAGATTTCCAGTGGCAGCCCTTGCGGCGTGGGATCGCGCTGGCGAACCAGAAGCGTCATGCCCTGAGCGATACGCGGATGTGCGCGCAGATAGGCCTGCACATAGGCGCGGAACGTGCCGATATTGGTAATACGCCGTGCATTAACCGCATCGCGGCCCGCTTCGGTCAGCGGCGCATTCCATTTCGTCAGTTCCGCTTCCTTGTGATCGAGATATTCATCAAGCAGCGCGAAACGGCGCAAAGCGGCCTGTTCATCCGGATTCAGAAAACGGATCGAGTTCTGGTCAAGCAGAAGCGCGCGTTTGATCCGCCGCCCGCCTGATTCCGACATACCGCGCCAATTCTTGTAACTTTCCGCGATCAGCCGGTAGGTTGGGATCGTCGTGATCGTCTTGTCCCAATTCTGCACCTTGACTGTGTGCAACGCGATGTCGATCACATCGCCATCGGCATTCAGTTGCGGCATCTCGATCCAGTCGCCGACGCGCAGCATATCGTTGGAGGTCAATTGCACCGACGCCACCAACGACAGGATCGTATCCTTGAACACCAACAGCAGAACCGCCGCCATCGCGCCCAGACCAGACAACAGAAGCAACGGCGATTGCTCCATCAAGGCAGCGATGATGAGGATCGTCGCGCCGGCATAGAGCAAAATCTTGGCAACCTGGATATAGCCCTTGATCGGCCGGCTGTGCGCATCGGGGCGCCGCTGATAAAGCTCGTTCACCAGATTGAGCGCTTCGCTGATCGCCATAACAATTGTCAGAATGACAAACGCAGTCACCACATTGTGCGTGACGGTCACCACGCCCGCCGGAAGATGCGGCACCGCCATAATTCCAAGTGAGATAATGACGGCCGGCACGATATTGGACAGGCGCGCAACAATGGATGTGGGTGTCGGGCTGTTATGCGGAAGGATGCGCCGCGCCAACCGCAGCACAATTTTCTTGACGATGAAATTGGCCAGCGTCGCGACGGCAACAAGAATGGCGATCGCGACCAGCGTTTCAAGCCAGGGCGGCAGCTTTGCCAGATATGTGGAAACCGCATTCAGCGCGGGCAAATCGGCAATTCCGAAATTGGTCATCATGATAACATCAGTCGCAACATCAATATCTCCGCGGCCAGCAAAGAGCGAGGCAGCGCATTTCAACGGTGAATGGACAAGGCCTCATGCTCTGCCCGCTAACACCGCCTGAGTCAAACGTGCTTGGCGTTTTATCGCTTTATCGCAGGCGCAGGGCCGGTGTAACGCGCGCGCGGGCGGATCAGGCGGCGTGATTTTGCCTGTTCGATACCATGCGCCACCCAGCCTGCGGTACGCGCAATTGCAAACAACGCAATCTCGCTGCCTTCGGGCAGGCCGAGTGTGCGCGCATGCACAGCAATCGCATAATCAATATTGGGCCGCTCGCCCGTCGCTTCCATCACAAGCGCGGGAATGTCTGTAACAAAGCGCGCATCCGCGCCTGCATCCTGCAAACCGGCCAGCAAATCTTGCGCGCGCGGATCGCCGTTTTTGTAAACGCTGTGTCCGAAGCCGGGAATATATTCGCCCATCGCCATGCGGTCGTGAATGATGCGTACCGGATCACCCGCCGCCACTTGCGCCACAAAGCGCGCGGCCAGCGGCCCCGCCCCGCCATGACGCGGACCTTTGAGCGCGGCAAGCCCCACCAGCACCGCATCATAAAGGCTGACACCGGTAGAAGCGGCGACACGCAATGCAAACGTCGAAGCGTTCAATTCATGTTCGGCGAGTAACACCAAAGCGCGGCGAACAAAATCCGGCGCGCGCTTTTTCTCCGGTGCCCAGCATTGCGCGATCTGCAAATGCAGCGGATCGGCCGACGGCTCCACGTTCAAAATGCTCGCGGCGACCAGACGCATGATGCGCGCGCCCAGTTCCACTCTGCCCTCTGCCGAGCGGTTATAGGCACGCGGGTCCGCATCCGCCGCCAGCGCCAACACCGATGCGGCGCGCGAAATGGGCGCAACATCTTTCGCCGCCGCCATCACTGCGCGCATGGCGGGCGACAACATTGGCAGATTGGTGCGCGTGAACGGATCGGTGCCGTTCGCATCCCACAACAAGGTTGCGGTCTGTTCCAGGGTCGCGGTTTGCGACAGCGCCACCGCGTTGACACCGCGATAGAGCGGGCCGTCTTCGGTGATGGTGGAGATAGACGAATCCAGCACCGGCATCTCGCCGCCAAAATTTTTCAGCCCGCCAGATTCGGACGGCGGCGCGCGCCGGTTCTTCAAACTGCGCACATCATCGGCGCGGTAGCGTTTGGCCCGGCTGTCCTCCACCGGCTCGGAGCGGATCAGCCCCCGGCTGACATAGGCATAGAGCGTGGCGGGCGAGATGGAGAGTTCGGCCGCCGCTTCCGGCGCGGAGAGATAGAGCGGTTCGGCGGCGGGGGAAGAATTTTTCATATTGATTAGCTTAATCAAGATTGATCCATATGAAATATGCCCCGATCTTTGTTGCAACGCAACAAAGGAGAGTCCCATGACATTGCAAGAAAAGCTGCCCATCGGCCTGGATGGTGTCGCCGCCGCCGAAACCACTCTCAGCCATGTTGATGGCGCGCGCGGCGAGCTGGTCATCGCCGGGGAGCGGGCCGGAACGCTGGCCGCCCAGTCCAGTTTTGAGGGGGTGACGGCGCGACTGTGGTCCGCTGGCACGGGCGAGGCCGTGAGCGAGGCGGAAGTGCGGGCCGCATTGGGTGCCGCGCGGGTGCGGGCGTTCCGCCGCCTGCCCGCGATTTTGCCCGCGACCGAGGGGTTGTCGATTGTCGATGGCTTCCGCGCCGCCATCGCCGCCTTGCGCGAAGAACCGGGGCTGGCCGACGAAGCGGTGATCGTGGGCGCGATGCCGGTGATCGCGGCGGCGCTGGTGCGCTGTGCAAATAATGAAGAGCCGGTCGCGCCGAACCCCAATCTTGGCCATGCCGCCGACACCTTGCGCATGTTGCGCGGGGCAAACCCGTCACCGGCAGAGGCGCGGGCGCTGGATGCCTATCTCATCACGGTCAGCGATCACGGCATGAACGCATCCACCTTCACCGCACGCGTGATTGCATCGACGCGCGCCAATCTGTTCATGGCGGTGACGGGCGCCTATTGCGCGCTGACCGGGCCGTTGCACGGCGGCGCACCGGAGCCGGTTCTGGAAATGCTGGATGCTATCGGCACGCCGGATCGCATTGCGCCATGGATCGACTCGGCGCTGGCGCGCGGCGAAAGGCTGATGGGGTTTGGCCATCGCATTTACAAAGTGCGCGACCCGCGCGCCGACATTCTGAAAAGCGCGGTGGAGCGTTTGGGCTCCAACAGCACCGATCTGGGTTTTGCCGCAGAGGTGGAGGCCTATGCGCGCAAGGCGTTGAAAGCGCGCAAGCCCGATCATCCGCTGGATACCAATGTGGAATTTTTCACGGCGATTTTGCTGGACGCGCTGCAAATTCCGCGGGCCTGTTTCACACCGATCTTTGCGTCGGCGCGTGCCGCGGGCTGGACCGCACATGCCTATGAACAACAGCGCAAGGGACGGCTCCTGCGGCCCGCATC
>JBDZUY010000011.1:47565-63494 GCA_040255365.1 Hyphomicrobiales bacterium
TCGCCCCTGGTTGCCAGTTTCGAGGCGCGGGTCAGCCCGAAAATCGTGCCGCTGAGCAAAAGCAGCGCGATCAAATTGGGAATTGCCATCAGTGCGTTCATGATGTCCGCCACCGTGATGATCGTGTTGAGCTGGATCACCGATCCGATGAACACAAACAGCACCCACAAATAGCGGAACGGCATGATCGACCACGCACCAAACAGATATTGCGCAGCGCGTTCGCCATAATAACTCCAGCCCAGAATGGTGGTGTAGGCAAAGATGATGGAGCCGAACATCACAACCCAGCGCCCGCCAACCATGCCGCCATCAAACGCCAGCATCGAAAGTTCGGCGCCCGACTTGCCCGATTGCCATGCCGCCATCATGTGCGTTGCGCCATCCGCGCCCATCACTGGCACATGCACGGTGACGATCACCAGCGCGGTGATGGTGCAAACCACAATCGTGTCGATAAAGGTGCCCAGCATCGCGATCATGCCCTGACGCACCGGATCATTGGTCTGTGCCGCGGCATGGGCGATGGGCGCGCTGCCCAAACCGGCTTCGTTGGAAAAGATGCCGCGCGCCACGCCCTGTTGAATACCAATCCAGATGCCCGCGCCGATAAAGCCGCCGGTTGCGGCGGTGGGTGTAAAGGCGCTGCGCACGATATAGGCCAGCCCTTCGGGCACATCACCAAGGTGCAAACCAACGATATAAAGACCGCCCGCGATGTAAACCAAGGCCATGAACGGCACGAGATATTCCGCGACCCGGCCAATGCGCTTTACCCCGCCAATAATGACAAGGAAGGTCAGCGTTGCCATCACAAGCCCGGTAATCCAGTTGGGCACACCCAGATTGCCGCCAACCGTATCGACCACGGCCTTGGCCTGAAACATGTTGCCAATGCCGAAGCCTGCAATCGTTGCGAAGAACGCAAACACGAATCCGAGCCACGCCCAATGCCGGCCCAAACCATTCTTGATGTAATACATCGGCCCGCCGACATAGCGGCCGCGTGAATCGACCTCGCGATATTTGATAGCCAGCACGGCCTCGGAATATTTCGTCGCCATGCCGACCAGCGCGGTCATCCACATCCAGAACACAGCCCCCGGCCCGCCCAGCGCGATGGCCGCGGCAACGCCGACAATGTTGCCATTGCCGATGGTCGCCGACAGCGCCGTCATCAGCGATTGAAACGGTGTAATCTCGCCGTCATGTGCCGCATCCGCTTTGCGACCGCGGAACAGAAGCCGGAACGCCGTGGGAATGCGCCGGATCGACATCAGCTTTGTGCCAATGCTCAGATAAAGCCCGGTGCCCAGCAGCAGCACCAGCATGGCCGGGCCCCAGACAAAATTGTCGACGACGCCAAGCCATGCCGTGATTTGTGCCGCCGTATCGGCGCTAAACAATTCCATGAAATTCCCCCTGCTTGCGCGCCACGTGGGCGGCCCCTTTTGCGAAGCATGGCGTGCTTCGCTGATTCCGGCAAATTTGCCAATAGCTTGGCTTGCGAGCCGCAACACGCTTGACGGCACGCAAAGGGTTTGCAAATCTGGAACAAAAGAGGAACTTACCATGCCCGCCGATGGCTCGCTCGACTACATCGAAATCCCCGTCTCCGACATGGCGGCGACCAAACAATTCTATGCCAGCGTCTTCGGCTGGGCCTTTACCGATTACGGCCCCGACTATGCGGCCTTTGAAGTGGATGGGCGTAATGGCGGCTTCAATGCCGAACGCAAAGTGGTGAAGGAAGGCGGCCCACTGATCGTGCTCTATGCGAACGATCTGGACGCGATGGAGGCGCGCGTAAAGAAGGCGGGCGCAGAGATCATCTTGCACCACGAATTCCCCGGCGGACGGCGCTTTCATTTTCGCGATCCCAGCGGCAATGAGGTTGCAATCTGGCGCACCGAATCATGAGCGGGCACTTGTTCACGGCCTGATATATCCCGGATTTTATCCACAAGCCCTTGAGTTGCCTCGCACTATTGGCCCTCGGCGGATGCTATGCCATTGTGCGCGCGCTTCGAACGCGGCCGGCGGTTGGCGCCAGCGCATAGTCCTTGGGGGGGAACAGGCATGTCACTTGAACCGGAAATCACATCTGCTCACGATGATGTGGACCTGAAGCGGGTACTGGGTCCGGTTCAACTGATTGCACTGGGCATTGGCGCCATTATCGGCGCGGGCATTTTTGTCGCCACAGGTCAGGCCGCCGCTTTATATGCCGGGCCTGCTGTCATTCTGTCCTTTGCGTTTGCCGGTGTGGGGTGTTTGTTCGCCGGGCTGTGTTACGCCGAAATCTCCTCGATGATCCCGGTGGCGGGCAGCGCCTATTCCTTCGCCTATGCAACGCTTGGCCGGTTTCTGGCCTGGGTCATCGGCTGGGATCTGATTTTGGAATATCTCGCCGCCGCTGCCGCCGTTGCGGTGGGCTGGTCCGGTTATTTTGGCGCGTTGATGGCAGAGTTCGGCTGGAAATTGCCGCTGGCCTATTCCAGCGCACCAATCACGATCGACGCGGCACACAATATCGGTTTCTCCGGCGCGGTCATCAATCTGCCAGCTGCATTTTTGGTCATGGGTCTGACCACCTTGCTGGTCATCGGCATGCGCGCCACCGCCACATTCAACGCGCTGATGGTGCTGTTGAAACTGATCGTCGTTGTGATGGTGATCGTGTTCGGCATTTGGTACATCAAGCCGGAACATCTCACCCCGTTCATTCCGGCCAACACCGGCACCTTTGGCGAGTTTGGCTGGAGCGGCATTCTGCGCGCCTCCGGTGTCGTGTTCTTTGCCTATATCGGGTTCGATGCGGTTTCGGTCGCGGCACAGGAAACGCGCAATCCACAACGCAACATGCCCATCGGCATTCTGGGCTCGCTGCTGATCTGCACTGTGCTTTATATGCTGATGTCGCTCGTCATTACCGGCATTGCCCCCTATCAGATTTTGAATGTGCGCGAGCCGGTATCACTGGCCGTTACCACTGCCGGTTCGGGGCTGGCATGGCTGGTACCATTCGTGAATGTCGGCGCAACCATCGGCTTGGGCACGGTTGTGCTGGTGCTGCTTCTGGGCCAGAGCCGCATCTTCTATGCGATGGCGCGCGACGGCATGTTGCCGCCAGTATTCTCGGCCATCCATCCGAAATTCCGCACGCCTTACAAAGCCACGATCATCATCGGCAGCTTTGCCACGCTCCTTGCTGCGTTCCTGCCGCATGATCTTTTGATCGAGATGGTTTCCATCGGCACCTTGCTGGCGTTCGTGATCGTTTGCTTGTCGGTGCTGGTATTACGCCGCACGCACCCCAATGCACCGCGCCCGTTCCGCGTGAAGTTCATGCCGTTCATTCCCATCGCCGGTATTGTGGTTTGTGGTGCAATGATGGCGGGCCTGCCGCTCGACACATGGATCCGCCTCATCGTCTGGCTGGCCATCGGGCTGGTGATCTATTTCTTCTATGCCCGGCATCATGCCAAGCCGCCCTATTACGCGCTGAACAAGGACTGAGTTTGCTTCACGTCTTTCTCAACCGATCCGGGCGGCCCACATGAGCGACATCACAGACCTGACACAGCCAAACCCCGTGACCGCAGATGAGCACGATCTCAAACGCGTGTTGGGACCGGTGCAGCTGATCCTGCTGGGCATCGGCGGCGTGATCGGGGCTGGCATCTTTGTCATCACCGGCACGGCGGCGGCCGAACATGCGGGACCAGCGGTTCTGATCTCGTTTGTCATTGCCGCATTGGGCTGCACCTTCGCCGGGCTGTGTTACGCCGAATTCGCCGCGATGATTCCGGAATCGGGCAGCGCCTATACCTATTCCTATGCCACGCTGGGCCGCTTCATGGCCTGGTTTATCGGCTGGAATCTGGTGCTGGAATATCTGGTATCCGGGGCCGCGGTCGCGGCTGGCTGGTCCGGGTATTTTCAGGCGCTATTGGCGGATATGGGCATGCACCTGCCCGCCGCCATCGGCAACGCACCGCTGACGTTCAACGCAGGACACCAAATCGTTTTCACCGGGGCGTTGATAAACCTTCCTGCAGCCGGATTGATTTTGGTGCTGACCGCTCTGCTCACCATCGGCGCGCGCGAAAGTGCCTCGTTCAACGGGCTGATGGTCATCATCAAGGTCGCCATCGTTCTGGCGGTAATCGTGTTCTGTATTCCGTATGTAAATTTCGACAATCTTACCCCGTTCATTCCGGCCAACACCGGCGAATACGGCCAATTTGGCTGGTCGGGCATCGCCGCGGGCGCGGGCATGGTGTTCTTTGCCTATATCGGGTTTGACGCGGTTTCGGTCGCGGCACAGGAAACCAAAAATCCGCAGCGCGATTTGCCCATCGGCATTTTGGGTTCGCTGCTGGTCTGTACCATTCTTTACATTCTGATGGCGCTGGTGATGACCGGCGTTGTTTCCTACACCGAACTGAATGTGCCCAATCCCGTCTCGTTTGCGGTGGCGGCCATCGGCCCACAGCTTGCTTGGCTGGTGCCGTGGATCAATGTCGGCGCCACCTTGGGTCTTGCCACGGTGGTGTTCGTTTCGATCTATGGTCAGAGCCGCATTTTCTATGCGATGGCGCGTGACGGGTTTTTGCCGCCAACCTTTGCCGCCGTGCATCCCCAGTTCAAAACACCATGGCGCGGCACCATCATCACCGGGTTGCTGGCCGCCGTGCTGGCCGCAATTTTCCCGCTCGATATTCTGGGCGATCTGGTTTCCATCGGCACCTTGATGGCCTTTATCGTGGTGTGTGTCGGCACCTTGATCGTGCGAGTGCGTGCGCCGCGCGCCAAACGGCCGTTTCGCACACCCTTTATCTGGGTTGTCGCGCCGCTGGGCATACTGACCTGCGGCTACATGATGTACAGCCTTTCCGATGACACATGGGTACGCTTGGCGATCTGGACCGTGCTTGGTCTGGCCATCTATTTCGCGTATGGAATTCGCCATGCCGCACCATCCAAATGGACCGTCACCAACGAGAGCTAAAGGCTTTCGGCCATGAGCTATCGATCCTTGCGCGACTTTCTCGCCCGGCTTGAAGCCGATGGCGAATTGGTGCGCGTGAGCGAACCCGTCTCGACCCATCTGGAAATGACGGAAATTCAAACCCGCCTTCTGGCCGAGGGCGGGCCCGCCGTACTGTTTGAAAATCCGCTGAACGAAGACGGCACCAAGGCGGACATGCCGGTGCTGGTCAATCTGTTCGGCACGGTCAAACGCGTTGCCATGGGCGTGACGATGGGAGGCATTGAACGCACCGACGCATTGTCGTTGCGCGAAGTCGGCGAAATGCTGGCACAGCTTCGCCAGCCCGAACCACCGCGCACATTGGGCGAAGCGTGGGATTTGATCCCGCTGGCCAAAACCGCGATGAGCATGCGGCCCAAAACAGTGGGCGCGCCTGCATGTCAACAGATTGTCTGGCGCGGCGATGACATCGATCTTTCACGCCTGCCGGTGCAGACCTGCTGGCCGGGCGAGCCTGCGCCACTCATCACATGGCCGCTGATTGTCACCAAGGGGCCAAGCGATTCCCGCGAAGACAATTTCAATCTCGGCATTTACCGCCTGCAGGTTCTGAACAAGAACCAGACCATCATGCGCTGGTTGAAACATCGCGGCGGTGCACAGCATCACGCGCGCTGGGGCAAGGAAAAAACCGCCGCCCTGCCCGCCGCCGCCGTAATTGGCGCAGACCCCGGCACGATTTTGGCCGCGGTGACGCCGGTGCCAGATACGCTTTCGGAATATCAATTCGCCGGACTGTTGCGCGGCAACCGGGTGGAACTTGCCGATTGCGTCAGCCAGCCATTAAAGGTGCCCGCCGAAGCCGAAATCGTGATCGAGGGTGAAGTCTCCCTGTCCGATTACCGTGATGAGGGGCCATACGGCGATCACACCGGCTATTACAATTCGGTCGAGCAGTTTCCGGTGTTCACGGTGACGGCCATTACCATGCGCCGCGATCCGATTTATTTGTCCACCTTTACCGGCCGTCCGCCGGATGAACCGAGCGTGCTGGGCGAAGCGCTGAACGAAGTGTTTGTGCCGCTGCTGCGTCAGCAATTTCCAGAGATTGTGGATTTCTGGCTGCCGCCGGAGGGGTGTTCGTATCGCATCGCCGTTATCAGCATGAAGAAAGCCTATCCCGGTCACGCCAAGCGCGTGATGATGGCGACATGGTCGTATCTGCGCCAATTTATGTACACCAAATGGGTGATCGTCGTGGATGACGACATCAATGCGCGCGATTGGAAAGATGTGATGTGGGCCATCGCCACGCGCATGGATCCGGCGCGTGATGTGACATTGATCGAAGGCACGCCCATCGATTATCTGGATTTTGCCTCGCCGGAATCCGGGCTCGGTTCAAAAATCGGATTGGATGCGACCAACAAATTGCCGCCGGAAACCAAACGCGAATGGGGCCGCAAGATCGCGATGGACGACGACGTGATCCGCACCGTCACCGAAAAATGGCCGCGTCTTGGCTTACCCGGTTCGGGCAAGCCAATCTGGAAACAAGGGATAAAATGATCCGGCTGTGGGCGTGTATTTTCCGGAAGTTTCACGCCGGCACGCATGCGCCAGCCACAGGGATAAGCGGCTTGACGTTACCCGAATACAGCTTAAGACAGAGGGGCTTGAGCGCCACAGGGGACACCGGCCATGCCTAACGCCTTTACCGAACCGTTTTATGCCTTTGCAATGTATGCGGCCCTTAACGGCCTGATTATGCTGGTTTTGAGCATTCTGGTCGTGCGCGCCCGCCGCCAGACGGGAACCAGCATCGGCGATGGTGCCAAGCCCGAAATGGCCGGGCCGCTGCGCGCCCATTCCAACAACACCGAATATGTGCCGATGGCGCTTTTTCTGATGTGGGCGATGCTGCCCATCGGCGGCTCGGTCTGGATGATTCATGCCGTCGGCATACCGCTGACTATCGGGCGCATCCTGCATGGCATCGGCCTCAATCGCAGCATCGGTCCAACCCCGCTCAGGCTGGTTGGCATGGCGCTGACCTGGCTGGCTTTCATCGTGGGTATCGTTGGCTGTTTGTGGATCGCGTTCCTGCCATCCGTGCTCAGCGCCGCATCGTAATCCCGTGGCCAGCAATTCGCCCAACCAGCAGGACATTCTCACCGCCTTGATCGCCGCGGCCAAAGCCGCCGGTGCCGATGCCGCCGACGCGTTGATCGCCGGGTCGGTCAATGCCGGTGTCTCCTATCGTTTGGGCAATCTGGAAGATGTGGAGCGCGCCGAATCCTATGATCTGGGTTTGCGCGTGTTCATTGGTCAGCGTGTGGCCTTTGTCTCCTCCACCGATCTTTCCCCGCGCGCGCTGGACGCAATGCCCAGCCGCGCGGTGGCGATGGCTAGGCTGGCACCGGAAGACAAATATGCCTGTCTGGCCCCGGCCGAATTGCTGGCCACGAAATTTCCGGCGCTCGATATTGAAGACCCGGAAGAACCCTCTACCGAAACATTGATCGAACGCGCCAAGGCGGTGGAAGGCGCGGCGATGGCGGTGAACGGCGTCACCAATTCCGAAGGCGGCGGCGCGGGCTTTGGGCGCAGCGCGATTTCGCTGGCCACCAGCGAAGGTTTCTTTGGCCGCTATGCCGCAACCAGCCACAGCATTGGCGTCGCCGTGCTGGCCGGTGAAGGCACCGCGATGGAGCGTGATTATGATGGCGCAAGCGCACGGCACTCCGCTGATCTGGACGATGCGCAAAGCGTGGGTACACGCGCAGGGATGCGCGCCGTCGCACGTCTGAAACCACGCAAGGTAAAGTCACAGGCCGTGCCGGTGGTTTACGCACCGCGTGTGTCATCCGGCATTGTCGGTCATTTTGCATCCGCCATTTCCGGCGCGGCCATCGCGCGCGGCGTCAGTTTTTTGAAAGACAAAATGGGGCAGGAAATTTTTGGCCCTGGAATCACCATCACCGATGACCCGCATCGTGTGCGCGGGCTCCGCTCCAAACCGTTTGACGGCGAAGGCGTGGCCAACCGCAAAATGAATCTGATCGACAAAGGCGTGTTGCAGGACTGGCTTCTGGATTGCGCATCGGCGCGCCAACTTGGCCTCACCTCCAATGGTCACGCCGCGCGTGGCACCGGCGGCCCGCCTGCACCCTCCACCACCAATCTTTATATGGAAGCAGGCACGCAAAGCCGCGAAGAGCTGATTGCCGACATCAAAGCCGGTTTTTATGTGACCGAATTGATGGGCATGGGTGTAAACCCGGTGACGGGCGATTACAGCCGCGGTGCCACGGGTTTCTGGATCGAAAACGGACAGATCGCCTATCCGGTTTCCGAGGTGACGATTGCTGGAAACCTGAAAGACATGTTCCGCAATCTTACACCGGCAAATGATCTGGAATTTCGCTATGGTACCAACGCGCCGACTTTGCGCGTTGAAGGGATGACCGTTGCCGGGTCTTGAACCGCATGAAGATTTTGACCTGATTGAACGCGCCGCCCGTGATGCGGGCGATATTGCGCGGCGTTATTTCGGCGGCACATACCGCAAATGGGACAAGGGCAAGGGCCAGCCCGTAACCGATGCGGATATGGAAATTGATGCGTTCCTGCATGACACACTAACCGCGGCGCGCAGCAGTTATGGCTGGCTGTCGGAAGAATCATTGGATGATCCGGCGCGGCTGGATGCGCTCTACAGCTTTGTTGTCGATCCGATCGATGGCACTACAGCGTTTATGAAGGGCCGCCCGCATTTTTCTATTTCCATCGCAATTGTGCGCGCGGGCCGGCCGATTGCGGGCGTGGTGTACAACCCCATTCTGGACGAATGTTTTGGTGCGATGCTGGGCGGCGGCGCCACGCTGAACGGCGGCACCATTCATGTCAGCACATGCGAACGCATCGAAGGTTGCCGCATGCTGGGCGCGAAAGATGTGTTTGCCCATCCCGCCTGGAACGATGCGCCCAACATTCCCTGGCCGGACATGGCCATTGAGAACCGCAGTTCCATTGCCTATCGCATGGGGTTGGTGGCGGCAGGCCGCTTTGACGCGGCGCTGGCGCTTTCCACCAAACGCGATTGGGATGTTGCGGCGGGCGATTTA
The DNA here is from genome assembly GCA_040255365.1 of Hyphomicrobiales bacterium. Classification (GTDB taxonomy): domain Bacteria; phylum Pseudomonadota; class Alphaproteobacteria; order Micropepsales; family Micropepsaceae; genus Rhizomicrobium. Next base: position 56,689 of record JBDZUY010000011.1, read on the forward strand.
ATCGTGCAGGAGGCGGGCGGCACGGTAACCGATCATACCGGCGCCATTCTGCAGTATAATGGCGCCTCGACTCTGCAGCCGTCTTTTGTCTGTGCGAATCCCATTCTGCACGCACAGATCATGAAGCGGGTGCGCCACCTCACTTTACCAGGAGCCCGCACGGATCATGGCTGAGTACGAAACCAAACAACTTCTTCATCTTGTCTTTGGCGGCGAAATGGTTACGCCCGACAAACTCGAATTCAAAGATATCGGCAAGATCGATATTGTTGGTATTTTTCCCAATTATAAAGCCGCCTATGACGCATGGCGCGGCAAGGCACAGGCGACCGTGGATAATGCCCAGATGCGCTATTTCGTGGTGCATATGCACCGGCTGATGGAGCCCGACCTGCCAAAAACGGATTGAGCGTTCCCCTCCTCGCGTTAGGGGCTTAACCATTGCGCGCTCGCCCGCCCCCGCCGCTCATGCTAGAGCCGTGGCCATGACTATCCGCACCGACCTTTCCACGCCATACCCGGCAAAACCCGCCGCCCCCATGGGCGACATGGCCATCGTGCGCCGTCTGGTACGCGATTATATCGGCCACCAATGGGGCAAACTCGCTATTGCCGGTTTGTGCATGATTGTCGCTTCGTCGATGACGGGCGCGCTGGCATGGATCATCGACCCGGCGATCAAGAAAATCTTTCTCGAAAAAGATGTGCAGATGCTGCTCATCATTCCGCTGGAAGTGGTGGGCATTATCGCGCTGCGCGCCGTCACCAGCTATGGCCAGGATTCAATTTTGAATTCCATTGCCGAAAGGGTGATCGCCGCAACCCAGCGCGACATGTTTCGCAGCCAGGTCCGCCTCGACATTGCAATGCTGGGCGCGAACCATTCCGGCGAACTGATTTCCAAATTTCTGTATGACACGACCTTGTTGCGCAACGCGATCACGCGCGGCGTTGCGGGCCTTGGCAAAGAACTGGTGACGTTCATCGCGCTGGTCGCGGTGATGCTGTATCAGGATTGGAAGCTGGCGCTGATTTCGGTTCTGCTGTTGCCGCTGGTTGCGTGGGTGACGCAAATCCTCAGCAAATCGTTGCGCAAATCAGCGACCCGCGGCATGGAAGAATCCGGCGTGTTGTCCAAGGCGCTGTCCGAATCCATGTCGGGTCAGCGCATCATCAAAGCCTACAATCTGGAAGACCACGCGGCGAAATTGGCCGATGCGCGCGTCGCCGAACGGCTCAAATATCTTTTGCGTGCCGTGCGCGCGCGCGCCGCCGCCGTGCCTTCCACCGATTTGATTGGCGGTATCGCCGCGGCCGCCACCATCGCCTATGCCGGGTATCAGGGCATTCACGGTGATCTGAGTATCAATGAATTTTCGTCTTTCGTCGCAGCAATGCTTTTGGCGCAACAACCAATCCGCACATTAAGCCAGCTCTGGACGATTTCGCGCGAGGGGCTTTCCGCCGCCAACCGCATCTTTGCCATTGTCGATGCGCGCCCCACCATTGTGGACAGGCCGGATGCGCGCCCACTCGAAATTGCGCCCGGCGGCGGCGGCGTAACATTCGAGGACGTCAATTTTTCCTATCACGCCGAAGCACAGGCTGCATCCGTCAACGCGATCAACATTGACATTGCTCCGGGCGCAAAGATTGCGCTTGTCGGCCCGTCCGGTGCGGGCAAGACGACGATCTTCAACCTTCTGTTGCGGTTTTACGATACTGTTTCCGGCACCATCCGCATTGACGGCACCGACATTCGCGATGTCACGCTCAAATCTTTGCGCACGCATATGGCGCTGGTGACACAAGACCCCATCCTGTTCGATGAAAGCGTCGGCGAAAATATTGCACTGGGTCGGCCCGGTGCAACACAAGACGAAATTATTGCCGCTGCACGCGCCGCCGCCGCGCACGACTTCATCAGCGCACTGCCACAGGGTTATGATACCCCGGTTGGTGAAGGCGGCTCGCGGCTTTCTGGCGGTCAGCGCCAACGCATCGCAATCGCGCGCGCCATGTTGCGCAATGCGCCCATCCTGCTGCTGGACGAAGCAACATCCGCGCTCGATACCGAAAGCGAACGCCAGGTGCAAACCGCGTTGGCCGCACTGATGAAGGGGCGCACCACCATCGTCATCGCACACCGCCTTTCCACCATTATCGATGCCGATAAAATCTATGTGCTCGACAAGGGCCACATTGTCGAAACCGGCACCCATACCGCGTTGATGGCACGCGGCGCACTTTATGCCCGGCTCTACGCACACACCGCCGATGAGCAAAAACACGCCGCACCATTGACGGCGGAGCCGAAGTAGACATGGCGGCATCCACACCCGGTCTGCGCGCCTACCGTCTTGCCACAATGGCATTGTCGCCGGCGGTGCCATTATTGCTACGCCAGCGTATTTTGCGCGGCAAAGAAGATGGGGCGCGCTTAAGCGAACGCTTTGGCAAAACGACGCGCACGCGTCCCGATGGGCAGTTGATCTGGATTCATGGCGCGAGCGTTGGCGAATGCCTTTCTGTGCTACCGTTGATTGATGCGCTTTTGGAAACACCGGATCGGCATGTCATGGTCACAAGCGGAACTGTAACCTCTGCACAATTGATGGAAGAACGTTTGCCACAGCGCGCATTCCACCAATTTGTGCCGGTTGATACACCGGCCAGCGTTCGCCGTTTTCTGACCCATTGGCATCCGGATGCAGGATTTTTTGTCGATTCCGAAATCTGGCCCAACATGCTGATGCAGGCGCGTGCGCAAAACATTCCACTGGCGATGATCAACGGGCGCATGTCCGCACGCTCATTTGAAGGCTGGCGTTTTGCACGGCACAGCGCAGCGATGCTACTGAGCTGTTTTGAACGCTGTCTGGCCCAGGACGAAAAAACCGCGATGCGATTGCGCAGCCTTGGTGCACGCAATGTTGAAATGACCGGCAGCTTGAAAGCCGACGCCCTGCCCCTGCCCGCGCCCGCCAACAAACTGCAGAGCCTGCGCGAAGCCATCGGCAATCGCCCCGTGTTACTGGCGGCCAGCACCCATCCTGGTGAAGACGAAACCATTTTGCCTGCGCATGATATTCTGCGTGGCACCTATCCCGATCTTTTGACCATCATTGTACCGCGCCACCCGGCACGGGGTGCAGAAATTGCCATGCTTTGCGGCACACGAAACGCACAGCGCCGGTCGAGCGATGGCGACCCGCTGCCGCAAACGGCGGTGTATGTCGCCGATACGTTGGGCGAGCTTGGTTTGTTTTATCGTGTTGCGCCGTTCGCCTTTATCGGCGGAAGTCTTGTTCCCCATGGCGGGCAAAACCCGCTGGAACCCGCACATCTGGGCTGCCCCGTTTTGGCGGGACCGCATACCGAAAATTTTTCGCCCATCTTTCAGGCGATCTTTGCAGCGCAAGGTGCAGGCCGCGTTGCTTGTGCAAAAGACATCGCAGGCCTTGCAGCCGAACTTTTCACAGACCCCGGTCGCGCGCAGACAATGGGAAACGCCGCAAAGGGTTGCGCAAAAGCACTGGGTGGGGCCATGGAAAAAACACGCAGTGCAATCGAAGCAATGGTGGCTGAGCATGCGCGCACCTGATTTCTGGGACCAGAAAGATTACACAGCGCGGCTGGCCGTAGCCGCTCTCACGCCCATCGGTTGGCTTTATGGTGCAAGCGTTGCGTGGAAGCGCGACCATAATGCGCCATACCGGCCCCGCGCCAAAGTGATCAGCATTGGTAATCTGAGTGCGGGCGGCACGGGCAAGACACCAATTGCCATCACCATCGCGCGCCGCCTGATTGAGCGCAAATTGCGGCCAATCATTTTGTCGCGCGGCTATGGCGGGCGCATGCGCGGGCCGTGTTTTGTTAATCCGGCAACTGATCTGGCGGCACAAACCGGTGATGAACCGCTGCTACTGGCCGGTGCCGCGCCGGTCATCGTTGCGCGCGACCGCAAAGCAGGCGCAGAACTTGCCGACAAAAAGCAGGCCGATGCGATCATCATGGACGATGCGCATCAGAATTTTCGTGTGGCCAAAGATTTTTCGCTGGTCGTGATTGATGCGGAAATCGGATTTGGCAATGCCCACATTTTACCCGCGGGCCCTTTGCGTGAATCGGTTACGCAAGGTTTGGCGCGTGCCGATGCCGTGGTACTGGTTGGAAAAGGCGCACCGGATCTGGGCAACTTCAAAGGCCCGGTTTTGCGCGCGCAACTGACGCCGGTTGATATTTTCGAATTAAAGGGGCGCCCCGTTGTCGCATTCGCAGGAATTGGTCGGCCGGAAAAATTCTTTGCCACCTTGCGCAGCCTTGGTGCTGATGTTGTCGAGGCGCGATCTTACGCCGATCATCATGCCTATACGGCATCGGAAATTGCGCGGTTGCATGCCAAGGCACGCGCTGCGAACGCCATGTTGATCACGACGGAAAAGGATTTTGTGCGCCTGACGCCAGCGGAAAAGCAAGGCATATGCTTCCTGCCCGTGCGCGCGGCCTTTGAAGATATGAAAGCATTGGACGATTTGCTGGACACACTTATGGACAAGCCAGCGCAATGAGCAAAAGTACCACGCGCCTTGGCCTTGTGGCCATCCTGCGTTATGGCGTCGAGGCTGCCTTGTTTTTTGCATTCATGGGATTCTTCCGCGTTTGGGGCGTTGATGCAGCATCCGCCATTGGCGGCTTCATCGGGCGAAACATTTTAGCGCGCACAGGCGTAACGGAACGCGCGCGCAAAAACCTTGCGGCCGCCTTTCCTGAAAAAAGCAAAACCGAAATCGACAAGATCATCAAAGAGATGTGGGACAATCTGGGCCGCACAATTGCGGAATATGCCCATCTCGACAAATTTTCGATACACGGCAAAAACCCGCGGCTGGAAATTTCCAATCTGGATATCGCACCGGAACTGCTATCTCGTAACAAAGGAATCATTTTTGTGTCGGGTCATTTTGCGAATTGGGAAACCATGCCCTTCGCAGCGGTGCAATACGGGCTGGAAGGCGGCGAAGTCTATCGCCCCGTCAACAATCCCTTCATCGATCGCTGGCTGGTGCGCCAACGCCAAGCGAACGGCCCGAAAGACCAGATCGCCAAAGGGCCGCTTGGCACGCGGCGTATCTTCACGCTGCTGCGCAGCGGCAAGGCGGTGTATCTGTTGGCCGATCAGAAAACCAATGAAGGCATTGCCGCGCCGTTCTTTGGCCGCCCCGCCATGACGACGCCTGCGCCCGCCGCGCTTGCGTTAAAACTGGATGCGATTGTTTTGCCCATCTCTAACGAACGATTGGGCGGCGCGCGCTTCCGGCTGACCATACATCCGCCGATTGAATTTGTTGCAAGCGGCGATTCCGATCGCGACGTTCTGGCACTGACCGTAAAGATCAATGCGGCGATTGAGCAATATGTTCGCGCGCGCCCCTCGCAATGGTTATGGATTCACCGGCGCTGGCCCAAGCCCGGCGATCAGGTGCGCAGCCGCCGCGGTCACAAAACACAGGCATTGAATTCGTAATTACAGCGAGAGCGGTTTGGGCGTCGCGGTTGAAAGCGACGGGTCGAGCCGTTCCTGAAACAGATTGAGCTGCCAATGCAAATTCGGGCCCGTGGCGCGGCCCGTCATCCCGATATGGCCGATCACTGCGCCACGCGGAACATGATCGCCCACTTTCACCAGCAATTTGCTCTGATGAATGTAACAGGTGGAAACGCCGTGGCCGTGATCGATAATCGTGATGCCGCCATCATAATAGAAATCCGGCTCGGCTAGCGTGATCACACCGGGGGCCGGTGCGGTGATCGGTGTGCCCGTTGGAGCCGCAATGTCCACACCCAGATGCGGCGATTTTGGCACGCCATTCAAAATACGCTGGCTGCCATACACGCTGCTGATAATACCGCGCGCGGGCCAATCCAGTTTTTCGGAAAACCCGATTCCATCTGTGTCGCGCGTACGCGCTTCGTGAATTTTCTGGCGCTCGCGGCGGATACGCGCCAACACATCTTCCGGCGGTGAGACATATTTGGATGGCAAGCCATTGATGCGCTGAATTTCATATTCGCGGGCCACGGGACTGAGCGTCGCGTGCTGTTTTGTGCCGTCAGAGAGTGTTGCGGTGATTTGCGCCGCATCCTTGGCATTATAGGCAAAGCCGAAGGCGAACAACCCGTCCGGCGAAACACTCACTGCTTTGCCGTCAACCTTGACGCGCGCGCCCGGCGCGGCATGACCGATCACCAGCCCGCCCTGTTCCTTTGCGCCGCTGAAATACAATCCGGAATCCGCCGCCCAAACGCGGTGCGGCGCAAACAAAGGCGCGGCGGCAAAGGCGGCTGCGCTGCCCAGAAACGCGCGGCGTGCAATCATTTGGGTGTATGCCCCGTTTCCAGCAGACGCTTTGAGGCAATATCAGGCGAAGCATAGGCTTCCTGCAGATCCACGCTCCAATAGCGCAGGGCCTCCAGCGGGATATGCGTACCTGTCACGGCGCAGATTACAAATGATCCAGATTTGATGATGTCATATTCACCATCCAGATATTCCAGTTCGGCCAGCCCATCGGGGCGAAAATCACGGTCCATAGAATTCATCGTTAAAGCTCCTGCCGGGCACTGTATCGCGACCATCTCGTATTTTCGAGCCCTTGCGCAGCACGTCATGAATTAAAACAGATCACCTTGCCCACCGGGGCGCGGTTTTTTCGTGGCGGGCCGTAATGGCGCTGTATCGGGCACGCCCTTGGCAATCGCCTCGGCTGTGCCGTCCGCAAAGGTCAGGGTCAGGATTTCGCCGG
>JBDZUY010000011.1:63594-80552 GCA_040255365.1 Hyphomicrobiales bacterium
CTGCGTGCAAAGCTGTTGCGATGAACTTGAAGATTGCGGCGCAAGGCATGGCCCAGTTTTTCAGCGGCATAATCCAGCCGCTGACGCGGCGGCGCAAACAAAGCTTCAGCGCGTGGCAGAACACGCACAACACTTTGCAGCCGCGCACGCCGTTCGCTCATCGCGCGCGTGAAGCCATTGTATTGGCGGCGCGCCAGATCCATCACCTGACCCAGCAAATCGGCGCGCACCGGCACCGCAATTTCCGCCGCGGCAGTGGGCGTGGGCGCACGTCTATCGGATGCAAAATCAATCAGGGTGGTATCGGTTTCGTGGCCCACCGCCGAAATCAGCGGAATGGCGCTGGCCGCCGCCGCGCGCACCACAATCTCTTCGTTGAAGGCCATCAAATCTTCGATTGAGCCGCCGCCGCGCGCAACGATCAACACATCGGGGCGGGGGATTTTTCCGCTCACCTCCAACGCGTTGAACCCGTCTATGGCCGCGGCAATTTCTGCGGCGGCGCGATCACCCTGCACCGCCACCGGCCACAGGATGACGCGGCGGGGAAACCGCTCGGTCAGGCGGTGCATGATGTCGCGGATCACCGCCCCGGTGGGCGATGAAATGACGCCAATCACCTCTGGCAAAAAGGGCAGCGGTCTTTTCCGTTCGGGCGCAAACAACCCCTCGGCGGCCAGCTTTTTCTTGCGCTGTTCCAGAAGCGCCATCAGCGCGCCCAGGCCCGCCAGCTCCAGCCGCTCGACAATGATTTGGTAGCGTGAGGAACCGGGATAGGTGGTAACGCGCCCCGTCACCACCACCTCTATCCCGGCCTCCGGCTTTTGGCGCAGCTTGCCCGCCACCCCGCGCCAGATGATCGCGTTGATGACCGCCTTGTCGTCCTTCAGGTCAAAATAGACATGGCCTGAGGAGGCGAATTTCAGCCCGCTGATCTCACCGCGCACACGCACAAAGGGAAAGCTGTCCTCTACCGTGCGCTTTAGCGCGGCAGAGATTTCGCTCACCGAAAATTCGGGCAGATTGGCCCCATCGGGCGGATTGGCGGTTTCACTCATGACTCGATCAATACTATAGAAAAGCCGGAAATTGTGGGGATGCGATTGTGAAAACCTTGCTGGTCGGTTCTGGCGGCCGTGAACATGCCCTGGCCTGGGCGCTGGCGGCCAGCCACCTCGTCTCCAAACTCTATTGCGCGCCCGGCAATGCGGGCATTGCGCAGGTGGCGGAATGCGTTGCCATCGCGGCGGATGATCTGGACGGTCTTGTGGCGTTTGCTCGCGAGCAGGGCGTTGAATTTGCCGTTATCGGGCCGGAGGCGCCGTTGGTCGCCGGGCTGGCCGACCGGCTGGAGGCGGCGGGCATCAAAAGTTTTGGCCCATCCGCCGCGGCGGCAGTGCTCGAAGGCTCCAAAAGTTACGTCAAGGAATTGTGCCGCGAACACAACATTCCCACCGCTGCTTTTGGCCGCTTTACCGAGGCCGCGCCGGCCAAAACTTTCGCGCAGACCCTCGGCCTGCCGGTGGTGATCAAGGCCGACGGGCTGGCCGCAGGCAAAGGCGTCGTGATTGCCGAAACGCGCGATGACGCCGACGCGGCCATCGATTCCATGTTCGATGGCGCCTTTGGCGCGGCGGGTGCGGAAATCGTGATCGAGGAATTTCTGCATGGCGAAGAAGCCAGCTTCTTTGTCGTCACCGATGGCACGCACGCCTTGCCGCTGGCCAGCGCGCAGGATCACAAACGCGCCTTTGACGGTGACAAGGGGCCAAACACCGGCGGCATGGGCGCCTATTCGCCCGCTCCGGTTGTCACGCCCGCCATCGCAGATAGCGTGATGACAAAAATCATCATGCCGACGATTGCCGCGATGGCGGCGCGCGGCACGCCGTATCGCGGTGTGCTGTATGCCGGACTGATGATCGGCGCGGATGGCCCCAAACTGATCGAATACAATTGCCGGTTTGGCGATCCCGAATGTCAGGTGCTGATGATGCGCCTGAAATCCGACATTGCGGCGATCATGCTGGCGGCATGCGACGGTGTTCTGCGCAATGTCGATGTGCGATGGCGCGACGAACCGGCGCTGACTGTGGTGATGGCGGCAAGAGGTTATCCCGGCGCTTACGAAAAAGGCAGCGCCATCAAAAATCTTGACGCAGCGGCAAAGGTGGACGGCGTAGAAATCTTTCACGCCGCGACAAAGTTGAGCAATGGCACATTGCTGGCCAACGGCGGACGCGTGCTCAATGTCACCGCGATGGGCAGCAGCGTGGAACAGGCCCGTGCGCGCGCATATCAGGCCGTGGATTTGATTGATTGGCCGGGCGGGTTTTGCCGCCGCGACATTGGCTGGCGGGCAATTGGCCGCTGAGCCCGGACCAAGGCTTGTGCGGTGCGCCAACAACGTACCACAATGGGCGCAAAGCCATAGACTATCAGGGAGAATGCCATGAGCGGCGCGCAAAACGATGATCGCCAGGAAATGTATTCCGGTACCAAGGACGTGAACGAGGCGCACCGCTTCGATGTAAAAAAACTGGAAGCCTATCTGGCCGACCGTATCGAAGGGTTTCAAACCCCGCTGGAAGTGCGCCAGTTCAAGGGTGGCCAATCCAACCCGACCTATCAATTGATTACGCCGAACCGCAAATATGTTTTGCGCCGCAAGCCGCCGGGAAAGCTTCTTCCCTCCGCACACGCTGTGGACCGCGAGTTCCGCATTATCTCGGCGCTGTATCCCACCGGCTTTCCGGTCGCCAAACCCTATGTGTTGTGCGAAGACGAAAGCGTTATCGGCACAATGTTCTATGTGATGGATCATGTCGAAGGCCGCATCTATTGGGGGCCGATGCTGCCCGATCAGACACCGCAGCAACGCCACGCCATTTACGACGCGATGAACGAAACCTTCGCAAAATTGCACAATCTGGATTACGAAAAACTGGGGCTGCAGGATTTTGGCAAGCCGGGCAATTATGTCGCCCGTCAGGTTTCGCGCTGGACCAAGCAGTACCAGCTTTCGGAAACCCAAAACATCGACGAGATGAACAAATTGATCGAATGGCTGCCGCAACATTTGCCGCAGGACGCGCGCGACTCCATCGTTCATGGCGATTACCGGCTGGACAACATGGTACTGCATCCGACCGAACCGAAAGTCATCGCCGTGCTGGATTGGGAATTGTGCACCATTGGCGATCCGATGGCCGATTTCGCCTATCATCTGATGCAATGGCAGATGCCCGGCGGTGTTTCCAGCGGCGGCAGTTTGCTGGATGCTGATTTCAAGGCGCTGGGTATCCCCGAACAGGACGAATACGTCGCAATGTATTGCAAACGCACGGCGCGCAGCGAAGCCCCGAACATGGATTATTATGCGGCCTATAATTTCTTCAGGCTGGCGGGAATTCTGCAGGGTATTGTCGGGCGTGTGCGCGACGGCACCGCATCCAACGCCAACGCAGCACAGAACGCGGCCGGGGTTCGCCCGCTCGCCGAGCGGGGCTGGTACTTTGCCAAACGCGCCGGCGCACCCGGCTGACAAGGCGATAAACAGTAAAACCTGGTTAAAGCGCGCTTAATATCGCGCAAAACCAAGGAACATTTCGCCTATACTTTCACGCGTTGTTTAAGGTCATTGTTCTATCCTTCCATATGGGCTGGCGATTGTGTGCCGGTGCGGGAGGTTCAATGGCGGGCGACAAGAATGGAAGCGGCGAGAATTCCCCGCCCCTGTCGCACGATTTGTGGCAGCGAGAACTTGCGCATATCTCTTTGGCAGAACGCATAGCCAAATTCGGTTATTGGCGGCTGGATCTTGTCACCGATGATCTGGTCTGGTCGCCGGGCATGTATGGCATTCTCGGCCTTGAGCCCAATGAGCGTGAGCCCAACAATGATTGGCTGCTTTCACAAATTCATCCCGACGACGTTGCCGAAATATACGAAAAAATCGGTGCCGCAATCGAGGAATGTTCCACATTCTATTATCGCTGCCGGGTGACGCCAAAAAATCTCACAATACATATTGTTGATACCCACGGCGAAATCGAAACCGGGCCAGACGGTAACGCCATTGCGGTTATTGGCGTATGCCATGATGTAACACAGCAGGTTCAGGCCGAAACGGATCGCAACCGTATAGAACAAATGTATCGCGTGATGGCCACACAAGCATCAGACATCATCATGCTGCATGAACCGGATGGCAGAATTATATTCGCCTCGGATGCGTTGGAACGAGTGCTGAAACGCAAGCCAAGCGAGATTGAAAATGAAAAATTCCTGTCCCTGGCACACCCTGATGACAAGGACATCGTCACGAAACTGACGGCCATGCCGAAACCCGGCGAAACCATCACCGCAACCTACCGCACACTGCATGCGGATGGCCACTATGTTTGGGTGGAAAGTACTTCGCGCGCGATCTATGACCCGCAAACTGGCGAATGCCAGAATATTATTGGTGTGACGCGCGATATTACCGAACGCAAAACACAAGAACTGGCAATGAAGGCCGCACAGGACCGCGCGGAAGAAGCCAACCGTGCAAAATCCAGCTTCCTGGCAAATATGAGCCATGAATTGCGCACACCGCTCAACGCGATTATCGGATTTGCCGATATTATGCGTGCGGAAATGTTTGGTGCGCTGGGCAATGTCCGTTACCGCGAATACGCCCACCTTGTTTATGATTCCGGCCAGCTTCTGCTCGATCTCATCACGGATGTTTTGGACATGGCCAAGATTGAGGCGGGAAAACTCGAACTCAATTTTGAACCCATTGATTTGTCTGAAACCATGAAAGATGCCGCGCGCATGCTGCAAAGTCGCGCAGAACAAGCCGGTGTTACGCTGACGGCCAACCTGCCTGTCGCTCCCATTTCTCTGGTGGCTGACCGGCGGGCACTGAAACAGATATTGCTGAACCTTCTGTCGAATGCCGCCAAGTTCACCCTGCGCGGTGGCGAGATCACACTGAATGCACAAACCATTGACGGCAAGGTAATGCTAAGCGTGTGTGACACTGGCATCGGGATTTCGCAGGAAGATTTGCCGCGTCTTGGCCGACCCTTTGAACAAGCCGTCTCAAGGCCGGAATTGTCGAAAGGCGGCACCGGTCTTGGCCTGTCGCTGGTGCGCGCACTGACAGAAAAGCATGGCGGCCATATGCGCATCGAGAGCGAAGAAGGCGTGGGAACACGCGTTTACGTCACCCTGCCCGCCGCGCCGCGCATGCACGCCGCTTCTGTCGCCTGAAGTCTAGCCCGCTGCCTGCTGCTTCATCTTGGCTTCCAGAGCGATTTTCATCTCCGCCAAAGCACGCGCAATATGCGTATCGGTCAGTGCCGCGTCATAATAAATGCGCATCTTTTCATCCAGCGGGCTTTGCCGGCCAAGGCTGGGCACCAGCAATGCCTCAATGAAATAAAGTAACGGCATCAGGGTACAATCGGCCAGACTAAGACGATTGCCGGCCGCATAATCCGGGCCTTCCAGAAAATGTGCAACATGGCCCAGCGCGGCCTGAATATCCGCCCAGGCCGCATCAACAATGGCGGCATCACGCGTTTTTGGATTGAGCTGCGCAAACAGGCGCGTCATGGGCGGGGCCAGATAAACATCGCCCATGCGCGAAAGAAGCCGCACGCGTGCCCGCGCCGCCGGATCGACCGGGCGCAAGGTCGGCGAGGGAAAACTGTCTTCCAGATATTCGCAGATCACTTCGGATTCCGGCAGCACCGTGCCGTCGTGATCGAGGCACGGAACTTTGCCCAGCGGATTGAGCGCGAGATAGGCCTCGCTTTTCAATGCGCCGCCAAGCGGGGGAAGGGATTCAAATTTGAGCCCCTTGGCGTGTGCCAAAATACGCACGCGCGCCGCATAGGGCGACAAATCGGATTGATAGAGACGAAGAGGCATGATGCGGTCCTGCATAATAATCTGTACACATGACAAGAGCGGCCGGTTTCCCGGCCGCCCGTCATGCACGTGATGCTATTTTACTCCGCCGCGGCGCGCCGTGGAAGGTTCATGTATTTACCAAATTCCAGCCGCGCGATGGTGCGGTTGTGCACCTCGTCCGGGCCATCGGCCAGACGCAAGGTGCGCTGGCTGGCATACATGCGCGCCATGCCGGAATCGGTGGTGACACCGGCACCGCCCCAGGCCTGAATGGCATCGTCGATGATTTTCAATGCCATACGCGGGCCCGCCACCTTGATCATCGCGATCTCGGTACGCGCCACCTTGTTGCCGGCCTTGTCCATCAAGTCGGCGGCCTTCAGGCACAGAAGCCGGGACATTTCTATGCTGGTGCGCGCTTCGGCAACGCGCTGTTCCCAAATCGAATGTTCGGCGATCTTTTTGCCAAAGGCTTCGCGCGACAGAAGGCGCTTGCACATCGATTCCAGCGCGCGCTCGGCAACGCCAATGGTGCGCATGCAATGATGAATGCGGCCCGGCCCGAGGCGGCCCTGCGCAATTTCAAAACCGCGACCCTCGCCCAGAATCATGTTCTCGACCGGCACCTTCACGTCTTCAAACAGCACTTCGCCGTGGCCATGCGGGGCGTCGTCATAACCGAATACCGGCAGCATGCGCACAATCTTCACACCCGGTGTTTCCATCGGCACGAGGATCTGGGATTGCTGGCGATATTTGTCGGCCTCGAGGTCGGATTTACCCATCACAATCATGATCTTGCAACGCGGATCGCCGACGCCCGATGACCACCATTTGCGGCCATTGATGACGTAATGATCGCCCTTGCGCTCAATCCGCGTGGAGATGTTCGAGGCATCAGACGAGGCCACGGCAGGCTCGGTCATGATGAAGGCCGAGCGGATTTCACCGGCCAGTAGCGGCTTCAGCCATTTGTCCTGTTGAGCCGGGCTGCCGTACCGCTCCAGCACTTCCATGTTGCCGGTGTCGGGGGCGGAGCAGTTGAACACTTCGGAGGCAAAGCCAACCTTGCCCATCATTTCGGCCAGCGGGGCATATTCCAGATTGGTCAGCCCGGCGCCATGCTCGCTTTCATTCAAAAAGAAGTTCCACAGGCCCGCGGACTTGGCCTTTTTCTTCAACTCTTCCACGACGGGCACGACGATCCACGGATTGCCCTTGTCGCGGGCTTCCTGCATTTGCGTGTTATAGGTTTCTTCGGCGGGATAGATGTGCTGGTCCATAAAATCACCAACGCGCTGCATCCATTCCTTTTGCCGGGGCGAATAATCGAAATTCATGAGATTTCCTCCAAACAGGGGTTTTGGTGCGAACCGCCGCCCACTGGGTTTGATAGCGATGGGCCGATAGTAGACCGCCCGGCGCCAGTGTCGCCAGCCCTGATCCGCCCCCTTCGGCCAATTTGCCGTGGCCGCGATGCCGCAATGTGGGCCACATGTTTGGTTTGACAGCGGCCCCGGCGCGCGGCAATCAAAGCCATGCTGCTCTGGTTTGGCGTATTTCTACTTTTTGCGGGTGCGGCCTGCTTCGCCATTGACCGGCGGGCGGTGCATGTATTCCACGATTCCATCAGCCAGACATGGCACCGGCGCATTCACAAAACGACCGATTGGGCCAAGGGCGGCCACTGGCTGGCGATTTCATCCACCGCTTATCTTCTTTCGCAGGCCATTCTGGCATGGGGCGGCCCCAGCGAATTTTGGCAGAATGTGTCGCAGACCGCGCTCGCATTTCTGGCCGCGCTGGCCGTTGGCTCAGCAATCCTGCATAGCTTGAAAGTGATGCTGGGGCGACGGCGGCCGCGCGATGAGCTGGAATTATCTCTCTATGGTTTCCGGCCCGCGTACTTCGATTTGCAATATGATTCCTTTCCATCCGGTCATTCACTGACGATCATGTGTGTCGCGGTGATCGCATCGGCGGTCGTGCCACAGCTTGCAATTTTGTGGCTTGCGATTGCGATCTATCTGTCGCTGACGCGCGCATTACTCAATGCGCATTTCCTCAGCGATGTCGCCATCGGTGCCGGTATCGGTCTGATCACTGCGCGCGAAATTGTCGTGCTGTTTTTCCCGGCGCTGACGCAACCCTGGTTTTAACTTGGAGGGTTCTTCGCCTCGCCTTCCAGATTGAGCGGCGCCGCCCCTTCGAGCAGCCCAAGCGCTGCTGGTTCGGTATCGGCCGAACGCGCGTCACGGCGCCGGTCAATATCCTCGCGCAAGGCTTGCTGGCTGGTTTCATCCAATGGATAACCGCGCATTACCCAAAACCCCAGAACTGCAAACGCGACGGGCAAGGTGATGAAAAATACACGCAGCCCTTCGATGGCATCGGGCGTATTGGTCACCTTTGGATCGAAGCCGATCCACGCTAATGCCCCAAAAGTAATGCCGACGGCCCAGCCAAGACCAAATTTGTTGGTCAATGCGAGGAACGAATACATCAAGCCCGCGCGTTCAGCATCATTCGCGGCGGTATCGGCATCGGCAATATCGGCCATCATCGAGCGCAGCAGGAATGCACCTGCACCATAATTGACGCCGACAATCGCAAACACCACAGATGCGACAGGAAAGTCGCCATGCGGAACAAGGAAAAGCATAGGCGTTGTTAAAAAACTATATCCGAATGATGCCATCAATGCCTGGTGTTTGCCGATGCGCCGCGACAGCCATATCCAGAACGGAATGCAGATACAGCCGGTAACAAAATAGATCAGCAACAATGTTCCAGCCCATTCGGGCACACCAAGCGCATAGCGCGCAAAGAAGAAGAACATCGCGCCGATCGCACCGCCATTGGTGGAGGTAATCAGGTCCACCAAAATCACCTTGCGCAGCGCACGGTCCTTGATCAGAAATTTGAAGGTCGGAACGATGGCGGCATGGGTTCTCAGCTTTACGGGCCGTTCCGGCAATACCGCAACGCACAGTGCAATCGAAGGCGCCAATATCAAAATCGCGAACAGCGCCATCGCCATGATTTGCGTGGATAGCGGATAACCGCCTGCATTCTCCAATACGGCTGGCACGACCAGCACGCCCACCATGCCGACAATCGTGAAAAATTGTGACCAGCCATAAACCTTGGAGCGTTCGTGATAATCGGTAGTCAGTTCCGACCCCCACGACAGATGGGGAATGGTGGTCATCGACCAGCCCAGATACATCACGAACAGCCAGAAGCTGATATAAGTCACGCTGACCGGCCCGCCCGGCACAAACACCATCCAGATGCCAGCAATCAGAATGGGTGTTCCGACCAGCACAAAAGGCCGCCGCCGCCCCCATCGCGTGCGAATGCGGTCACTCCAATACCCCATCAAGGGATCAATAAAGACATCCAGCAAACGCAAGATGGAGAACACCGCGCCGGTCATCGCCAGACTGAGGCCGATTTCGTGCGAGGCATAAAATTGCGGCAAATGCACAACGATGGGCAGACCCAGCGCCGCCAAGGGCAGCGCAGGCAACACATAGGCTAGCATTTGCAGAGTAGAAACCTGACGCGCTGCGGGCTTTGTTTTGCCGCTATCCTTACCGTTCATCCCCAGCGCCCGCTATGCCGACATCAGTTTGGAGACAAAGGGGCGTTCTTCGGCAATCAGCTTTGCAAAACTCGGCCGTGCATGAATACGCGCAATATAGGCCGCCAGCTTTGGGTGGCGGCCCGCATCAAGTTTTTCGCCCGCATGATGAAAATTCACAAAGCTGGTTGCCACGGAAATATCGGCAATTGAAAAAGCATCACCGGCAAAGTATGTCTTGTTGCCGATCTCTTTCTCAAAATAGTTGAGCACCGGTGGAATCTTTTCCGCCAGCGCTTTGGCCACGACCGCTTCATCGGTTTGCTGGCGCAAAAGCTTTTTCACGACACGTTCAAAGAACAGACCTGGCCCAATCGCTGTTGCCGATGCGGTATCGGCATATTCTTCGTACCAAAGTGCTTGCGCACGCGTGAACGGATCGGCCGGATAGAGCGCGGGCGTAGGATATTTTTGTTCGATATAATCACAGATGACCGATGAATCCGCCAAACTGTTGGGCTCAGCCTGATCGGTATCGCGAAACGCAGGAATGCGCTTAAGCGGCGAGATGACAAGAAATTCCGGTGGCGGTGCAAACGGATTCACATTTTCCAATGTGTAATCCACGCTTTTTTCGATCAGCATCACGCGCACTTTGCGCACGAATGGCGACAGGGCACCGCCATAGACTATCAACGCCATCAAATCCTCCGATGCGCCATTGTTGGGGGCGTGCTGGCGCGTGCTGACAGGTTGTCAGACTTTGCCCCACCGGATCAAGCGGTATGAATGTGGGAATTGCCGGGCCATGGTTCAAGCCCGCACTTCACGCAGGCGCTTCAACCTTCAGCTTCTGCGCGCGCTCATCTGGCAGGCTGTCATACAGATCAGCGACGAGATCACTTTTCAGTGCGCGGTGCTTTGGATCATCCCACAAATTGTTCCATTGCAGCGGATCATTGCGCAAATCGTATAGCTCGCCCTCGCTGCCATCATAGCGAATTTTACAGGTGATACCGGCGAATTGCGGAAACCCCTCCTCCAGCCCGTTGGGCTCACCTGCGGTAGAGGGTTCATAGCGGGTCAGCATGAAGCCATCGCGATAAATGGATCGCATGTGAAAACCATAGCCGGGAAACTGGCTGTCCCATTCACACAGAGCGCGCTGACGTGAGCCATCTTCCGATGTTGGCAGCGTCTTGCCCTGCACCCAATCGGGCACCGGCACATCGGCAATCGTGCAAAACGTCGCCGCCAGATCGACCTGTTCCACCGGCTGATCCACCCGGGCTGGCGCGATGTTCGCATTTGGCGCGGGGCGCCAGATGAACGGCAGGCGCATCAACGCATCGACATGATACGGCCCCTTGTAGACAAAGCCAAAATCGCCCTGCAGCTCGCCATGATCGGTGGTGAAGATCACATCGGTGTCATCATCCCAGCCGCGCGCCTTCAACTTGGCCATCACGCGGCCAATCGCATCATCCACCAGCATGTTCATCACATGCACCTTGGCGTTGATCTCGCGAATGTTATCGTGACTAAGCTGTTGCGGCGTGAAATTCATCGGCCCGCCTTCGATATTGGCGAACGTGCCGTCGTAATAGGCCAGCCAATGCGCGGGCTTTTGCGCCAGAATTTTGCGAATCTTTTCCGGCGAACCAGGATAACCATCCGGCAGCGCAAGATCGCGCCAATCACAGCGGCCAAGCTCACTTTCCGGCGGATCCCAAGGGTGATGCGGATCGGGAAAACTCAACCACAAAAACCAGTCGTCATCCGCGTCGAGTTTTTCCAGCCAGTCTTCGGCCAGATCGGCCAGCCAGTCGGTGTGATAAAAGCCGCGCGGCACCGGATTGTTCGCAGTTTCCGGTGCGCCCGTTTCCCCGCCCGGTGAAGCGTTGAGCAAGGTCACCGTCATATCAAAAAATTCCGGATGATTGGCTTTCATCCAGCGGCCATAATGGCCCACCGGGTTATGACCAAAGCGCGGAATGTGCATCGCGTGAATGGCATAATCAAAACCGCGCCACGGGCCAAAATCACCCTCCATCTGGCGGCGGTTCTCGGTGTATTTGCCTTTCGGATCAAACGCCGGTTCAAAATGTGCTTTGCCGATCAGCGCGGTTTTGTAACCCGCTTTTTCTTTCAAATACGCCGCAATACTGGGCGCATCTTCGGGCAGCGGCACGCCATTGGCGAACACGCCATGCGTGCGCACATATTGCCCGGTCAGCATGGTAGAGCGCGCGGGCATGCACACCGTGTTTTGATTGTAGGCACGACTATAATTGATGCCGTTTTTCGCCAGTGCATCAATCGCAGGTGTTTTGCACACCGCATTGCCGGTGCAGCCAAGCGAATCGTAACGCTGTTGGTCGGTCGTGATGAACAGAATTTTGCGGCCCATGATTTATCCTTTGAGCGGCACGAGACAGCCCGCCTCGGCCAATAACGGGTCAACAATCGCCTTTGCGTCCGCATCCAGCTTTGCGTAGGCGGCGCGCAATTCGGCCAGACATTTCACCTGATATTTGAAGGCGCCCTGTGTGTAAGGCTTGCCCAATATATTGGCAGTGAATGTTTCGGCGCCGTCGCTCACCGCTTTTGCATTCGCCAGCAGGAACGGAAAATAAATCTCGCCTGCCAGCTTCAAAAGCGCAGGCACGGCGGATGCGGGCGCGCCCCATTCACCCTCCACACCGGAGGCATCATCAATGTTCACCAGCCAGCGATAGGTGAAGGCAAATTTTTCACGCATCAGATCCTGTGGTGTCGGGTCCATCGCCAATTGCGAGAGTTGCCCGAACCAGCCGAAATCAGCCAGCGATGGGCGTGTGCCGAACAGATATTTCTGCTCAGTCACAAACGCCTCGAACACGGCCAGAATTTTGTCCGCGCTGTCTTCGATGACCGGCGCATTTTGCGGCGTGCAACCAACCAGCGCCATGCGCCCCACTTGCCGGCTGCGAAAAATTTCAGCAGCTTTCAAAACGGTTTCACGCCCCTGCCCCTTCAGCCGGTCAAAGGCCAGCCATTCGGCCATCTGCTTTTGATCGCGGTCGCGGTACCAGCGGTAATGGAACATCGCCTTGGTGCCCCATTCATCAGCAAAATCTTCCAGCAGAAACGCCAGAAACGCCTGTGCCGGATCAGCGGGCACAATCGAGCGTTCGCTGTGCCGCGCTTCCAGATCGAAAATCAGTGGCGTGGAGTCGTTCTTCCACGCACCATCGGGATATTTGATGACTGGGATAACCGGCGCCTTCACATGTTTGAACACGCTGTCATCGCCCATTTCCATCTGCCGCCAAATGTGCGGCAAGCGGCGATAGCGAAACACGGCGCGCATTTTCATCGAATAGGGCGAACCCAGCCCGCCATAGATTGTGTAAGCACTCATGATGCCGTCCCCGCGTCACAGCACAGCAACGCCGTGCGTTCCAGCCCGGCATCACGGTGATAATTGGCGGCGAGGTAATCGGCATCCTGAATCATGTTCAAAAATGCATCGCGCGACGGATATTTCACACAGACTACATCATCCCATTCCTGTTCGGCCCCGCCGATAAATACAAAACGCTGCGGTCCGCCCCACACAATCGCGCCGCCGCGTTTGGTGACATGTTGAATCGCGACAGCGCCATAGCGTTGATAGGCGTCGCGCCCGCTCAAATTCTTTGCAGCTTCGGGTTTGTCCGGCGCATAGGCCGCGCGGTCGCAATATTTCAGAAGATTGACCATCACCATCGGCCCGGTGGGGCCGTCTTCCATCATCTGCTGAATCTGTTTTTCGCTGGGGTGCACGCCATCACTCATCGCATCTGTCCCTTTGCTTTTGCCGCCTCGTCTTGACCGGCGCCACGATCCGGCATAATCTGAACGTGAATTCAGATTTTAGTCAAGCCGGTCTGCAGCATAAAATGCCCAAATCGCTCACCAACCCTGAAGCCGCCGAAAAATGGGCCCTGCCCGCGCAACAAGCGCGCAGCCGCGCCATGCAGGCGCGTATTCTGGCCGCCGCCGAAACGGTTTTCGCCGAAAAAGGCTATGACGGGTCGCGCATTTCCGACATCGCCAAGGCGGCGGAATGCTCGGTCGGCGCGGTCTATTTCCGTTTCAAGGATAAAGACGCGCTGTTTTTTGCCATCGCGGAAAGTTTTGCGGCCAACACGCGGGCGCGTTTTGCCGGGCTATTGCAAACCGATGCAGCGCAAGACCCCAAAATGCTGGTGCGCGCATTCGTGTTGCGCTCGGCAGAAAATTTTCGCGCACACAAGGGCATGTTCCGCGCCATTGTCGAACGCGGCTTCGATCACAAACTCGCCATGACAACCATGATGACTCTGCGCGAAGAGATGGGCGATGCGCTGGAAAAAATTCTGCGCAAAGGGGTAAAGCCAGCGCGTTACAAATCCTTGTCGCTGGCCGTGCGCGTGCTGACGCAAATGATCTACGGCTTCCTTCTTACCGGCGTGTTGAACGATCGCGCGCCAACACGCATCCACGATTCCGCCGCGGTGGACGAAGCCGCCGACGCGATGATCGCCTATCTTGAAGTAAAGGGGTTTGTGTCATGACGTTGTCTGTCGATCTGTTCTGGTCTTTTCGCAGCCCCTATTCCTATCTTGCCACGCCGCGTCTTGCGGACATGCAAAAGACCTATGATCTGAACATCAATGTGCGGCCGGTTTATCCGCTGGCCGTGCGCAAGGCGGATTTTTTCGATTCCGTGAACCCGCAATGGATTCCCTATCTGCTGCGCGACACCTATCGCATCGCGCAGATGCAGGGCCTGCCCTATGCTTGGCCCAAGCCGGACCCGGTGAAGGTTGATCCCGCCACGCGCCACGGCACGCCGGATCAACCCTACATTCACCGGCTGACACGGCTGGGTTGTGCAGCCGCCGAAGCGGGCCACGGCCTGGCCTTTCTTTACGAAGTCAGCCGCGTGATCTGGGGCGGCACGAAAGACTGGCACGAGGGCGATCATCTGAAAGATGCCGCGGCACGCGCCGGGTTGAACCTCGCCGACCTCGACAAAAAAATCGAAACCGATGCGGACACATACGAAGCGATCATTCAGGCCAACCAGAAAGCGCACAACGAAGCGGGCCATTGGGGCGTGCCGACAATGGTATTCGAGGATGAACCGTTCTTTGGGCAGGACCGGCTGGATGTTCTGTTGTGGCGCTTGAAAGAAAACGGACTCAAGAAACGCTAAATGGCGGGAGCCTAAGCAAATGCGCAAACTTTATTATGTGTTGGGCGGCATCGCCGTTCTGGTTGCGGTCGTGTTCGTTGCGCTGCGCACACCGGCGGTTGAGACATATCTCTACAAAAAAGCCGTGCTGCATATTGTGGCGCGCGAACGGCCCGTGCTGGCCAAACCGGATGAATTGTCCGTTTTGTTGTGCGGCACAGGCACCCCCCTGCCCGATCCGGATCGCGCCGGGCCGTGCGCGCTGGTGGCGGCGGGCAATCGCCTGTTTGTGATTGATGCGGGCATCGGATCTGTGCGCCGGTTGATGCAATGGCGTGTGCCGTTGGAGAATGTGAAGGGCCTGCTCATCACGCATTTTCATTCGGACCACATTGCCGATATCGGTGAGCTGCGTTTGCAAACCTGGGTGGCGGGGCGGCGCGAACATTTGCCCGTCTATGGCCCGCCGGGTGTAGCCGAAGTGGTTGGCGGGTTTGAACAAGCCTATGCGCTGGACACAACATACCGTGTCGAACATCACGGCGCAGATTTCCTGCCGCCAGATGCGGCGCCGATGACGCCTGTGCCTGTTGTCATTGCTCCTGGCGCAACAACGGTGCGCGTGTTGCAACAAGACGGGCTGACGATCACCGCCATCCTTGTGCATCACAACCCGGCGACGCCAGCTTACGGCTATCGCTTTGATTATCGTGGCCGCAGCTTCGTCATCAGTGGCGATACAATTGCCGATGAAGATCTGGCACATGCCGCAAAGGGCGCTGACATTCTGGTGCATGAAGGTTTGCAGCCAGACATGGTTGCGACATTGGGCAACGCGCTGAAAGCAAACGGCGCGCCGCGTGCGGCAAAAATCATGCACGATATTCCCGGTTATCACACCGCCCCGGTGGAGGCCGCGCGCATTGCCAATGAAGCGGGCGTGAAGCGGCTGGTGTTCACCCACATGCTGCCCATCCTGCCGAACGCGATTGCCGAACGCTTGTTCCTGAACGGAGTCAGCGATGTGCGGGACCATGGCGTGGAGATCGGCCATGACGGGCTCTTGCTCCGCCTGCCCGCGAACAGCGACGCGATAGAGGAAACGACGCTTCGCTATTGACGCCGCGCGCGGAAAAATTCGCGCAACATCTCGCCCGCCTCGTCACTGCCCGGCCCCTGCGCCACCAGCGGGCGGTGGTGACAGGTGGGTTGCGCGAAAAATTGCGGGCCATGCAGCACCGCCCCGCCCTTTGCATCGTCCGCCGCGAACACCAGCCGTGCGACACGCGCCAGCGACATCGCGCCCGCGCACATCGCGCACGGCTCCAACGTCACATAGAGCGTGGTGCCGCCCAACCGCTCGTTGCCCAGCGCGGCGGCGCCCGCGCGCAGCACCAGCATTTCGGCGTGGGCGGTGGGATCGTGCAATTCCACGATCCGGTTGCCGCTGGCCGCAAGCACCGCGCCATCGGCGCCCACCAAAACCGCGCCCACCGGCACTTCGCCGCGGGCGGCGGCCGCGCGCGCCTGTGCCATCGCCTGGGCCATATAATCTGCGTCTTTGTTCACGGTATCGCTCATCGGGCTTTACTTCGCGCCTCCCGCCCGCTTTATGCAGGCAATGAGTGGCAAACACGACCCCAAAGATCCCAAGCCCGAACCCAGCGAAGGCGAGCGCATCGCCAAGCGCATGGCGCGGGCGGGGCTGTGCTCGCGGCGCGACGCGGAACGCCTGATCGAACAGGGCCGCGTCACCCTGAACGGTGCGCCCGTCACCACGCCAGCGACCAAGGTGGGGCCGGACGATGTGATCATCGTCGATGGCAAACCACTGGCCGAGCCCGCGCCCGCCCGGCTGTGGCGCTATCACAAACCCGCCGGTCTGGTGACGACGCATCGCGACCCCGAAGAGCGGCCCACCGTGTTCGCCAATCTGCCGCCTGCGCTGGGCCGTGTGGTCAGTGTCGGGCGGCTGGATGTGAACTCCGAAGGGCTCCTTCTCCTCACCAATGACGGCGCGCTGGCCCGCGCTTTGGAGTTGCCGGCCGCGGGCTGGGCGCGCACCTATCGCGTGCGGCTGTTCGGTCAGGTGCGCCAATCCGATCTCGACAAATTGGCGAAAGGCGCAACCGTGGACGGCATCCGCTATGCCCCGGCCATCGCCACGCTCGATCGCACCAAGGGCATGTATAGCTGGGCCAGCGTGACCTTGAGCGAAGGCAAAAACCGCGAGGTCAAACGGATGATGGAACATCTGGGCCT
>JBDZUY010000046.1:0-13282 GCA_040255365.1 Hyphomicrobiales bacterium
CCCAGCGGCAGATCATGCCCCCAGCCTTCAATCTCGTGATGCTCTGCGCCGGGGATACAGGACGCTGTATGCCGCCCCGCTTCCGGCGGGATCAACGTATCGGCGCTGCCGTGAAGCACAAGTGAAGGAATTTTCAGACTCTTCAATCGCTCCGTGCGCGGCGGGCTGCTGAGGATTGCCGTCCATTGGCGCATCGTGCCTTGCGGATAATAGGAGCGATCAAAGCTCGCCCCGATCAGCGCGCCGAGCCGTTTTTCATCAAACGGGAACCGGGTGGAGGCATAGGCCCGCCTGTTCTTCAATGAATGGGCGATGACGGCGTCACGGTTTGCCTCTGGCGGACGCGCCATCAGGGCGGCCTGCGCCTCCGGCGTTGAACGCGGCAAGGACGGATCGCTGGTGGTCGAAAAAATCGAGATCAGC
Organism: Hyphomicrobiales bacterium; assembly: GCA_040255365.1. Lineage (GTDB taxonomy): Bacteria > Pseudomonadota > Alphaproteobacteria > Micropepsales > Micropepsaceae > Rhizomicrobium. The sequence continues at coordinate 424 of JBDZUY010000046.1, forward strand.
GAGCGTGTCTTTTCCGGGTGATTGAGCGCCACAAGCTGCGCAATCATGCCGCCCATCGAAGCGCCGGCAATGTGTGCGCTTTCGATACCCAGTTCATCAAGAAGTGCCGCCGCATCCACTGCCATATCGTCCAGCGTGTACGGCACGTCCGGCTTTTCACCCTTGGCCATCGCCGCCGACGCCGCCTTCACATCCGGCAACACACCATCCCATTTCTGGGACAGCCCGACATCGCGATTGTCAAAGCGGATCACGCGCAAACCGGCATCAACAAAGCCCTGACGGAATTCATCGGGCCAGCCCGTCATCTGGGTGCCGAACCCCATGATGAGCAAAAGCGGCGTGCCATTTTCCGGCCCGCTTACATCATATTCGAGCGTGACACCGTTCGCCTTGATCTGTGCCATGCCTCAGCCTGCCTTTGCGCCGGCTTCGACCGCGGCCGCAAACTCGCCGATATGTTTGGTGTAAACCGGCGCCAGCTTTTCGGTGAAATCATGCGCCATGCCGGGCACGACAATTAGCTTGGCACCGGGAATCGACGCCGCCGTATCCTTGCCACCCTCCACCGGGATCAGTGGATCATCCGCGCCATGAATGACCAGCGCGGGCACTTTCAATTTCTTCAACGCATCATTGCGCGGCGCGGCGGCAACAATCGCCACCATCTGGCGCGCAATACCGGCGGGGTCATAGGGCGCGCGGTCCACCGCGTCGGTCACGGTGGCGAGCAATTCTGCATCGCTGGCGGGAAAGCCCGGACTGCCGATCACGCGCCACGTGTTCAACCCCGCCTTGATCCGGTCCTCGCGGCTGTCGCTGGCGGGCGGTGTCATCAAGGCGGCCATGGCTTCGGGCTTGGCTTGCGGCAAATCCCGCTTGCCCGTGGTGGACATGATGGAGGTCATGGATTTGGTCTTGTTCGGGAAATTGATGGCAAAAAGCTGGCTGATCATGCCGCCCATCGAAGCGCCCGCGATATGCGCCTTGTCGATACCCAGCGCATCCAGAAGCCCCGCCGCATCAGCGGCCATATCGTCCAGCGAATAGGGTGCATCCACAGTGCCGCCGCTTGTCAGGGCGGCCATCGCCGCAGCCATATCGGGCGCACCCAAATGATCCAGATGGGTCGACAGGCCAACATCGCGATTGTCAAAACGGATGACCCGAAAGCCCTTGGCCGCCAAACCCTTACAGAAAGAGGTGGGCCACATCGTCATCTGGGCAGAGAAGCCCATAATCAGCAGAATCGCGGGGTCGCTCTCCTTGCCAAAGCTTTCATACTCAATCGTAATTCCGTTGGCCTGAATTTGCGGCATCCCTGCCTCCCCTTGGCTTTATGGTGTGTTCAAGGCCAAGCTTAGCAGACCATCACCCTGCGTTGACAAGGTGTCAGCGCTCTCACCCTGCCTATCAAGGTTTCCCTGGCTCACCATGAAACGCGACCTCGACCGCCTGGCCAACAGAACATTCGACATCCTTATCATTGGCGGCGGCATTACCGGCGCCTGTATTGCGCGTGATGCAGCGCGCCGTGGATTAAAAGTGGCGCTGGTCGAAAAGAATGATTTTGCCCATGCCACCAGCGCCCACAATTCCAAGCTGATTCATGGCGGCTTGCGCTATCTGCGCAATTTCGAACTGGGGCTGGTGCGCGAATCCCTGCGCGAACGGCGCATCTGGCAACGCACCGCGCCGCATCTGGTGCATCCGCTGCCCTTTCTGGTGCCGCTTTATGGCGGCGGGTTCAAGGCGCGCGCCACGATGGCCGCGGGGCTGAGCCTGTATGACATGCTGTCGTTTGATCGTGGCTGGCTGGACGATCCGGCGCAGCGCCTGCCCGGTCATCGCTGGTTCAACAAGGCCGATGCGGTGGCGCACGAACCCGCACTGGCGGGCGAGACACTGGAAGGCGCTTTCCAATATTACGACGCACAAATGTATTCACCCGAACGGCTGGCGCTGGAAAACATTCTGGATGCGGTGGGCCATGGCGCTACTGTCGCCAATCACCTGCGCGTTGATGGCTTGCTGCTGCGTCACGGCCGGGTGGAAGGCGCCAGCGTGCGTGACGAAATGGGCAATGCCGTATTCGATGTGCGCGCAAAGCTGACCATTGTGGCGGCGGGGCCGTGGTCAGATATTTTCCTGACCCATGTACTCAGCAAACCCGCATCACACAAATTGATGCGCTCCAAAGGTATTCATCTCATCGTGCCCGCGATGACAAAAGATTCGGCGCTGACGGTGGCCGCACAGGGCGGGCATTTTTTCGTGTTGCCGTGGCGCGGGCATTCGCTGCTGGGCACCACCGACACCGCCTATCCCGGCGCACCGGATGCGGTGAGCGTGAGCGAATCCGACATCGAAGGCTTTTTGAAATTCATCAATGACAATCTGCCCTCAGCGGCGCTGACGCGCGACAAGGTTGAACATTTTTATGCTGGTCTTCGCCCGCTCGTCGATGATGGCAGCGGCGATACCTATGACGCCAGCCGCAGGGCCGAGATCGTGGATCACGGCAAGGATGATGGCGTGGGCAATCTGTATTCCGCCGTCGGCGGCAAATGGACCACCTCGCGCGATCTGGCCGAAACCGTGGTGGATACGCTGGTCAGCCGTCTGGAAACAAAGGCGAGCCCGTGCGACACGGCCACCGCGCTATTGCCCGGCGGCATGAAACAATTTTCCGAATTTGAAAAAGCGCTGACACAGGAAAGCGACAATTTCTCCGGCATCGATCATCTGGCCCGGCTTTACGGCGCGCGGTTGCCAGAGGTGCTGGCGCTCACATTGAAGCAACCGGAATTGCGCAGCACATTCTCGCCGTCCGGCGATATTGGCGCGCAAATCCTGTTCGCGATGCGCGAGGAAATGGCGCTGACGCTGGAAGATGTTGTGATCCGCCGCACCGGCATTGGCCAACTCGGCAAGCCGGAGGATTCCGTGCTGGAGCGGGCCGCAAAAATCATGGCCAACGAATTGCATTGGAGCGAGGACCGGCGCAAAGGCGAAATCACCGCCATTGCGCGCCATTACAAAACGCATGGAGATGCCGCATGACAGCGTTTGTCGTCGTCAATCCGCGCTCTGGCGGCGGACGCACCGCAAGCGAATGGCCCGCGATCGAGGCGGCGCTGCGCAAAGCCTATCCGCATATGTCGGTAGGCCTTACCAAACAGCGCGGCGATGCAACCAAACTGGTGCGCATGGCACTGAACGAAGGGCATGTGGAGATCATCGCGGTGGGCGGCGACGGCACCATCAACGAAGCGATGAACGGTTTTTTTGGTCCCGAAGGGGCGCTGGCCCCCGATGCGGTGTTTGGCTTTGTCACCAGCGGCACGGGCGGCGATTTTCGCAAGACGTTTGACATTGCGCCCGGCTATGAAGCCGCGATTGCGCGGTTGAAAGAGGCGCATCCCCGTGCCATCGATGTGGGCCGTGTGTCGTGCGTCAGCCAGAACGGCGAGCCGGTGATGCGTTACTTCATCAATATCGGTTCGTTCGGCCTTTCGGGTGTGATTGTGGATTCGGTGAACCGCGCGCGCGTCGCCAAATGGTTTGGCGGCACGTTCGCATTTGGCTTTCACAGTCTGGTGGCGATGTTTCGCTATCGCGACCACAAGGTGCGCATCCGCGTCGATGGCCGCTATGACGAGATTGATTCCATTTCCACCGTTGCCGTCGCCAACGGCAAATATTTCGGCGGCGGCATGAAGGTGGCGCCCGATGCCGCGCCGGACGATGGGCAATTTGATGTGATCGTGATCGGCGGCAGCCCAAAGCGCACGGCGATGAAGGACATGAAAATGCTCTATACGGGTGAGCATGTGACCAAACCGCATGTGCGCGTGATACGCGGGCAAAAAATCGTTGCAGCCCCGGTGGCCGAAACCAAGGGGCGCCCTGTGTTGATCGAGCTGGATGGGGAAAGCGCGGGCCAATTGCCCGCCACCTTCGAGATTTTGCCGCGCGCGTTAAACCTTCGGTGCTGAAGAACAGCTAGAGTGGGGACCATGAGCATCGAACGCACAAAAATTCAGTGGAATGGCTGGGGCTGGGCCGCCCACAAGGACGAGCTGGGCAGCCGCGAGGATTTGTGGACCTGGCTGGCAGACGAACTTGGCATGCCAAGCCTGCTGTCCACACCGGCGCGTCCGCTGGACGAAATCACCCTGCCCGCAGCGCAGCTAGAACCGGCACACAAAACCGCGTTTGAGACGATGCTGGGCGCGGACCGTGTGCATGATGACAATTACGAGCGCGTGTTTCATGCGTTGGGCCGCTCCTACCATGATGTGCTCAGACTGCGCGCGGGCGATCTGACCATCGCGCCCGATGCAGTTTTGTATCCGCGCGGCCATGACGAAGTGCAGGCGGTTCTGACTTACGCATCCGAACACGGCATTGCGGTCGTGCCCTATGGCGGCGGCACCAGCGTTGTCGGCGGCGTCAGCGCGAATGCGGGCAACCACAAATCCGTCATCACCCTGGATCTATCGGGCATGGACCGCCTGATTGATGTCGATACGATGTCTGGCACCGCCCATGCCGAAGCGGGCATTTACGGCCCCGCACTGGAAGACGCGTTGAAAATGCAGGGGCTGACGCTTGGCCATTATCCGCAATCGTTTGAGTTTTCGAGTCTGGGCGGATGGATCGCCCATCGCGGCGCAGGGCAAAATTCCGCGCGCTTTGGCAAGGCGGAAAACTGGTTGTTGTCTGCCAGACTGGCGACACCGCGCGGTACGCTCAGCACCGAGAATTTTCCGGCATCCGCGGCGGGCCCGCGCCTGACCGATCTGGTCATTGGGTCCGAAGGTGTATTCGGCATTGTCACCGAGGCGACATTCCGCGTGCGTCCACGCGCCGATGCAGAAATCTATCACAGCTGGCTGTTCCGCGATTTCGCCAGCGGCGCAACCGCTATTCGCACCGCCGTACAAGAAGGCCTGCCCACATCCATGTTGCGGCTTTCGGATGCGGGCGAAACCCATTTTTACCGCGCCTTTGGCGAGGTGGGAAAGCGCATCGGCCTGAAAAGCAAACTCACCAAAGCGTTTCTGGATATGCGCGGCTTTACCGGCGATGCCTGTGCGTTGATTGCGGGGTTTGAGGGCACAGCCGCCAATGTCGCGGCGGCGCGCAAACGCTTTGGCGACATCGCCAAGAGTCTGGGCGCACTCTCCGCCGGAACAGGGCCGGGCAAACGCTGGAAAGCGGGGCGTTTTCACGGGCCCTATTTGCGCGAACCGTTGATGAATCGCGGCGTCGGCGTGGACACGTTGGAAACCGCAACCCATTGGTCGAATGTCGAAACCCTTTATGCGGCGGTGCGCGGCGCTCTGGACACCGCGATCAATGAAACCGTGCCGCGCCCCGGCGCACGCGGCATTGTGATGTGCCACATCAGCCATGCCTACCCGACGGGGGCCAGTCTGTATTTCACCTATATTTTTCCGCGCGCCTTGAACGGCGAAACTGCGCAATGGGAAACGATCAAGACGGCCGCATCAAACGCCCTCGCCGCGCATGGCGGCACCATCAGCCACCATCACGGCGTCGGCGAAGATCATCTGCCGTGGATGGAGCAGGAAAAATCCGCACTGGGCATCGACGTGTTACAGGCCATCAAAATGGCGCTTGATCCGAACGGTATTTTGAACCCCGGAAAACTTATTCCGCGCTGAACGCCGCCGCCAATGCCGCCGCCGCCGTTTTCAATGCATCGGGCGCTTGCGGCAATACGGTTTGCAGATAAATGAAATCGTGGACCATGTCGGGATAATCATCCAGCGTGACCTTGACGCCCGCATCGCGCATTTTTTCGGCATAGGCCACACCTTCATCATGCAGCGGGTCAAACCCGGCCACCACGACATAGGCAGGCGGCAGGCCCGATAAATCCTCAGCCAAAAGTGGCGAGGCGCGCGGATCGTTACGGTCCTCAGCGTTCGGCGCATAATGATTGTAGAACCAGTTCAGCGCCGGTGTTTCCAGAAAATACCCTTCGGCAAAATCGCGCAGCGAAACCGTATCGCCGCCAATCTTTGTCACCGGAAACAGCAACATCTGAAACGCCAGCTTGGCCTTGCCCTTTTCCTGCATCATTTGCGCGACCGATGCGGCCAATCCGCCGCCTGCGGAATCCCCGCCCACGGCCAGCCGGTTTGCATCCACACCAAATGACGACGCATTGGCTTCGATCCAGGCGGTGGCCGCATATGCATCATCAATCGCCGCGGGAAATTTGTGTTCCGGCGCCAGGCGGTAATCCACCGCAATCACGCGGCACGACGCCTCGTTCGCCAAAAGGCGGCAAAGCCCGTCATGCGTATCCAGATCACCAATGACAAAGCCGCCGCCGTGAAAAAAGATCAACGCAGGCAACGGATCACCACCGGCGGCGACGGGCGTATATATGCGGATGGGAATGTCGCCATCCGGTCCCGGCACCGCCTGATTGACCACTTTGCCAATCGGCACGTCCTTGGGGCCCACCAACTCCATCATGCCAACGAATGCGTCACGCGCATCGGGCGCACTCATCTGCCAGGTCTTGGGACCGGGGATTTGTGCGAGCTGATCGAGAAATGCTTTCACCACCGGATCGAGCGGCATGGGACATCCTTCTGTTGTTCGCGCAATTGTGCACGGCGCAGCAATGCTCGCGCAAGACAGATTATGTGGCTTGACTTGGCTTTAATGAATCGTGACGGGGCGCGTGGGATCGAGCCGCTTGGCCGCTATGTCGTCCAATAATATCGACAGGGCATACCAGATATGCGCACGATCATTCTCGCCCTCGGCCTCGAAGGTCAGATGGGCCCGGCGCGCAAAGCTGAGCGCGTCAGTACCGTGCTCCATCGCCAATTCGCCAGCAAGCTGGCATAGATCGCATGCGGTCATGGAAGACCCGTTGTCTGCCCCACGCCATCATGGATCAAGGAGTGTGACGGGCGCGTTAATGCGCCGCGCGCTTGTCCAGAAACGCCTGTTCCGCATCCGTTGTATTGCGGCCCAGTGCGGCGTTGCGGCCCGCAAAACGTCCGAATTGGCGGATTTCTTCGCGGTGGCCCAGCGCAAACGGATAATTAAGGCTGTCTTCACCCAATCGTTCACCAATCAGTTTCACACACAAATCCTGATCGGCGAGGTTTTCCGAATGCATCAGCGGCAGATAGAACAGCGCTCGTGCGTCCTTGCGCACGGCCATATCAAAGCCCTTGTCGATGGCGCGGCGGGTCACTTCGCGGGCCTTTGCATCGGTGGAAAACGCCTCCGCTTGCCCGCGAAACATGTTGCGCGGAAATTGATCCAGCAAGATCAGCAACGCCAGACTGCCCTCCGCGTTTTGCATCCACGCATCCAGATTGCCATCGCGCGCATCACGCCAACGCGCCACGAAATGTTCGCGAATGTCGTCGTCCAGACTGGTGTCAACCTTGAACCAGCGCGCAGGCGTAACCTCATCCAGCCAATAGGTAATGATGTCCTGTGGGGTAACGCTCATAATGCCCTCATGGAATTTCGATCACATCGCCGGAAGCCTCCGCCGCATAAAGCTGATCGACCAGATGTTTGCGCCGCTCCATCGTGGCGTGCTGGTTGATATAGCCCTTGTCGGTGATTTCGTGGCCATCCACCGATGGCGGTTCGGTCATCAGCAACACGCGTTTGATCCGGCCCGATGAGCCGCTGCTGTTTTTGTTGTGCTCGCCAATGCGCGCGATCACAAAGTCGCGAATCTTGGGATGGCGCACAATCTCTTCGGCTGTGCCTTCCACACCGCAAATCTGTTTGGCCGCGGCCATGTTGGGCCATGCCAAAATCGAGACATGTGTTTTGTCCTGCCCGCACACCACGCAATCCTGAATCAGCGGCGATGCCGCGCCCACCGCTTGCGCGCGCAACGTGCCGACCGAAACCCATGTGCCGGAATTCAGTTTGAAATCCTCGGTGACGCGGCCATCAAACACCAAACCCTGTTCGGGGTGTGCATCGTCCATGAATTTCGCCGCATCGCCCAGACTGTAAAACCCTTCTTCGTCGAACGCTTGGGCCGTGCGTTCCGGCTGGTTCAGATAGCCCGGCGTCACGGTGGGGCCTTTGGCGCGCACTTCCAGCTTCAAACCATTGGGCACCAGCTTCAATGTTATGCCCGGCAGCGGCAGACCGATGAGGCCGACTTTTTCGGTGATCCAATGCACCACAGTGATGCCTTGCGTCTCTGTCGCGCCATACATTGTGGTCAGCGGGATACGGTTGCCGGTGGAGGCAATGGCCAGCGCCTGAATCCGCTCGTAAATATCCTGGCTTAAGGTTGCACCGCCATAACCGACATAGCGCATTTTGGCGAAGAAAGAATCGCGCAGCGCATCATCCTTTTCCATCGCTTCGGCCAACCAGCCAAACGCAATCGGGGCTGAGCCAAACACCAGTGGCGAAACTTCGCGCAAATTGCGGATCGTTTCATCAAACATGCCGGGCAAGGGTTTGCCCGCATCCAGATAGACCGTGCCGCCGCCATTCAGATTGCTGTTGAAACCGATATTGCCAGCGGAGATATGATTCCACGGCATCCATTCCAGACTTTGCGGAATTTCATTCGGGTCCGGTTTGTCGGTCCGCAGCGCCTCTGTCGCGGCGATCACCGCGCACATCATGCGGTGCGTTTGAATCACGCCCTTGGGCATGCCGGTCGAACCAGAGGTGAAAAGATATTTCGCCACCGTATCGTGATTGATCCGGTCCATCGCCGCGCGCACATCCGCGCCCGGCTTGGTCGCAACCAGATCGTCAAACGCAATTGTTTTGCGCCCATCGATGGGCACGTCGGTCACAACAGCCACACCGTCCAGATCCAGTGCCGCCAGCGCGCGCGCATAAAGTGGACCCTGTTCGGCAAAAATCATTTTCGGTTTGGTGGTCGCAAAGACGTGTTTGAGTTTGGAATGATCGCCGCTCATCAACGAATAGGCGACCGAAACCGGCGCCAGCGGCACACCCGCCTTCATCGCACCCAGCATCATCACGCCATGCTTGATTGAATTGCCGGAGATCACCATCAACGGTGCATCCGGCCCCAATCCGCGATCCAAAAGGGCTTGCGCAATCGCCGAGGCCTGTTTGTCCGCCTCGCCATAGGTGATGAAGCGCCAATCGCCGCGGCTGCCATCGGGCATGGGCGTGCGCTCGGCGATAAAATTGCGATCCGGGTGCGCGGCGGCGCGCTCTTCCAGCAGATGCGCGATGGAGCGGTGCATCTGGCCCAGCGGATATTGGGAGGCGATATAGATCGTGCCGTCGTCTTTGCGGGTGATATCCAGCGCGGGCGGCTTCTGCGGCAGCTCCTTGAAGGGTGGCAATTCGGCTGATTTTACCTGAATATTCATGGGGTTCCTCCTTCGGGACGGAAGAACTACACTTGCGTCCCGTTATTCTGTATAAAACCCAACGAGCGGCGGGACATTTCCCGTTCCTTTCCCGTGAGGTGCGCATATGCGCGGTAATAGCGTCCTGATCATCATCGGCGGTGGAATCGCTGCCTACAAGTCCCTTGAGCTGATCCGCCGTCTGTCGAAGCGCGGAATCGCCGTGCGCGCCATCCTGACCAAGGCGGGGGCAGAGTTCATTACGCCGCTTTCCGTCTCATCCCTGACCGGCGAAAAGACCTTCGGCGATCTGTTCAGCCTGACCGACGAAGCCGAGATGGGCCATATTCAGCTTTCGCGCGCCGCCGATCTTGTGGTCGTCGCGCCCGCCACCGCCGATCTGATGGCCAAGCTGGCCAACGGCCACGCCAATGATCTGGCCTCTACCGCGCTTTTGGCAACCGACAAGCGCGTGCTGATGGCCCCGGCGATGAATGTGCGCATGTGGAACCACCCGGCGACGCAGCGCAATCTTGCGCAACTGAAAGCCGACGGCGTGATTTTCACCGGGCCGGGTGAAGGCGAAATGGCCTGCGGCGAATATGGGCCGGGCCGCATGGCCGAACCCGATGCAATTGCCGACGCCATCGAAGACGCGCTGGCCGCCGATATCACCGGCCCGTTGTCGGGCATCAAGGCGCTTGTCACGGCGGGCCCGACACAAGAACCGATGGACCCGGTGCGATTCCTCGCCAATCACTCTTCGGGCAAACAGGGTTATGCCATTGCCGGTGCGCTGGCCGCCGCCGGCGCGGACACCATTCTTGTATCCGGGCCGGTGGATTTGGCCGCGCCGCACAAGGTCAAATTGCTGAAAGTGCAAACCGCGCGCGAAATGCTGGCGGCATGCGAAGCCTCCCTGCCCGTTGATGTGGCGGTGTGCTGCGCGGCGGTTGCCGATTGGCGGCCCGAAATCACGGCCAACAACAAAATCAAGAAAACCGATGGCGTGGATGCACCGTCGGTGAAGCTGATCGCGAACCCCGACATTCTGGCCACTCTGTCGCGCGGGCCAAAACGCCCGGCGCTGGTCATCGGCTTTGCCGCGGAAACCGACAATGTGATTGCCCACGCCACGGCCAAGCGCGCGAAAAAAGGCTGCGACTGGATCATCGCCAATGATGTCAGCGCGGGAACCGGCATTATGGGCGGCGACAAGAACCGCGTGCATCTGATCAGCGCCGATGTAACCGAAGATTGGCCGGAGATGAAAAAGACAGAAGTCGGCGCGCGGCTGGCGGCGCGCATTGCCAAAACGCTGAAAGGCGAAGCGGCATGAAAGTGAACCAGTCCGTCTTCTTATTGTCCTCCCCTGCTTGCGGGGGAGGTGGCGAGCGCGCCCAAGCGCGCGCGACGGAGGGGGCACGCGCGGCATCATCCCCCCTCCACCGCGATGCGGTCCCCCTCCCCCGTAAACGGGGGAGAAAAAACGCAGCGTTGTCATGGGAACCAAAATGAAAGTCTCAATCCAAAAATTGGCGCACGGTGCGGACCTGCCCCTGCCCGCTTATGCGACGGCGGGGTCCGCGGGCATTGATTTGCTGGCCGCGATTGCGCACGACATTGAACTGAAACCCGGTGCGCGCACCGCCGTGCCCTGCGGTATCGCGATTGCGCTGCCGCAAAATGTTGAGGCACAGGTGCGCCCGCGTTCCGGTCTGGCGCTGAAGCACGGCATTACCGTTCTGAACGCGCCGGGCACGGTGGACAGCGATTATCGCGGCGAGATCAAAGCCATTCTTATCAATCATGGCGTAGAGACGTTCCGCATCACGCGCGGCATGAAAATCGCGCAGATGGTCATCGCCCGCCACGAACACGCCGACTTACACGAAGCCGAAACGCTCGACGAAACCGCGCGCGGTGCGGGCGGCTTTGGCTCCACCGGCATGACCCATTCCGCAACCCCATAGATGTTTTGATATTCCGATGCTGAAACTTTCCCGAAAGACTTTGCTGGCCCTTGAAGCGGTGATCGACATTGCGTTTAACGCGCGCCCCGAACCCGTGCAGGCCAAGGAAATTACCGCGCGTCAGGGCGTGCCCCAGCGCTATCTGGAACAGGTGATGCAACAGCTTGTGCGCGCCGGTGTGTTGAAAGGCGTGCGCGGGCCGCGCGGTGGCTATCGTCTGGCCAAGGAACGGCGCCGCATTTCGGTGGGCGATGTTGTGCGCGTTGCCGAAGCGGTGGAAGACGGCGAAGGCGAAAGTCAGGCCGCCCATTCCGAGCTTGGCAACCGCATTGTCACGCCCTTGATCCATTCCCTGCAGGAAGAAGTGATGGCGCGGCTGGATGCCATCTCCATCGAAGATTTGTGCCAAAAGGCGCGCGCCGCTGGCGTCGAGAGCGGCGGCCCGGTTCGTACCGATTTCGCGATTTAAAACAGAACACACAAAACAGAACACACAAAGGAGAATGCGATGAGCGCAGACAAAAACCACACGCCAGGGCGCGGACGCATCTATGATTCCATAACCGAGACGATTGGCGACACGCCGCTGGTGCGTCTGGCGCGTATGCCACAAGAAGCGGGCGCGAAAGCCGACATTCTGTTGAAGCTGGAATTCTTCAACCCCATTGCCAGCGTGAAAGACCGCATCGGTGTTTCGATGATCGACGCGCTGGAAAAAAAGGGTCTGCTCACGCCGGGCAAATCCACCATCGTGGAACCAACCAGCGGCAACACCGGCATTGCGCTGGCCTTTGTGGCTGCGGCGCGCGGCTATCGCCTTGTGCTGGTGATGCCCGATTCCATGTCCACCGAACGGCGCAAAATGCTGCTCTTGCTGGGCGCCGAACTGGTGCTGACCGAAGCGACCAAGGGTATGAAGGGCGCCATTCAGCGTGCGCAGGACATTGTCGATTCCACGCCCGGCGCGATGATGCCGCAGCAATTTGAAAACCCCGCCAACCCGGAAATTCATCGCACGACGACGGCGCTGGAAATCTGGAACGACACCGCCGGCAAAGTAGATGTTGTGATTTCGGGCATTGGCACGGGTGGCACCATTACCGGCGTCGGCCAGGTGCTGAAGGAAAAAAAGCCGAGCGTGCACATGATTGCGCTGGAGCCGGAAGATTCCCCCATCCTGTCCGGTGGCCAGCCCGGCCCGCACAAAATTCAGGGTCTTGGCGCGGGCTTTGTGCCCGCCATTTTGGATCGCAAAGTGATCGACGAGGTGATGACGATCTCCAACGAGACGGCGTTTGAAACCGCACGCAAAGTCGCGCGGATGGAAGGCATTCCCGTTGGCATATCCTCTGGCGCGGCGATTGCCGCGGCGCTGGAAGTGGGCGCGCGCCCCGAGATGGAAGGCAAGATGATCGTGACGGTCATCCCGTCATTTGCAGAACGTTATCTTTCGACGGCGCTGTTTGAAGGGTTGTAAAAAATCATTTCCTCCCCCGTTTACGGGGGAGG
>JBDZUY010000046.1:13382-19719 GCA_040255365.1 Hyphomicrobiales bacterium
ACGGGGGAGGAATACGGGTGCATTACGCACTACGCATAATCCCCGCCAATATATCCGGTACATCCGTACAAATCGCATCAATGCCCAGCGCAATAAGACGGCGCATCTCGCCCGGTTCATCCACCGTCCAAGCGCCCAGCTTCAATCCCGCTTCGCGCGCCTCGGCCACGCTGGCTTGCGTCAAATCCCTGTAAGGCGGGAACCAGCCGTCGCCCCCCGCCGCTGCAATCGCCTTGATGATCGAGCCGCCATATTTCACCGCATCATAGCCGCCCGCCCAGGGTGAGGTGCCACTGTTCGCCCAATGGCGCATCATCGCCAGCGCTGGTTCAGATGGCGGGTCATCTTCCGGCGGCGGCGCGGCATCCCCAAACCAGCTTTGCGCCATGGTGGTGAACCAGCATTCGACATCTGCAATTTTTTTCGCGTGCAAAAGCCCCGGCCAGTCAAAGCCAACCATGATCGTACGATCCAGATAGGCGTGGCGCTTTAAAACCGCGATGGTTGCTTCGGCCAACGCCACCGGATCGGCGGAGCGGTCACGCTCCCCAAACGATGTTTTCAATTCAACAAAAAGTTTGAACGGCCTCTTTGCGGTCTTGGCGATGTTCAGCACTGCATCCAGCGTGGGAATACGCTCACCATCCACCGCCTTCACGCGGCCATGCGCGCGCGCATACGCACTGGCCGGATCGGCACGGCCAATGTCGTAAGCCCGCAATTCGGCAAGGCTCAGATCCTTGATGCGCGGCGTCGGCGGCGTAATCCATGCCCCGTCCAGCCGGCAGATTTCGGGCTTCAGCCGGTAATCGTGAAACACGATCACCTCACCGTCGCGCGACAATTGCACATCCAGCTCCGCACCATTGCAGCCGCGCGCCACGGCATCGCCAAATGCTGCCAATGTATTTTCGGGGTAAAGACCGGCGCCGCCGCGATGGGCGATATTCCAGATGGGCATAAAGACTCCGCGCTGCGAGAAACGCAGAATCTTATCTTATTAACGCAGCCAATCGTAGTAGAACACGCCCATGACCGCCCATGCTGTTTTGCGGTCGGGCGAAAGCGCGGGAACGCCGACCACCTCAAAATGCTGTTGTCTGTGCTCCTCTGTGGGGATTTTGACATCAACCGCATAGGGCGTGGACGAAGCCAGCATTGTGGAAATTTCGCTGCGGCGCTCCACAAAGGCCGCGCCGGAAAACACATCCGACAAATCGCACCCCGTCACATCGTGGCCAAACCGGCGCAGCATCGCCATGCCCGCAACTCGGATGCGATAATCCTTGCCGCCGTCCAATGGCTCCAGCACCGACAGATTGCGCAATGCGTGACTGAGGTGCCGTGATGGCAAATCGCGGCCCACAACAAAGCCGTCGTCTTGCATACGCTTGCGCCAAAACTCCACCAAAAATCGCCCATGACCATGAACCGGCCCAGGCAAGAATGTTCGGATTTCTTCACAAAGGGGATCGCGCGGGTTCACGTCGCCCCAAATATAGCCCAATGCTTGCATGTTTTTTGTCCACACGGGTGGCGGGCTCGTTCCGGCGTGCGTTCGCCCCCCTTGCAGACATGTTTACGGCACAGTCATTGCGCCGGGCTTAAACAAACCCGGCGCAATTGTTGCAAGCTTCGTTCAAATTTTATGCGTTATTGGTTCCGGGGGCGGTTCTTTCCAATGAAGCCGAACATATGCCCGGCAACATTGCGCATTTGAATTTCTTCCGAGCCTTCGGTGATACGATACCGCCGGTGATGGCGATAAATATGTTCAAATTGCTTGTGCCGCGAATAGCCCATGCCGCCATGCACCTGCATCGCCTGATCCGCCGCCTGACACACCAGCCGGTTGCCGCGGTAATTGCACATCGAAACCTTGTCAGAGAGATAAAGCTGAATCTCCGGCCCCGTCATGCGGTCCATCTCCCACGCCGTGCGATAGATCAGCCAACGCAGCATTTCCGCCTCGGTGTTCAATTCCACCAGCGGCCATTGGATTGCCTGATTGCGCGATAGCGGCTTGCCGAACGGTTTGCGCGTGTTCGCGTAATCAATGCTTTCATTGATGCAGTATTGCGCCGCGCCAACACCGGATGCCGCCTGGCGGATACGGTTCTCATGCACAAAATGGCGCGCCAGCACCAAGCCATTATCCACCGGACCGAAAACGGCGCTGTCGGGCACCCACACATCCTTGAACGAGACGCGCGCGTGATCGGTCGGCATGTTGAAGGTCCACATATATTCTTCGATTTTTACGCCGTCTGCGTTCATCGGCACGATCAAACAGGTCAGGCCCCGCGCGCTGCCGTCTTCGCCGGATGTGCGGCAGAACACCATGTCATGCGTCGCGGTATGCACGCCGGTGTTCCACATTTTTTCGCCATTGATGCGCCAGCCATTGCCGTCTTTCACGGCGCGCGTTTCCATCCATGTCGCATCCGAGCCATGATTGGGCTCGGTCAGCCCAAAGGCGATGCGCGCCTTGCCCTCCAGCATGGGTTTCAGCAGCGTTTCTTTTTGCGCCTCGGTGCCGAAATCGCGGAACATCAAAATCTGCGGAAAATTGCCGACGACCGAAGATTCGTTCTGAAGATCATTGTGCAGGCCTAGCCCCTTGGCCGCGAGGTGTTCGCGGATGATCGCCATCGCCAGATTGCCAATGTCCTGTCCGCCATATTCCTTTGGCAACGCAAGACGCAAAAAACCGGCCTTGTCGGCGCGGCGGCGCATTTCGCGCAACAATTCTTCCCATTCCGGGCGCGGCAAACCGCCATTGTCAAAATCGGTGCGGGCCCATTCACGGCGATGATCGAAAAAGCGGTCATTGTCGTCCTGTTTTTGCAGGGGCACGATTTCGGCGTCGATAAAGGCATCAATCCGGGCCAGCAGATCGACGATTTCCTTGGGAATTGTGAAGTCCATGGCGTTTCCTCATGTCTGGATAGCAATGCTCGGACTCTAAGCATCCGCCCCGCCCGGCACAATCAGGCAAGGTGCGGCTTTGGCGGGCCGCTTGCGCACAGCTTTCCGCCGCGTCACCATGTGCCAAACGATATTGATCCGCATCAAAGACCATTGTCGAATAAGCGCGATGATGGATGCGGCAGCTAAACAGGTGCGTGTGATGGACAAGGTGATGACAAAAGAGGCCGGGCAAAGCGGCCAATCCAAAGCGGAACATTTTGATGTGCTGATTGTTGGCGCCGGAATTTCCGGCGTTGGCGCCGCGTGGCATCTTCAAGATAAATGCCCCGGCACAAATTTTGTTGTTCTGGAAAGTCAGGAGACATTTGGCGGCACATGGTCCACGCATCGTTATCCCGGCATTCGCTCGGACAGCGATCTTTATACATTCGGCTATCGCTTCAAGCCGTGGATTGGCGACCCCATCGCCAGCGCCAGCGAAATTCTGAAATATATGGGCGAAGTGATTGCGGAGAATGATCTGGCGCGCCACATCCGCTATCGCCACCGCATCATCTCGACAAAATGGTCCAGCAAGAAGAACCTCTGGACGATCGAGGCAGTGCGCAGCGATACGGACGAGACGGTTTTCTTCACCACCAATTTTTTGTGGATGTGCCAAGGCTATTACAAACACGAAAAAGGCTACACCCCGCAATGGAAAGGCATGGACAAATTTGCGGGCCGCATTATCCACCCGCAGAACTGGCCCGATGATCTGGAATACAAAAACAAGAATGTGATCGTCATTGGCTCCGGCGCGACGGCGGCGACCTTGGTGCCCGCCATTGCTGGTGATTGCGCGCATGTTACCTTGCTGCAGCGCTCACCCACCTATTTCATTCCCGCCCGCAACGCCAATGATTTGGCCGATCAATTGCGCGGTCTGGAAATCAAGGAAGAATGGATTCACGAAATCATCCGCCGCCAGATCCTGAAAGATCAGGCGGAGTTTACGCGCCGCTCGTTTGAAGAAAGCGAAGCGGTGAAAGACGAATTGCTGGAAGGTGTGCGCACATTCCTGGGGGCGGATTACGACATCGCCAAACATTTCACGCCGAAATACCGCCCATGGCGCCAGCGCGTTGCGTTTATTCCCGACGGCGATCTGTTTCAGGGGATCGCCGCGGGCAAGGCGCATGTCGTGACCGACGAGATTGAATGCTTCACCGAAAAAGGCATCCTGACCAAATCGGGCGAAGAGCTGGAAGCCGACATCATCATCACCGCGACAGGGTTTCACCTCAGCGTGCTGGGCGATATTCCGTTCGAGGTGGATGGCAAGCCTGTCGATTTTTCAAAGACCATCACCTATCGCGGCATGATGTTTACCGGCGTGCCGAACATGGCGTGGGTGTTTGGCTATTTCCGCGCAAGCTGGACCTTGCGGGTCGATCTGATGGGCGATTTCGTGTGCCGCCTGCTGGCGCACATGAAAGACAAGGGCGCGCGAAAGGTCGAGGTCGCGCTTCGCCCCGAAGACAAGGACATGGCGATCACGACATGGGTCGATCCGGAAGATTTCAACCCCGGCTATCTGATGCGTGACATCGACAAAATGCCCAAACGCGGCGACAAGAAGGAATGGCAGCACACCCAGGATTACTGGGCCGAGAAAGATGAATGGCCCGCCATTGATCTGGACGGCGCCGAATTCGTCTATTCCTGAACCCGCGCCCCCTACGCTGTGGCCGCGCCGCCACGCATGGCGTGCGAATACCTGCCATGCGCGCGCGCAGCGTTGACTTCGTTAACGGGCGGGCGTAACCACGCACCCCTTACGCAAAGCACGGGGCTTTGCGCGATTCGAGCGAGTTTTGATGATCAACATGGTTTCAATCACGCGCGTATTCAAACCGGCCGCACTTTGCGGACTGGGCGATAGCGCGCCTGCTCGAGAGGAGACCGGCAGCTAGGGCAACCTGGCCGGTTTGAACGACCACCCCTCCCGAGCCCGGAAAGCTTCGGAGGGGATTTTTGTATCTGCACCCCACGACAGAACTCCGGGTTCGGGCAAGAACAGAAAAACCTGAGCTATGAGTGACATTGCAGAATTGACCATCACCCCAGAAAACGCGGGCCCGCGCGTGCGCGGCACCGGCATGGCCGCATGGATTGCCGAAGGCCGCGCGCTGGGCAAGCTGGCCCTGCCGCTGATTGCCACCCAGCTCTCGCAAATGGCGATCATGACGACCGACATCGTGATGCTGGGCCGCGTCGATAAAGTCGCGCTGGCCGGTGCCGCGCTGGGCAATACCGTGTTCTTCCTGTGCTGGCTGATCGGCATGGGGCCGAGCGCGGCTGTCTCCCCCATGATCGCGCATCTTCTGGGTGCCCGGCCCGGCGACCGCGCGGGCGTGCGCGCCATCACGCGCATGGGGTTCTGGTCCATCGGCTTTTTGTCCCTGCCGCTGATCGGCATCTTGCTGGGCACGGAAAGCATTTTGCTGATTTTCGACCAGCAGCCAGAGCTGGCCCATGCTGCGGGCCAGTTCACGGCCATATTGTGCTTTGGCATGCCGTTCTCGCTGTTCTTTTTGGTACAGCGCAATTTCGTGACGGCGCTGGGCCGGCCGCGCGCCGCGTTGATCGTGATGGTGATGACGATCTTCTTCAACGCGCTGGGCGATTACACGCTGATCTTTGGCCATTTCGGATTCCCGGCCATGGGTCTGCGCGGATCGGCGATCGCGACATCGCTGTCCTATCTGTTCAACTTTGCCGTGATGCAGATCGTGATTCAGCGCACGCCATCCTTGCGCCTCTATCGCATCTTCCGGCGCTTTCACCGGCCGCATTGGGAAAAACTGGCCGAGATTTTCCGGCTGGGTGTGCCCATCGGCATGACCGCGATTTTCGAAGCGATGATGTTCAACGCCTCGACGCTGATCATGGGCACGTTCAGTGCCGCATCGGTGGCGGCGCATCAGATTGCGCTGAATGTTCCCTCGATCACCTTCATGGTGCCGCTGGGCATCGCGACGGCGGCGACGGTGCGTGTCGGGCTGGCGGCGGGTGCGCGCGACGGCGACGCGGTGCGCCGCGCGGGCTACAGCGCGTTGATCATGTCCACCGTCTTTATGAGCATCTGTTCGGTGGTGCTGATCGTCTTTCCGCGCCAGATCGCCAATCTGTATTTCCCGGCGGATTCGGGTAATGGCGATGTGGTCGCGCTGACCATCACCTTCCTGCAAATCGCGGCGGCGTTTCAGATTGTCGATGGCATTCAGGTGGTCGCCGCGCTCGCCTTGCGCGGATTAAAGGATGCGCGCGCGCCCATGTGGATTGCCGGCGGCTGTTACTGGCTGATCGGTTTTCCAACCTGCGCCATTCTTGGCCTGTGGCTGAACTGGCGCGGGCTGGGCGT
>JBDZUY010000012.1:0-8510 GCA_040255365.1 Hyphomicrobiales bacterium
CTGGATGAAAAAGGCATCGCGTTTGAAACGCGCATGCCCACGGCCATCGGCACGGGCCAGCCGGATGACGAATTTTTAAAAGCCAATCCGCGCGGCGAGGTGCCCGCCTTGATAGACGGCGATGTGCGGCTGTTCGATTCCACCATCATCCTGGAATATATCGAGGACAAATGGCCGGAGCCCGCGCTACTGCCGCGCGATGCGGCGGGCCGCGCCCATGCGCGCACGATTGAAGATGTGATGGACACATCGTTCGAGCCGATCAATTGGGGTCTGGGTGAAATCCGCTGGTTCAAGCGCGCGGATGGCGAGCGCGCCCGCACATTGGAAGCGCGCGCGATGAACCAAGCACGCGGACTTTATGCCTGGCTGACGCGGCTTTTGGGCGATCAGCAATGGTTTGATCCGCGCCATTTCGGCTGGGCTGATTTGTGTGTTGTGCCCTATCTGAACGGGGCCGCCGGTCTTGGCATCGGCCCCGAAGCGCAAACCCCGCTGGGCCAATGGCTGGCGCGCGCCAATGAACGCGCATCGGTTTCCAAAGCGGCCAAGGCGGCGGCGGCTTCCATTGCCGGTATGAACATGGTGGCCGATGCGGTCAAACAGGGCGCGTTCAAACGCGAATATCGCGACCATCGCCTGGAATGGATGATACGATCTGGCGGTCTGGACGTTGTGATCGAAGGGTTGAAAACTGAAACCATCCGTTTCTCTAACGAACTCAGCTGAACCGCCGTAAAGCGCAGAAAGCCAAGCCATGAAAACGCAGGTCATCTTTCATCATTACCCGGCATCGCCTTTTTCCGAAAAAGTGCGTGTCGTTTTTGGTATCAAACAATTGGAATGGCGCTCGGTCGAAATTCCCAACATGATGCCAAAGCCCGATCTGATGCCGCTAACCGGCGGCTATCGCAAAACGCCGGTGCTGCAAATCGGCGCTGATATTTATTGCGACACGCAGATCATCATTCGCGAGCTGGAGCGACGCTTTGGCGATTACAGTGTATTCGGCAGCGACAAAGGGCTGGGTTATGCCGTGGGCTTCTGGGCGGACAAGCCATTTTTCATGGCCAGCGTGCCAGTGATTTTTGGCGAGCTTGGCCCGTCCATTCCCGAAGAATTCAAAAAAGACCGCGCCAAATTGTCGGAAGGCACATTTTCGACCGATGCAATGGCAAATGCTGCGCCTTACATGCGCGATCAATGGCGCGCGCATGCCAGCTTCTTGTCCGAGCAATTGGCGGATGGCCGCAGCTATTTGAACGGCAACAAACCCGCCATTGCCGACGCGCATGGCTATATGAATGTGTGGTTCCTGAAAAACACGGTGCCGCACATTGCCGATTCCATTTTAAAGGAATTTCCCAAGCTGGATTTCTGGCAAGCCCGCGTCAGCGCGCTGGGTCACGGCAAGTCCGAACCGATGGATGCGAAGGAAGCATTGGTCGTTGCCAAGGAAGCCTCGTCAGAGGCCAAACCAGCGGACGATCCGTTTGAAACGCGCGGGCGCAAACCCGGCGACAAGGTCAAAGTGATGGCGGATGATTATGGCCGCGATCCGGTGGAAGGCACAATTGTGTTCACCAATGCACAGGAAATTGCGATTGCCCGCAATGATCCCGCCGTTGGCGATGTGGTGGTGCATTTCCCGCGCGCGGGTTTCATGATGGTTGATGCCTGACAAAGACCGATGAACGCCGCGCGTGTCACCACAATCGAAATTGCACAAGGCCGCCTTAGCGGGCTGACGGCAAACGGCATTGCCTGTTTCAAGGGCATTCCCTATGCAGCCCCGCCCGTGGGCTCCATGCGCTGGCAAAAGCCCGGCCCCGCGCCGCATTGGGCGGGAACGCGCGCCGCAAACGCGCCCGGTTTTGTCTGTCCGCAGGCACCAACGCAAATGGAAGCCCTGCTTGGCAACACGCTTGGCGAACAATCCGAAGATTGTCTTTATCTGAATGTGTGGACACCATCCTGTGACAACGCCAAGCGCCCGGTGATGGTGTGGCTTCACGGCGGTGCGTTTGTCATCGGCGCGGGCAGCCAGGGCCTCTACAATGGCGAACATCTGGCAGCGACCGATTGCGTGATCGTCACATTGAATTACCGGCTTGGTGCATTTGGTTTTTTAAACCTTTCCGACGCAACCGATGGCGCATTGCCCGGCACGGGAAGTGAGGGGCTGGCCGATCAGATCGCAGCATTGCATTGGGTGAAACAGAACATTGCCCAATTCGGCGGCGATGCAGACAACATCACGATCTTTGGCGAATCCGCGGGCGCGATGAGCGTATCGGCGCTGATGGCCGCACCGCCCGCAAAGGGATTGTTTCACAAAGCCATTGCGCAATCGGGCGCCGCTCATATCGGCTATACCCGCGAACATTCCGCGCGTGTGGCGCATGCGTTTCTGGGCTTCATGGGGCTTTCCAAAGCCGACGCACACAAAATTGCCGAAGCCGATTATGGCGCGCTGATCAAAGCACAGATTACACTTTTGGCCGATTGCCGCGACGGGCACGATCCGCAAAAACTCGGCCGTATGCCGCTGCAACCCACCATAGACGGCGCGGTTTTGCCGGTGCAGCCCATCACCGCCATACGCGAGGGATCGGCAAAAGACATTCCGCTACTGACCGGCACCAATCTGGAAGAATGGAAACTTTTCACCGCGATGAACCCGGCCATGCGGTTCAGCTCCAGCAAAAAATTCATCGCGCGGATGCAGCGCATGGCCGGACCCGAAAATGCCGAAGAGATGCTGCGCGTCTATAGTGAAGGCTCGGTGTTCGAGCGCATCAATCAGGTGATGACAGACAAAATGTTCGTCATTCCCGCCACGCGGATGATGGAGGCGCAAAGCGCGCATGCGAGCGTGCATGCCTATCGCTGCGATTGGAAAGCGAAATTACTGGGCGGAATTATGGGGGCGTGCCATGCGGTGGAGCTGGGCTTTGTGTTCGGTACATTCCGCGAAAGGCTGGCGGGCCGGTTTTTCGGCAAAGGTCCCGATGCTGTGGCGCTATCCGCCGCGATGATTGAAAGCTGGACAAATTTTGCCAAGACCGGAAACCCCGAAGGCGAAGCGACCGGCGCATGGCCCACGTACGACACCGCCGCGCGCCAGACGATGATTTTTGGTGACGGCGAACCACATCTCACCAGTGATCCCAATGCTGCGCGCCGCAGAGCGTGGGATGCGCTGCCGGAGAAGAAGCTGGGGCCGTGAGGTTCACTTCACCCTTCGACAAGCTCAGGATGAGGGAGGGGGAATTAATTCTCCAGCATCACCTTGCATTGGTGTGCGGGTTTGCGCAGCGCCTCAAACGCATCCGGCAACGCATCCAGATCGACAATATCGGTAATCATCGCGTCCACATTGATCCGGTCGGATGCGATCATCGCGATCACATAGTCAAAATCTTCCGGGCGATAGCCGAGCACGAATTGCACGCACAGCTCTTTCAAAATGCCGATCATCGGCATGATCGTATCGGGTTGCTGGCACACACCGGCCACGATGATCTTGGAGTTGCGCGGCGCTTCCATCATCGTTGCACCCAACAGGCCCGGCGCGCCGACACATTCAAAAATCACATCCGGCGGGCCGCCCGCGATCTTTTCCACCTGCTCGGTTAGTGGCCGCGCCGGATCAACTGCATCGGTCGCACCGAATTGCGCCGCCATCTTGCGCCGTTCTTCGGTCTTTTCGCTGACGATGACATGGCGCGCGCCCAGAAATTTTGCCCACAAAATCGTGGCCAGCCCGACCGGCCCCGCGCCCACCACCAGCACGGTGGCGCCGCGTTCCAGTTTTGCCATATCGACGGCGTGCAGCCCCACGGCCAGCGGTTCGACCATTGCACCTTCGCGGAACGAAACATTGTCTGGCAGCCGATAGCCGCCGCGCGCACCGATGCGCACATATTCGGCATAGGCGCCGTGGGCGCGGCCAAGCCCGACACCCATGCCCTTCATGCAGGAGGAATAGCCAAGCCCGAAATTGGGGCATGGCGTTTGTTCGCCGCAGCAGATGAAGGGAAAGCCCGCCACCCGGTCGCCCGCTTTCCATTGCCCCGCCACGGCGCTGCCCACCGCCATCACCTCGCCCGCAAATTCATGACCCATCACCGCGCCAGAGGGCAGCGGCATCACCGAGCTGGGCTCGGTCATGTGCAGGTCAGAGCCGCAAATGCCGCAATTTTTCACCTTGAGGATCAGCTCATGGGGCCCCGGCTCCGGATCGGCCAGATTTTCGATCACCAGAGGCTTCAACATTTCCTGAAAAACGGCGGCGCGCATGGTTTGCCCTTTCCCCAATAGCGGTTTCACTGACACTATGTCACCTGACACCGGCCACGAAAAGCCGCTGTGCAGGATAGGGAGATTTTCCGCCGATGAGCCTGACCGACAAAACCGCCCGCACACTGGCCGCCGATCTGGCCGCAAAAAGGATTTCCGCCCGCGAGGTTCTGGACGCGCATCTGGCCCGCAATGATGCGCTGGCCAAAAAGCTGAACGCCGTGATCGCCACCGATATACCGCGCGCCCAGAAAGACGCGGCCGCCATCGACGAGGCGCGCGCGCGCGGCAAAACGCTGGGCCCGCTCGCCGGTATCCCGATGACGATCAAGGATGGCTATGACGTCGAAAACATGCCGGCCATTTCTGGCGCGCCAATGTTTGCTGGCCGGCCAAAAGAATGCGCCGATGCCGATCTGGTGCGTCTGACGCGTGATGCCGGGGCCGTGATCTGGGGCAAAACCAATGTGCCCTTCATGCTGGGCGATTTTCAAAGCTACAACGCGGTCTATGGCACCACGAACAATCCATACGATGTGACGCGCACGCCCGGCGGATCATCCGGCGGGGCGGCGGCGGCGCTGGCCACCGGCATCACGCCCTTGGAAATCGGCTCTGATATTGGGGGGTCGTTGCGCCATCCGGCAAATTTTTGCGGTGTGTGTTCTTTGAAACCGACCTGGGGCGTGCTTCCCATGCGCGGGCATGTGCCGCCGCCGCCGGGTGCCTATGTCGAAACCGATCTGGGTGTGGGCGGGCCGATGGCGCGCAACGTCGATGATTTGAAAATGCTGTGGTCGGTGCTGCGCGGCACGCCGGAGCAAAAGCGCCGCGAGGTGAAGGGTGCACGCATTGCCATATGGGATGAAGAAAAGGGCTTTCCGCTTTCTGCCGCGGTGCGCGATGGCGTGAAACGCGCAGGCGATGCGCTGGCGGCGCAGGGCGCGCATGTGGAGCGCGCCAAGCCCGGCATCGACACCGATCAAATGATGCGCAGTTACATGCAATTGCTTGTGGCGGTGATGGCGGGCGGCTTTCCTGAAACACTTTTGGCCGATATGGAAAAAACACGCGCCGAAGATCGCACGGCCTATGCGGCAGGTGCCAGCCTTTATGGACCAGAAGCCTACCGATTGTTTGCAACCGCGCGGGTCAGCGAACTGGCCCATGCGATGGTGGCGCGGCAGGCGCAAAAAGACGCACTGGCGGAATTTTTCAAATCCACTGATGCTATTGTGATGCCGATCACGCCGGTTCCCGCTTTTGCGCATGATCAAAGCGAACCGCCCGCATCACGCAGCGTGACAATCGACAATGAAACATGGCCCTATTTTTCCATGCTGAGCTGGATCGCACTGGCCACCAGCCTGCACGCGCCCGCGCTGGCAGTGCAAGCGAGGCAAACGCCAGAGGGTTTGCCGGTGGGTGTGCAGATCGTCGGCCCGTGGAACAGCGAAGACCGGCTGTTTGATTACGCTGCGTCAATCGAAGATGGCACGGGCGGGTTCAGGCCGCCGCCGCTCTAGCGGTTGAAACATTGCCATGTGACACTTGCCCATCGCCATTCAACAATGTGAGGACGACATGACCATCAAATTGCGCAACGGCGTTTTCATCGCGCCCTTCCACCCGACAAACGAAGACCCCACCCTCGCGATTCAGCGCGATATGGAGTTGATCGAGCATCTCGACCGGCTGGGTTATGACGAAGCCTGGGTTGGCGAACATCACTCGGCCGGGTTTGAAATCATCTCCAGCCCGGAATTGTTTTTGGCAGCGGTGGCGGAGCGGACAAAGCGCATCATGCTGGGCACCGGCGTGGTGTCGCTGCCCTATCACAATCCGCTGATGGCGGCGAACCGCATCATCCAGCTTGATCATCAAACACGTGGGCGCATCATGTTTGGCGTCGGGCCGGGGCTGTTGCCATCCGATGCATTTTCGATGGGCATTGATCCATCCGTGCAGCGCGCGCGCATGGTTGAATCCATCGAAGTGATTTTGCGCCTGTTCAAGGGTGAGCGCGTCACCGAAAAAACCGACTGGTTCACGCTGCAAGATGCGGTGTGTCAGATCAAGCCTTATACTTGGCCACACCCGGAAATTTGTGTGGCCTCGTCGGTGACGCCATCGGGCGGCAAGCTGGCGGGCAAACATGGCTTTGGCATGTTGTGCGTGGCCGCAACACAGGCCAGCGGCTATGACGCGCTGGCGATCAATTGGGAGATTGCAAACAAGGTTGCCGCCGAGAACGGCCGCACTATGGACGCAGAACGCCTGCGTCTGGTCGGGCCCGTGCACATTGCCGAAACGCGCGAACAGGCTTTTGAAAATTGCAAATATGGTTTTGAAGAATGGCGTAACTATTTCTCCGGCATCAGTGCGGTGGCAGGCCGTGAGACGACCGAGAACCGCGCCCTTGAAACCCTGGTCGAAGAAGGCGTCGCCGTGGTTGGCACGCCAGATGATGCGATTGCACAGATTCGGCGCTTGCAGGAGAAACAGGGCGAATTCGGCTGCTTCCTGCAGCTCGCACACAATTGGGCGAATTTCGAGAACACCAAAAAATCCTATGAGCTGTGGCAGCGTTATGTGACACCCGCCATCCTCGGCACCAATTCCGCGCGCGATACCGCCCTGAACTGGGCAAAAGACAACAAGGAAAAATTCATCGGTGCGGCAATGAATGCCGCGATGCAAACCATCCAGAAACATCACGAAGATGAAGCCAAAAAGGCCGGTGGTTCCAAGGCGGCGGAATAATGTTCGTATGAAATCTGCCTCGAGCATGATCTGATTCAACATAATCAGATCATGCTTGAAATTCTTTGATTGCCGCGCAATTTATCGGGTGAACCGCTGCACACTTCACCCGATTGCGCTCTACCGCATATGCGGCGTGTCGGTACCAAATGCCTGCCGCAGACGCCCGCGCGGATGGGGTGTATCCACCACCACCACCGGGCGCGCCGCACCCTTCAGCGCATTTTCAATCAGCGCGGCCGCATCTTCGCGCGGCGTGCCGCAAACGCCATTGGAAACCACATCGATGATGGCGCGCAGTTCCAGCAAATCGCCAAATTCGCGCTGGCCATGCGACAGGCGATTGGCGATACGGCGCAGCCGTTCGCCATGATAAAAAACATGCGTGCGCAACAACAACGCCGCAGCTTCACGCAACAGATAGGCCGCGCCTTCCATGCTGGTGGGTTCGGTCACATGAGCAAGCGCCTGAAATGTTGCGATGGATTTCATCAGGTCTAGCGCTTCATCGCTGCGCCGATCCTTGATGCGGGTCAACGCATCATATGCGGCGAATAGCTGATTCATGAGCTCAACAACAGGATCGGTGGCCATGCGGCACTCCATATGTTGTGGTTCGCGACAGCCATTGGTAACGCCATGCAAATGCATTTCGCCAGATTGAATTTAACCGTCTCTCATTTCATGCACAGCTATCGTTACATGCTTTGAATAAAATTTGACATGAATGCGCGCGAGATCACTACCAAACATTCATCACCGCAATTAAGCGGCATCTGCATTGTGCCGATTTGTGACTGTTTTTATTTTTCTTTTGACGCGCGTAACAATTGCGGTGCACTGGGCAGAAATTGCCGTTGTGGCAATTATTTTTGGTAAAAAATGAACGCGAAAATTCAGAGTTTCACGCGGCTTTCCATCACCGCGCGATAGCGTTCGTCACTCAACATCTCGTACTGTCCCGTTTCCGGATCGCGCATGTAAATCGGGTCTGTAATGGCGTGTGGATCGAAACCGTCTTTC
This sequence comes from Hyphomicrobiales bacterium, assembly GCA_040255365.1. Classification (GTDB taxonomy): domain Bacteria; phylum Pseudomonadota; class Alphaproteobacteria; order Micropepsales; family Micropepsaceae; genus Rhizomicrobium. The sequence goes on from JBDZUY010000012.1 coordinate 8,089, forward strand.
ACCAATTCGACTTTGCGCTGTTTGAACGTTCCAGTGATTTCCAGTTCTGGCTGCAAGCGCAGGAACACCGGCTTGGCATATTCCGGCAAATTGTTGGCCAGCGCCTCGGCCAATTTTTCCGGCGCGAACTGCGCTGATGTGACCAGCGCGGCCATGCCTGCGCGGCCATCGGTGCCGGGCACCGCGACGCCATAAACATTGGCTTCCTTTACGCCGGGCACAACACTCAACGCCTCGGCCACTTCGCTGGTAGCAACGTTTTCACCCTTCCAGCGGAACGTATCGCCAATGCGATCCACAAAATAGAAATAGCCGTGAGCATCCTGTTTCATCAGGTCGCCGGTACGAAACCACGCATCGCCTTTTTCAAACGCGTCACGCAGGATTTTTTTCTGCGTGTCTTCTTTTTTTGTATAGCCCTC
>JBDZUY010000012.1:8610-29731 GCA_040255365.1 Hyphomicrobiales bacterium
ATCTTGGGAATTTTGAAACGCGCCTGAAACGCAGGCCAGATTTCGGGGCGCAGTCCATTGCCAGTGATTGCGCGCATATGATGGGCCCGCTCAAGCGGATGCGGCGGTGCGTTCAACAGATAACGGCACAATTCACCGATATACTGGAAAAGTGTCACGCGATATTTGCTGACATCATCCCAAAATTCCTGCACCGAAAATTTGCGCCGGATCACCATGGAGCCGCCCGCCGTCAGCGCCACACCAACCGCACAGATGCCGCCCGAAGAATGATAAAGCGGCAGCGGAATGTACATGCAGTCGCTGGCGCGGGAGGCCAAAGCGCCAGCAAAGCCATACATCATGAAGAGCATGCGCATATGGCTGATATTCGCGGCCTTGGGCAGGCCGGTGGTGCCAGAGGTGAAAATGTAGAACGCCTTGTCGTCACAGATCGTGCCGGGGTGCGGCACGGCATCGCTGCTTTGCTGGGCCAGGGCCGCATCAAGATCATGCGCGCCATTGGGTGCAGCGCTCGCTTCGCCGGTCACCCAGACGGCCGGCGGGCTTTCGAGTCCGGCGCTGGCTTCGGCGTAAGGTGCGGCCAACTCGCTGCCCAGCACCAGATGGCGGGCCTTTGCGATGGCGATGCAATGAGCCAACGCGGCCCCGCGCAAATTGGTGTTGACCATCGCGACAATGGCGCCCGTCTTCAAAAGACCCAGCCACGTCATGATGAATTCGGGACGGTTTTCCATCAAAAGTGCGACGACGTCGCCCTTTTTCACGCCTTGTGATGTGGCCCAGCGCGCAGTGCGATTGGCCGCCTCGTCCAGTTCGCGATAGGAAATCGTGCGCTCAAGATAATGGATGGCGGGCGCGCGCGGCGTTTTGGCCGCAAAGCCCTCCACAATCTGGCAAATGGTAATTTTGGAATCCGGCTTTACATGGCGCATGCGATAGAAAGTGCGCGCCACTGAACTGATATAGGCCGCCTCGCGCGATATTGCCTTGAATATTGCCATCATCTGCGCACTTTGCTCCCGCGATTATTCACGCGAGAATAGGTGCGCCGCGCACAAACGCAAAATGGTGGCATGACCAACGCAAACGAGACCGAACTGGATCTGACCGGGCTGAAATGTCCGCTGCCCGCCATGTTTGCACGGCGCGCGCTGGAGCGCGCTAAGGCGGGCATGACGATATGCGTTGTCACCGATGATCCGATGGCACCGATTGATGTGCCGCATATGTGTGCGCAGGAAGGCTATGAGTGCGTCAGCACCACGCGCCGCGAAGATGGCAGCGCGCATATGGTCTTGCGAAAGCCTGGCGTGCTTTGCTGAGAGATAGGGCTTAGCTGCGGGACGCGCCCGGCGGCGGAGGCGGCGGTGCACCCGGCGGCGGCGGTGGCGGCGGCCCAAGATGGCTCAACACATCATCGGCATAAAGCGCACGGGGCCGATTCTTGGCCTGTGCGTCCGTCAACATCACGATTTCTGCATAGGCTTCGTAGCGCGTGATCGGCATGGCGTCAGAGGACATGGCGTAACCGTAGGGGCCGGGACCAAAAGCCCAGCTATGCCAATACCAGCCAAACGGATCGGGCCGGTTCCAGCCCGGCCAGCCCGAAAACTGGCTGCGGTAGGTCGTATCGGCCTTGGTGTCACGCGTATCAAATTCAAAGGCGGGGTAGCCAGCGGCCTTTGTCACCTCTGCGGCGCGGCGCAAGAGATAATTTTCCACCGTCGCGCGGGCGGTCACCGAATTGCCGCGGAACGTCACGCGATAACGGTTTTTTGCCAACTGCGTATCGGAATAGCCCGGCCCGCCTCTGGGCCCTTGGGGGGCATAGGCCGCCGGCTGGGCACAGGCGCTTACAAGCACGCCTGCCGCTGCCAGTAGCACAAAACGGCGGATTGTCCGGATCGGACGGAATTTTTCGAGCTGTGCAACCATGGAAATCTCCAATATCAGGCCGTCAAACTAGCAGATTTCCTGCGGCTTTTTTGTGCATTTTCTGTCATCCGGGGGTGGCTTGCGTTCCTATGCCGTTTTATTTATAAATGACCAGTCAGTTATTAATTGAGTCCACCATGCCCCAATCCGCACCCCAAAGCCAGCGCTGGCGCCGCCGCAAACACGCAAGGCCGCAGGAAATTCTGGGTGCGGCCTTGGTGGTCTTTGCCGAAAAGGGGTTTGCCGCCGCGCGCATGGAAGACATCGCCAAACAGGCGGGCGTCACCAAAGGCACGATCTATCTCTACTTCCCGTCAAAGGACGCGGTGTTCAAATCGCTGGTGCGCGAATCCATCGGCACCACGCTCGATACAATTATCGAAAACGCAAAAGCCTATAGCGGTCCGTCCGCCGATATTGTGCGCATGGCGCTGTCACGCATCGCCCTGTTTTTGAGCGAAAGCGATCTGGCCGCCCTGCCGAAAATTATTCTGAGCGAGACCGGGCAATTTCCCGAACTTGCGCGGTTCTATCGCTCAGAAATTATTGACAAGGGCCTGGGCTTTCTGACCGGCGTGATCGAACGCGGCATCGCACGCGGCGAATTTCGCGCCGTGCCGCCGCAACACGCAGCCCGTCTGTGCATTGCGCCCGCGCTGCTTGGTGCGATCTGGCGCACGACCTTCGCGAAATTCGACAGCGAACCATATGATTACAAAGCTCTGATCGACGCGCATATTGATGTGCTGTTGCGCGGGCTGGCAAAGGGGGAACATGCGCCATGACACACAGGCTTTTGCTATTTGTGGCCCTTGGTGCCGCGCTCTTTACCGCGGGTTGTGGCAATGACGAAAATCATGGCTGGCTGGGTTACGCCGAAGGTGAAGATGCGTTCATAGCCGCACCACAGGCAGGCTGGGTACAGAACATTCATGTTCATCGCGGTGATCTGGTGAAAAAGGGCGATCTTCTTTTCACCCTGGACGATACCAATCAGGTGGCGCAGCGCGACGCCGCTGCCGCCACCATCAGCCAATCCACTGCACAAATGGATGATGCGCGCGCCGCGCTGGCGCTGGCGGAAAAAGAATTGACGCGCCAGCAAAAACTGGTGCGCGCCAATGCCGGAGCGCAACAGGCGCTGGACATTGCGCGCAACACCTATCAAGCCGCCAAGGCGCGCGTTGACCAGATTGAAGCGCAGATACATCAGGCGCGCGCCAATCTGGACGCAGCCGCCTATCAGCTATCCCAGCGCGACGTGGTCGCGCAAACATCGGGCCGGGTTGAGGATATTTATTTCCGCAATGGCGAATACACACAAAGCGGAACGCCGGTACTGTCCATTCTGCCGCCGCAAAATGTTTTTGTGCGTTTCTTTGTGCCCGAAACCCAATTCGCAAAAATCAAAATGGGCCAGGAGGTCACAATTACTTGCGATGCTTGCGCAAAAAATCTGCGCGCCAAAATCAGCTTCATCGCGCAAAAGCAGGAATTCACCCCGCCGGTCATCTTCTCCATCGGCAATCGCGAAAAACTGGTCTTCAAACTGGAGGCGCGAAGCCCCGGCGGGTTGAAACTGAACCCCGGTCAGCCGGTCGAGGTGCACCCCGCAAGCCAGAACAGCACCGCGCAATGACCACCAGCAAGACAGGCGGTACAGAAGCGGTGTTGGCGCAGGCGCGCGATCTGGCCATTGACGTCAAAGGCTTGACCAAACGCTTTGGTACCAAAACGGCTGTCGATCATCTGGATATCGCGATACCGGCGGGCGAAGTGTGGGGCTTTCTGGGACCGAACGGATCGGGCAAAACCACGACCATACGCATGTTATGCGGGCTTCTTCATGCCGATGAAGGCGAAGGCACATGCCTTGGCTATGATTTTCGCAAGCAATCAGAAACGATCAAACGCGAAACCGGCTACATGACCCAGAAATTCAGTTTCTGGGAAGATCTTTCGATCCGTGAAAATCTGGAATTTGTTGCCCGGCTTTACGAATTGCCAAAGCGCAAAACCAAAGTGAATGAAACGCTGGAACGTCTTGGTCTGGACCAACGCCAGAACCAGCGCGCAGGTGCGCTTTCAGGCGGGTGGAAACAGCGGCTCGCATTGGCCGCGTGCATGTTGCATGACCCGAAGCTTTTGCTTCTGGATGAACCGACCGCCGGTGTGGACCCCAAAGCGCGGCGTGATTTCTGGGAAGAAATTCACGCGTTGAGCGAAGCCGGCATCACCGTGCTTGTCTCCACCCATTACATGGACGAGGCCGAACGCTGTGACCGCATCGTTTACATTCTGAACGGCGTGTTGCGCGCGCGCGGCACCGTCGCCGAAGTGATCAAGCAATCAGAGCTTATTACTTTTGTCATGGAAGGCGCGGGCGTGCGCAAACTGACCAGCGTTCTGCGCAGCGCACCGGGCGTGGAATATGTCGCGTTCTTTGGCGCGGCCCTGCATATCAGCGGCCATGACCGCGCACCACTGGAAGCGGCAATCGCACCTTATCGCACAAGTGCGGATGTCAGCGTGCACGAAAAAAAACCCAGCCTTGAAGATGTCTTCATTCATTTGCAGGAACAGCGCTGATGGCGGGCGATGCAAAACACACGCGCTTTTCGCTGGCACGCACTTATGCGGTGATGATGAAAGAATTCATCCAGATGCGGCGTGATCCGCTGACCTTTGCGATGATCATCGGCATTCCGCTTTTGCAAACCATGCTGTTTGGCTATGCGATCAATCTCAATCCGAAGAATTTGCCGACCGCGATTTCGATTGATGATCCGGGCGTCTTTTCGCGCTCCATCGTCGCCGCGCTGAGGAATTCGGATTATTTCGATGTGATCGCCGAAACCAATTCACCGGCAAAGGGCCGCGCGCTTCTGGCCGAGGGCAAGGTTTCATTTCTGATCGAAGTGCCGGTCAATTTTACGCGCGATATTGTGCGCGGGAGCACACCCGACCTTCTGATCGAGGTGGATGCGACCGATCCGTCGGCCAGCTCGTTTGCACTGGGTGCGTTCAACCAGATTGCGCTGACGGCGCTGCGTGATGATCTGGTCGGCCCGCTGCACAACCGCGCGCAAGGTCCGCCGCCGTTTAATGTCGTGACGCATCGCCTCTACAACCCGGAATCCATCACGCAATACAATGTGGTGCCCGGTCTGCTTGGCGTGATCTTGACCATGACGATGGTGCTGATCACCTCGCTGGCTGTCACGCGCGAACGCGAACGCGGCACGTTGGAAAATCTGCTGGCGATGCCCGCCTCCTCGCTGGAGGTGATGCTGGGCAAGATCATCCCTTACGTGATCGTGGGATATATTCAGGTCGTGCTGGTCCTTGCCGCGGCACGTCTTGTGTTTGATGTGCCCATGCTGGGTTCCGGCCTGTTGCTGTTCGGCGCATTGGCCCTGTTCATTATCGCCAATCTGGCGGTGGGCTATACCTTCTCGACCATCGCGGAAAATCAGCTTCAGGCGATGCAGATGACATTTTTCTTTTTTCTGCCCTCGCTGTTGCTTTCCGGCTTCATGTTCCCGTTCGACGGCATGCCGGGCTGGGCCCAAGGGATCGGCGAGGTTCTGCCACTGACCCATTTTCTGCGGATTGTGCGGGGAATCATGCTGAAAGGGAACGAATTTGCCGCCATCTGGCCGGAGCTTTGGCCGCTTATTCTCTTTATGTTCGCGGTCGGCGCCATCGCCCTGATGCGATTTCGCCGCACATTGGATTAGGCGAAGCGCGAGCCCAAGTGTATAGAGCCCTTGCGAAAAATTGCGCCGCACAGCAAATTCGCTGGGCCTGCTGGCCTTGCGGTCTGAGCCAAGTAATCTGAATCAAGTACTATGTGATGCCGCAATCCTCTCAAAGCCCGCCGAATCCGCGGCGGCGTAAACTTCGGAAGTGTGGGGGTCCGAACGTTCCGCCATGGATGGGTTTTCCTTGATCTTGCAAGTCCTTCTTGCCTGCGTGTTGATTATGCTGGCGCTCGCGTCGGCCCAATTGGCCACGCTCGCTTTGATCCGCTATTTCGCGCCCGCGCGCCGCGCCCGCTTCGCCAAACTGGACGAGGCGGATTTGCCCCATGTGCTGGTGCAATTGCCGGTTTGTGCTGAAGGCGCGCTGGCGTTGCGCGTCGCCGCTGCTGCCGCAAGGCTGGACTGGCCGGCCAACCGGCTGGAAATTCAGGTGCTGGATGATGGTCCGGCTCACGGCCATGAGGCGCTGAAAACCGCGATTGCCCGCATCGCGCCGGATGGCGTGAATCTGAAAGTGTTGCGCCGGGGCGAGCGTACCGGCTTCAAGGCCGGTAATCTGGCCTTTGGGCTGAAACATTCCGATGCGCCCTACGTCGCCATTTTCGATGCCGATTTTGTGCCACCACCCGATTTTCTGCGCCGCACGGTGCCGCATCTGGTGGCCGATGATGGCCTGTGTTTTGTGCAGACCCGCTGGGGCCACGCCAACCGCACCCGCAACTGGCTGACGCGGGCCCAAGGGGTTTTGCTGGATTCCCATTTTGCCGTGGAACAGGAAGCGCGCTTCCGCGCCGGATTGCCCATGTCGTTCAATGGCACCGGCGGCGTATGGCGGCGCGAAGCGATCGACCGCAGCGGCGGCTGGACCGGCGACACCCTGACCGAAGATCTGGATCTTTCGATCCGTTGCGCGCTGAAAGGCTGGCGCAGCGTGATGGTTTCCGATCTGGAAGTGCCCGGCGAATTACCCGAAACGGCAGCGGCCTGGCGCTCCCAGCAGGCGCGCTGGACCAAGGGCCATGCCCAGGTCGCCCGCAAGCTGTTGCCCAGCATCTGGACCAGCGCCTGGCCAGTTTGGAAGAAGGCCGTGGTAACGCTGCAGATCTGTCAATTCGCGTTCTACACGCTGGCTGGCACATCCGCCGTCATCAGCCTGACCTTGATGTATATGGGTGTGGTTTACTTGCAGAGCGTGGCGCTGCTCGGCCTGACGGTAACGGGCCTTGGGCTGAGCGCCAGTCTTTCCTACCTCTATCTGGGTCAGTTCATGCTGGGCCGGGAGCGTGCGCCGCATCTGGTGCAATCGCTGCTGTTGGCGATTATTTTTCCCAGTGGTTTGGTGCTGTCCAACACGCGCGCAACCTTTGATGCGTTTTCCAATCAGCGCATGGTGTTCACACGCACACCGCGGGCCGGCGAAGCCTATGCCGGTAGCTGGCGCGGGCGCCCCGAACTGGCCGCAGGATTGCTTCTTCCGGTCGTCGCTTTTGCCGAACAGGCATGGAGCGCACCGTTCTTCATGTTTGCGGCGGCGGGGCTTTTGTCCATCGGCGCAATGGGTTGGAGCAGCGGCACACCAGCGCCGGTTCGCAAAACCCAGCCCGGCGAATAAGCCCGGAAAACCGGCATTTCCAGCGTATTTGATTCAAATTTTATTATTTCAAATCCGAACTTTTAGTCTAAGCCGGTCTTGATCCGCCCCACTTAAACTCCTGTTCATGGCCGCCGCCGCTAGAGCGGGTAACATGAGGGGCTTTATGATGGTGGGGTTCTTCAGCCGGTTCGCGGCGGCGGCCTTTTTTTCTTTTGCACTGACGGCCTGCGCCAGCGGTCCCGATTACGATTACGCCGGAGCCTCCAACAGCGCGCGTATCGAACCGGGCAGCTCTGGCCATTTGCAATGCGTGCCCTATGCGCGGCTGCATTCGGGCATTCAGATTCACGGCGATGCGTGGACATGGTGGAACAAGGCAGCAGGGCGCTATCAACGTGAAAGCCAGCCCAGCGATGGTGCCGTTCTGGTTCTCTACAATTATGCCGGCCCGCGCCGCGCGCATCTTGCCGTGGTGCGTTCGCGTGAATCGGATCGCGTGATCCGCGTCGATCATGCCAACTGGTTCAATGACGGCACGATCTATGTCGATGATCCGGTGCAGGATGTCAGCCCCAACAATGATTGGAGCGAGGTGCGCGTCTGGAACATACGCACCGGCGCCTGGGGCGGGAGGGTCTATCCCGTGCAGGGATTCATCGCGGCAGAGCCGGTTGACGGCAATATGCGGGTTGCCTCCGGTTACTGATTTATCAAATGAATTCATTGCGTTATGTGAATTACACCTATTGTGCGCAAGGAGTCTTTTGACTTTTCGCGCACCAAGCCTATGGTCCCGCCCCTTAAAAACCGGGGCAGCCGCCTCGCGCCAAAAACGGACACGCCGAACGGCAGGAATGGTCATACGCAAATGCGTGCAACACGCGTTGACACATCTCTGCCGCATCACAGCGATTCAAAACCGTGAGCGATCCCAGCACACCATCAACACCTGAAACAGCAAAAGCCGCCCCCGGCACCGCAGCACCAGCTGCCAGTGGAGAAGCTGCGCCTGCGCCAGAGGCTGTGTCAAAAGCCACGAGCCGAAAGCGCGAGGCCATGCTGACACTGGGCGCATTGGGTGTGGTGTTTGGCGACATCGGCACCAGCCCGCTTTATGCGCTGCGCGAATCGGTTCTGGCGACAACCGGTGTTGTACCCAATCATCTGGCGGTGATGGGCGCATTGTCGCTCATCATCTGGGCGCTGATTTTTGTTGTGACCGTCAAATATGTGCTGCTCATCATGCGCGCCGACAATGACGGCGAAGGCGGCACATTGGCGCTGGCCGCACTGGCGCACCGCTCGCAAGGCATTGGCCGTCTGACAAAAAGAACAATCGGGATTGCATCCCTTGTCGGCCTGGCACTGTTTTATGGCGACGGCATGCTGACGCCAGCCATTTCTGTTCTGTCCGCGGTGGAAGGGATTGGCGTCGGCAGTCACACATTCGAGCCGCTGATCCTGCCGCTGACCCTGATCATTCTGATCGGTCTTTTTGCCATCCAGAGCCGCGGCACCGCGCGCATCGGGCGCATATTCGGGCCGATGATGGCGCTGTGGTTTGTGCTGCTGGCGATTTTGGGCACGATCTCACTGGTGCAAAATCCGATCATCCTGACCGCCGTGAACCCCTATTACGCGGTCATGCTGTTTGCCTATGCACCGTGGACGGCGTTCGTCTCGCTGGGTGCGGTGGTGCTGGCGGTGACGGGCTGTGAAGCGCTTTACGCCGATATGGGCCATTTCGGACGCAAGCCCATTCAGCGCGCCTGGTTCTTCATCGTGCTGCCGGCCTTACTGCTGAATTATTTCGGTCAGGGCGCGGCGATTCTGCGCGATCCGCAAGTTGCGCACATTGCGTTTTATTCGCTGACCCCGTCCTGGGCGCATTACCCGCTCGTCATTCTGGCAACGCTTGCCACCATCATCGCATCGCAAGCGGTGATCTCTGGCGTGTTTTCGATCACACGTCAGGCCGTGCAATTGGGCCAGATGCCGCGCATGGAAATCCGCCACACTTCGGCCACCGATTACGGCCAGATTTATGTGCCGCGCATGAACGCGTTTTTGCTGATCGGTGTCGTACTGATCGTGTTGATCTTCCGCTCATCCGGTGCGCTGGCCGCGGCCTATGGCATCGCGGTGACCGGCGTCATGGTGATCGATACATTCCACGCCTCCATCGTGGCCCAGCGCCAATGGAGCTGGAGCATGAAATGGGCCGTGCTGGTGTTTGGCTTTCTTGCCTTCATCGATCTGGCCTTCCTTGGTGCCAATTCATTGAAGATTGTCGAAGGCGGTTGGTTGCCGCTGTTGATTGCGGCGGGCGTGTTCGTAGTCATGGAAACCTGGCGTCTTGGGCGACGCGCCCATCTGGAGCGGGTGCGCACCGATTCCCTGCCCCTCGATCTTTTCATGGAACGCGCCGACAAAACGCCAACCCGTGTCGCAGGCACAGCGGTATTTCTGACCGCGCGAAACGATGTCGTGCCGGGCGCATTGCTGCACAATCTGAAGCACAACAAGGTGCTGCATGAACGCGTACTTTTGGTGCATGTGGCAGTTAGCGATACGCCGATTGTGCCAACCGCCAAACGCATCGAAGTGGAAAAGCTGGGCAAGGGCTTTTTCAATGTCACCATTCGGCACGGCTTTTTTGAAGCACCGGATGTGCCGCGCGCGCTGGAAGACGCCCGCGCCTTCGGTCTTGCGCTGGATGTGGAAACCACCACATTTTTCGTCGGCCACGAAACACTGGTGCCAGACGAGCACCCGGTGCTGGGCACATGGCGAACCTGGATCTATATGCGCCTTGTCGCGACGGCCCTATCGCCCGCGCGGTTTTATCATCTGCCGCCCAACCGGGTTGTCGAATTGGGCACTCAAGTCACCATCTGACACGGCGTGAAGCCGCCTGCGCTTGACGCGCCGCATGGCATGGCGTCTCGTTCGCGAAACACGATATGTGAGGGGGCACGATGCGCCGGATTTTCTTTGCTGCTGCCATTTTCACGGCCGCGTTCATGGCCGGGTTTTCGCCCGCGCTGGCCGCCCCGCAAATCACACTGAGCCAGGGCACACTTTCCGGCGGCGATGAAGACGGCGTTGCGGTTTACAAAGGCATTCCCTTTGCCGCGCCGCCAGTGGGCGATCTGCGCTGGCGCGCACCGCAAGCGGCCCCGCATTGGAGCGGCGTCAAGCGCGCAACGCAATTTGGCGCAATCTGTCCGCAAGCACCCGTCGACACCGAAAATGGCGAACAGCGCCAGGGCATGCCCGAAAGCGAAGATTGCCTGACCGCAAATGTGTGGAGCCCGGACCCGAACAGCAAATCAAAACTGCCGGTGATGGTGTGGATTTACGGCGGCGCATTTCGTGTCGGCAGTTCGGCGGCGGCCATTTATGACGGCACCGATCTGGCCAAGCATGGTGTGGTTGTTGTCAGTTTCAATTACCGGCTTGGCGTGCTCGGCTTTTTTGCGCATCCCGCGCTCAGCGCCGAAACACCCGATGGTCCCACCGCCAATTACGGTTTGATGGATCAGATCGCCGCCCTGAAATGGGTGAAGGATAATATCGCGCGCTTTGGCGGCGATGCAGACAATATCACGATCTTCGGGGAATCCGCCGGGGCCATGAGCGTCAATGATTTGATGGTCTCGCCGCTCGCGCGCGGCCTTTTCAACAAGGCGATTTCGCAATCCGGCCTTGGGCTGGTTCCCATCGCGGCACGTAGCGATGCGGCGGCAGTTGCCACCGCCATGGCAGAGCATTTCGGCGTGCATGGTGATGATGCCCAAACGCTGGCAGCGTTGCGCGCCATCGATGTCAACAAATTGATGGAGGCGGAACAGACAATGCCCGCCACGGCGATTTCACCCATTGTCGATGGCGTGATCATACCGGCGCAGCCATCGGTGCTGTTTGCAGAAGGCAAAATTGCAAAGGCGGCATATCTGGCCGGATCGAACAGTGATGAAGCAACCCTGATAAAATGGCTCGGCACCACGCCCGATCAGCTTTTCGCACCCTTCGGCGACAAATTGCCGGAGGTTCGCGCGCTCTATGAAAGAGACGGCAAGCTGACCGACAAGCAGTTTTTTCATCTCGTGTTTGATGATGCGGTGTTTGCCAGTGGTGCAAGTGCGCTGGCCGGGTTTGCCGCCGAGGCTGGGCAGCCCGCCTATGTTTATCATTTCGGTTATATCGCGGACGCTTTGCGCGGCCATGTCGATGGTGTGGGCCATGCGGGCGAGCTTGCCTATGTCTTTGGCCTGCGCGGTCTGAAGAAAGATCCGGGGCTGGCGCATCTGGCCAATGCGGCAACACGAAACGATCTGGGCATCGTGGGCATGATGCAGGATTACTGGACCAATTTTGCCAAGACCGGAAACCCCAACGCGACTGGCCGTCCGGTGTGGCATGGCTTTACCTTCGATGCGCCGCAAACGCTGGTGATCGATGAGGCAACACAGACCGAGCCCGCGTTCCGGCAACGCATGCTGTCGCTCTATTACGGCGCATGGTCCCGGCGCACCGGCCAGCCCGCGCCACCGCCACCCAAAGCGCCTTAATCTAATGCGTAGACACAAACCTTCAGATACGCGCTTTCCGGCAGCATGGGATGCACCGGATGATCGGGGCCTGCGCCGCCCTGACGGATCAAGGACCCGCGGCGCCCGGCGCGCTGGAGCCCGATGGCACATTCGCTGGCAAAGCGTTCCACCGGCATGTTGTGCGAACAGGATGCTAAAAACAGATAACCACCGGGCGCGGTGACGTTTGCGGCCATACGCGCCAGCTTGCGATAAGCCTTTGCTCCCGGTTCCAGATCTTTTTTCGCCTTCACAAAGGGCGGCGGATCGGCAATCACCACATCAAAACGTTCATTGGCGGCGGCCAGGCGTTCCAGTTCCTCAAACGCATCGGCCTTCACAAATTGGCAGGACGCAGCCACGCCATTGGCATGCGCAGCTTCCTCGGCCAGCGCCAGCGCAGGTGCCGACGAATCCACCGCGATCACATCGGCAGCGCCCGCGCGCGCCGCGGCCAGCGCAAAGCCGCCCGTATAAGAATAAACATCCAGCACGCTGCGCCCTTTCGCCAGCGCGGCCATAAAGGCGCGGTGTTCACGCTGATCGTAATACCAGCCGGTTTTTTGCCCACCCGAAACATCGGCAAAATAATGCACGCCATTTTCGATGATGGGCGCGGACGCAGGCATCTCACCTTTCGCGGCACGCACATATGATTCGAGGCCTTCCAGCGCGCGCGCCGGTGTGTCGTTGCGCAGCACGATATGGGCCGGCGCACAAACCGCTTCGAGCGCACCAATGATATAATCGGTTTTTGCTTCCATACCCGCCGTTGTGATCTGCACGACAAGAATATCGCCCAGCCGGTCCACGCTCAGACCCGGCAGGCCATCCCCTTCGGCATGGATCAGCCGATAGAACGGCGCATCATACAGCGCCTCGCGCCGGGTCAGCGCACGCGCAATGGCCTCAGCAAAGAATTGCCGATCAATCGGCGCATTGGCGGCAGGCTCCAGCAGGCGTACGGCAATCAGGCTTTTGGGATTGAAATACCCCGTGCCCAGAACATGGCCATCATCGCCCGCCACCGTGACAAGCGCACCGGGCGCCAGCGCCTTGGCCTCGGCATCCATCGCCACCTCGTTGGAGAATATCCAGGGCGCACCGGCGCGCGCGCGGCGGCCTTCGCGGGGTTTCAGGCGAAGGCGGGGATATGCGGTCATTTTGGGGCTTGCCTTTGGGTTCGCGGCATCGGTTAGCATGCGCGCCCGTAAAACCATAATACGCATGATCGCAGACTTTGAAGGCCACGCCGATGGACACCCCGCAAACGCAGCACATGGATGACGCAGCGCTGGACGCCTATCTCGCCCGCATTGGCTATGACAGCCCGCGCGAGCCAACGCTGGACGTTCTAAAAGCGGTGCATCTGGCGCAATCACAGACGATTGCATTTGAAAATTTTGAACCGCTGTTGAACCGGCCCGTGCCAATTGATTTGCCCGCGTTGCAAGACAAGCTGATTGCGCACAAACGTGGCGGCTATTGTTTTGAAATCAACACGCTGTTTTGTGCCGCACTTCGCGCGCTGGGCTTTGTTGTCACACCGCTTTTGGCGCGCGTGCAATGGATGGCGCCACCGACGCATGTCGCAGCGCGCACCCATATGGTGTTGCGCGTTGATTTGAACGGCACATCCTACATTGCCGATGCGGGCTTTGGTGCGGTGACCCTGACAGGACCAATCATTCTGCAAACAGAGACACCGCAACGCACTCCGCATGAAATGTTTCGCCTCATCGCCATGGGCGCCGATGAATTGCAATTGCAGGTGCAACTGAAAAACGAATGGGTGCGGATGTATCAGTTTTCGCTTGTACCGCCGCCGCAAATTGATTTTGAGGTCGGAAACTTTTTTGTTTGGGCCTATCCGGAATCACATTTTCGTAAAGTACTGATGGCCTCGCATGTTGAGGCGGGAAAACGGTTCACGCTTGGCAATTTGACGCTGACAACGCGGCAGGTGAACGGCGATACCGCGCAACACGAAATCGAATCCAGCGATGAATTTGCGGATGTGCTGCGCAATGTTATCGGCACACAAATCAGCAAAGCCGATGCAGAGGCGGTATTTGAAAAACTCAAATCTGTTTAGCCAAGAAGCCGCCGGGCCCCGCGTATGCCCGGCGGTTCCTTGTATGGTCTGGCAGGTTCTTACCAGCCGACACCGCTGCGGTGGTGGTAGCCATGATGATTTGAGCCACCAACATTGACGTTGAGATTGAGCAGACCATTGCTGGAACGGCGCGAATGGCCCCAGCCCCGGTGGCTATTGCCGCCAACATTCACACCGGCGTTCACAACACCGCCAACATTGGCCCGCACATTGGCCAGGTCGTTGTGGCGCCCGCCAACATTCACATTCAGGCCCAACAGCCCGCTGGAATGGTTTTGATAGCCGCTATGGCCCCAGCCAGCGTTTGCGCCAAGCGTGGTCATGGCGGTGGAAGCGGCAAAGGCTGCTGCAAATATAATCGTGCGTTTGGACATTGTTCTCTCCCTTTTGTCCGAACCCGGAAATGGGCCCAACAGCGCCGGAGCAAGGCGGATGCCGATATCTAAGGTATTGTTTTAAAATGGATTATAGATTTTCGAGAGGGCCGCGTGCGGACTCACCTGTCTACAATCAAGAAGTGTGTATGAATTTGATACAATTATAGGTTGTTATCGGATCAATCAGAACGCGGCGCAAGACATGGCACTGACCGCGCCGACAGAAATCTGATGAAAGCGGGATTTATAGGCCGCCCGCACGGCCTGAATGCGCACCGAAGTCTGTGCCTTGGCGGGTGCTGCAATCATCACAATTGTTGATGGCTCTTCGCTGCGCCTGCCGCTTGCCGGATCGCGCCATGCACCATGTCCGTTGGTGACTGTAAAGCCATCGGGGAACTGCACGGCGATCACATCGGTTTCAAATTTGCGCCACGCCGCATCCGGCACATGTGCGCGGCCAAAATACAGATGTGTGACCTGCATCGCTTTTTGATCGGGCAGCGGACATTGCGGCGTTTGCATCGCGGCACACGCGGACAGTGGCAATACTGCAAAAAGAACCAGCCTCAGCGCGCGCAGATTCACGGCTCAGAAATACCGTTCGGATACGCGCACGACATCGCCGGGATAGATTCGCGTTGTCTGATCGGCCGGCAGTTCCACTTCGCGGCTGCGCCCATTGCGGCGCACATACACATCGCTGTCATCGGCGCGATAGGTGTAACCACCTGCAAGCGCCACCGCGTTTAGCGCCGTCATGCCGTTGACATATGGATATTGTCCGGGCTTTGTGACTTCACCGATGATGTAAAAGGGCCGATAGGCCGTGACCTCGACGCTGACTTTCGGATCGCGCAAATAACCGTGGCGCAACGTATCTGCGATTTGCGCTTCGAAATCATGCAATGAAAGACCCGCGGCCCGCACCTGCCCCACCAGCGGCAAACGCACATTGCCTGAACCATCCACGTCATATTCGCCGCTAAGATCGGTTTCGCCAAACACCGTGATGCGCACCTTGTCGCCCGATCCCAACTCATAGGCATTGTGTCCAGTGACAGGATTTGATGTCACGCTGGCGCGCAGCACACCGGCTCTTGGGGCGGGGGATGCGTCCATATTGGCTGTCATCGCTGCTGGCGGTGCCGCCTGCGGGGCGGGAAAGGGTTCTGCCCACATCGCGCCCGGCGCACAGGCCGCGCATATGGCACTAAGCGCAAAGGCGGCCGCAACATTGCGCAGAACCCGGTGAAGCTTTTCAAACATGGCCAAACCCTCGTCATGGCCGGGCATTCGCCAGACCTGCAATAAGGCTATGCCAACAGGGTAGCCAAAACCCTAACGGCAGGGGGCACGCAAAGGGCCGTTTCAGCCTTTGGTCCCGGCCAGATGGGCGCGGATTTCGCCATCCGCCGCCCCGGCCGCCGCATGGATGGCGGGCAATAGCGCCAAAGCCGCATTGTGCTGCCCCTCGCGGGCGCAATATTCGAGCTGGCCTGCCAGATGCTGCAACCGGCTCGCGCCAAAGCTGCCCGCATTGCTTTTCAGATCATGGCCATATTCGCCAAGCGCCGCCAGATCATTGGCCGCGGCAGCCTGATCCAGATTGGCCAGCGCCGTCTCAACCGTCTGACAATAGGATTCAGCCAATGCGCCCACCTGTTCGGCGCTGAGCACGCTTTGCAGCTCGCTGAGCGGGGCCGGATCGAAGATCACACTATTTGCGCCATCGCTGGCCGCCAGCGCGCCGTCACTGCCATCTGCAAGATAATCGTCAATATTCTGCGTTGCGTGGTCCAAGGGCCCGCTCCCCGCCAGATTGCAAGGCCCAGTATCGCCGCAGGAGCTTAAACCCGGCTTAAGCGCAACGATCAAAGGATCAGGAAAAACTGGTGCCGCCTGGGTGACTCGAACACCCGCCCATCATTACGAAAGCGGTGTTAAGGCATATTTGCAGGCATTATTTTCGATAGTTGTAGGGCTTGTTGCATGGTGTTTCGTAATATTTGTTCTTTCATACACCAATATGCAGATACTGCAGCAGACAGGCGCTGCAGAGCGATATGACCCCACAACGCCTGTCTCCTATACATTAGGCAACCACCTGCTTTGGCGCTGGACTGCGCTTACCTGTTGCTTGCTTCAATTCATCATCCAATGCGCCCGCATTGATGGCTTGGCGAACAGGTTCCAACACAGCGCAGAGTAGAAGCCGCGTCAGAAATGGCGTTCCCATTCCAGAGAGAATTTGAATGCACCGTCCGGGCTGCCCCGTTTGGTCACACCAAACAGATAACCCAGTTCATATTTCAATGCGCCGATGTCTGCCATGTTGAATTTGCCAAGGATGACCGGGCCAATCTGGTGACGCTGGTCGCGCCATTGGCCAAAATGCCCGATATCGCCAAACTCTCCATACAGTTCAATCGCCGGTTCGATTTGTGGCATGTAGCGCCACTTTGCCTGCGCAGCATATTTGAACTCCACCCCGCCGGAACGGTTGCCGCCGACTTTGGTTTCAAAGATGGGATTGATGATGAAACTCATCCGGCCGACATTTTTCTGTGCCAGAATTTTCCACTCGACCTCGTCGGCCGCGCCGCCCTTCTGGCCCCATTCATATTCCGCATAGAAACCGAGGTCGGCCCAATATTTGCCCTGTGGCGTTAGTTGAAAAATATTTTCCCAGCCGGTGGCCTTGTATTGCAGGCTGCCGAAGGGCTCCTTTTTCATTTCACCGAAAATCGCCGTGTGCCAATAGCTGGTGGGCGTTATTTCAAACTCTGTAACCTGCGTGTAGGTTCCATCTTTGGCAGGGTTATTGTCATGCGTAACATTCCCGCGCACTTCGATGGCATACTCACCCTCCTCTACGATGGGCGAATACACTTTGAGGTCGGCAGCTTTGGCAGTGCCGGAAAAGCCCGACGCGCCAAACAACATGATACCGATGGTGAGTGATGCCGCCGCCGTCACGAGCTTGCGCGGCGTTCGCAAGGCAAACATCAAGCCGCCGATAATTGAAATCGTTGCGATATAAAACACGAGTTGTATCCCTTCCGGTCTTGCCGTGTAACCAATCAAAACATGCAGGAGATTGCCCAGCGCACTGCGGTCCGGGATGAAGCGCGAGCTATCCCAGATGCTGTGCCCCAACGCGGGCAGATAACCGGCCTGAACCAAAAAATTCGCGCCTTGTGCGGCCATGCCCGCAGCAAGCAGCAAAATCAGAATGCCTGTGATGGCGAAAAGGTGTTTTCCGGCAAAGCGGATCAGGCCGAAATAGATTGCGGCCCCTGCAGCAACGCCGAGCGCCAGCCCCAACACACCGCCAAGAAACATGGAGGTGGTTTGCGTTCCTTCCGCAGCCGCGATGCCATAAAGGAACAAAACAATTTCCGAGCCTTCGCGCAGGATCGCAACACCAATGACGATGGCCAACGCATAAACCGGCCGCTCGGCGGCGCGGATCGCGGCACCAACCGCTTTCAATTCCTGTGTCATGGCGCGGCCTGTGCGGCTCATCCACACATTGTGCCATCCCAGCATGATGACTGCGGTAAAGAGCACGGCGGCGTTGAACAATTCCTGGCCCATGCCGGACGCGGTGTTGGCAATCACTTCGGCAAATGCGGCAACCAGCATCGCGCCGGCAACGCCACTTGCCAGACCAAGCCCGATCCAGAACATGCGCCGGGGCACACCTTGCGTGGCTGCCAGCACAATGCCGACAACCAGAGCTGCTTCGAGTACTTCACGAAAAACGATAATCAACGTTGCGGACATGCCGCCCCCCACCCCCTGTACAGACGTATCACTTCACAATTACGCGGCCCTTGGCCGTGTCCTGATGAAAGTCACCGAAGAATGCGTATGTGCCCGGGTCGAGCGGGCCGATATAGACCTTACCCGTCGTGTTGCCGACGATGATTTTTTCGCGATCGAGATCGTAGCTTTCAAACTCTTCCGGGGTCGGGTCTGCGTTGGTGACAAGCAACACCACGCGTTTGCCCGCCGGCAAAGTCAGCGTCTCTGGCACAAAGCGGTGGTTCTGAATCTTGAGCGTGAATTGCGGCAGGTCTTCGGCTGCGGCGCTGATCGGGGCAAGCCCCAATGCCGCAATAGCAAAAGCCGCGGCCAATGCGCTGTATTTCGACATGCATGCCTCCAGTATTGCGAATAATTCGCATTTTCGCGTCTTGCTAACAAGAATGAGAGGCGATTGCAACAAGGATTGCAGCCGTTCCAGATGTTTTGCGGTGCGGCCTTTTTGGCTGTTCTGATCTTGTGGTTACGGGTCTTTGTGCCCTCAGCGCCCATAGCACGAGACGGCGTTTCAATGGGCAAGGATGGAGCCAGCCCACTCACCTGTCCAAGCGTTCACCAACAAGCAAGGCATCGCATCGCTGCCAAATCAGCCGGCGATCGCGAAGATGATGTTTTGGCATCGTTTTGTGTGAACAACGCTTGAACCATCATGCGCTGCAACGAGCCAGAACTCTCACGGCATCAAATTCCAGACAGGGATGAAATGAATGCTTCAGGCACCGATAACGGCAACGCAGTCAGTTGGCTATGCAACTGATCTGGCCTGATATTTTTACCGCGTCGGAATGGGGTAAAACGCCTGTCTTTCCTGCTGTTGGGAAAGGGGCTGGTGCCGCCTGGGTGACTCGAACACCCGACCCCATCATTACGAATGATGTGCTCTACCGGCTGAGCTAAGGCGGCCCGGCCCCGCAGCGGCGTAAGCGGCGCAACGGGGCGGCGATAAATACGCATACCGGGCACGGTACGCAACTGCCTATCCGGGGCCACTGGAAAACCGATGCAGCCAGCACCATTTGCGATTGGAGGCCAAAACGATTATGCCTCCCCGCCTTTGGCCATCAAAGCCATTCGCTGGTTGAGTGTTGGCCACTCGTTATCCGAGCAAAGGATACCGCCTGTTGAAACTGCCGATCCACCGCGAAGGCTGGCCCTATATCGCGATTGCCGCCGCGCTGAACGCTGGGCTGTTTCTGCTATGGGGTTGGCCGGGCTGGGTTTTTCTGCCCATAACCCTGTGGGTTGTGGCATTTTTTCGCGATCCGGAGCGCATTGCGCCCACTGGCGAAGGCCTGATTATCAGCCCCGCGGACGGAAAAATGCTACCATTGGTGCGTGCCGTCCCGCCGCCCGAGTTGGGCCTTGGGCCGGAAGCGCTGACCCGGATCTCGATTTTTATGAACGTCTTCAATGTTCATGTTAACCGCAATCCGGTAGATGGGGTGGTAGAAGGCCTTGCTTATAGGCCCGGCAAATTCTTCAATGCGTCCTTCGACAAGGCGAGCGAGCATAATGAGCGCATGTCGATCCGGGTCCGGATGAAAGGCCCCGGCGTAGAGGGCAAAGATCTGGTAGTGGTGCAGATTGCCGGGCTGATAGCGCGGCGCATCAAATGCGACCTCAGGAAGGGCCAACCGGTATGCCGCGGCGATCGTTTTGGAATCATCCGTTTCGGGAGCCGGCTGGACGTTTACGTGCCAGACGGCGCGCGCGTGCAAGCCAGCGCCGGACAGATCGTGCGCGCTGGCGAGACGGTGCTCGCGGACTTCCCGCAATGATGAAGGCAAGGGTAAATCGCATGCGCAAATTCAGGCCAGCGCAATTTCGCAGTGCAGCGCACGCGCAATCGCCCATGCCCATCGGCCGTTACATCCCCTCGACCCTGACCCTGATCGGTCTGTGCTGTGGCACCACCGCCATCCGCTTTGCGCTGACCGGCGAATGGAAAGCCGCCGTGATCGCCATTGTTCTGGCGGCGGTTTTCGACACGCTGGATGGTCAGGCTGCGCGCCTGTTCCGTGCTGACAGCAAATTCGGCGCACAACTGGATTCGCTGGCCGATCTGGTCAGCTTTGGCATTGCACCCAGCGTGCTGGTGTATATGTGGACGTTGCAACAAGCCGGTAGCGCGGGCTGGACGTTGGCGCTGATCTTTTGTGTGTGCTGCGCCATTCGTTTGGCGCGCTTCAACATCGAAACGGTCGAAGCCGAAGACAAGGACGCGGCCAACGCGCATTTCACCGGCCTGCCCACACCGGCGGCGGCATGTCTGATCCTGCTGCCCATGCTGCTGAGCTTTCAGTTTCACACCGAATTTTTCCACAACCCGTTCCTGGGCGGGGCGATGGTGGCGGTGATGTCACTTTTGATGGTCAGCCGCGTGCCCACCATCTCGCTGAAACGGATGCGTATTCGCCGCAAATTCCGCGTTGCCGCGGGCGGCTTTGCCGGGCTGTTGATCGCCACCGCCATTGTGCAGCCATGGGCCACGATGACCGCTGGTCTTTTGATCTATCTTGCGGTGCTGCCATTTGCACCGATCTTTCTGCTCGCGCCGAAAGAAATCGATGAAGACGACGAAGCCGAAGATCTTCCGCCTTCCGCTCCGTAAACCCTGCGCTGCGCGCGCCATTTCATTTTGTTGAGTTGCCCTTGGTGCGGGCGCAGGTCATGCTGAGAAAAAATCAGCCATGACCAGCCAACCGCACAGGGACCATGCTCACAAAAGCTGACGATTATCCGATCCACCAATTGCCGGAACCGATTGCGACAAGCGGGACCGACCGCAATTTTTACGACCGCTATTTTTTCAACGGCTATTCGCCGGATGGCAAACTGTTTTTCGCCTGTGCGCTGGGCGTTTATCCGCATTTGAATGTGATGGATGCGTCGTTCTCGATTGTGAC
>JBDZUY010000012.1:29831-36861 GCA_040255365.1 Hyphomicrobiales bacterium
CGCTGGGCGTTTATCCGCATTTGAATGTGATGGATGCGTCGTTCTCGATTGTGACCGGCGGGGTGCAACACAATCTGCGCGCTTCGCGCCTGCTCAACATGGAGCGGATGGATACGCAAGTTGGCCCCATTTCCATCACAATAATCGAACCGCTGAAAATTCTGCGTGTGCGGGTTGCTGACAACGAGCATGGCATTGCAGCCGACCTGACATTCACCGCGCGCGCCAAGCCGGTGGAAGAACCGCGCTTCATCTATCGTCAGGGCCCGCGCACGATCATGGATTACACGCGTCTGACACAGAACGGCGCCTATGAAGGCTTCATTACTGTGGGCGGAACAAAGCACACGATTGCGCCGGGTTTTGTTGGTACGCGTGACCGTTCGTGGGGCGTGCGGCCCGTTGGCCTGTCTGACCCGCAAGGCGTTGCTCCGCCGCGCAAACCGCAATTTTACTGGATATGGTCGCCGCTGAATTTTTCCGACCGCTTCATGCTCTATCACAACAATGCGGAAGCCTCCGGCGCGCCGTGGAACACCGCATCGGTGATCGGAAAATTCGGCGATGAAGATGCCGTTCACATGAAGGCGTGTGATTCAACAATCCGTTTCAAATCGGGCACGCGCCACGCCGAACATATGCAAATCGAAACCACCGATCCGCAAGGCGGCAAATGGCATGCGGAGCTGACGCCGAAATTCAATTTCTATATGTCGGGTATCGGCTACACCCACCCCGAATGGGGACACGGCCATTACAAGGGCGAAAACGCACTGGGCTATGATTGCTTTGAAACCGCCAAGGTGAACGAAAACGATCCGCAATTTTTGCATGTGCAGGCGTTCGTCGAAGCCACCCTCACCGGGCCGGACGTCACGCATAAGGGTGTCGGCATTTTGGAACAATTGATTATCGGGCCGCATATTCCATCCGGCTTCAAAGACACCCTGGATACGGCGCCATAAATGAGCGACGCACTCAGCGAAAAACTTGGCCACTATCTCGCGCCCAAATTCGACGTGGATCACGTCGCCATAACGGATCTGGCGCGCATACCCGGTGGTGCCAGCCGCGAAACCTATCGCTTTCGTGCCGCCTATACCAAAGACGGAACGCCGATTACCCGCGCGCTGATATTGCGGCGCGATCCACCCGCCAGCCTGATCGACACCGACCGCACCACCGAATTTCGTGCCTATCATGCGTTCTTTGCGCTTGGCCTTCCGGTGCCCGAACCGATTGCGCTGGAGCTGAGCGAAGCAGTGCTGGAACGGCCCTTCTTCATCATGGAAGAAATTACCGATTGTCAGGTCGGATCCATTTTGGTGCCTGATCCTTATGGTGCTTTGCGCCAATCGATTGGCGAACAATTGTTCGAGTGCCTGGGCCGCATCGCCGCTGCCGACCCGGACAAGATCGGTCTTGGCGATCTGGAAGGCGCGCGCGAAAATTGCTGGCGCTTTGAGGTGGACCGCTGGGAACGCGAAATCATTGAAGACGAACGCGAGCCGCAAGTGATCGCGCACGCCGCGATCCGCTGGCTGAAAAAGAACCCGCCGCCACCGCCGCAAAAAATCAGCGTTGTGCATGGCGATTATCGCAGCGGTAATTTTCTTTATGACAGCAAAGGCAACATTCGCGCGATTCTGGATTGGGAAATGGCGCATCTTGGCGATCCGCTGGAGGATCTGGCCTGGGCGCTCGATCCGCTGTGGGCGCATGGCAACCCCGCCTTTCCCGCCGGCACGATTGCGCGCGACGAAGCAATTGCGCGCTGGCAGGCCGCAAGCGGCCTAACGGTTGATGCCGCCGCCTTTGCATGGTGGGAAATGTTCGCAAGTCTGAAAGGGCTCGCCATCTGGATTTCGGCGGCGCGCGAATATTGCGATGGCCGCAACACCGACCCGGTCAACGCCTTTTCAGGCTGGTATTGCCAGGTCTTTCACAACAGACTTTTGGCCGAACGTTTGAGCGCGCTGGAATCATGAAACCCGATATCGACACCATCCTCAATCTTTCGGCAGCGGAAATTATGAGCACGCTCGCACCGGTGCTACCAACCGGTTACGCGCAGGGTACCGCCTCCATCATCAGCATGTTGATGATGTTCAGCGCGCAGGAACATGAACGCGGCGCGGACATCCGCCACACCGAAAATCAAAATATGCGGGTACTGTTCGCCAAACTGGCAGCAGATGTCAGCGATGCGGGGTTGCGTACAAAAATTGAAATAGCGGCAAAAACAAAAGACGAAACATTTGGCATTTCTGCGCTCAACGCGGCCAATTATGAGCTCAAGCGATTGTTGATTGCGCTGCAAATTTATTTTGAATCTGAGAACAACGAATCTTCGCAAAATGCCCGGCGCGAAATCTGGAAGATTTTGAAAGCGGGCGCCGATGCACGTGTGCTGAGTATTCCAGCCAGCGCCTGAATTGTCGCGCGCGTCAGCTCCCGCCCCTGGGATGGGCGCGCGCATAAACTTCCATCAGCTTGGACGTTTCAACTTGCGTATAAGTTTGCGTGGTCGAGAGCGATGCGTGACCCAGCAATTCCTGCACGCTGCGCAAATCCGCACCACCCGCCAGAAGATGCGTAGCGAATGAATGCCGCAAGGCATGCGGCGTTGCGCGTTCTGACAATCCCAGCCGCCCGCGCAAACGCTGCATCAAATTTTGTGCCTCGCGCGCGCTCATCGGCTTGCCACGGCGCGAAACAAACAAGGGCTGATTTTTCTCCAGCGCAAAGGGAATTTGCGCGACGTAAGTGTCAATCGCTTCGCGCACCACCGGCAAGACCGGCACGACGCGTTCCTTGCGGCCCTTGCCGACAATGTTCAGCGATGCGGCCAAGGGAACATCGCCGCGCTTCAAACTCAGCGCTTCAGAAATGCGCAAGCCCACGCCATAAAGCAGCGTGAGCAGCGCAATATCGCGCGCCGCCATCCACGCCACATCATGGGTGCCGGCTTCTTCCAATGTGCGCGCGGCATCCACCTCGCTCAGCGGACGTGGCAGGCTGCGCGCCAAACGTGGCGTGCGCACGGCGCGGGCGGCCGGATTATCAACAATGTTTTCGCGCGCCAGATAACGAAAGAAGCTGCGCACCGCCGCGATTGCGCGCTGTACCCCGCGCGGACCCAATCCATCGGCCCGGCGCGCCGTGACAAAGGCGCGAATATCGGCAGGCTTCAGCGCCGCCAGCATGCGGTCATCCACCGCGCCGCCCATATGGGTGTTCAAAAATTGGAGAAACCGCGCGCAATCATCGCCATAAGCGCGCAAGGTATGCGCACTGGCGCGCCGTTCATGCGCCAGACTCGAAAGCCATGCGCGTTTCAGATCTTCGGCAGATCGAGCCATGCCCGGATTGTCCGTTCCAGCGCGCGGGCAAAAAAGCCCAGATCGGCGGCGGTTTCGTCGCCTTCAAATGCGCCTTCGGCATTGCCGCCCAAAACATAAAGCGCAGCCGGTGTTTCGCGGCCGATGCGCAGACGAAACACCGCCAGACTTTTGCAAGCACCACCGCCGGGGCCGAGCAGAATTTCACCGCCCCCCGAAAGAATGACACCCGTGCCGTCGCGGCCCAAAAGCGCCGCCGCCGTGCCCGGCGCGATCAGCCGCACGCCATCGGTGCCGGTGGGGGCGGCGCCCATTTCACCCTCAACACACAACGCCGCGCGCGTGCCGCCAAACGCAGGCGCCGATGATGTGATCGCTTCAATCGCTTCTTCGAAACTGCGCGCATCAAGCAATTCGAGCACCGATTTTCGCACCCCATCGCCCAACCTTGCGGCCTTATCGCGGCCTGGCATCAGCCCGTCACGCTCTGCGCGCAGGGTGGCGTTCTCGTTCGTCAGCCGGTCGATCACAAAGCGCTGCAAATCGCGCACGCCCGCTTCGCCAAACCGTTCGGGCAGCAAAAGCGCCAAAAGCTCGCCATCATTGGCAAGCGCAACACGGTTCATGCGGATATAGGCTTTGACCGCTTCGGCAGCGGCCTGTGCTGGGTCGCGGGCTTCTGCGCGCTCCATCTAGCCGCCGATCTTCACACCGGCCTTCTTCGCATCGGCCAAAAATGCCTCCAGACCATTGTCGGTCAAAGGATGTTTCAGCAGCTTGCGGAAGATATCCGGCGGCAAGGTGGCCACATCGGCACCCGACAGCGCACATTCGCGCACATGGGAGACGCTGCGGATGGAAGCGGCAAGAATTTCTGTCTCGAATTCGTAATTGTCGTAGATGTGGCGGATTTCACGGATCAACTCCATACCGTCCTGGCCCACATCATCAACCCGCCCGATAAAGGGCGAGATGTAATTTGCGCCAGCTTTCGCCGCAATCAGCGCCTGTACCGGCGAGAAGCACAGCGTGACATTGACCTGATGGCCTTCATCGCGCAACGCGCGGCAGGCCTTCATCCCGTCCCATGTCAGCGGCACCTTGATGGTGATTTGTTCGGCGACTTTGGCAAAGCGTTTGCCCTGCGCAATCATGCCCTTGGTATCGGTGGCCAGAACCTCGGCGCTGACGGAGCCGGACACTTTGGCGCAGATTTTTTCCAGCGCCGTGATGTAGTCCATGCCCGATTTGGCAGCGAGCGACGGATTGGTGGTGACGCCATCAACCAGCCCGGTTTCGGCCAGTTCGGCAATTTCCTTGGGGTCTGCACTGTCGATAAAAAGTTTCATGGGTCTGATATGAGTCCAAAGCGGGATTGACCAAAGAGAATCGCTGGCGAAAGTGTAACCATGAATGCGCGCACACCCAAGCCCACACTTTTTCCAGAGACTTCACGGCGCGTTGGCATTTTGCTGCCGCTTCCGCTCAGCGGACCATATGATTATAGCATCAATGGGGCAGATTTGCCGCGCGGCACGCTTGTGCATGCGCCACTTGGTCCACGCGAGGCGCTCGGCGTTGTCTGGGGCGCAGGCGAAGGCACGGTTTCGGATGCGAAACTGAAGCCGGTTGTTCCGCTGGACGGTGCACCAAAAATTCCATCCTCGCTGTGTGACTTTGTCGATTGGGTGGCGCGCTACACACTTTCGCCGCAGGGGCAGGTTTTGGCGCAGGTGTTGCGCGCGCGCGCCGCCTTTGCGCCCGAAATGCCGCGCATCGCCTATATGAAGGGCGACGATACACCGCCGCGCATGACCGATGCGCGCGCACGGGTGCTGGCGATTGCGGGCGATGGTTTGGCACGCAGCGTCTCTGCGCTCGCCGAAGAAGCCAATGTAACGCCGGCGGTGGTGCGCGGCTTGATTACGGCCGGTGCATTGCGCGCAATTGAAATGCCGGAATTCACGCCCTTTCCCGTTCCCGATCCACAATTCATCACACCGGTTTTGAATGATGAGCAGAGCGATGCGGCCATCGCACTGCGCAAGGCGGTGAAGGCGGGTGCGTTTTCCACCATCTTGCTGGACGGCATTACCGGGTCTGGTAAAACCGAAACCTATTTTGAAGCCGTTGCCGAAACATTACGCGCAGGCAAACAGGTGTTGATCCTGTTGCCAGAGATTGCGCTGTCAGTGCAATTTCTGGAACGCTTTGCATCACGTTTTGGTTGCCAGCCGGCGCAATGGCATTCCGACCTTTCACAAAAGGAACGCAAGCGTACATGGCGTGCGGTGCTGCGCGGTGAGGCGCGCGTGGTGGTGGGCGCGCGCTCGGCACTGTTTCTGCCGTTCCCTGAACTTGGCCTCATCATTGTCGATGAAGAACATGAGCAGGCTTACAAACAGGAAGAAGGCGTTGTCTATCACGCGCGCGACATGGCGGTGGTGCGCGCACATTTGGAATCTGCGCCCATTATTCTGGCCAGCGCGACACCGGCATTGGAAACACACGCCAATGCACAAAGCGGGCGTTATCAATGGCTGCGCTTGATCCGCCGTCACGGCGTTGCGGTGTTGCCGCAAGTCAAACTGATCGACATGCGCGAGACGCGCGGCGAGCCGGGCACATGGCTTTCGCCGCCCTTGCGCGAAGCGTTGACGCAAACGCTGGACGGCGGCGAACAGGCGATGCTGTTTTTAAACCGGCGCGGCTATGCCCCGCTAACGCTTTGCGCATCCTGCGGACACAAGATGATCTGCCGCGATTGTTCGGCATGGCTGGTCGAACACCGCTATCTGCGCAAACTTTCGTGCCATCACTGCGGCTATTCCATGCCGACGCCGCCCACCTGTCCCGAATGCGGCGAAGAACACAGCCTGATCGCCTGCGGACCCGGCGTGGAACGCGTGGCCGAAGAATTTGCCAGCGTGTTTCCGGGTGCGCGCATGGCGATAGCCTCATCGGACACGATGCACGGCCCCGCCGAAACGCAAGCCGCGATCCGCGCCATGCAGCGCCACGAGATCGATGTGATTATCGGCACGCAGATTGTCGCCAAGGGGCACCATTTTCCGCAGCTCACCTTGGTGGGTGTGGTCGATGCCGACCTTGGCGGATCGGACGGCGATCTGCGCGCGCGCGAACGCACATTCCAGCTTTTGCATCAGGTGTCTGGCCGTGCGGGCCGCGCTGAAAAACCGGGGCTTGTGCTGTTGCAAACGCGCAATCCGAAAGACGCGGTGATGCAGGCGTTGGTGAAAGGCGACCGCGATGCGTTTCTGGCACAGGAGAGCGCGTATCGCGAGCGTGCGGGCGCGCCGCCCTTTGGCCGGTTGGCCGCGCTGATCCTGTCCAGTCATGATGAAAACGCGGTGCGTGCACTGGGCCGCGAACTGGCAAAGGTGGCACCCGCCGCGCGCGGTTTGAAAGTGTGGGGACCAACGCCCGCGTTTTATCAAATCTTGCGCGGGCGCACGCGCGAACGCCTGTTGGTACAGGCCGAACGCAGCGTGGATATTCAGGCGTACTTACGCGCGTGGCTGGCAAAAGTGAAAGTGCCAAACGCCGTGCGCCTGACGGTCGATGTCGATCCCGTCAGCTTTTTTTAGGCTATTGCAACTCCCGAACATCGGTCAGGTGGCCGGTGATGGCGGCGGCGGCGGCCATGGCCGGACTCATCAAATGTGTGC
>JBDZUY010000012.1:36961-61682 GCA_040255365.1 Hyphomicrobiales bacterium
AGGTGGCCGGTGATGGCGGCGGCGGCGGCCATGGCCGGACTCATCAAATGTGTGCGCCCACCGCGGCCCTGACGCCCCTCGAAATTGCGGTTGGAGGTGGAGGCACAGCGCTCCCCCGGTTCCAGCCTGTCTGCATTCATCGCCAGACACATCGAGCAACCCGGCTCGCGCCATTCAAACCCGGCGTCGAGAAAAATCTGGTCCAGCCCTTCGTCTTCGGCCATCGCTTTGACCAGCCCGGACCCCGGCACCACCATCGCGCCAACATGCGCGGCCACTTTTTTGCCTTTGGCAATCGCGGCTGCGGCACGCAAATCTTCGATGCGCCCATTGGTGCACGAACCGATGAACACGCGGTCCACCTTTATATCAACCAGCTTCATGCCCGGCTTCAAATCCATATAGGCGAGCGCGCGTTCAATGCCTTCGCGTTTGTTCGCCTCTGCCTTTGCTGGATCGGGCACGACAGCGGTAACAGGCAGCGCCTGTTCCGGCGAGGTACCCCATGTCACCATCGGCACAATGTCGGCGGCGTTCAGCGTGATCTCGACATCGAATTTTGCATCATCATCGCTTTTTAACGTGCGCCAGTAATGCCGCGCAGCTTCGAACGCAGCTCCCTTTGGTGCGCGCGGTTTGCCCGCCACGTAAGCGAATGTCACATCATCGGGCGCGATCAAACCGGCGCGCGCGCCCGCCTCGATCGTCATGTTGCACAGGGTCATGCGCCCTTCCATCGAAAGTGCGGTGATGGTGTCACCCGCATATTCGATGACGTAACCGGTGCCGCCTGCTGTGCCGATTTTTGCGATGATCGCCAGCGCAATGTCTTTTGCAGTGACGCCAATCGGCAATGTGCCCGTCACGGTGACGCGCATGTTTTTCGATTTGGAAATCAGCAAAGTTTGCGTTGCCAGCACATGCTCGACTTCCGATGTGCCGATGCCGAATGCCAGCGCACCAAACGCGCCATGGGTAGAGGTGTGCGAATCCCCGCAAACCATGGTGACACCAGGCAGCGTGAAACCCTGTTCGGGACCAACAATGTGCACGATACCCTGGCGGATATCGCTCATCGGCAGATATTCGATGCCGAATTCTTTTGCGTTGGCTTCGAGTGTTGCGACCTGAATGGCCGATTCCGGATCGGAGATGCCAGCCGCGCGATTGGTGGTGGGCACATTGTGATCGGGCACGGCCAGCGTCATTTCGGGGCGGCGCACTTTGCGGCCCGTCATGCGCAAACCTTCAAACGCTTGCGGGCTCGTCACCTCATGCACAAGGTGGCGGTCGATATAAAACACGCTGGCCTCGCCCGGCACCTCATTGACCAGATGCGCATCCCAGATTTTGTCGTACAGAGTCTTGCCCACTTCACATTCCAATCATTAGCGAAAAATAAGTTGTGTCAGTGCTGGGTGAACCAGAGCACCGCCATAATAATGATGACCGCCACAAACTGCGCCACGATACGAAGGCGCATCAGCTTGTTCGACCAGGTGCGCGAGACTTCGCCGCCCGCCCACAATGTGTAAATGCCGCCCATCAAAACAACGGCGACAAAACCGATCGCGACAATAACCAGAACTTTTCCGCCCATGTGCTGTGCACCATCTGTCTGAATCCGTATAGCGGCGACTACGCAAGAAACTTGCGCGGCAACGCTCTATTCTCTGCCTTTGTCGCCAGATTGCACAGCTTTAGCGAGGCGGTGGAAAGTCGCGCACCGTAAAATATACCCGGAGCAGCCGGATATTTTGGGCGGCAGGAAGCTTACGTAGCGGCGCACCAGGGCTGACGGTGACCGCCATGATAGGGCCGCGCATGGCCGCTATCGATCATGGCCTGACCGACATTGCCACGCCCATCGCGAACGACGGCGCGCACCCGGCCACCATATTTGTCGTACCGCACATCGGAGAGGCTGACGGTACCGCCGCCAATGCGATCATCCAGATATTGGCGTGCAGCCTGCGCGCTGGCGCGCTCTTCGCTGCAATGGCCATGCAGTTCCGGCGCATCAATGCCGGCAATGCGCACATGCACATCAATGGTTTGATTCAGCCAGATGGTTGCCGCCGCTTCAAACGTATCGCCGTCGATGACACGAACAACTTGTGCATTCACCGGCCCGTCAAAAGCCGCCGCGGCCAGTCGCATCCCTGCGGGCTGGACCGCGCTTTGCGGATTGAACGCACTGAGCGCCACAACCACGAGGCCTGCGCCAAGGCTGCCCAATGTCCAGCCATAAGGAACCGTCATGCGCTTTCATTCTCAAATCACAACCAGTGGTGGCAATATGAGAACAAAAGTGGATTTTTTGCAAGCCGATTCTATGTCTACCACGCACCAATATTTGGCATCGAGGCCCAGGGTTCCGCCTCAGGCTTGGGGCCACCTGCCTGCAAAAGCTCGATGGAAATGCCATCCGGCGAGCGCACAAAGGCCATATGCCCATCGCGCGGCGGCCGGTTGATTGTCACCCCACCATCCTTCAGCCGCTTACAAACCGCATAAATATCGTCCACCCGATAGGCGAGATGGCCGAAATTGCGCCCGCCCTGATAATCCTCAGGATCCCAATTATAGGTCAGCTCAACCAGCGGCGCCTGATCCTGTTTGGCGCGCTCGACATCATCCGGTGCGCACAGGAACACCAGGGTGAAACGGCCCTTGTCGCTGTCAACACGGCGCACTTCGGTGAGTCCCAATTTGTTGCAATAAAAATCCAGCGACGCATCAAGGTCGGCCACACGGACCATGGTATGCAGATAGCGCATCATGTTCTCTCCTGTTCTTGTTGAAAGACAGACGAGACGGCACCAGTTCAAGCCTTTTAAGGCTCAGGCCAGCGCGTCGATATCGTCGTCAGACAATGTGCCCGGTACAATCGTCACTGGGATGGGATAGGCACCGGGCCCGATAAACATCGAGACCAGCGGCCCCGGCCCTTCTTTTGATGTGCCCGATGCCAGCACAAGAATCGAAATATCCTTGTCCTCTTTCAAAAGCTCTACAAGGCAATCGGCGCGCGTTCCTTCGGCGATCACCAGCTCTGACAGAATGCCGGACAATTCATTGACCTGCTTGGCCGCATTGTGAATGAGGTTTTCGGCTTCCTGATGCGCCTCGTCCTTCATGATTTCTTCGACGCCGCGCCATTGCTGAAAATCACCCGGCTCGACAACGCATAACAGGGTCACACGCCCGCCGGTGTGATGCGCGCGGCGCGTGGCAAAGCGCAAGGCCACTCTGCTCTCATTGGTCTTGTCCACGACAACAAGAAATTTGCGCGGCCGGGCGCTGTTGCGCGGGCTCTCGCCATCTGTGGCGGTAGAATTACCACTCATGGTTGGGCACTCATGGCTGGAATCGTCCCACCCGTTTGATCTCAAAGCCAAAGAAAGACTAATCAGCGGAACCGAGCAAGTCCTTCAGGCTATAGACCAGATCCAGCGCCTCTTTAGGCGAAAGCGCATCCGGGCTGACCGCCTTAAGCCGTTCTTCTACCGCACTTTCTTTGGCTGGCTGCTTTTTTGCCGGCGCGCTTGCCTGAAACAGCGGCAGATCATCAATACGGGCCAGCGGCTTGTGCCCCTCGCGCCCATCCTCCAGCGCGCGCAAAACCTCTTCGGCCCGCGCAATGACAGCGGCAGGCAATCCGGCCAGCTTGGCGACATGAATACCGTAAGAGCGATCCGCCGCGCCGCGCGTCACCTCATGCAGAAACACAATGCTGTCGTTCCATTCCGACACGCGCATCGTCACGCAAATCATGTGGGCCAGCCGTTCGGCCAATGCCGTCATCTCATGGTAATGCGTGGCGAACAGCGCGCGCGATTTGTTGGTTTCGTGCAGATGTTCTGCCGCCGCCCACGCCAAGGACAAGCCGTCAAACGTCGCGGTGCCGCGGCCGATCTCATCCAGGATCACCAAAGATTTTTCGGTCGCCTGATTGAGGATTGCCGCCGTCTCGACCATTTCGACCATAAAGGTGGAACGCCCGCGCGCCAGATCATCGGCAGCACCGACGCGGCTGAACAGCCGGTCAACAATGCCAATGTGTGCGGATTCGGCGGGAACAAACGCACCCATCTGCGCCAGTATCGCAATCAATGCGTTCTGGCGCAGGAAGGTGGATTTGCCCGCCATGTTCGGACCCGTCACCAGCCACAAGCGGCCATCACTGTCCTCTGACAGATTGCAATCATTGGGTACAAAGGCGTTGGCATTGGCGCTGCGCAAGGCCGCCTCAACAACCGGATGCCGCCCGCGCTGAATGTCAAACGCGCATGACCCATCAACCTTTGGCCGCACATGGCGTTCGCGCACCGCCAGTTCGGCCAGGCCGCTCGCGACATCCAGCACAGACAGCGCGTCGGCAATGGCTGCCAAGGGCGCGCTGGCCGCAACCGCCGTTGCAACCAAACCATCAAACAATTCGCGTTCCAGCGCCAGCGCCTGATCACCCGCCTGACTGATGCGGCTGGCCAGTGTCGCCAATTCGTCCGTGGAAAAGCGCACCGCGCTGCCGATGGTTTGGCGGTGACGGAATGTCTGACGCAGTTCTTCGGTTTGCAATTTGTCGGCGTGAACCGGCGTCGTCTCGATGAAATAGCCGAGCACGCCATTGTGCTTGATCTTCAAGCCCGCCACGCCGGTTTCTTTGCGGTATTGCGTTTCAAGCTGCGCGATGACGCGGCGCGATTCATCACGCAAGGAGCGCACCTCATCCAGCGCGGCGTGCGCGCCCTGCACAATGAAGCCGCCATCGCGCGCCAGATAAGGCGGCTCAGCCACAAGCAGATGTGCAAGCTGATCATCCAGTTCAGAACAAGCCGCGATGCCTTGCACAAGATTGGTATGGCTTTGCGCAATCTCGCCCAGCGGCGCCACATCATCAGCATCGAGCTTGGCCAGTGCATCGCGCAGGCTGCGCGCAGCGCCAAGCCCGTCACGCAACGCCGCCAGATCGCGCGGGCCACCACGCCCCAATGAAATGCGCGCCAGTGCGCGGGCAATATCCGGCGCGCGGCGCAAATCTTCGCGCATGCGTTCGCGCAAATCCGCATCGCTCACAAAATACGCCACCGCGTCATGGCGCGGTGCAATAGCGCCCGGATCGGTCAGCGGTGAGCCCAGCCTTGCAGCCAGCATGCGCGCGCCGCCCGCCGTGATGGTGCGGTCGATTGTGGAAAGCAAACTGCCGCTGCGTGTGCCGGTGAGGGTTTCGCCGAGTTCCAGATTGCGCCGCGTCGCAGCATCAATCGCCATGAAGGCGTGTTCGGCTTTGGCCTGTAGCGGGCGAAAGACCGGAAGTCTGCCGACTTGCGTCAATTCCAGATACCCGATTAGCG
Source organism: Hyphomicrobiales bacterium (assembly GCA_040255365.1). Lineage (GTDB taxonomy): Bacteria > Pseudomonadota > Alphaproteobacteria > Micropepsales > Micropepsaceae > Rhizomicrobium. Next base: position 42,319 of record JBDZUY010000012.1, read on the forward strand.
CACCGGCGGCGGAAAGCGCGGGCCGGTCAAAGCTGCCAAACGCATCCAGCGCCGCCACGCCATAAAGCGCTTTCAGCGCACGCTCGCCGGTTTTGGAATCAAATTTGATCGCGGGCAGCGGCGTCAGCGCCGGGCCTAATTCCTTCAGCAAGGGCGCAAGCACCTCATCAGCCAAAAGCGAATCTGGTGCCAGCACTTCGCGCGGGGACAACCGGGCCAGCTCGGCTGCGATGTCAGAAGCCGACACCGGCCCCACCACAAATTCGCCCGTGCTCATATCAGCATAGGCCAGCGCGAAATCGGCACCGGAGCGGCCAAGCGATGCCAAAAGATTGGCGCTGCGTGCCTCCAGCAGCGATTCCTCGGTCAGGGTGCCCGGTGTGACCAGCCGCACCACCGCGCGCGCCACCACCGATTTTGCGCCGCGCTTTTTGGCCTCGGCCGGATCCTCGGTCTGTTCACAGACCGCGACCCGAAAACCCTTGCGGATCAGCTTTTCCAGATAGGCCTCGGCGGCATGCACCGGCACGCCGCACATCGGTATGTCCTCGCCCAGATGCTTGCCGCGTTTGGTAAGCGCAATATCGAGCGCTTCGGCAGCGTTTTTCGCATCATCGAAGAACAGCTCGTAGAAATCGCCCATCCGGTAGAAAAGCAGGTATGCGGCATGCTCCGCCTTGATCTGGAGGTATTGCGCCATCATGGGCGTCGCGCCTTCGGGCGCGCGAAAGGAGGATGCGCCTTCGAGCGCGCGAAACGACGTTGCGCCGTCCGGCGCGGGCGATGCGTCTTCGGGAATCGATACGGGGGGAATGGGCACGGGGCTGTTCACAGCGGGCTCAACATGATCTGCATGAGGTTGTAGCCTAACAGATCGGCGGCGCACATTTGCGCCCCTGCGGCCCTATTGCGGTTGAAAGCATGGGCCCTGGAGGCCGATATTCTGTGGATTGGCCCGAACGGAACCCTGATGCCCGATAACAATCGCCCCTCCTTTACCGAAGATGAAGTCCTTGCCTTTCATTCCAATGGCAAGCCCGGAAAAATCGAAATCACCCCCACCAAGCCGATGGCGACCCAGCGCGATCTCAGCCTGGCCTATTCGCCGGGGGTGGCCGTGCCGGTGCGCAAGATCGCGCAGAACCCGGACGCCGCGTACGATTACACCGCCAAGGGCAATCTGGTGGCCGTCATTTCAAACGGCACCGCCATTCTGGGCATGGGCGATCTTGGGGCCCTTGCCTCCAAGCCGGTGATGGAAGGCAAGGCGGTTCTGTTCAAACGCTTTGCCGATGTCGATGCCATCGATCTGGAAGTCGATACCACCGATGTCGATGCCTTCATCAATGCGGTGCGTTATCTTGGCCCCACTTTCGGCGGCATCAATCTGGAAGACATCAAGGCGCCCGATTGCTTCATCATCGAAGAGCGCCTGCGCGAGTTGATGGACATTCCGGTGTTCCATGATGATCAGCACGGCACCGCAATCATTTCTGCGGCCGGCATCATCAATGCGCTGCATCTGACCAACCGCAAAATCGAAGACATCAAAGTTGTGGTGAACGGTGCGGGGGCTGCGGGCATTGCCTGCCTCGAACTCCTCAAAGCCATGGGCCTGCCGCATGACAGCGCGCTGCTTTGCGATTCCAAGGGTGTTGTCTATCGCGGCCGCACCAACGGCATGAACCAGTGGAAGAGCGCGCATGCCATCGATACCGATGCGCGCACATTGGCCGATGCGGTGAAAGGCAGCGACGTGTTCCTGGGCCTTTCGGTGAAAGATGCGATGACGCCGGACATGGTCAAATCCATGAACAAGGCGCCGATCATTTTTGCGATGGCCAATCCCGACCCGGAAATCACGCCGGAGGATGCCAAGGCCGCGCGCCCCGATGCCATCATCGCCACCGGGCGCAGCGATTACCCAAACCAGGTCAACAATGTTCTGGGCTTTCCTTACATCTTCCGCGGCGCGCTGGATGTGCGCGCGACGACCATCAATGAAGAGATGAAAATCGCTGCGGCAGAGGCGCTTGCGGCGCTTGCGCGCGAAGACGTGCCCGACGAAGTGGCCGCTGCTTATGTTGGACCGCGTCCAACTTACGGACCCGATTACATTATCCCGGTGCCGTTTGACCCGCGCTTGATCTCTCGCGTTTCAGCGGCGGTGGCCCAAGCTGCGGTGAAATCGGGCGTGGCGCGGCGCACCTTGAAAGACGCCGACAATTATCAGTTTCAGCTCAGCGCACGGCTTGATCCGTCGGCGGTTCTGTTTCAATCGATCACGTCATCGGTACGCGCAAATCCCAAACGCGTCGTGTTTGCCGAAGGCGAAGAGGAATCGGTAATCCGCGCTGCCGCCGCGTTCCAGAATTCCGGTCTTGGCAAAGCCTTGCTGGTGGGCCGCGAAGATGTGATCCGCGAAGGCATTGCCCATGTCGGCGCGGAATATGCCGATCTGGAAATCCGCGTGCCCCATTCCGCCGCCGAAGCGGCCAGCTATATCGACCGGCTTTACAAACGCCTGCAACGGCGCGGCGCGCTTTATCGTGATTGCGTGCGCATGGTCACCAATGACCGCAATGTCTATGCCGCCTCCATGCTGATCGCGGGCGATGCGGACGCAATGGTTACCGGCGTCACGCGCTCTTATGCGGTGGCGCTGAATGATGTGCGCAACGTGCTGGACACGCCCAGGGGCGAACAGACAATCGGCCTGAATGTGTTTTTCGCCAAGGGCCGGGTCGTATTCGTGGCCGATACGTCGGTGCATGAAATGCCGACGTCACAGGAACTGGCCGACATTGCGGTGCAGGCCGCGGCAGTGACCCGGCGCTTTGGCTATGAGCCGCGCGTGGCGCTTCTGGCGTCTTCCACCTTTGGCTTTCCGCGCAGCGAACGCAGCGAGCGCATTGTCGAGGCGGTCCATATCCTCGACCAGCGCGGCGTCGATTTTGAATATGACGGCGAGATTGCCGTTGATGTCGCGCTCAACCGTGAAAAAATGGCGACCTATCCGTTCTGCCGCCTGACCGATACGGCCAATGTGCTGATTATGCCAGCCATCCATTCGGCCTCGATTTCCACCAAATTGCTGGAACAGATCGGCGGCGTCTCGGTGCTGGGGCCCTTGCTGGTGGGGCTGGAGCGTTCGGTCCAGATCGCCCCCTTGGGTGCCAAGATGAGCGAAATCTATAATGCGGCAATTGTGGCGTCTTTATAGACGCCCGCGCCCACCGCGAGCCCGTATCAAGGATAAAGATTGGAAATTCACGCCGATTGGCGGATATTTCCGCCAATTATGGACCGCGACATTATGTATATCGCGCTCATAACCCCCAGACTGGTCCTGCCGCCTTGCGGCACTAGGGGCTGGTGCCTATATACCCCAATGAAGCGGTAGGGGCATTTTCATGCCTTTTGCCGCAATTCTCGTTTGCGGGGCTGGTCCGGAGGGTGCTCTTCGGAGGCCAGGAAGCCAGCCGCTGTCAGGAAGGATTTGAATTATGGCAAAAGTTATCGGAATTGACCTCGGAACGACCAATTCTTGCGTTTCCGTTATGGAGGGCGCCAGCCCCAAAGTGATCGAAAATGCCGAGGGTGGGCGCACCACGCCCTCTATTGTGGCATTCAGCAGCGATGGCGAACGCCTCGTCGGCCAGCCCGCCAAGCGGCAGGGCGTCACCAATCCCGAACATACGTTTTTCGCGCTCAAGCGCCTGATCGGCCGGCGCTTTGACGACCCGCTGACCAAAAAAGACATGGAGATGGTCCCCTATTCCATTGTGAAGGGTGACAATGGCGATGCCTGGGTCGGCGGCCGCGATTCCAAAAAATATTCCCCGTCAGAAATTTCGGCCTTCATTCTGCAAAAGATGAAAGAGACCGCCGAGGCGCATCTGGGCGAAAAAGTTACCCAGGCCGTCATCACGGTTCCGGCCTATTTCAACGACGCTCAGCGTCAGGCCACCAAAGACGCGGGCAAGATTGCCGGTCTGGAAGTGCTGCGCATCATCAACGAGCCGACGGCTGCGGCCCTTGCCTATGGCATGGACAAAAAAGGCGGCGGCACCATTGCCGTTTACGACCTTGGTGGCGGCACGTTCGACATTTCGGTGCTGGAAATCGGCGACGGCGTGTTTGAAGTGAAGTCCACCAATGGTGACACATTCCTGGGCGGCGAAGACTTCGACCTGCGCCTGGTCAGCTATCTCGCGGACGAATTCAAAAAGGAAACCGGTATTGATCTGCGTCAGGACAAGCTGGCGCTGCAACGCCTGAAGGAAGCCGCCGAAAAGGCGAAGATCGAACTTTCCAGCGCGATGCAGACCGAAGTGAACCTGCCCTTCATTACTGCCGACGCATCCGGCCCGAAACATCTGACGATGAAAATCACCCGCGCCAAACTGGAAGCGCTGGTTGATGATCTGATTCAAAAGACCGTCGCGCCCGTGAAGCAGGCCTTGAAAGATGCCGGCGTTACCGCGAACCAGATCGACGAAGTCATCCTGGTCGGCGGCATGACCCGCATGCCCAAAGTGCAGGAAGCGGTAAAACAGCTTTTCGGCAAAGAGCCGCACAAGGGTGTGAACCCTGATGAAGTCGTTGCCATTGGCGCGGCCATTCAGGGCGGCGTGTTGCAGGGCGAAGTCAAAGACGTGCTGTTGCTCGATGTTACCCCGCTGTCGCTGGGTATCGAGACTTTGGGCGGGGTGTTCACGCGCCTGATCGATCGCAACACCACGATCCCGACCAAGAAGAGCCAGATATTCTCGACCGCCGAGGACAATCAGACCGCGGTGACAATCCGCGTGTTCCAGGGCGAGCGCGAAATGGCCGCCGACAACAAGATGCTCGGCCAGTTTGACCTGATGGGTATTCCGCCCGCACCGCGCGGCGTGCCGCAGATCGAAGTGACCTTTGACATTGACGCCAACGGCATTGTCAGCGTCACCGCAAAGGACAAGGCGACCAACAAGGAACAGCAGATTCGCATTCAGGCGAGCGGCGGTCTGTCCGATGCCGACATCGAAAAGATGGTCAAGGAAGCCGAAAGCCACGCCGCAGACGACAAGCAAAAACGCGCGCTGGCCGAAGCCAAGAATCAGGGCGATTCGCTGGTGCATTCCACCGAGAAGGCGCTGAACGAACACGGCGACAAGGTCGATGCATCCGAGAAAGCGGCCATCGAAGCTGCGGTTGCGGCCCTGAAAGACGCGTTGCAAGGCACCGATGTCGAAGACATTCAGGCCAAGACACAGGCCACGGCGCAAGCTTCGATGAAACTGGGTGAGGCCATGTACAAAGCCCAGCAGGCAGAAGAAGGCGCCAGTGCCGCGGCAGCCGACGCGCAGGCCGAAGGCGGCGCAGGCGAAAAGGCCGATGACAATGTCGTCGATGCCGATTTTGAAGAAGTCGATGACGACAAAAAGAAGGGCGCGGCCTGATCCCGCGTCTCCTTCGGCTTGATGGGGCTAAAGCCGATGCTGCACCAATATTGTTATAGAACCGGCCCTGTTCCTTGCGCGTATGCAAGGGGCGGGCACCGGTGTTCAACAGTCAAAGCGTTGGTATGAGCAAGCGTTGCTATTACGAAGTTCTGGGGGTTGAGCGCACCGCGACTGCGGCAGCGATCAAAAGCGCGTATCGCAGATGCGCCAAGGAACATCATCCCGACCACAATCACGGCGATACCACCGCCGAGGTGCGCTTCAAAGAACTCAACGAAGCCTATGACGTTCTGAAAGACGAACAAAAACGTGCCGCCTATGACCGCTTTGGTCATGCCGCGTTTGAAAATGGCGGTATGGGGGCTGCGGGGCGCGGCGGTGGCAATCCGTTCGATTTCGCCTCCAGCTTCACCGATATTTTTGATGATCTGTTCGGCGAGTTTACCGGCGGGCGCCGCGCGCGCCGCCAGAACCGCGGCGCGGATTTGCGCTACAATCTCGAAATCTCCTTGGAAGACGCCTTCAAAGGGCGCAGCGAACAAATTCGCGTGCCCAGCGCCGTTGCATGCGAAACATGCGGCGGCACAGGCGCAGAAGCAGGCTCAAAGCCCGAACAATGCCCCACCTGTTCGGGCATCGGCAAAGTGCGTGCGCAGCAGGGCTTCTTCACCATCGAGCGTACCTGCCCGCATTGCCGCGGGCATGGCAAGATCATTCGCAATCCGTGCGCAACCTGCAGCGGTGCCGGTCAGGTGCAAAAGGAACGCACACTGGAAATCGAAATTCCGCCCGGCGTCGAAGAAGGCACGCGCATCCGCCTTTCCGGCGAAGGCCAGGCGGGCCTGAATGGCGGCGCGGCGGGCGATCTCTATGTTTTCCTGTCGGTTGCACCGCATCCGATTTTTCAGCGCGATGGACACGACCTTTATTGCCGCGCACCGGTTGGCATGGTCACAGCCGCGCTTGGCGGCACCATAGATGTGCCGACATTGGATGGCGGGCGCGCACAAGTGAAAATTCCCGAAGGCACGCAATCGGGCCGTCAGTTCCGCCTGCGCGGCAAGGGCATGCCGGTGTTGCGTGGCTCCGGCATGGGCGGCGATCTGTATGTTGAGGTCGCGGTGGAAACGCCGGTGAAGCTCTCCAAAAAGCAAAAAGAATTGCTGCGCAATTTCGAGCAGGACTGCGCGCCCGACAATCAGCCCGAAGCCGAAGGGTTTCTGTCGCGGCTGAAAGACTTCTGGGGCCGTGACGCCGGCACGGCATAGCTTTCAGCTGCGCGTCAAAAGCGCGTTCAAATTGCCCAGCCCTTCCATCTCGGCAAACATCGCATCATAGCGCCCTTCACTATACAACTGCGTCATCGCGCGAAAGGCCGCGCCATAGGCGGCCCGGCCCGGCCCGGCACCTGTGCTAAGTCTGCGCACACCGGCATCTTTAAGCGCGGCAACCGGCGCGACACCTTTCAACGCCAACACGTTCAGCGGCAGCGAAACAGCCTTTGCGATTTGGGCGATCTCATCCAGCGCAATCACCGCCGGAACAAAAATACCGTCCGCACCGGCATCGGCATACGTCTTCGCGCGTGCAACGGATTCGCCAACCGCCTTGTCCGCCGCCACCAGCTTTTGCAAATACACATCCGTGCGCGCATTGATGAAAATATCTTTGCCAAAGGCCTTCTTCACCGCCGCAATCTTGGAGGCATGGAGCGCCACCGTCCGTTTGCCGTCTTCCAGATTGATGCCGACCGCGCCCGCATCACCCAACGCGCCAACAAACTTCACCACCTCATCCGGGTCGTCGGAAAAGCCCGCTTCATTATCCACCGTAACGGGTATGCGAACGGCCGCGATGATTTCGCGAACGGCGGCCAGAAAAACATCCTTCGGCAGAGCCTGCCCGTCGGCGAATCCGTGACACCACGCCAGTGACGCGCTGGACGTGGCAATGGCCTTGGCACCACTTTCTTCAGCCAATCTTGCACTGGCGGCGTCCCAGCAATTGGCAAGCACCAGAATATTGCCCGGCTGATGCAAGGCGTGAAAAGCGGCGGCGGAATCGGGCTTTGTCATGTGGTGTCCTTTACCAATCTTCCGGGCAATCTTACGCGCATGCGCACACAAAGCGCCTCTCATTTTGCGCGGTTGATACCGTCAAAAATGCCGCATCACAATTTGCGCTGAGCAGTTTTCTGTCGCGCGGCGCGCCTCCCTGCGGCAACCCGGCTCCGCCTGCTTGCAACCCGTGCTTGCCCGCCCGTGTGGCTATGTTTATCGTCGAAAAACGGGGCAAGGCGCGCTCTGCGCCATAGTTTGTGCAAGAATGACCGCTACAAATGAGCGGAATGACCCAGGAGTAGCGCATGTCCGCGAAGGCCGAAAATCTGTTTTCCGAAGAGTTCCGCTTTCTGCGCGGATTGATCGCCAGCCCCAAAGGCGTTGGCGCCATCGCGCCATCCGGTCCCGATCTTTCGCGTGCGATTGCCGCCCAGATTCCGCCCGATGCAACCTCCATCCTTGAACTTGGCGCGGGCACCGGCGTCGTCACACAGGCACTTCTGGCGCGCGGCTTTGCACCGTCCATCATCACCGCTATCGAGTTCGATCCCGATTTTGCAAAAGCCGTGCGCGCGCGTTGCCCCGGCGTGAATGTGATTCAGGGAGATGCCTTTGACCTCGATACAACATTGGGTGCTGATGCCACACAATTCTCAGCCATCATTTCCGGTATTCCGCTGCTCAATCTCACGCCGCCCAAGCGACGCGCATTGATGGAAAGCTGGCTTACGCGCCTTCCCAAAGGCGCGCCCCTGGCACAATTTTCATACGGGCTGACCCCGCCAACGCCCGCAACGGATGCCTTTAGCGTGACACGCGCCGCCTTTGTGTGGCGTAACATTCCGCCGGCCCGCGTCTGGGTTTACCGCGCGCGTTAAACCAAAGCTCGTTATGCAAACAAAAAGGCCCGCGAAATATCGCGGGCCTTTTGCATGTGATGTGTGTGCTAAAATTATTCGGCAGCTTGCGCCAATTCTGGTGCAGCCTGCAAAACATCCGGGCCCACATGCGCCTCGAACACTTTGAAGTTCTCGCGGAACATTTCCACCAGTTTCTTGGCCTGTGCATCATATGCTGCTTTATCAGCCCAGGTGTCGCGCGGGTTCAGGATTTTTGAATCTACACCAGCAACCGAAACCGGCACGCGGAATTTGAAATGCGGGTCAATCCGCATTTCCTGTTTCGCAAGCGAGCCATCAAGTGCCGCGGCCAGCAATGCGCGCGTTGCCTTGATCGGCATGCGATTGCCAACGCCATAGGCACCGCCGGTCCAGCCGGTATTGACCAGCCAGCAATCGGCCTGTTGTTCCGCGATCAGATCACGCAACAGATTGCCATATTCCGATGGGTGACGCGGCATGAACGGTGCGCCGAAGCAGGTGGAAAATGTCGGCTGCGGTTCCTTGCCAAGCCCCTTTTCCGTGCCCGCCACTTTGGACGTAAACCCGGACAGGAAGTGATACATCGCCTGGCTTGGCGTCAGCTTGGAAATTGGCGGCAACACGCCAAACGCATCAGCCGTCAGCATGATGACGTTTTTCGGCTGGCCTGCGCGGCCCGTCTCGCTGGCATTGGGAATGTAATCGATGGGATAGGCGGCGCGTGTGTTTTCAGTGTGGCGATTGTCGTTCAGATCCAGCTCGCGTGTTTTGGGATCGATCACCACATTTTCCAGCACCGTACCAAAACGCTGCGTCGTGGAATAGATTTCCGGCTCCGCTTCTGCTGACAGTTTGATGACTTTGGCATAACAGCCGCCTTCAAAATTGAAGACGCCGTTTTCGCCCCAGCCATGTTCGTCATCGCCAATCAAGGTGCGCGACGCATCGGCGGACAATGTCGTTTTGCCGGTGCCGGAAAGGCCAAAGAAAATCGCCGATTTTCCATCCTTGCCCACATTGGCCGAGCAATGCATCGGCATGATGCGCTTGGGCGGCAGCAAATAATTCAAAATCGTGAAGACCGATTTTTTCATCTCACCGGCATAGGATGTGCCGCCAATGAGGACGATCTTCTTGGTGAAGTTCACCGCGACCACGGTGCCGCTGACACAGCCATGCGTTTTCGGGTCGGCCTGAAAACCCGGCAGATCAATGACTGTAAATTCGGGATCAAAGCCCTTGAGTTCGTCTGCCGTCGGGCGGATCAATAGCTGATTCACAAACAGCGAGTGCCATGCGAATTCGGTGATGATGCGCACCGAAACACGATGGGTCAGATCGGCGCCGCCGAACAAATCCTTTGCGAACAATTCGCGGCCCTGTGCATAGGCCATCATCGCGTCAAACAGCGCGTCGAATTGCGCCGGGCTGATCGCCTTGTTGTTGTCCCACCAAACTGTGTCTTTGCTGGCGTCATCCTTGACGATGAATTTGTCGTTGGCAGAGCGGCCGGTGTGTTGCCCTGTCAGAACGACCAGCGGGCCGTTCTTCGCCACATGCCCTTCGCCGCGCGCAATGGCGCGTTCATAAAGGTCTGGTGCAGACAAATTCCAATTGACCGCTTTGAGGTTGCGAAAACCGTGTTGTTCAAGGCCAAAGGCGCTTGGCCGCCCATCAGACATGATTGCTCCTAAGTCTTAAAGTCGTGAGTGCTTGCCGGTCTTTGCCAAAGGCGCCACGGCCCCATCCCGCCAGCGTGTTGTCGAAGCCGCACAATAGTCCCGCCCAGCCCTCCGCTGCAATCCGGTGTTCGGGATAGTTCACATAAAACATAAGCAATCCATTGGGTTAGGATTTCTGCGTTAACCGCGCCCTGTTGCCACAGCGGCCCAAAACAGTGCGTCAGCCGTGATGGCCAGCCCGGCTGGCGGGTGGCTGGCGAGACAGGGGCAATCGCGCTATGAGCGGGGCGCATTATCTTTTTGCTATCCTGCCCCAACCTTTGCAGATGATGCGCGAGGAACCATGGCGCTTTGCGATGAAGAGCTGGAACGTTATGCCCGCCATATTGTGCTGCGCCAGGTGGGCGGCGCGGGCCAGGCCAAGCTGAAAGCCGCCAGGGTTCTGGTGGTCGGGGCCGGTGGGCTGGGCAGTCCGGTGATCCTCTATCTGGCGGCGGCCGGTATCGGCACCATTGGCATTGCCGATTTCGATCATGTCAGCCTTTCCAACCTGCAACGCCAGATCGCCCATCGCAGTGAAGATGTGGGCCGGGCAAAAACGGAATCGGCGGCGCGCAGCGCTGCGGCCCTTAACCCGCATGTGTGTCTTGTGCGCCATGATGAAAGACTGACTGTTGAAAATGTGCGCGCGCTCGTTGCCGGATACGACATCATCGCCGACGGCACTGACAATTTTGAAACGCGGTTTTTGCTCAACGATGCCTGCTATTTCGAAAAGCGCATTCTGGTTTCCGCCGCTGTTACCGAGTTCGATGGCCAGCTTTCAACCTACAAGGCGTATGACGACGCGGCCGATCACCCTTGCTATCGCTGCCTGTTTCCTGAACCGCCGCCAGCGGGCAGCGTGCCATCCTGCACCGAGGCCGGCGTGTTGGGTGCGGCCGCAGGCGTCATGGGCACCTTGCAAGCACTGGAAGTGATCAAGGAGATCACCAGCATTGGTGAAAGCATGGCCGGACGCCTTTTGATCTATGAGGCGCTGGGCACCATGTTCCGTACCGTGCGCTTCCGCCGTGATCCAGCGTGCGCGCTATGCGGGAAAAACCCGACCATCACCGGCTAACCCTCAACCACAGCGGGCAGCATGCCCGTTATGAATTGGCCATCTTTACTTCGGTTTAAGCCGCTATCCGCAATAGTTCGTGGGCAAACATGCGGGCGGATCATGGCACGGGAAATCCACTTTGAAGTCTTCAAACGCCAGGGTGCCAAAGGCGGCTGGACGATGCATGACGTCAGCGGCAATCGCGACGGTGCCATGCGCATGGCCGAAGCCCTGATGAAAGAGGGCGAGGCCACCGGCGTAAAAGTGGTGAAAGAAACCTATGATTGCGACACGGGCGATTATCTGACCCTGAAGATTTTTGAAGACGGCCACAACCAGATGAAGGTGGAGCCAGCGGCCGAGGACGTGCCGCATGCGCTGCCCTGTTTCAAACCGGACGATCTTTATTCCTACCACGCGCGCGCAACGCTTGCGCGCCTTTTGGCCGAATTTCTGGCCCGGCAAAAATTGACCATCACGGAGCTCATTCATCGCGCCGACGCGCTGGAGAAACTCGAAGCAACCGGCACGGTCTATCAGCACGCGGTACAAAAAATTGCAGTGGCACAGGCGTCCTCCACAACCACGCCGGTTCAGCAAATTATCAAATCGTTGAACGATCTGACGACGAAAGCTATTCAACGCATTTATCGCGATGAGAAGCGCGGATATTTTCCGCACGTCACGGCAGGCGGGTTTGCCAAACTCGCGCGCAAACTCGCGAGCGAATCCGACGGTGCCTATATCCTCAACGGCGCGATTGCCAAACATCTGAGCGATGCCAAGGGCTGGGATGAAAAGCTGTTGCGCCTGCTGGCCCTGATCAAGGAGGCGCAAGGCATGAAGGCAGACGCCGCTCAGGCGCTGCTGCTGAAATCCGCCGATGCGATGGTTTCCGAAATTTTGAACGGTGCGGCAGCCCTGCATGAAATGATCGGGCAGACCGACAATCTTGGCGACGCGATGATGAATTTGGTTCAACTCTTCTTGGGCAAAACACCTGAGGAAAATGCCAAAAGCGGCGCAGGCCTTTCTGCACTGGCCAAACATTTTGCCGCCGACGAAATGGCCGATGCGCGCACCGCCATCGCCAGCCGCATCATGGCCGAGTTGAAAAGCGTCAAACGGCTTTGTCCGGATTCACTGGTCGATGAACTGAAAATGTTGCGCGCCATCGCCAACAAGCTGGTGCTGGGCCAAGGCAAATATCTCAGCCATGAAGATCTGATTGCCGCCTTCACCTTGCGCTCAAAACGGCTTGTCACCCATGAATCCATCAGCACTTTCTTGAGCAATGTTTCCGATCCCGATGCCAAGATTGACCATCTTCTCATTGTCGAGGAAAACATTATCGGCATCGAGAACAAGCGCCATCTGGCTGCCTTTATCCAGCCCATCATTACGGGCAGCGCATTCGAACAGCATTTCCTGTTTGCCAAGACGCCTGTTCTGTCGCGCCTTCAACGCCTTGCCGAATTGCAGGCTCGTGTGAAGCGCGCCGGTTTTCAGGACACCGAGAAACGCGAACTTTGCGAAACTCTGGATGATATTGCCAGCGAGCTGGAAACCCGCAGCAAGTTTCTTGAAAGCATTGAAACGCGCCAGACCAGCCATGTGGACAAAGCCATTGCCGTTTTGCGGCTGTGCACCACAGGGTCGTTAACCGATGGCGCACTTTCCCAGCGCGCCCGCGATGTCGTGGTTCGTCAGCTTGCCACGCCGGGATTTTTGACCGGCTACACCGCACATTTGAAAAAGATCAAGGGCGATGCCGCGCCGCAAACACCCGACACAGCGATGACCGAATTGATCATCACGCTGGAAAGAGCCGGCATTACATCGGAAACCGGCCTGAAGAATATCGCAGCCTAGGCATAGCTTCGGCCTCGCACCGGAGTCTTTGTTTGTCGCGCAATCTAACGGAAAAGCCGGTTTCCACTTTTTGCGGATTGCGCTTTAATCTAGCCGCATGAAATTCACCAAACGCCTTCGCGAACCCATCATACGCGGCGAGATCACGACGAGTATCCGCATCTGGCAGCGGCCCCAGGTCAAACTCGGCGGCAATTACGCACTGGGCGGTGGGCACGTTCATGTCACCGCGATGCGCGAGATCACGCTTGATGACATCACGCCAAAGATGGCGCGCGCATCGGGCTTTGCCGGTGTGGTGGATTTGCTGAAAACTGCCAAACACGGGCAGGGCGAAAAGGTCTATTTCATCAGCTTCGAATATCGCGGCGGCGCGGCACCGGCATCACGCCCCAAACCCGCCAAGAAAAAAGACGGCTAAACCGGCTGAAGCGCGCGCGCTTCACCAACCGGCAATGTGATGGTGATTGCATCGCCAGCCGTCACAACACCGCCGCGCCGCACCACCGCCATGATGCCCGCCTTGCGGATCAGCCGCCCCTCGCTGTCGCGGTCCAGCGTCGCCGCCATCAAACCATGCGCCAAATCATCAAGCTGCATGCAGGGATTGCGCAAACCCGTCACGTCGATGACGCAAGTCTTGCCAATGGCAAGTTGCGTGCCCTGCGGCAGGCCAAGCAAATCAATCCCGCGCGTTGTGATGTTCTCGCCCATGTCGCCGGGCTTGATGTCAAAGCCCGCAGCACGCAATTCGTCATGCAGTTCGCAGTGGACCAGATGAACTTGCCGCAAATTCGGCGCGGTGGGGTCGCGCGCCACGCGCGAGCGGTGTTTTACCGTCGTGCCGCAATGCGCATCGCCTTGCACACCCAGCCCGGCAATAAGCTGTATAGAATTCTGTACGGGTTTTCGCATATTGTGGACGGCACTCGCGCTGACGGCGGTTACGATCAATGCGCTTCGTCCCAATTGGCAGCGGCGCGCGCCTCCACCGTTAACGGCACCGAAAGTTGCACGGCGGGAAGTGCGGCCTTTTCCATCACCGCCACCACCGCCTTTGCCGTTGCGTCCGCTTCCTTCTCAGGCGCTTCAAAAACAAGCTCGTCATGCACTTGCAAAAGCATGCGCGCCTTCAACTTTTTGTGCGACAAAGCACCCGGAACACGGATCATCGCACGGCGGATCACATCGGCGGCCGCGCCCTGAATCGGTGCGTTGATTGCGGCGCGTTCGGCCCCGCCGCGCAGGCCCGGAATCTTGGAATTGATTTCGCGAATATGGATGCGCCGCCCGAACAGCGTTTCAACAAAGCCATGTTCACGGGCAAACGCCTTTGTCTCTTCCATGTAATCGCGGATGCCGGGAAAGCGCTGAAAATATTTTTTGATGTACTCGTCGGCCTCGCTGCGCCCGATGCCCAACTGGTTGGCCAGACCGAACGCGGAAATGCCATAGACAATGCCGAAATTGATCGCTTTCGCACGGCGGCGAATTTCACCCGGCATATCTTTGACCGGCACACCAAAAATCTCCGACGCTGTCATCGCGTGAATGTCGAGCCCATCTGCAAAGGCTTTTTTCAATTCCGGTATATCAGCGATATGCGCCAGAAGCCGCAGTTCGATCTGGCTGTAATCGGCACTGATCAGCAGATTGCCTTTTTCCGCCACAAAGGCCGAACGGATACGCCGCCCCTCTTCGGTGCGGATCGGGATGTTCTGCAAATTGGGATCGGTGGAGGCCAGCCGCCCGGTGGATGTGGACGCCATCGCAAAGGATGTATGCACGCGGCCGGTTTGCGGGTCGATATGATCGGGCAGCGCATCGGTATAGGTGCCGCGCAATTTGGCAAGCTGACGCCATTGCAAAACCTGTTGCGCGATTTCGTGGCCCTGTGCCGCCAATTCTTCCAGTACGCCCACATCGGTGGACCAGGCCCCGGTTTTGGTTTTCTTGCCACCCGCCAGCGAAAATTTTTCAAACAGGATTTCGCCAAGCTGTTTGGGCGAGGCAATGTTGAAACTCTCACCCGCCAGCTTGTGAATCTGTTTTTCCAGCTTCGCCATATCCTTGGCAAAATCATTGGAGAGTTTGGACAGAACTGCGCGATCCACCGCGATGCCCGCTCGCTCCATATCGCACAACACCGGCACCAGCGGACGTTCCAGGGTTTCGTAAACCGTGACTTTGCCATCCGCGACAAGCTGCGGTTTCAGCAGCGCGTGCAGGCGCAACGTGACATCGGCATCTTCGGCGGCATAGCGCGTCGCCTCGGCCAGCGGCACACGGTCAAACGTAATTTTGTCTTTGCCCTTGCCCGCGACTTCGGAAAACGGAATCGGTGTGTGACCAAGATGCAGGTCAGCCAATTCATCCATGCCATGACCATGCGCGCCAGCGGCCAGCACATAAGAAATCAGCATCGTGTCATCGAACGGCGCAATGCGAATGTCGCGCTGGGCAAATATCAGAAAATCATATTTCACATTCTGCGCGATTTTCAGAACCGCAGGATTTTCCAAAAGCGGCTTCAGCGCGGCCAGAACAGTTTTTTCATCGAGCTGATCAATCTTGCCGTCACCATCAAACTGCAAACCATCACCGGCCGTATGACCGCAGGGGATGTAACACGCATCCCCCGGCGTCACCGACAGTGACACACCGCAAAGCTGCGCCTGCATCGCATCGAGCGAAGTGGTTTCGGTATCCACGCACACAATGCCCGCAGCCTCAGCCCGCGCCACCCAATCGTTCAGCGCTTTAACGCTCGTAACGGTTTCGTATCGCGAATGATCGACGGGCTTTAACAACGCGCCCTTGTCCATCACCGCGCCGGGCGCGCCCTCGCGTGGTCCTGCAACGCTGTCTGGCGCTTTGGCTTTGGTCTTGCCATTGCTCTTGCCATTCACCAGACGCTTTTTGGCTGCGTCGCCATTTTTTGCGCCAGAGGCAAGCGCGGGATCAGCCGCCGCCTCAATCGCGTCCGGGTCATCAACGCCGTAATGCGAGGCGGCGCGGCGCGCCAGCGAATTGAACTCCATTGCCTTGAAAAACCCGATCAGCGCGATGGCATCCGGCTCGCATGTGCCCATCACATCCAAAGGTTCGGGCGCGGGCACATTGCGGTCCAACGTCACCAGCCTTAGCGACATGCGCGCATTATCGGCCTGTTCGATCAGGCTTTCGCGGCGCTTGGGCTGTTTGATTTCGCCCGCGCGCGCCAGCAATGTTTCCAGATCGCCATAGGTATTGATCAGTTCGGCCGCCGTCTTTACGCCAATGCCGCGCACACCGGGAATATTGTCGGTGGAATCACCGGCCAGCGCCTGCACATCCACCACCCTGTTTGGCGGCACACCAAATTTTTCCATCACACCGGCATCGTCAATGCGCCGGTTCTTCATTGTGTCCAGAAGCTCGACAACGCCATCATCGACAAGCTGCATCAAATCCTTGTCCGACGAGACAATGGTGACGCGCGCACCCGCCTCGCGCGCCAATCGCGTATAGGTGGCGATCAGATCATCGGCCTCGTAATTGACCAGCTCTATTGCTGGCACACCAAAGGCGCGCGTCGCCTCACGCACCAACGGAAATTGCGGCACCAGATCTTCGGGCGGCTCGTCGCGGTTCGCCTTGTATTCGGGATAGATGTCGTTGCGGAATGTGAACCGCCCGGCATCGAAAATGACCGCCAGATGGGTGGGCGCATCGCCCGCCTTGGTATCCTCCAAAAGCTTCCACAACATGTTGCAGAAGCCGGACACCGCGCCCGTCGGCAGCCCATCGGATTTGCGGCTGAGCGGTGGCAACGCGTGATAGGCGCGAAACAGATAGCCAGAGCCATCAATCAGATAGACATGATCGCCCTTTTTGACGGGGCAGGTCGAAGCGGCTTTGCTCAATGCGCGTGTGCCCCCGCGCGCAGCACAAAGCGGCGGTCGCAATAGGGGCATTCGACAGAGCGTTCATCGCCCATTTCCAGGAAGACGCGCGGATGGCCCAGCGCCAGCCCGCCGCCATCGCATTTCACGCGGGTTTCATCGACCTCGATGATTTCGGGCGCGTCGGCCGGGGATTGGGCGGGTGATTTGGCGGTTTCCATGGGCAAGTCCTGAGATTGGGGAACAAAGCGGATCATAGTCGGCGCGGGCTCTATCGCAAACCGCGAACACGCCGTCATAACCTCACTTTTCCGGGGATATAAGACCAGATGGGAAGGCAGCGTCACGCTGTCAAGCGGGCCTTGCGATTTCCATGGGTGATGCGGCGCTGCGCCGGGCTTTTGCCGCGCGCTATCCAAGGCTAGGATTGCGCCATGGTCACACTCAATCGCATCTACACAAAATCCGGCGACAAGGGCGAAACCGCTTTGGGCGATGGCAAGCGCCTGCCCAAACACGCGCTGCGTATTTCCGCCTATGGCACGGTGGACGAAACCAACGCCGCCATCGGCATTGCCCGGCTGCATGCCGACCGCGATGTCGCGCCCATGCTGGCGCGCATTCAAAACGATCTGTTCGATCTGGGGGCTGATCTGTGCGTGCCCGAAAACGGGCGGCGCGGCGAAGGTGCCTTGCGCATTGTGGAGGCGCAGGTTCTGCGGCTGGAAGCGGAAATCGATTCCATGAATGCTGATTTGCCGGAGCTGAAATCCTTTGTCCTGCCGGGCGGCACCCATGCCGCGGCGCATTTGCATCTGGCACGCGCGATTTGCCGGCGCGCCGAACGCTTGATGACGGAACTGGCAGCGGCCGAGCCGGTCAGCACAGCGGCGATGCAATATATCAACCGGCTATCGGATCATCTGTTTGTCGCCAGCCGGTATGCCAATGCCAAAGACAGCGGCGATATTTTGTGGACGCCGGGCAAGAACCGGTAAGCGTTCTCAACCCTCGGTGTGGCGGCGGCCAAACAGGAACGCCAGCAATACGCCGATGACGCCAAACACCGCCCAGCCGGGCAGCGCCAATATGGAATAAACCGCATCCGGCAGCGGCGATGGTAGCGCGGCTTGCGCCCAATCCTTGAACGCACCAATGGAACCGGCATCGATCAGCGCCCAGACCTGATCAATCGAGCGCACGGTAATCTGTCCGCCGCGATCCAGACTTGTCACCACATCGGCACCAAGAAGCATCAGCGCGATGACAATCAGAACCAGACTGAAAAAGCGAAATGCGGTTGCTAACGCGTTCATAACCCCACCATACCCCAACGCCTTGTTGCCGGGGGTTAGCCCCCGTGCGGCATGGTGCAAAGGTAGCGAGCGGTGCACCGCTTCACAAGTACGATGAATGGATATTAACCAAGCCTGTCAAGCATATTGTCAGATTCATCGCGCGCTATCGCATCTGCGCATCGCCGTTTTTCGCAAAGCCTAAGCCGGTGCTTGTGCATCTGCGGCGCTGCGCTGAATTGCGCCAACACGCCAGGCAAGCAGACCGCCAAACACATCGATCAATGCGTGCATTGCCATGACCCACCACAAACTGCCGCTGGCGACATAGGCGATGGCAAGGACCAATCCGATCAGTGCTGTGCGTACAATCGCAAACGCGCTTTGATAGACATGGGCGATACCAAACATGATGGATGACAGCGCAACCGCGCCGATGAGCCCGATATAGGGCGTTAAAAACCAGATCAGAAAACCGCGATACAAAAGCTCTTCCCAGATGCCGGCCGTTATCGCGACAAGAAGAAAGACCCAAAGCTGGCGTGTATTGCGCGGTGCGATCTTGACCTCGGCCAGCGCCTTTTCGTAGCGCGCAGAATCCTCGGGCTTCAGCGTTTTGGGCAGACGCAGCAATTGCACCACAGCGGCCAGCACGGCAATGCCAACAAAGGCAAACCCCACCTGCCCCCAAAAACCGATGGGCCAGTCCAGCCCCAGCGCCGAAAAATCACGCCCGTAAAAATGCCAACCGCCCAGCAGGACAAGCACCACAACCCAGCCGCGCACAATCGTTTGCCAGTAACGGCGGATCAGGCTGTGTTGTGTCAGCGGTTTTTTGCGCAACCGCATGCCCGCTGACACAGCAAGCAGCGGCATCACAAGAAGCGCAAACAAAACCAGCGCAACATCAAATGCGGTGTGGCCGTGTGCGAACAGAAATTCAATGTTCATGGCGTGCGCCCCCTCGCATCAGCCTAAAACAAAAACCGCCCGCAAGACAAAGCCTCGCGAGCGGTTGATGCATAGCCTTCCAAATGGCGTACGGGATAACCCGCTTATTCGCCTTCTGGCTTTTTGTGAGAGATGTCTTCGCCAGTTGCCTGATCGACCTGTTTCATCGACAGGCGCACCTTGC
>JBDZUY010000012.1:61782-65377 GCA_040255365.1 Hyphomicrobiales bacterium
GAGATGTCTTCGCCAGTTGCCTGATCGACCTGTTTCATCGACAGGCGCACCTTGCCGCGATCATCAAAGCCCAGAAGCTTGACCTTCACGGCCTGACCTTCGCTAACGACATCAGATGTTTTGCCGACGCGCTGCGCCGCCAGTTCGGAAATGTGAACCAGACCATCCTTGGGCCCAAAGAAGTTCACGAAGGCACCGAAATCCATCACCTTCACAACTTTGCCATCATAGATCTGACCCACTTCGGGTTCGGCCGTCAGCCCCTTGATCCATTTCAGCGCGGCTTCGATGGAGGCGCCATCGGCGGATGCCACTTTCACCGTGCCATCATCTTCGACATTGATTTTCGCGCCCGTCTTTTCGACGATCTCGCGGATCACTTTGCCGCCGGTGCCGATCACGTCGCGGATCTTGTCGACCGGAATCTTGATGACTTCGATGCGCGGTGCATATTCGCCAAGCTGTTCGCGGCTGTGATCAATCGCCTTGCTCATCTCGCCCAGAATGTGCATGCGCCCACCCTTGGCCTGATCCAGCGCGACTTTCATGATCTCTTCGGTGATGCCCGCGATCTTGATGTCCATCTGCAAGGATGTGACGCCGCCTTCGGTTCCGGCAACCTTGAAATCCATATCGCCGAGGTGATCTTCGTCGCCCAGAATGTCGGACAACACGGCAAACCGTTCGCCTTCCAAAATCAGACCCATCGCGATACCGGCGACCGGCTTTTTGATCGGCACGCCCG
Source organism: Hyphomicrobiales bacterium (assembly GCA_040255365.1). GTDB lineage: Bacteria > Pseudomonadota > Alphaproteobacteria > Micropepsales > Micropepsaceae > Rhizomicrobium. The sequence goes on from JBDZUY010000012.1 coordinate 62,528, forward strand.
CATCCATCAGCGCGAGCGAGGCACCGCACACCGTTGCCATCGACGACGAGCCATTGGATTCGGTGATTTCGGACACAACGCGCAACGTATAGGGGAACTCATCTTTTGCTGGCAGCATCGGATGAATGGCGCGCCATGCCAGCTTGCCATGGCCGATTTCGCGGCGGCCCGGCGAGCCCATGCGGCCCGTTTCGCCCACCGAATAGGGCGGGAAATTATAATGCAGCATGAAATGCTGTTTCTGTGTGCCAACCAGGCTATCAACGAATTGTTCGTCTTCGCCGGTGCCAAGCGTGGTCACAACGAGGGCTTGCGTTTCACCACGCGTGAACAGCGCCGAACCGTGGGCGCGCGGTAAGGCGCCGACTTCGGCCACGATGGGACGCACGGTTTTCAGATCACGGCCATCAATGCGGATGCCGCTATCGAGAACCGAAAAGCGCATCACATCGGCTTCAACGCTTTTCAGCAAAGCGCCAACAACATTTTCGGGCAGTTTGCCCTCTTCGGTGCCAACCAGTTCGTCCTTCACCGCTTTTTTCACGGCGGCGACGGCGTCCTGGCGTTCGGCCTTGGCCGCAATTTTATAGGCATCGCGGAAACCGGCTTCGGCCAGTTCCTTCACCTTGCCAGCATAGCTGGCATATTCATTGACCGGAATTTCGCGCGGTTCTTTTGCGGCTTTTTCGGCCAGACGGATGATCGCATCCAGCACCGGCTTCATCGCCCGGTGACCTTCCATCACCGCGCCGAGCATCACATCTTCGTCCAGCTCTTCGGCTTCGGATTCCACCATCAACACGGCGTCGGCGGTGCCCGCGACCATCAGGTCGAGCTTGCTGTCCGCCATTTCGTCGATCAACGGGTTCACCTTGTAGGCGCCGTCGATATATCCAACGCGCGCCGCACCAATCGGACCCATGAAGGGAATGCCCGAAAGCGTCAGCGCAGCAGAGGCGGCAACCATCGCCAGCACATCGGGATCGTTTTCCAGATCGTGGCTCAGAACCTGCACAACAACTTGGGTTTCATTTTTGTAGCCGTCCGCAAAAAGCGGGCGGATGGGGCGGTCGATCAGACGCGAGATCAAAGTTTCGCGTTCGGTCGGCGCGCGTTCACGCTTGAAATAACCGCCCGGAATTTTACCGGCGGCATAATAGCGTTCCTGGTAATTGACGGTCAGCGGGAAGAAATCGATTCCCGGTTTCGGCGTGCGTGCGCCCACAGCGGTGGCCAGCACAATGGTTTCGCCATAGGTCGCCAAAACGGCGCCATCGGCCTGGCGTGCAACGCGGCCGGTTTCGAGGGTGAGCGTGCGCCCGGCCCATTCGATTTCTTCACGAGAGATTGTAAACATTGTTTCGTCCTTCCTTCCCGCCGCCGGATTGCGGCAGGTTTCTTGTATTCGGCCTATCGCGCGCGCAATGTGTTCGGGCTCATCCCAATATTTGCGCGGCCATTTGCAGCCGTTTGCTTTTTGCGGACCCTTCCGAAAAAGCATGACGCGCGGCGCCGCACATTTGCGGCACCGCACGCAATTTCAAACCTTTACGCATAACGAAGAGACGTTGCGCAAAAACGCGCCCCAGCCCGCGCGAGGTCCCGCTCAGCGGCGCAGGCCAAGACGCCCGATCAGCGTTTCGTAACGCTTCACATCATTGGATTTGATGTAATCGAGCAGACGCCGGCGCTGCGACACCATTTTGATCAGGCCGCGGCGCGAATGATTGTCTTTGGCGTGTGTTTTGAAATGTTCGGTCAGGTTGGTGATGCGTTCGCTCAGCACCGCCACCTGTACTTCTGGCGAACCGGTATCACCGGCCTTCGCACCATATTCATTCATCAATTCTTGTTTGCGTTCAGGCGTAATAGACATGTCTTTGTTATCCCGGTCATCCAAAGTTGAAAACACGAAACGGCCTGAGCTCTCCACCGGCGAGTTCGGCAAGCGCAATTGGCTCGCCATCGCCGGTCGACAGATAGACCGTGAGCCCCTGAAGATCGCCGTCTTCGCCGACACAATCGGTGATGCGCGAGAACAAATTCACCCGCATCAAAATCGGATTGCCGCTGCGCAGACGAACCGCATCTGGCCCACTAACAGCCAGCGCCGGGATGCCGTCCAGCGCGGTTGAAATGGGCCTCAGGTGCTCAAAAGTGGCGGGACTATGCATAAAAGAGCCCAGCTGATCCAGCCCAATAGCGTCTTTTTCGTCAAATCCGCCAATAGAAATGCGCCGGAGCTGGCAGACATGGCCATAAGTGCCCAAAGCCTGTGCCAGATCGCGCACCCAGGCACGCACATAAGACCCCTTGCCGCAGCGGATTTCAAAGACCGCATGGTTCTCATCGGGCATATCCAGAAGCCGCGCCGCGTGAATTTCGATGGTGCGCGGGGCCAGAACCACATTTTCACCATCGCGGGCCAGATCATAGCTGCGTTCGCCGCCCACCTTGATGGCCGAATAGACAGGTGGAACCTGTTCTATTTCGCCTGTGAAACGAGGCAGCGCGGCCTCGATCTGCGCGCGGGTGGGGCGCACATCAGACGTTGCGGTGATTTTGCCTTCGCTGTCGTCGGTGTCGCGCGCCTCGCCCCAATGGGCGGTGAAGCGGTAAACCTTCTCGGCATCCATCGCGAAGGGCACGGTTTTGGTCGCCTCGCCCAGCGCAATGGCCAGAACGCCCGTGGCCAGCGGGTCCAAGGTGCCGGCATGGCCAGCTTTTTGCGCGTTGAAGATGCGTTTGACCTTGCCGACCACCTGGGTCGAGGTGACGCCACTCGGCTTGTCGATAATCACCCAGCCATGAACGGCATCACCCTTTTTCTTACGGCCCATCGTCATGACC
>JBDZUY010000012.1:65477-79972 GCA_040255365.1 Hyphomicrobiales bacterium
AATCACCCAGCCATGAACGGCATCACCCTTTTTCTTACGGCCCATCGTCATGACCTAATTCATCGGGGCCTAATTCGCCGGGGCCTAATTCATCAGGGCCTAATTCATTGCCATCATCCTGCACAAGGTCGCGCGCGACCCTGGACGATTTCAGCAAATTCTCGATCTTTTCCGCCTCGGCAAAAGAATCATCTTCGACAAAGCGCAGATCAGGCGTGAATTTCATCGTGATCATCTTGCCCATCTGCCCGCGCAAGAATCCGCGATGCCGGTTCAACGCCGCAATTACGCCCGCCGCATTCTTGCCGCCAAGCGGTTCGCAAAACACGGTGGCGTGACGCATGTCGGGCGACGGTTTGATTTGCGTGATCGTCACCGAAACACCGGCAAGATCAGCATCGCGCACATCGCCGCGCGCCAGAATTTCTGACAGGGCATGACGCAAGGATTCACCGACGCGCAATTGGCGCTGGGTTGGGCCGCGGCTTTTGCCGGCATGGCGTTGACGGGGCATAGTCCTTACTCCGGAATGTCCGCCATGCCATAGCGCGCAATCCAGGGCGCAAGCTGCGGCATGACAGGGTCCAATTGTTTGGTATAGGCGCGCCATTGGCCCGCACCGTGTGTGTAAAGCCCGCGCGCGACCTGGCCTGCACTGGGGGTGGCAATATTTTTGGCGCGTTCGGAAAAATTCAGCATCGCCGGATCAAAAGCGATGCCCAGAAAATCGCAGAGCCTGCGCAACTCGCCCTCAAAATCAGCGACCATGCGTTCATACACCGCGTCGAACATGGGCAGGCCAAGTTTTGCGCGATAAAGATCACAAAGGCCCATCACCGCATCGTAATAGCCCGCCGTGTCTTTCAGCGTCAGAAATTCATACATCTGCGCATTCATTTCAAAGCGGCGGCGAAAACAGCTCAGCACAACATCGCGCGGGTCGCGCAGCGCGAAAATGATTTTGGCGCGCGGAAACAATTTGGCGATCAGCGGCAGCAACACGCTGTTCAAGGGCAGTTTGTCTACAAACACTTTACGCTTGGGCATCTGTGTTTCGGCGGCGACGCGTTTCCAATAGGCCTTGCGATATTTTTCCAGTGTCGCCGCATCAGCGCAGGCCAGCCGGTCCAGACCATCCGGCGGCGCGATGAATTCCTGTTCGCCGTCGTCCAGGGTTTGCCGTTCTTCCAGCGCCTGGACATCACCGTGTGACGCCAGCGCATTTTCCAGCAAGGTCGTGCCAGAGCGCGGAAAGCCGACCAGAAACACATGAGTCTCCACCGCATCGGTGGCGCTGTCCGGTTGCACGGTCCATTGTTCTGCTGGCGCGTTTTGAAAATAATCACGCAACCGCGCCACGCGTTGCGCAGCCCGTTCAACGCCGGGCACCTCTATCATCGGCCGATAGAGCGCGATCTGTGCGTTGTTGGATGCGGTGTAAGCGGTAAACGCATTTTTGTGCTGCGCCAGACCATCAAACGCATCGCCCATCAAACCGCGCACCAGCACAGCATTGACACCGCTGATCCCCGCATCATTGGCAAGCGGGGCAAGCCGGTCGAGCGCGGGTTGAAACGCGCCATCATCAACATCACACAGCGCGATTGCCAGATGCGCCACCACAGCACGCGGATTGATGCGCAGCGCGCGGTCTGCAAAGCCGCGCGCCTTTTCGCCCTCGCGGCGCTGTGCCAGCAAAAAGCTGAGCCGCGAAAGCGCATCGCCATGCGCCGGTTCAAGGTCAAGCGTGCGTTCAAATTCGCGGGCCGCGCGCACGATCTCGCCCATATCTTCCAGCGCCCGTGCCTTGCCGAAATGCAATGCTGCAACGGCGGGCGTTTGCCGCAACGCCGCTTCATAGGCGCGCAAGGCATCATGCGGCCGGTTCAGCCTTGCATAAGCCTGTCCCAACAAATGCAAAACATCGGTGCTGCGCGGATTTTCTTCGCGTGCCGCTTCGCCCAGTTCGGCGGCGCGGTTAAACGCACCCAGACTGATCTGATGATAGCCTGCCAGCACCAACAGATTGATGTGCGTGGCGCCAGCCGTCACTGCGTCATTGGCAAGCCGCGCGGCCGTGGCCGTATCGCCGCTGCGCAACGCGGCATCAACATTGCGCAATTGCTGTTGCAATGGCAGCGAATAGGGCGCTGTGCCGTTAGGTGCCGGAGCCATGAATCACCAGTTCAAACATGCGCAAAGAAAGACGGACGCGAAAATCAAAGTTCGCGCTTGATCGTCTCAACCTCGTAGCACTCGATGACGTCGCCCTTTTGCATGTCCTGATAATTGGCAAAGCCCATGCCGCATTCCTGACCGGACTGCACCTCTTTCACTTCGTCCTTGAAGCGCTTCAGGGTGGACAGATCGCCTTCGTGAATCACAACATGATCGCGGATCAGGCGCACTTTCGCGCCGCGCCGCACCACGCCCTCGGTGACTTTGCAACCGGCAACCTTGCCCACCTTGGAGATGGAAAAGACTTCGAGAATTTCGGCATTGCCGAGGAATTTTTCGCGAATTTCCGGCGCCAGCAAACCAGAGAGCACCGCTTTCACATCATCCACGACATTGTAGATGATGTTGTAATAGCGGATGTCCACACCATCGCGGCGCGCACGATCACGGGCCTGTGCATTGGCGCGCACATTAAAGCCGATGATCCCGGCCCCGGATGCTTGCGCCAGAATGACATCGCTTTCGGTAATGCCGCCAACGCCGGCTTGCAAAATTTGCGCGGCCACTTCGTCGGTGCCCATTTTCAACAGCGCGCCCTGAATGGCTTCGGCAGAGCCTTGCACATCGGCCTTGATAACCAGCGGCAGCAACCGCTTTTCGCCGTCCTGCTGATTTTTCAGCAATTGATCCAAAGTCGGCCGTGAAGACACGGCAGATTTGGAATCGCGGCGCAGACGCTCACGATATTCGGTAACTTCGCGCGCACGGCCTTCGGATTCGACAACCACAATGTCGTCGCCCGCTTCGGGCGCACCCGAAAGGCCCAGCACCTCGACCGGCACAGACGGGCCAGCGCTTTCAACATTTTCGCCGCGATCATTGATCAGCGCGCGCACTTTGCCCCATTCGCTGCCAGCGACGACAATGTCACCGACATGCAATGTGCCGCGTGCAATCAGTGCGGTCGCCAGTGGGCCGCGGCCCTTGTCCAGCTTGGCTTCAATCACCGCGCCTTCGGCGCTGCGATCCGGATTGGCCGTCATGTCGAGCAATTCGGCCTGCAGCAGAATGGCTTCTTCGAGCTTGTCCAGCCCGGTGCCCTTGGTGGCCGACACTTCGATGGCCAGCGTTTCGCCGCCCATCTCTTCGACCTGGATTTCATGCTGCAACAATTCGGTCTTCACCCGCGTCGCATTGGCCGAGGGTTTGTCGATCTTGTTGATCGCCACAATCATCGGCACATTCGCAGCGCGCGCATGATTGATGGCTTCGATGGTTTGCGGCATCACGCCGTCATCGGCGGCCACCACCAGCACAACAATGTCAGTAACCTTGGCACCACGTGCGCGCATCGCGGTAAACGCGGCATGGCCCGGCGTGTCAAGGAAGGTGATCTTCTGCCCGCCTTCGAGTTGCACCTGATAGGCGCCGATATGCTGGGTAATACCACCCGCTTCGCCTGCGGCCACATCGGTTTTGCGCAAGGCATCCAGCAGCGATGTTTTGCCGTGATCGACATGGCCCATCACGGTAACAACCGGCGGGCGCGGCTTGCGGTCAGCGGCGGCGTCTTCAATGCCGGTCAGCCCTTCAAGCACATCGGATTCGGCAACGCGTTTGACGGTGTGGCCATATTCGGTGGCCACAAGTTCGGCGGTGTCGGCATCAATCGTGTCGTTCACCGTGGCCATCATGCCGTTCTTCATCAGCACCTTGATGACATCAACCGAGCGGCGCGCCATGCGGTTTGCCAGTTCGGCCACCGTCAGGGTTTCGGGGATCGTGACTTCGCGCGGGCCGACAGGGCCTGCGGGTTGTTGCGGCTGGCCCTGCTTGCGTTGCAGATGACGCCGATACGACGCGATGGAACGCATGCGTTCATCATCGCCCGAAAGCGCGCGCGTAACTGTCAGCTTGCCACGGCGCCGTTCGCCCGCGCCCTTGCGCGCAGCGGGAGCCTTGGCCGGTGTCTTTGCGCCCTTTTTGTTTGAGTCTTCCTCTTCCTCGACATTTTGCGGACGCGCACGGCGCGGAGCCTCAGGCGTGGCCGGCGGCGGCTGCACAGCAGCGACATCTTTCTTTTCGTGTTCCTGACGGCGCGCCGCTTCTTCCTCGGCGCGCTTGCGCGCTTCGGCTTCGGCATTTTTGCGTGCGTCTTCTTCGGCTTTGCGCTTTTCAGCGGCGGCGCGTTCTTGCGCCAGCAGTTTTTCTTCTTCGGCGCGGCGCTTGGCTTCTTCTTCGGCGCGGGCACGCGCATCCTTTTCGGCAACGCGCGCATCGGCCAGCGCCAGACGGCGGGCCTCTTTTTCTTCGTCCGTCAGCTGGCGCAGCACCACACCGGGGCGGGCGCCGCCCTGTTTGACGGGCGCAGCAGGTGCCGTCGTGGGTGCCGTGCTTTGCGGCTCCGCAGCGGTTTCGCTGACGGCCGGTTTGACGGTCTTGGTGCGCGCCGGTTTGGCAGTTCCATCGGCCTTCTTGGCAGGCGGAGCAACGCGCGTACGCTTTTTCTCCACCACAACCGCTTTGGTGCGGCCATGGCTGAAGCTCTGTTTGACAGTCGACGTTTCCGTCTTCTTCAAGGACAGAGTTTTGCCGCGAGGGCGGCCAGCGCGCGTGTTGGTGTCGTCAGTGTCGCTCATAAATGCCTTTCGTTGGACGCGGGGTTCGGACCCGCTCCACCTTGGTTCTGCTCGCAGCGCGAACGCCGCTTCCAGCCCGCAGGCCCCCGCCATTGCGGAAGCCACGGAGCCGGCCTGCTTCAAATTGCAGCCTTTGGGCAAAAACCCCCGGCGTAAGGGCTGCATGTATCACATTCTCGCGGCCCAGGGCCAAGCCCAATTCGGCCCGCGTCAGGCAATCCAGGACCGCAATTTTCAGCCCGCGAGAGCGCGCAGCCGAAAGAAGCTTGCGCCGCCCATCGGGTGCCCCATCGCTGGCTTCCACCAGCAGAGCCGGTTTGTTGCGCCCATCCAGCGCGCGGACCACATTATCAAACCCCAGCACCAGCGCGCCGGTGCGCCGGGCCAGGCCCAGATCGCCCGTCATGCGGCGGATCAGCACCGTTTCCACCCGTTTGGCCAGATCGGCGCCCACAGTCACCGGCCCGCGCTGGGCGCGCGCGAAGGCTTTCTTCGCAATCGCCTTTTCCAGTATATCGCGCCGCGCGCTGACCCAAAGCCCCCGGCCCGGCAATTTTCCGGCCAGATCGGGCACGATTGCGCCATCCGGTCCGGCAACAAAGCGGATCAGGGCGCTATCAGGCAAAACATCACCCGTGACGATGCAGCGGCGGGTACGTACCGCCTCTTCATCATCATGTTCGCTATCCGGGTTGATGGGCTGGGTCATAAGGGTCAGATCGTGCCTTCTTCGGTTGTTTCTTCGGCGGCTTCTGCGGTTTCGCCGTCTGCCTCATCGGCGTCTTCATCTGCCATTTCTTCTTCGGGCAGCTCATCGATCCAGCCCGCCTTGACGCGCGCGGTCATGATGATCGCGTTGGCATCTTCAGAGGTCAGATCAAAATTTTCGAGCGCACCGGGAACGCGCACGCGCTCTTTGTCCTTGGTGATTTCGTAATAGCCAAGCAGATCATCGGTTGCGCAACCGGCCAGATCTTCCAGATTTTTGACATCGTTCTCGCCCAGTGCGACGGCCATGGCAGGGGTTATACCCTCAACCGCCATTACATCATCGCCAACACCAAGGGCGATGCGCTTGTCATCCATTTCCTTGTTGCGCGCTTCGATATGTTCCAGCGCGCGGCTTTGCAATTCCTCGGCGGTTTCATCATCAAAACCTTCGACCGAGGCAAGCTCGGTCAGCGGCACATAGGCCACGTCTTCGATTTCGGCGAAACCTTCGGAGGCCAGAAGCTGCGCCACCGTTTCATCGACATCCAGCGCGTCCATGAACAAGGTCGTGCGTTCGGCAAATTCTTTTTGGCGGCGTTCGGATTCTTCCTGTTCCGTCACAATGTCGATCTGCCAGCCGGTCAGTTGCGAGGCCAGACGCACATTCTGACCACGACGGCCAATTGCCAGCGAAAGCTGTTCGTCGGGCACGACAACCTCGACACGGTGCGTGTCTTCATCAAGCACGACTTTGGAGACTTCGGCAGGTGCCAGCGCGTTGACGATAAAGGTTGCCGATTCCGGGTTCCACGGAATGATGTCGATGCGTTCGCCCTGCAGCTCCTGCACCACCGCCTGTACGCGCACACCGCGCATACCAACGCAGGCACCAACCGGATCAATCGACGAATCTTTCGAGATCACAGCGATTTTCGCGCGGCTTCCCGGATCGCGTGCAACGGCGCGGATTTCGATGATGTTGTCATAGATTTCCGGCACTTCCTGCGCGAACAGGCGCACCATGAATTGCGGATGGCTGCGCGACAGGAAAATCTGTGGCCCGCGCGCTTCGCTGCGCACGTCATAGATATAGGCGCGGATGCGATCACCATTGCGGAAATTTTCGCGCGGGATCATTTCATCGCGGCGCACCACACCTTCGGCGCGGCCAAGGTCAACAACCACCGAGCCAAACTCCACGCGCTTGACGATACCGTGAATCACTTCGCCGATGCGGTCCTTGTATTCTTCGTATTGGCGCTCGCGTTCGGCCTCGCGCACTTTTTGCACGATCACCTGTTTGGCGCCCTGTGCGGCGATGCGGGAAAAATCCACCGGCGGCAATGTTTCGGCGATGATGTCGCCGACTTGCGCTGCCGGATTGCGCAACCGCGCATCGGCAATCGAAATTTCGATCTTGTCGTTTTCGACTTCTTCGACAACATGCAGGTAACGCGAGACATGCGTCTCGCCAGTCTTGGGATCAATCTCGACCTTGATCTCGTTTTCGCTGCCATAGCGCGCTTTGGCGGCGCGCTGCATCGCCTCTTCCATTGCGCCCAGAACGACCTGCTTGTCGATCGACTTGTCGCGCGCGACAGCGTCGGCGATTTGCAACAGTTCAAGCCGGTTTGCGGAAATTCCGGTGGCCATTGGCATTCTTCTCCTGCGTTATGAGAGCGCTTTGCGCGCCTTCAAATCTTCTTCAATCAGTTTGTCGGTGAGGACCAGTTTGGCTTCTTCGATGCCAGAAAATGCGATGGTGAAACGCGTGCCGCCGCTTTCGATGGCGACATCATTGCCGTCCAGCCCCAGCAAGATTCCCTTGAACCGCTTGCGCCCATCCTGCGGCGCGCGCAATTCGATCTTGGCTTCGTGCCCGGCCCAGCGTGCAAAATCAGAAATGCGCGTCAGCGGGCGATCAATGCCCGGCGACGACACCTCAAGATTGTAATTGCCCTCTATCGGATCATCGGCTTCAAACGCTTCGGACAGCGCACGCGAAAGCGTGGCGCAATCTTCAATGTTCATTGTGCCATCGGGACGTTCGGCCATGATCTGCAAGGTCTTGGGCTCGCCGCCGATCAGCCGCACGCGCACCAGTTTGTAACCGGCCGCTTCCACGGCGGGTTCGATCAAGGGCTGCAATTGCGACATGGCGCTGCGAATGGCTGGTCACTCCGGTCAAAACAAAAGCGTTTCCCGGCGGCGGCCCTTTGGGACCGCCACACAACAGTACTTTCTGTTGTCTGGGATGGCCGGGGATATACGCCCCCCTGCCGCCAAAAACAAGTCAGCGGCGGCAAAACCGCAGGAAAACCGGCTTGCCCTTGATCGCCTTGGCCTCATAGCGGGTCTGCGGCCAATCGGCGGGACGGGTCAGCCAATCGCCCGGCCCGCGCGCCATCCAGACAAAGGCGGGATGGATGCTTAGCCGTTCCAGCGTATAGGGAAAAAGCGATTTGTCGTCGGTAGCAAAGCGCAATTCCGCACCCGGTTTCATCACGCGGGCCAGCGCATCCAGCATCTCTGTTTGCAAAAAGCGGCGCTTGTGATGGCGCGTTTTGGGCCACGGGTCGGGAAACAGCACAAAGACGCGGCCCAGCGATGAATCCGGCAGCGCGTCAATAATGTCACGCGCATCACCCATATGCAGGCGGATATTGCAAAGCGGTGCGTCGGCGATTTTCGAGAGCAGCTTGGCAACGCCATTTTCAAACGGTTCGGCCCCGATCAGGCCGACGCGCGGATTTTGCCCTGCCTGCCAATAGAGATGCTCACCCGCGCCAAAGCCCACCTCCAGCCAGATATCATCAACATCATCATAGGCTTGGCGTGGGTCGGCTCCTGCCTTCGCATGCCACAAAAGCTGCGGCAGCAGGGTCTGCAGCAATTCTGCCTGACGCCCGCGCAGCTTTGGCCCCTTGCGCCGGCCGTAAAGCAGGCGCCGCGCGCGTTCGCCATGAAGGGCGCCGGGATGGGATTCATCGCTCATGGGGTGGCTTGTAAAGCAAACCCGGCCCGATTTGCATCGGGCCGGGCTGTAAAGGCTTTGTCCTGAAAACTGCGCTTAGGCGAAGGCGCTTTTCAACTGGTCAACCAGATCGGTTTCTTCCCAGGTGAAATGACCCTTGCCATCGGCATGGCGGCCAAAATGGCCATAGGCCGCGGTGCGCGCATAGATCGGGTTGTTGAGCGCCAGTTTCTCGCGGATGCCGCGCGGCTTCAGGCTCATCAGCTGGGGCAAAATCTCTTCCAGTCTGGCTTCGTCCACTTTGCCGGTGCCATGCGTATCGACATAGACCGACAGCGGATCAGACACGCCAATCGCATAGGCGATCTGGATGGTGCAGCGGTCGGCCAGACCGGCGGCAACGACGTTTTTCGCCAGATAGCGCGAGGCATAGGCCGCCGAGCGGTCCACCTTGGTCGGATCTTTGCCGGAGAACGCGCCGCCGCCATGCGGGGCCGCTCCGCCGTATGTATCAACGATGATCTTGCGGCCCGTCAGCCCGCAATCGCCATCCGGCCCGCCAATAACAAAGGCGCCGGTGGGATTGATATGCCATTGAGTCTTGTCGGAGATCAGCGCGCCGGGCAGAGCCTCGCGCACATAGGGTTCCACAATTGCGCGCACATCGTTCGAGGTCATGTTCTCGTCGAGATGCTGGGTGGAAACGACGATCTGTGTCGCTTCAACCGGCTTGCCGTTTTCATAGCGCATCGTCACCTGGCTTTTCGCATCGGGGCCAAGTTTGGCGGCGCGGCCGTCCTTGCGGGCAGCGGCCATCAATTCGAGGATCTTGTGGCTGTAATAGATCGGTGCCGGCATCAGAACCGGCGTTTCGCGGCAGGCATAGCCGAACATGATGCCCTGATCGCCCGCGCCTTCGTCCTTGTTGCCGCTGGAATCGACGCCTTGCGCGATATGGGCGGATTGGGCGTGCAGCAGGACTTCGACCTTGGCGTTCTGCCAATGAAAGCCGTCCTGCTCATAGCCGATGTCTTTGATGGCCTTGCGCGCCACATCCTCGATCTTGTCGAAGGTCACGCTGTCGGGGCCGCGCGTTTCGCCAGCAATCACAACGCGATTGGTGGTGCACAGCGTTTCGGCCGCCACGCGGACCAGACGCGGATCAAAGCCGCCCGCCAGAGCTTCGCGGAAATACAGGTCCACAATCTCATCAGAGATGCGGTCGCTGACTTTATCCGGATGGCCCTCGGCTACGCTTTCGGATGTGAACAGGTAGCTCGAACGCTGCATATCAAGTTTCCTTTATATCTGTCTCGGTCGGGCGTCTTTTTACAAGTCTTAGGCGCGCGGTCAACAGGTGCGCCCAGAAATACATGCGCAATGCCAGTTATGATGGACTTTGCCGCGCCTACCGGGACACATTCGCAGGCAACGCAAAACACAGATCAGGAGAGTAGTATGACGGCACCCTTTAGCGGCGGCTGCATGTGCGGCGCGGTTCGTTACGAAGTCGCATCCGAACCTGTTGCTTTCATGCTCTGTCACTGCCGCGAGTGCCAATATGTGTCTGGCGGCGAACCGGCGGCGGTCGTGGTGGTGCCCAAACCGGCCTTTACCCTGAAACAGGGCGCGGTGAAGGGCTATGCGGTGAAAGGCGAGAGCGGCAACATTGTCACACGCCAATTCTGCCCCGAATGCGGCACGCCGATGTTTTCCGAATTGGGCGCCAATCCCGATCTGTGGGTGATCAAGGCGGGCACGATGGATGATGCCAGCACCCTGAAACCCACCGCATTCCTTTGGACAAAATCAGCGCACGCTTGGGCGCATGCCGACAAAGCGATTCACGGCTTTGAAAAGGGCCCGCAATAATTCGTGGCTGCCTAGTTGCTGCAAATTTCCATTCATCGTCACCGTCATGGCCGGCCCTGTGCCGGCCATCCAAGAACATTGCCCACACAACGCGTTTATGGATCGCCGGAACACGTCCGGCGATGACGCCAGCGCATAATGTGTAAAAATTGTCCAACCAGCCTTACAGCCAGCCTTACAGAATAAACCGCGACAGATCCTGATCCTTGGCCAGATCGGCAACGCGGTCATTCACGTACGCCGCATCAATGCGCAGGGTTTCGCCGCCCTTGTCGGTGGCGTCAAAACTGATTTCGTCCAGCACCCGTTCCATCACGGTTTGCAAACGGCGCGCGCCGATATTTTCGACCGTAGCATTCACCTGCGCCGCAATGTCGGCAATCGCATCGATGCCGTCATCGGTGAAATCCAAGGTCACGGTTTCGGTTTCCAGCAGCGCGCGATATTGCGTGATCAGGCTGGCTTCGGGTTCGGTCAGGATGCGGCGGAAATCATCGCGCGTCAGCGCCTTCAACTCCACGCGAATGGGAAGACGTCCCTGCAATTCCGGCAACAGGTCCGACGGCTTTGCAATGTGAAACGCGCCCGATGCGATGAACAGGATGTGATCGGTTTTCACCGTGCCATGTTTTGTTGCGACATTGGTGCCTTCGATCAATGGCAACAGATCGCGTTGCACACCTTCGCGGGACACATCGCCGCCGCCGCGTGCATCCGAACGCGCACAGATTTTGTCGATCTCGTCCAGAAACACGATGCCGTGGTTTTCAACCGATTCAATCGCATCGCGCAAAATCGCATCTTCATCGAGCAATTTGTCGGCTTCTTCTGCAAGCAGCGGATCATGCGCGTGAGCCACGCTCAAGCGCCGCGTTTTTTTCGCACCGCCCATCGCCTTGCCAAAAATATCGCCCAGATTGACCATGCTCATCTGTGCGCCGGGCATGCCGGGAATCTCGATAGACGGTGCGCCGCCGCCCGTATCGCGCATTTCCAACTCGATTTCCTTGTCGTCCAATTCGCCTTTTCGCAATTTGGTACGAAAGGAATCGCGCGTTGCCTGACTGGAATTGGCGCCGACCAGCGCATCCAGAATCCGGTTTTCGGCATTGGCTTCGGCTTGCGCTTCGACATTGCGGCGCGCATGTGCGCGCGTCTGTGCAATGCCGACTTCCAGAAGATCGCGGATGATCTGTTCGACATCGCGGCCAACATAGCCAACCTCGGTAAATTTCGTCGCTTCGATTTTCAGAAACGGGGCTTGTGCCAATTTCGCCAGACGGCGCGAGATTTCGGTTTTGCCAACACCGGTCGGCCCGATCATCAAAATATTCTTCGGCAAAACTTCATCACGCAATTCCGGCGCCAATTGTTGGCGCCGCCAGCGATTGCGCAGCGCAATGGCGACGGCACGCTTGGCCTCGTGCTGGCCAATGATGAAACGATCAAGTTCGGATACGATTTCGCGGGGTGTGAAAGCAGAATTCATGCGGTGGGCAGACTTTCGATGACGATGTTGTCGTTGGTGTAGATGCAGATATCGGCAGCGATTTTCATCGCGCGTTTGGCAATCTCTTCGGCGCTCAGCTCGCTATCCAAAAGTGCGCGCGCCGCGGCCAGCGCGAACGGCCCGCCCGATCCGATGCCGATCAGCGCATCATCGGGTTCGACCACGTCGCCGGTGCCCGACAAGATCAGCGATGTGGTGCCATCGGCCACCGCCATCATCGCCTCCAGACGGCGCAAGTACCGATCCGTGCGCCAATCTTTGGCAAGCTCCACACAGGCGCGCGCCAGATTGCCGGGGTGCTGTTCCAGCTTGCTTTCCAGCCGCTCAAAGAGCGCAAAAGCATCGGCCGTGGCTCCGGCAAAGCCGGTAATGACATCGCCCTTGCCCAGTTTGCGCACCTTGCGCGCATTGGATTTCATCACCGTGGCGCCCAGCGTGACCTGCCCGTCGCCCGCGATCACCACCCGCCCAGCTTTGCGCACCGACAGAATTGTGGTGGAGCGCCAGCGTTGATCTTCGGCGATTTTGGAGGATTGAGCCATTCGCGGGGTTCCTGTGCGTGTTCCAGTTCTGCATTGCCCCTCAGATATGACCCCCGGAGGCGGCGTGCAAGCGCGGCATCCCGCCCCAAACCCCAAGACAAGCTAGAGATTACGGGCAAATTGAGCCGAATTTCGCCGAAGTAATCAATTTTTTAAGACCGAATTGCGAGATTTCGCCGTGTTACAGGCAAAGTATCAATGAACAAAACCCTATCCGGCAAAATGCCCCGCCACGCCTTCAGCAAACGGATTATTGTCTGGTTTGCAGTGGTTGGTTTTATCGTGATCGCAACCACAGCGTTGATTTTTGCCTCCATTACGCAGCTGATTTCCAGCAGCGGCTGGGTGCAACATTCCTATCAGATTATCGACAACCTGGATGTCACGGCCGCGCTGTTCAATGACGCACAATCGGCCGAACGCGGATATGCCGCGACCTGCAGCCCCAAAATGCTTGCACCATTCCGCAGCGATCTGCCGCGCATTTATAGCCGGCTGGCCAGCCTGCATGCACTGACATCGGACAATCCTGAGCAGCAACAGCGTCTCGAACATCTGCGCAAATCGCTGAGCGCGGAACTGGGCCGCATGAGTCTGGTAATGACGACAGCCGCAGAAGGCGAACAAGCCCGCGCCCAAACCATGCTTGCACAGCAAGACGAGCTGAGCGCCTTGCGCGACATTCACGCCACAATAGACACGATGCGCAAAGTTGAACGCACATTGCTCGCCACCCGGCTGGACGCAGTACAGTTTTTCGGAAAGCTGACACTCGGCACCAGCGCACTAGGCGTTATCATATCCGGCCTCATTCTGGGCTTTGTCTTTTGGCTGATCCGGCGTGAAATCACGCGCCGCGAAAAAAGCGAAGCCTCGCTGCACGAATCCAACAGCCGTCTTGAAACCTCGCTAAATGAATTGCGTCACTACACGGATGCGTCGAAATCTATCGAGCTTCTGGGCGAATTGCTGCAAACCTGCCGCAACACGGGCGAGGCCATCGCCATTGTGGGCAAACATCTGACGCAATTACTGCCCGAACCCGCAGGCG
Source organism: Hyphomicrobiales bacterium (assembly GCA_040255365.1). Taxonomy (GTDB): domain Bacteria; phylum Pseudomonadota; class Alphaproteobacteria; order Micropepsales; family Micropepsaceae; genus Rhizomicrobium. The sequence goes on from JBDZUY010000012.1 coordinate 78,955, forward strand.
CCATCGCGCTGTTCAATGAAACGCATGACAGACTTGAAACCGTGCTGAGCTTTGGCGAAGCCGCCGCTTTTGAATCCGAATTTGCCGCCGATGATTGCTGGGCCTTGCGGCGCGGACGCATTCACAGAAGCCGGGCCGGTGGCACTGAACCGGTATGCAGCCATTTTGCCGAATTGCCGCCGAATTCGAAATGCGTGCCGATGCTTGCGCAGGGCGAAACGCTTGGCGTGCTGTCGATCAGCACCACGCGCAGTACCGGCTTTAGCGAAATCGAGCGCCAGACCATCCAGACCATAACCGAACAATTGTCGTTAGCGCTGGCCAATCTTCGGCTGCAGGAAACCTTGCGCAATCAGTCCTTGCGCGATGCACTGACCGGCGTGTTCAACCGGCGCTACCTTGATGACATTCTGCCACGCGAAGTGGCGCGCGCCCGGCGTGGCGGCAAACCGCTGGCCATGGCGATGCTCGACATCGACCATTTCAAAAAATTCAACGACACCTATGGCCATGAAGGCGGTGACCGCCTGCTGAGCGCATTCGGCAAATTGCTGACAGATCATTGCCGCAGCGAAGATATCGTCTGCCGTTATGGCGGCGAGGAGTTCGCCCTGATCCTGCCCGGCGCAAATATGGACGCCGCGCGCGAACGGGCCGAAGCGCTTTGCGCGGCAGTGCGCAAAATGAAAGTGGATTTGCGCGGGCAGCCATTGGGTCGTGTGACGGTGTCAATCGGACTGGCAAGCTTTCCCCATCATGGTGCCAGCGGACCCGGCGTTTTGAACGCTGCTGATGCGGCGCTTTACGAGGCCAAGAAGTCCGGCCGTGACCGTGTGGTGACAGCAAGCGATGAGCAGAACGCAGAGCCCGGCACCACGGTGCCGATGGCAGGTTGAGTCTCGCTACAATACTTTCTTTGACCAGACGGGCTTGGTATCTATCGGGCTGCTTCAGGAGAGCGATCCATGCGCACCGCAACCGTTGACCGCAAAACCCGTGAAACCGAAATCACCGTTTC
>JBDZUY010000013.1:0-10779 GCA_040255365.1 Hyphomicrobiales bacterium
TGGGAGCGCGAGGCGGAACATTTCATCGCGCACAGCACATATGAAAAACCGCGTGCCGCCGCGTTCCGTTTTGCGCTGGATGATTTTGGGATGCAGGCGCGGTTGCTGGAAAAAATGGTGGCGTTGCGCTGTGCCATGTTTCGCTTGGCCTATGGCGATCAGGGATTGCTGATCCCGCGCCGGCTTTACGATCAGCTTGGCGGGTATCAGCGCATGGCGCTGATGGAAGATGTCGATCTGGTGCGCAAGATTGGCTGGCGGCGGCTGAGCATGATGCGCGCGCGCGCCGTGACCAGTGCGGAGCGTTTCAAGGACGAGGGTTATCTGCGCCGCAGCGTGCGCAATTTGAGCATTCTGTTCTTGTATGCGTTGCGCGTGCCGGTTGCGACGCTTGCGCGGTTGTATGGGTGAAGCGAGCTCGTCATGCTTCGACAAGCTCAGCATGAGGATAGAAAGATGCCCTCATCCTGAGCTAGTCGAAGGAGAGGGCGTCTAACGCGCCTATTTCCCCGCTTTGCCTTCGGTCAGGCGCGGCATGATCTCGACAAAATTACAGGGCTTGTGCCGTATATCGAGCTGGTATTTCAAAATGCCGTCCCAGCCATCGCGCACAGCCCCTGTCGAACCGGGCAGGGCGAAGATATAGGTGCCGTTCGCAACGCCCGCACAGGCGCGCGATTGAATGGTGGATGTGCCAACCTTTGCATAGCTGATCTGATGAAAGATGACGGAAAAACCGTCGATCTCTTTTTCGAATAGCGGACGCAAAGCCTCCACCGTTACATCGCGCCCGGTCAGCCCGGTGCCGCCAGTAGTGATGATGGCGTCGATATGCGGATCGTCGATCCAGTTTTGCACATGTTCGGCAATGAGCGCCGGATCATCGGGCACAAGCTCGCGCCCGCCCACCGTATGACCGGCATCTTCGATGCGCGCCACCAGCGTGTCGCCGGACGTGTCGTTGTCGAATGTGCGTGTGTCGGAAACCGTCATCACGGCTATGCGGATCGGGATGAAAGCTATGCTTTCGTCAATTCCAGGCTTGGGCATCGAATGTCTTCACAGCTTTTGGCAAATTGGCGATCGGGGTTGTCTGCGGTGTGTAACGCGGCCATGCACCTTCGGCGGTTTGATCCAATGTCGGTGCATCCTGATTAAGGCGGCGCCGGTACATCCAATGATACGTCATAACGCGCTTCACATACATCCGTGTTTCAGGCGATGGCATGCTTTCGATGAAAAGTAATGGATCATTCTGCACGCCGCGCCGGGCCAGCCAACGGTTCAGCGAGCCGGGCCCCGCATTATAGGCCGCGGCAAGTTGAAACAGATTGCCATTCACCTGATCCAGAAGGCGCATGATGTAGCGCTGGCCCAAGGTCAGACTGTGCGAAGGATCGGACAGGTCACCCGGATCACCGCCTGCCATCGCTCGGGCTGTGCCGGGCATAAGTTGCATCAAACCGTGTGCACCGGCCGGTGATGTGACATCCGGCATGAAGCGGCTTTCGATGCGCACAAAGGCCAGGATCAGTGAGGGATCGACCTTGTAGCCACCCTCCGGCGCGTAGTGGGGAACCGGGAACAGGCCGGTCAGCAATTTGCCACGTGATGCGGCGGTTTCGCTGGCGCGCAATTCCAGATTGGGCAGGTCCATATGCCGTGCGGTCGCGACGAAGGCGGGCGTGTCCGCGTATTTCAAACTGGCAAAGGCGCGCGCCATTTCATTGGGTACGTCATCGCGCCGACCAACTTGCCACAGCGCGACGGCGCGATGGGCCGCAGGCTCGCGCATCAGCGAAGCAAAGGCGCCCGGTTCCAGGGTGGGATTCTCAAAGTCTTTTTGCGGGTCCATGCCCAGCATGCGTTCAGCCAGCATGCCGTAAAATGTGGGCCTTTCGCGCGCGGCGCCCTTGAGCAAGGTGACAACCTTCAACGGATCACCACTACGCATATACGACCGCGCAGCCCAGAACGCACCGGCTGCGCGCGTCCAACTGGGCAGCGAGCCGACTTGCGCGACTTTCTCAAAATGCGGCGCGGCGTCTTTGTAATCCATCATGCGATAGGCCGCTTGTCCCGCCCACCAATCCAGCAGCGGAGCCGCCGATGCGCCCTGCACGTTGGTCGCCATCGCATAGGCTTGTTTGTTCATCCCTTCGGCCAGATAGGACGCGGCGACATATTGGGCAATGCGCGCAATGTCGGACATTTGCGCCTGTCCGCTTTGTTGGAGTTGATTGAGAACGCTCGCGGCCTGATCGGGTTGATCGCTGCGCACAAAGGTACGGATTTGGGCATAGGCAGCTGAGGCCGCCGGTGTACTCAAAGGCTGATCGGGAAGATCAACATCTTCATAGCCGCCACCGCGGCGACGAAAACTGGGTATATCGTTGACGTCCGCGCGCAAGGGGCGGGCACGGCGGTTCGCCAGCTTGGCGATGCGCGGCGCCATCGACAGATCGCCATATTCATCCAGCCAGTCATTCAGTTTGCGAAGCGGCGTGCGCCCCGAATGATTGGACAGATAATGTTCGGCGAGGATGTAACCCTTCAGCGATGTGTCGCTGAGTTTGCGTTCATGGGCGCGGGCTTCGGCGAATTTCCCGCTGCGTTCTTCGGCAAAGATTTCGCGATAGAGATGAACATCGGCGGTGCTGAGAATGCGCATCTCTGCGTTGGTGAGATCACCGGGGGAAGCGGCTGCGTTTGCCGGGGATGGCGCGGCCAACAAAACCAGCGCTGCGCCGGCAAATATACAGGCCAGCGCAAAATTGTGTACGCGCATCATTCGGTAAAGCCCCCAACCGGTGTTTATATTCGCCGTCGTGATGCGGGACGTTAGACGCCGCCACCCGTGTTCTCAAGTAAGCCTAGCGTCTTAACCTTAGCGGCAATTTGTTGAAGATCATGCCATGCCAGTTTTTTGTGCGCAGGCTGACGCAGCAGATAGGCCGGATGAAGGGTTGGCATCACCGGCACCATTGCGCCGTTCACATGATATTCCAGCCAGTGCCCGCGCGTGCGCATGATGCCATCGGTCTTGCCCATCACATGACGCACTGCGGTTGCACCCAGAAGGATGATGATCTTCGGCGCGGCCAGTTCGATATGACGGCGCAGGAAAGGCAGGCAGGTGGCCGCCTCCACTGGCGATGGATCGCGATTGCCCGGCGGCCGCCAATTCAGAACATTGGTGATGTAGACATTGGTTTTGCGATCCAGCGCGATGGCCGCCAGCATTTTGTCAAGCAACTGGCCCGCGCGCCCGACAAAGGGTTTGCCCTGGCGATCTTCTTCGGCGCCCGGTGCCTCGCCAATCAGCATGATGTGATGATCCGGCGTGCCGTCGGCAAAGACGGTGTTCTTGGCGCTGCGTTTCAGGGCCAGCCCGTCAAAGCCTTCCAGCGCCGCGCGTAATTCTTCCAGCGAATTGCACCGCGCCGCAATCTCGGTGGCCCGGCCGATATGATCGGCGGTATCGCTTTGCGGTTCCCCACCTGCTTGCGGCACGGGGCGAACCGTAGAGCGGTTCGGGAGTGGAGATTTTTGCGTATCGCCCCCCTCCCAAGTCGAACGCGCTGCATTTGACTTGCCCTCCGCCACAAGGGGGGAGGGAGATGTTGGTACTGCCGTCGCGGAAAAGCGGTCCACCGGCATGTCGCTCAACGCCTCATCGGCCCCGGCTTCGACAAGCCAGGCGAGGGCGGAAAGGGGATCGGGCTGCTCCATGGCCGGGATATTAGGCGACCGCGCGGCTTTGCGCGACCACCTCCTGTTGACCCCGGCCCAAGCCGCGCCCCATAACAATGAACAGCAGAGAATCCGGGGATTTTACGATGGCCGAAGCCGAGACCGTCGAGCGCGAAAGCATGGACTACGATGTCGTGATCGTGGGAGCGGGGCCGGCAGGCCTGTCCGCCGCGATCCGGCTGAAACAGCTTGCCGCCAAGGCGGACAAAGAAATCAGTGTTTGCGTATTGGAAAAAGGCTCCGAAGTCGGCGCGCATATCCTGTCCGGCGCGGTGGTTGATCCGGTCGCCATCAATGAGTTGATCCCGGATTGGAAAGAAAAGGGCGCGCCGCTCGACACACCCGTCACCGATGACCGCTTTTATTATTTGAGCGAGACAGGCGGCATACGCATTCCCAATTTCATTATGCCGCCGCTGATGAACAATCATGGCAATTACATTGTCAGTCTTGGCAATGTTTGCCGTTGGTTGGGCCAGCAGGCCGAAGCGCTGGGCGTGGAAGTGTATCCCGGTTTTGCCGCCGCGGAAGTCGCCTATCACGAGAACGGTGCGGTGAAGGGTATCATCACCGGCGACATGGGTGTGGCGCGCGATGGCAGTCACAAGGATTCGTACACGCCGGGTATGGGCCTCTATGGCAAATACACATTGTTCGCCGAAGGCGCGCACGGCTCGCTGACCAAAACGCTGTTGCCGAAATTTAATCTGACCAAAGGTCGCGATCCGCAGAAATACGGCATCGGCCTGAAAGAACTTTGGGAATTGCCCAAGGACAAACATAAACCCGGTCTTGTCATGCATTCGCTGGGCTGGCCGCTGGACAATTCCACGGGCGGCGGATTGTTCATGTATCATTGGGGCGAAAATTTCTGCTCCATCGGGTTTGTCGTGCATCTGAATTATACGAACCCGTATCTGTCGCCGTTCGATGAATTTCAACGCATCAAGACGCATCCGAAAATTCGCGCGTTTCTGGAGGGCGGTAAACGCATCGGTTATGGCGCACGCGCGATTACCGAGGGCGGCTTTCAATCGGTGCCGAAGCTGACATTCCCCGGCGGCGCACTGATTGGCTGCACAGCGGGCTTTGTGAATGTGCCGCGTATCAAGGGCAGCCATAATGCGATGAAGACCGGTATGATGGCCGCCGAAGCAGCCTTTGCCGCGCTGGGCGAGGGGCGGTCGGGTGACGAACTGACCGCTTACGAAGATGCCTATCGCGCCAGCCATGTTTACACCGATTTGAAGCGGGTGCGGAACGTCAAACCGTTCCTGTCCAAATGGGGCACGATGTTGGGCATGATGTTTGGCGGTCTGGATATGTGGACCAACCAGCTTTTCGGCTTTTCCTTCTTCGGAACATTACATCACGGTAAGCCTGACTATGCGACCTTGAAACATGCATCGGAATGCAAACCGATTGCATATCCGCGACCGGACAATGTGCTAAGCTTTGACAAGCCTTCGTCGGTGTTTCTGTCGAATACAAACCACGAAGAAAATCAGCCGGTGCATTTGCAGTTGAAGGACCCCTCCATTCCGATCAGCGTGAATTTGCCAGAATATGCCGAACCGGCCCAGCGTTATTGCCCGGTCGGTGTTTATGAAGTGGTAGAAGAAGCGAACGGCCCGCGCTTTCAGATCAATGCGCAAAACTGCGTGCATTGTAAGACATGCGACATCAAAGACCCGTCGCAAAACATCAACTGGGTAACGCCGGAAGGCGGGGGCGGTCCAAATTACCCGAACATGTAACGAGGTATCGTCTGTGATTTTTCGCGCACCGTTTATCGCCTGTCTTGCGCTCGCGTTTTCACTTTCGGCCTGTGCCGGTATCGGGGGAGCGAGGGGCGCGGTTAAAAGCGGTGTCAGCGCGAGCAGCACCTATGGCAATTATCTCTCCGCGCGTTTGGCTGCCAGCGAACATGACATGCATGACGCAGCGCGGCTTTACCGCGCCAGCCTGAAGAACGATCCGAATAACCCCAACCTTCTGAACCGCGCCTTCCTTTATACGGTCGCCTCTGGCGATGTGCGCGATGCAAAAACGCTGGCTGAACGGGTGGTCGTCGCGTCGCCGGACAACCGCGCCGCGCGTCTTACGCTTGCGGTTTCCGCCATCAAGAGTGGGAATTTAACTGGCGCGCGCGAGAACATTTCAAAATCTGCCAAAGGGCCGTTTACGCAACTTACGCTGACGCTGGTTGAAGCCTGGGTTGCGGATGCACAGGGCGACACGGCGACGGCGCTGAAAGATTTGAGCGCTGTGCCAAATGAGGGCGGCAGTCAGGCGCTGGCCGATTATCATCAGGCCTTGATGTTTGATCTTGCGGACAAAATGGATGAAGCCGATGTCGCCTATCGCAAGGCGATGACACAGGCCGGGCCAAACCCGCGCATGGTGGATGCCTATGGCCGGTTTCTGGAGCGCAACGGACGCAGCGCCGATGCCAAAACGCTTTACGAAAAGCTGTTGAACAATTCCAGCGTGGAACCAATCGCCAAAGCCGGGCTGGCGCGTATCGCGTCCGGCAATAAACCGGATCGTTTGGTTGGTGACGTGCAGCAAGGCACAGCGGAATCGCTGTTTGGTATTGCTTCGTCTCTGACAGACAAGGGCAGTGCCGAAGTCGCGCTGTTATATCTGCGCCTTGCGCTTTATCTGCGGCCCGATTTCGATACCGCCAAGATTGTGCTGGCCGACCGGTTTGAGGCGCTGGAGAAATACCACGACGCTATCGAGATTTATCGCTCTGTCGATGATGACTCGCCCTATGCGGTTTCGGCACAGGTACAGGTCGCGGTCGATTTGGGGCATTTGAAAGAAACAGATAAATCCATCGCCGCTCTGCGCGCCGTTGTGAAAGAGCACCCCGATGCATTGATCGGCTGGACCGCACTGGGCGATGCCTATCGGTCTGCCGAACGCTGGACGGAAGCGGCAGATGCCTATGACAACGCCATCAAATCACTTCCCCATGTCGAGAAGACGGATTGGCCGCTTTATTATGCACGCGCAATTTCAAACGAACGCGCGGGGCATTGGCCGCAAGCCGAAGCCGATTTGAAACACGCGTTAAAGCTGAGCCCCAACCAGCCGCAGGTACTGAACTATCTGGGTTATAGCTGGGTCGATAAGGGTGAGAATTTGACCAAGGCTGTGGCCATGCTCGAAAAGGCGCGCGCGCTCAGCCCCTATGATGGCTATATCGTCGATAGTGTTGGCTGGGCCTATTACAAGCTTGGCCGCTATCAGGATGCGGCTGACACGTTGAAGATTGCCGTACTTCTGGTGCCGGGCGATTCCACGATCAACGATCATCTGGGCGATGCGTATTGGCAGATCGGCAAAAAACGGGATGCACGGTTCCAATGGAACCATGCGTTGGCGTTTGATCCGTCTGCGGAAGAAAAGCCCAAGATTGAGCGTAAGCTTCAGGCCGGGCTTCCCGACGCCCGCGCCACCGCCGAAAACGGCAAATAAATTTCCATGTTGCGCGTGACGGCTCCGGCGAAGATCAATCTTTTCCTCCATGTCGGGGACAAGCGCAAAGACGGCTTTCACGATCTGCAAAGTTTGGTGGTTTTCGCGGAAATTGGTGATGTGCTGCGCGTTGAGCCGGCCGATGATTTGTCGCTGTCGATAGAAGGACGTTTCGCGGGTGGGTTAAGTGCGGGCGCTGATAATCTCATCATGCGGGCGGCGCATGCGTTGTCAGCTCGTGCGCCCGGCAAACCCGGCGCGCGTTTTGTCTTGGAAAAGAATTTGCCGGTGGCCTCTGGCATTGGCGGTGGATCGGCAGATGCTGCCGCTGCTATGCGTGCGCTTGTCGAGTTGTGGAAGCTGTGCATTTTGCATGATGATTTGCTTGGCATAGCTGCTTCGCTGGGCTCTGACGTGCCGGTCTGTGTAAAAAGCAAACCGGCATGGATGGAAGGGCGCGGCGAGCGGCTGACGCCCGCAGGGACCGTGCCCAACATAGCGATGGTGTTGCTCAATCCGGGCGTTCCGGTTTCCACCGCACAGATATTCCAGAATCTGAAAACCCGCAGCGGCACGGGCCAGACATTGGGCGCAATGACCGATGCGGACCGTGCGCAAATTGCGGCCTATGCTGCACGCTATCACAATGATCTGGAGGCGCCCGCGCGTGCACTGACGCCGCAGATTGACGAAATGCTGGCTGCACTCGCCGCGCGAGGCACCACGCTGGCCCGCATGTCGGGCAGCGGGGCGACCTGTTTTGGCCTGTTTGATAATGATGCCCACGCGCATGATGCAGCGAAGGTGCTTAGCCGTGATCATCCCGATTGGTGGGTTGTGGCGACACGTATCGCTGGGGCGGACATCGGTGCGGTGAAAAGGCTTTAGTAACCGCGGCCGACACAGAAATCTGCAATTGCGTTCAGCGCATCACGAATTTCGCAATCGGGCACGGCCTGCAACGCCGCACAGGCCGCATCGGCATGGGCTTGTGCGCGGCGACGTGTTTCATCCAGCGCGCCCGTCTTTTCGACAAGCGCAATCGCACGGGTCAAATCGCCATCATGCTGTGGGCCAGTCTGTTGAATGGCGCGCAGCCAGAATGTGCGCGCATCATCATCGGCACGCTCGTACGCGAGGATCACCGGCAGGGTGACTTTGGCCTCGCGAAAATCATCGCCGACCGATTTGCCCATCTGTGCCTGACGGCCGGAATAATCCAGCGCATCATCTATCAGCTGAAATGCGATGCCCAATTCGTGGCCATAGGTGCGCATGGCGGCGATATATTCGCCGGTACCGCCCGCGATCATTGCACCGGCCTCGGCCGCAGCAGCGAACAGCGCCGCCGTCTTTGCCGTGATGACGCGCATATAATCGGCTTCGGTGGTGGCCAGATTGTTGGCGGATTTCAGTTGCAGGACTTCGCCCTCGGCAATGATAGCTGATGCGCCGGACAGCACATTCAGCACCGCCATGTCGCCAGCCTCGACCATCAGCTGGAACGAACGGCTGAACAGAAAATCGCCAACCAGCACGGACGGTTTGTTGCCCCACACCACATTGGCCGAAATCTTGCCACGGCGCAGACCGCTGACATCCACCACATCATCATGCAGCAGAGTAGCGGTGTGGATGAACTCAACCGCCGCCGCCAGCTTCACATGGGCGTCGCCGCGATAATTTGCCATCTGGGCGGCGGCGAGCGTGAGCATGGGGCGCAGGCGCTTGCCGCCCGAATCGATCAGATGCTTCGCCAGGTCCGGAATCAGCGGAACGGCGCTTTTCATGCGCGCATGGATCAGCGCATCGGCCGCAACCATACCCTGCGCCACCAGCCCATAAAGCTGATCGACCGGCGATGTTCCGCCTGGGGGTAGGGTTTTTGTCGCTTCCGCCGTTATCATGTTCGCAATCTGCTTGCCGCCACGCGGGCCTCGGGCGACATTAGGGACGGGTGTGAAGCCCGGTCAAGGACGGTGCGCCGCCGCCAGCCATTGTAATGCCAAGTGTGGCAGAGGGAGCGCGATGCGCGATATCCTGAAGACGAACAATCCGGTCGAGTTGAACTATGCAGAAGTGGTTCTGGCCGATGCCGGAATTGCCTCATTTGTGTTCGATAGTCACATGAGCGTGATGGACGGCAGCATGGTCATTTTGCCACGCCGGTTGATGGTATCCGATGAAGACGAGGTGCGCGCCAGGGAAATCTTGCGCGAAGCCTTGGCAAATGAGGCCGATTGGTCGTGATTGCCACGACGGATGATCGGTTTTTGAATGGCCGGGTCAAAATTGCACAATTTGAACGCGGGTTCCGCTCCGGGCTGGATGCCGTGATGCTGGCGGCCGCCGTGCCTGCGCGGACGAACGAAACATGTCTCGAATTGGGCTGTGGTGCCGGTGTGGCCAGCCTGTGTCTGGCGGCGCGTGTGGGCGGCACGGCGATTACCGGCGTGGAAGTGGATTCGGCGCTTGTGGAACTGGCGCAAACCAATGCCAAGGCAAATGGGCTGGACGCCACATTCATAGAAGCTGATGTGTTCGATCTGCCCGCGGCACTCAAAAAAGACTTCGATCATGTTTTTTTGAACCCCCCCTTTCACGATGGCGATGCCCCGCCAGATGCGGGCCGGGCGCGCGCGCTGCATGATGGCGGCAGGCTGGCAGATTGGATTGCACTGGCGGCAAAGCGCACCATTTCTGGCGGCACGACGAGCGCCATTACCCGCGCCGACCGGCTGGGCGAGGTTCTGGGCGCGCTACCCCAAACCGGGATCAGCGTATTTGCACTGTGGCCAAAGGCAAATGTGGCGGCCAAGCGTGTGATCGTGCAATGGCGCAAGGGCGCGAAGCATCCGCTCGCGTTGCTGCCCGGGCTGGTGCTGCACGAAACTGATGGCCACTACACGAAAGCGGCTGACGCGATCTTGCGCGATGGCGCGGCATTGGAACTTCATGGCAGCGCGGCATGAGCCGGATATTCGGCAAAACCTGTCAGAACGGCCCGGAGGGCTGCTTATTCGCGCGCATCGCCAAGGCTGCGGCAGAATGGACGGGCGAGGAGCCGATCCGCAAAATCGGCTGAATGCCCGTTCGCCCAACCTTGTTAGTGGGCGGTGCGGATTGTAGGTTCCGCCCGCATTTTTCCGGGATTTTTCGTGCCGTGGCAGACGCCAAAGCCAAGAAGCTGACTTTCCAGGATCTGATCCTGACCCTGCAGGCCTATTGGGCCAAGCAGGGCTGTGTGATCCTGCAACCTTATGACATGGAGATGGGGGCGGGCACGTTTCACCCCGCCACCACGTTGCGCGCGCTGGGTCCGCGCGATTGGCGCGCCGCCTTTGTGCAGCCCAGCCGCCGCCCCAGTGACGGGCGCTATGGCGAGAACCCGAACCGCCTTCAGCATTATTATCAATTTCAGGTCGTGCTGAAGCCGAACCCCGCCAATGTGCAGGAGCTTTATCTCGGCTCGCTGAAGGAAATCGGGCTGGACCCGGCGCTGCATGACATCCGCTTTGTCGAGGATGATTGGGAAAGCCC
>JBDZUY010000013.1:10879-53953 GCA_040255365.1 Hyphomicrobiales bacterium
GGCTGGACCCGGCGCTGCATGACATCCGCTTTGTCGAGGATGATTGGGAAAGCCCAACCCTTGGCGCATGGGGGTTGGGCTGGGAAGTTTGGTGCGACGGGATGGAGGTGACTCAGTTCACCTATTTCCAGCAGGTTGGTGGTTTTGATTGTGAGCCGGTATCGGCGGAAATCACCTATGGCCTCGAGCGGCTGGCGATGTATGTGCAGGGTGTGGAAGATGTTTACGACCTCGCCTTCAACGACCATTACAAATATGGCGACGTGTTCCATCAAAACGAAGTGGAGCAATCCACCTTCAATTTTGAACGGGCGGATACCGATATTCTGTTCCGGCATTTCACCGATGCGGAAACACAATGTCAGGCGCTGCTGGGCGGAAACAAAAAACTGGCGCTGCCCGCCTATGACCAATGCATCAAGGCCAGCCACGCGTTTAATCTGCTGGATGCGCGCGGTGTGATTTCGGTGACGGAACGCGCGGCCTATATCGGCCGCGTGCGCGCACTGGCCAAGGCGTGCTGCGAAGCGTGGCTCGAAAGCCCGATGGGCGCTTACAAGCCGAGGGCTTCGTGATGCCTGACTTACTGTTAGAGCTTTTCTCCGAAGAAATTCCCGCACGCATGCAGGCGCAAGCCGCAAAGGATCTGGAGCGGCTGGTGATTGGCGCGTTATCGGATCGCGGCTTGCTGTTCGAGGCCGTGCGCGCATTCGCGGGGCCGCGGCGGCTCACGCTTGCGATCAGCGGTTTGCCGGTCAAACAACCGGATGTGAAGGATGAACGCAAAGGCCCGCGCGTGGACGCGCCGCAAAAGGCGCTGGACGGATTTCTGCGCTCCGCTGGCGTGACATTGGAACAGTGCCAGAAACAGAGCGATGCCAAGGGTGAATTCTATGTCGCGGTGATTGAGCGCAAGGGCCGCGCCACCGCAGAGGTCATTGCCGAGATCGTGCCGGATGCGATGGCCAAACTGCCCTGGCCGAAAAGCATGCGCTGGCGCGTGGGCGAAAGCGTGCGCTGGGTGCGACCGCTGCATTCTATTCTGTGCACCTTTGATGGCGAGGTGGTGTCGTTTGAATTTGCCGGTGTGCAAAGTGGAAACACGACACGCGGGCACCGCTTTCTGTCGGATGGCAAACCGATTGCCGTGCGCCGGTTCGACGATTACGAGGCCGCGTTGAAAGCGGCGTATGTGATTTTGGATGCGGATGAACGCAAACAGATCATTGCGTATGAGGCAAAACAAAAGGCCTTTGCACTTGGGCTGGAGCTGATCGAGGACGAGGGGCTTTTGAACGAAGTGGCCGGGCTGGCCGAATGGCCCGTGGTTCTGATCGGCACTATCGAAGACCAGTTCATGGATGTGCCGCCAGAAATCCTGCAAACGGCAATGCGTACGCACCAGAAATATTTTTCGCTGCGCGATCCAAAGAAGGCCGCGATGGCCAACCGTTTCGCGCTGGTTGCGAATATGGTCGCGGCGGATGGCGGCAAGGAGATTGTGGCCGGTAATGAGCGCGTGCTGCGCGCACGGCTGTCGGACGCCAAATTCTTCTGGGATCAGGACCGCAAAACAAAGCTGGCGGACCGCGTTGATGCGCTGAAGAACATCGTCTTCCACGCCAAACTCGGCACGCAATATGAACGGGTGGAGCGCATCACCGCACTGGCTGGCGAGATTGCGGAGAAGATTGGCGCCGATGTGGAAAAGGCCAAGCGTGCGGCATGGCTGTGCAAGGCCGATCTGACCACGGGCGTCGTCGGCGAGTTCCCGGAGCTTCAGGGCGTGATGGGGCGCTATTACGCGCTGCATGATGGTGAGGGTGCAGAAGTCGCGGACGCGATCCGCGATCATTACAAGCCTGTCGGGCCGAGCGATGCTGTGCCGACAAACAAAATCTCCATCGCCGTCGCATTGGCGGACAAGCTAGATCAGTTAGTTGGTTTTTTCGCAGTTGGAGAGCGGCCTACCGGGTCTGGTGATCCATATGCTCTAAGGCGTGCGGCTTTGGGGTTGATTAGAACGACGCTGTCAAATGACGTCCGGTTAAATTTGTTCGATGTTATTGGTTTGATTTCTGAGGCTAATGAAACACTTGGTCACGCAGCTCTTGAAATTGATTTGCTATATTTTTTGACTGACCGTCTTAAAGTCGCGCTCCGCGAAAAGGGCACGCGGCATGATCTGATTGATGCGGTGTTCAGTCTTGGTAATGAAGATGATCTGGTGCGGCTGGTCGCGCGGGTTGAGGCGTTGCAGAGTTTTCTGAAAACAGAAGACGGCACGAACCTGCTGGCGGCATACAAGCGCGCGGCGAACATCCTGAAAGCCGAAGAAAAGAAAGACAAAACGACATTCGACGGCAAGCCGGATGTCGCGTTGCTTTCGCTGCCGCAAGAAAAGGCACTGGCCGAGGCATTGGCAGACGCGTCCGCGCAAATCCGCAAACAGGTTGAAGCCGAAAAATGCGTTGAGGCGATGGGCGTGATGGCGAGTTTGCGCCCGCCCGTTGATGCGTTCTTTGAGTCGGTGAAGGTGAACGACGACAACGCCGATGTGCGCGTGAACCGGCTGAACCTTTTGGGTCAGCTTCGCAGCACCCTGCATCTGGTGGCCGATTTCTCGAAGATCGAGGGGTAGGGACACCGCTCATTTCTGTCATGGCCCGCAAAAGCGGGCCATCCAGGTGATGAAGTGCTCTATTGGCGCGTAGACACGCGCCAGCTGGATGGCCCGGTCAGGCCGGACCATGACAGATTGTGTGTGGCAAAGTCCGCTACATCTCCGGTGGGAAGAAGAAGAACAGCCACAGCGCGATCAACGCGAAATTGCTGAGTGCAAACATCGTCAGCCGGTGCATCACATTGTTATAGGTAATGTGGATAGCGCTGTGCAGGACGCGCAGGCCGACATACAGCCACGCAAGCCACAGCGCGTTGTGTGTCACCGTGCCGGACACGAAATACATCATGCACACCACATAAAACAGCAGCGGCATTTCCAGCAGGTTCATCATATTGCGATTGGGCAGAGAAACTTTTTCGGGCACGTTCGCCGATTCACCCAGCTTGAAATCGCCCGGCCCGACTTGCCCAGAAAAAGAGGCGCGAAAACGCCGCACCGGAATAATCAGCAGCACAAGAAACGTCAGCGCGGCCAGCGCGCCCATCGGCCCGAATATCAAAGTCTGCGACATTATCGCCCCCTGCAGGTTCATTGGCATCATCTCACGGTCTGAATGGTGGGGCCATCCCTTGTGCAGTGCCGCATAAATTGGTGTTCTACCGCCGATAGATGCTCGCGTATTGCGGGCGCCAACCAGCGGTCGAGTGTTTTACAATGACGAAATGGGTTTATGCCTTTGGTGGCGGCGTGGCAGACGGCAAAAGCGAGATGCGCAATTTGCTGGGCGGCAAGGGCGCCAATCTGGCGGAGATGAGCAATCTGGGCCTGCCGGTGCCGCCGGGCTTTACCATCACCACCGATGTTTGCACCCATTATTATGCCAATGGCGAAACCTATCCCGCCGATCTGAAGGCGGCCGTTGAGGCGGCGCTGGCGCGTGTTGGCGATCTGGCGGGCGCAAAGCTGGGCGATGCGGCCAACCCGCTGCTGGTTTCGGTGCGCTCTGGCGCGCGGGTTTCGATGCCCGGCATGATGGATACGGTTTTGAATTTGGGCCTGACCGCCGAAACTGTGGCGGGTCTTGCCAAGCTGACCGGCGATGCGCGTTTTGCCTATGATTCATATCGCCGCTTTATTCAGATGTATTCCAATGTCGTGCTGGGCGTTGAGCACGCGCTGTTCGAGGAAATCCTGGAGACCGAGAAAGAAACCAAGGGCGTTGAGCTGGATACAGAACTGAGCGCCGATGATCTGAAACGCGTGGCCGAGCTATACAAGGCGCAGGTGCAAAAGGATCTGGGCAAGCCATTCCCGGACAATGTTGACGATCAACTTTGGGGTGCGATCGGGGCGGTGTTCGGTTCGTGGCACAGCCCGCGCGCCAATGTCTATCGCCGCCTGCATCACATCCCTGAAGATTGGGGCACTGCGGTGAATGTGCAGGCGATGGTGTTTGGCAATCGTGGCGATACGTCGGCCACCGGGGTTGCGTTTACGCGAGATCCTTCGACCGGCGAAAAAGTGCTGTTCGGCGAATTTCTGGTCAATGCGCAGGGTGAAGATGTCGTTGCCGGTATCCGCACACCACAGCCGATTGCAAAACTGGTGCGTGAACGTCAGGGCGGTACCAAACCATCGATGGAAGAGGCGATGCCGGAGGCCTACACGCAATTGGCCGGGATCGGTGCCACCCTGGAGGCCCATTACAAGGACATGCAGGATGTAGAGTTCACGGTGCAGGAAGGCACGCTCTATATGTTGCAAACGCGCAATGGCAAACGCTCTGCCGAGGCGGCGCTGAAAATCGCCGTTGATATGGAGCGCGAGGGCCTGATTGACCAAAAAACGGCAATCGGCCGGGTGGAGCCTGCCGCCCTCGATCAGCTTTTGCATCCTACCCTGGACCCCAAGGCGGAACGCGAAGCGATTGGTGTGGGGCTGGCGGCATCCCCCGGTGCCGCAACTGGCGAAATCGCCTTTACCGCCGACGAGGCGGAAAAAATGGCGGCGGATGGGCGCGATGTGATTTTGGTACGCACCGAAACCAGCCCGGAAGACATTCACGGCATGCATGCAGCGCGCGGCGTGTTGACGGCGCGCGGCGGCATGACCAGTCACGCCGCTGTTGTGGCGCGCGGCATGGGGCGCCCCTGTGTTTCCGGCGCGGGCACGATAAAGATTGATGCGAAGGCGGGCACAATGATTGCCAGCGGGCAGACGTTGAACCGCGGCGACACCATCACGATCGATGGCAGCACGGGCCAGGTGTTCAAGGGCAAGGTGGCGATGCGCCAGCCCGAACTGACCGGCGATTTCGGCACTTTGATGGGCTGGGCCGATAAAATCCGTACACTGAAGATACGCACAAATGCGGATACGCCTGCGGATGCAAAGGCCGCGCGCAAATTTGGCGCTGAAGGTATTGGGCTTTGCCGTACCGAACACATGTTCTTTGATGCACAGCGCATTGTTGCTGTAAGGCAAATGATATTGGCGGATGATGAGGCTTCACGCGTGTCTGCGCTCGCCAAACTTTTGCCGATGCAACGCGAAGATTTCGAAGGCATTTTCAAGGTAATGGAAGGTCTGCCGGTAACAATCCGCCTGCTTGATCCGCCATTGCACGAATTTTTGCCGCACAGCGATGAAGAGATTGCAGAGGTCGCGCACGCGGCAGGTGGTGATCCCGCAAAATTGCGGCAACGCGCGATCTCATTGCATGAAAGCAATCCGATGCTGGGTCATCGTGGGTGCCGATTGGGCATCACCTATCCCGAAATCTACGAGATGCAGGCGCGCGCAATCATGGAAGCTGCGCTGAATGTGGAAGAGGCTGGCGGCAAGCCGGTCTTGCTGGAAATCATGGTGCCGTTGGTTGGTTTTCGCACCGAACTGGAGTTCCTGAAAGCCCGTATTATCAAGGTTTCTGAGGCTATTGCGAAAGAACGCGGGCGCAAGCCGGAATTCCTTGTTGGTACCATGATTGAACTTCCGCGTGCTGCGTTACGCGCTGCGGAAATTGCAGAAGAAGCTGAATTCTTTTCATTCGGTACCAATGATCTGACACAAACAACACTGGGCGTAAGTCGCGATGATGCAGCAACGTTCCTCAATGAGTATTTGAGAAATGGAATTATTGCGCGCGACCCGTTCGTCAGTATTGATCGTGAAGGCGTAGGTGAACTTGTTCAAATTGCGGCGGAAAGAGGGCGCAAAACGCGCGCAAATCTGAAACTCGGAATCTGCGGCGAACATGGTGGTGATCCGGATTCGATTCGCTTTTGTCATGAGTCAGGATTGGATTATGTGTCGTGTTCACCATTCCGTGTGCCCATTGCACGGCTTGCCGCAGCCCAAGCGGCGTTAACCGACATGCGCGAAATAGACTAGTTGATTTTTTCAGAACGCAGGGAACGCTTGGGTTTTCTTGAGCGTGCGTGACGCACTGTCACGTTACTGCATTTTTTGATTTGACGATTCGAAAAACTGCTGGCATATCGCCGTCACATTGAAACGGGGGGTCTGAATATCCGGCGCCCTGCAACGAGATGGAAGACCATTCGGTACAGACGCCGCTGACTTACGCCAACGCGAAACCCGAACAGAGTCCTTTTTGAATCCATGAGCAATCGAACACTAGATGCGCTTCGGCGCGCAGACCGGGCCGTTGTGGGCGCCCTTATGCTGGTGCTTGCTACAGCGGGAGCAGCCATTGCCTATGCCCCGCACGCAGACCAATTGAATCTGCGTGCGACTGCCGTTGAAGATACAGATATGAACGGGCCCGTTGGTGGCACCTTGATACATGCGGCGGTACCATCACCAGCCGAGACGGCACTGGTCAGTCTTTTGAAAGAGCGTAATTGCCTGGCAGACGCGCTTTACTATGAAGCGCGCGGCGAAGGCGAAGCGGGCCAGAAAGCGGTGGCAGAGGTAATCTTCCACCGCATGCAGAACCGTTATTATCCGTCCACGATCTGCGGTGTCGTATTCCAAGGTTCAAATTTGCGTAAAGGTTGCCAATTCTCGTTTACCTGCAGTGGCGAGATGAATGCTCGCAAAAGCCCGGTTGCGTGGGCACGCGCAAAGCGGCTGGCAGCAAACATCCTTACCGGCGCAGTTGCGCTTGGCGACATGACGGATGACGCAACATCCTACCACGCGGTCAGTGTTGATCCGGTTTGGGCAGGGCACCTGCTGAAGACTGTGCAGATCGGCAACCACATTTTCTATCGTGTGCCGCCGCGCACAACGCCGAGCTGACGGTACGCCAGTTTATGGCGTCTTCGGCGCGGTTGCGATCATACTCAATATCCGCTTTTTGATCTGATTGCGTGTAAAGCGTGGGGCCAGTGCCTTCAGCACATCGATGCGACCGATTTCCTTGGGCACATACCAATGCAATTTGTCGCTGTTATATGCCGCCCAGACACATTCGGCGATGGATGATGCCGGCATCAGCCGGAACATACCTTTCTTCGGTGCATTGGCATAAAACTCGTCTTCGTCCGGTTTTGGTGCGTCGCCCGTGCGATTGGGCGTGGCGCGCAAAATATTGGTGTCGATCAGACCGGGTAACACATCGGCCACGCGAATATCGTGGCGCGCGAACTCGACCGACAATGCCTCGGTCAAACCTTTCACCGCATGTTTGGTCGCCGAATAAACGGCGATGCGCGGCATGCCATAAGTCGCTGATGAAGACGAGGTGATGAACACCATAGAATTTGGTGTCGCCTTCAAAAGTGGCAGTGCCGCATAGATGCTGGCCACCACGCCGATCAGGTTGACCTGAATGACTTTCAGCGCCGCTTCAAACGGCACATCTTCAAACCATCCACTTTCGCCAATGCCCGCATTGGAAAACAGCATGTCCATCTTGCCGCCGGTTTCGTGCGAAAAGGCGGCAATTGCCTCGCCAAAATCCGTCACACTTGTCACGTCCAGCTTTGCGGTGACGCAATTGTCCGCGCCGATTTCCTGTTGAAGCGTGGCAAGACCATCGGTGTTCACATCGAATGCGCCGACAAACCAATCCTTCGCGGCAAACAGCTTGGCCGTTTCGCGGCCCATGCCGCTGGCTGCACCAGTAATGAAAATGGATTTGCGCCCACGTGCTTTGTTGCTCATCGTCGTTCCCCCGTGCGGCGCTTAGAAATTCACGCGACTGGAAATCGCGCCATCGACCAGCAGGTTTTCGCCCGTGGTGTAGGATGAACGCGGACTTGCCAGAAATACGGCGGCATCGGCCACTTCGTGTGGCGTGGCGGCGCGGCCGGTGGGATTGCGCGCCATCGCCTGCTTGAAATAGTCGGGCATGTTTTTCTCGACCATGTTCCACACGCCGCCTTCGAAATAGACCATGCCGGGGGACACTGTGTTGGTGCGGATGCCGCGTTTGGCATGCTGGCGCGAAAGCCCTTTTGCGTAATGGATCAGCGCCGCCTTGATCGGGCCATAGGAACCGGCGCTGTCTGCGGTAACGGCAGACACAGACGAGATGATGACAAAGGCCGCATCCTTGTTTTTCGCCGCCGCTTTTTCCAGAAACGGAAAGGCTGCATCAAACGCATTCACCGCGCCCAGAATGTCCAGCTTGAAATTCTGTTCCCAGGATGCGGGATCTGCGCCTTGCGCCATCGCCCCGGCATTGGAGATGAGGATGTCCACACCGCCAAGTTCGTCCGCTGCGGCTTCGATCCAGGCCTTCAATGCCTTGCCATCCATAATGTCCACCGACGCGCCGGTGGCTTTCACGTCCTTGGCTTTCAGGGCTGCAACCGCCTCGCTCACCTGATCGGCGTTGCGCGCGCAGATAGCGACATTGGCGCCTTCTTCGGCCAGCGTGTCGGCGATGGCACGGCCAATGCCGCGTGTGCCGCCCAGAATGATTGCGTTCTTGCCTTTAAGATGGAGGTCCATGGCTCGTCCCTGTCTGTGTGAAATGTCAGCGGCGTCACTCTAGACGGCTGGCAGGGCACGGCAAGGGCGCGAGTGGAGCGGGGTTTAGAGATCCAGCCCGATATCAAAATTGCGGGCGCTGTGCGTAATCGCACCGGAGGAGATGTAGTCCACCCCGGTCTGTGCAATCGCGGCCACCGTCTCAAGTGTGACATTGCCGGAGGCTTCGAGCACGGCCTTGCCCTTTGCAAGCGCGACAGCACGTTTCAGATCATCAATGGCCATATTGTCGAGCAGGACGCAATCAACACCCAGCGCCAGCGCCTCTTCCAACTGGGCCAGATTATCGACTTCCAGTTCAATCTTCGCCATGTGACCGAGACCTGCGCGGGCGCGTTCGATCACCGGCTTGATGCCGCCGCACGCCGCGATGTGATTGTCTTTAATCAGCACCGCGTCATCCAGGCCGAAGCGGTGATTGAAACCGCCGCCACACCGCACCGCATATTTTTCCAGAACGCGCAGACCTGGCGTCGTCTTGCGGGTGCAGACAATGCGCGCCTTGGTGCCCGCTGCCGCATCAACCAACGCGGCCGTGGCAGTGGCGATTCCGGAAAGATGACCGAGGAAGTTCAGCGCCACCCGTTCGGCGGTCAATATAGCGCGTGCATACCCTTCGATGCTGGCAAGCGTGGTGCCGGTTTTCACCGATGAACCATCCGGCGTTTCCACTTCGAATTTCAACGCGGGATTGACAAGGCGGAATGCCGCCGCCGCTGCGATCAAACCGGCGATGGTGCCGGTGTTGCGCGCGGCCAGACGTGCGCGCGTCTTTGTATCGGCAGGAATGGTAAGATCGGATGTGATGTCACCCGCACGGCCCAGATCTTCTTCCAGCGCGCGGCGCACCACGGGCTCAACTAACAGCGGATGGGGCGGGCGCGTGTGTGGCAGGGCTTCAGATGACATTGCGGTGTTCATGTTCTTGGATGCGACTTTCGGCAATCCTTTGCGCATCGGCCAAGGTCAAAAAGCTGCGCTGCGGCGGATCGATTGTTTCCGGGAAGTCGGTGCGGAAATGCGCGCCGCGGCTTTCGTGCCGTGCCAGTGCGGCGGCGGCGGTGAGCTTTGCGGCGGCTGTCATGTTGAGCAATGCCGGTTCATGCGCGCCTGCGCGTTCAATGCCGGCAATAACCGACAGCGCTTCACGCAAACCGTTTTCATCGCGCTCAAGTCCGACAAGTCGCGTCATTGCTTCGCGTAGCATGGGCGGCGGGGGCAAGGCGGAGAAGCGCGCGGGCGAGGGTGCGTTACCGCTGGCGGTCTGCGGGGCAATCGTGCCGCGGACATCTTCGGCGACGCGCATGCCAAAGACCAATGCCTCCAGCAACGAATTCGAGGCCAACCGATTTGCGCCATGCAGACCGGTGGAAGCGCATTCGCCAACCGCCCAAAGTCCGCCGAGCGATGAGCGGCCATCCGCATCCACCGCAATGCCGCCCATGTGGTAATGCGCGGCGGGCGCAACAGGAATAGGCTGTTGCGCCGGGTCGATACCGGCGGCCTTGCACGCGGCAAAGACGGTGGGAAAGCGCGCGGCAAAACTGTCACCCAACGCGGCGCGGCAATCCAGAAATGTTTTGTGCCCTCGCGCGATTTCATGATGCAGCGCGCGCGCCACAACATCACGCGGACCAAGCTCTGCATCCGGATGCGCACCCAGCATGAAGCGCCGCCCGGTCTCGTCGATCAGGGTTGCGCCTTCACCGCGCAGGGCTTCGGTAGCAAGCGGGGCTGGGTCGCGGCCCACGGCAATCGCGGTGGGGTGGAACTGTACAAATTCTGCATCGCCGATAACCGCGCCCGCGCGCGCCGCCATGCCCATGCCTTCGCCGCGCGATTCCATGGGGTTGGTGGTGACGGCATAAAGCGCGCCAAGCCCGCCGGTCGCGAACACGATTGCCTTGGCCCGGAACAGGATCAACCGCGCTGTCGGCCCCGCGCCATAGCGCGCAAACAGGCCAACCGCCCGGCCATTTTCCATCGCCAGTTCGATGGCGTGGAAACCCTCCATGATCTTGATGGAGGGCGTGGCCAGCGCGTGCTGTGCCAAAAGGCGGGAGATTTCGGCACCGGCGCGGTCACCCTTGATGTGGACAATGCGGGCTGCCGAATGGGCCGCCTCGCGACCTACCGCCAGCGCGCCATCAGCGCCGCGGTCAAACGGCACGCCATAGGCCACCAGATCGGCGATGCGGGCCGGGGCCTCACGGGTCACCAGATCGGCTATGGCGGGGTCTGTGGTGCCTGCGCCTGCGCTGAGTGTATCGGCGGCATGGGCCTGCCAGCTATCGCCTTGGGCTACGGCGGCGGCGATGCCGCCCTGTGCCCATGCGCTTGAGCCTGAGGCGCCGGGCCGGGCACCCGCCAGAACCAGGGCGGGGAAGGGCGCCAGCTTCAGCGCCGTGAACAGGCCAGCCAAGCCCGCACCCAGCACCAATGCGCCGGGGGCTTCAATCACATTGTCGATGTGGCGGGTCATGATGTTTGGCCTATTTCTTCCTTCCCCGTTCACGGGGGAGGGGGACCACGCAGTGGTGGAGGGGGCATCCCCCCTCCGCTTCGCGATGCTCAGCACCTCCCCCGCAAGCAGGGGAGGAAAACATAGCGGCGCTTCGCGTGTTCATTTTATGCAGCTTTCTTCACAGGCAGCTTTACGGCCAGCATCCGGTCCACCGCTGCTTTGGCGCGAGCTGCGATCACGGGATCGACCTCGACCTTCGTGGTCATGGTTTGCAACGCGTGCAGAATTTTCGGCAGGGTGATGCGCTTCATGTAGGGGCACAGATTGCAGGGCCGCACGAAATTCACATCCGGAAATTCGACCGCCACATTGTCGCTCATCGAACATTCGGTGACGAGCACGACATTGTTCGGCCGCTTCTCACCGACATAGCCAATCAGCGCGCTGGTCGAACCTGCAAAATCGGCAGCGGCCACAACTTCGGGCGAGCATTCCGGATGCGCCAGAACGACCACGCCGGGGCTGCTCTCACGGAAGGCCTTGATGTCATCTGCCGTGAACCGCTCATGCACTTCGCAGCGGCCCTTCCAGGTGATGATTTTAATGCCCGTCAGTTTGGCGACGTTCTGGGCCAGATATTCATCCGGCACCATGATGACAGTCTCAACGCCCCATTCCGCAGCGATTTCTTCCACCACGGCGACGGCATTGGACGAGGTGCAGCACACCGTGCTTTCCGCTTTTACGTCAGCGCTGGTGTTCACATAGGTAACAACCGGCAGGCCGGGATATTTCTCTTTCAACAGGCGCACATCCGCGCCTGTGATGGAGGCGGCAAGTGAACAGCCCGCTTCGGGATCAGGGATCAGAACAGTTTTATGCGGCGAAAGAATTTTCGACGTTTCGGCCATGAAGTGCACACCCGCCTGCACGATAACTTGCGCATCGGTATGTGCGGCCTCGCGCGCTAGCTGCAGGGAGTCGCCCGTAAAATCGGAGACGCAATTGAAAATCTCCGGCGTCATGTAATTGTGGCCGAGGATCACCGCGTTCTTTTCGCGCTTCAGTTTGTTGATCGCGTAAATGTAGGGCGCATGAACCGCCCACTCGATTTCGGGCACGACATGGGCCACCTTTTCGTAAAGCGCGCGCGTTTCACGCGCGACTTCATCGGTATAGGGCAGTTCCTCAGCGGTGCTCGTTGTCTCGATACGCTTTTCCATGACAGCCTCTTTATACTCATTCTGAGTATATATGTAGTGCAAAAACACCGGCCATCAAGGGCCGGTCTGCGATCTGGTTATGCTACTCCTGAGCATAAGTCCGTCAAGACGGCATATTTTGTGGGCCAAAGTGAGCTTTCAGCGATGAAAACAGCAGAAATGAGCCAAATTACGCCGCTGTAATGAAGCGCGCGCGGCCATGCCGAGGTGTGTAGCGGTGTCGCGCCTCGGCCAAAGACAAGCATTTGACTTTGGTGCCACCTGTCTCAGATTGCAGTTGGCAGAACAAATATAATCGGGAGCGATAATTATGGATAAGGCGGTTTCGGAAAATCCCTGGGTTCAGGCGGGCGAGGAACTTCTGGCAGATGCGATTGCATTGCGCCGGGCAATCCACCGTGACCCGGAGCAGGGGCTCTTTAATCCGAAAACCACCGCCAAGGCGAAAGCCGCGCTGGAGGGCCTGCCGCTGGAGATTCTGGAAGGGTCATCAACCACCGGGTTCGTCGCGGTTCTTCGCGGTCCCGCCAATGGCCGCACAGTTCTGCTGCGCGGCGATATGGATGCGTTGCCGCTTACCGAAGAAACCGGGCTCGATTTTTCTTCTGAAAATGCAGGCTCGATGCACGCATGCGGGCATGACACGCATGTCGCAATGCTAGCAGGCGCGGCGCGGGCCCTTTCGGCCAAGCGCGACCAATTGGCAGGCACTGTGATGTTCATGTTCCAGCCGGGGGAGGAGGGCCATCATGGCGCGCGTTACATGCTGGATGACAATCTCATTGATCCGCTACCGGATGCAGCTTTTGCGCTACACGTTTCGCCAAATATCCCCAGTGGGATTTTTGCAGGCCGTGCCGGGCCGTTGATGGCGGCGGCCGACAAATTTGTTGTGACAATTACGGGGCAGGGCGGTCATGCCTCCCAGCCGCATGATGCAATCGATCCTATTCCCGTGGCCTGTGAAATCGTTGGGGCGTTGCAGGCGATGATGACGCGGCGCGTACCGGCGTTTGATCCGGCAGTGCTGACAGTGTCGCGTATCACATCGGGCACAACAAACAATATCATTCCGGAAAAGGCGGAGATGGAAGGCACAATCCGCAGTTTCTCAGTCCCAACGCGCACGATTGTTCATGAAGGGTTGGAGCGTGTGGTGAAAAACATTGCTGCCGCCCACAAATGCAAGGCCGATATCGAAATTAGTGCAGGCTTTCCGGTGACAATTTGTGATGCGCGCGCCACCGCACTTGGCCAACGCACCGCGCAATCGCTGTTTGGCGAGCAAAGCTGGATGACATTACCAACGCCGGTTATGGGCGCCGAAGATTTTTCTTATGTTTTGAACAAAGTGCCCGGCGCGATGATGTTTCTTGGTGCAACACCGGAAGGCGGCGATTACCACACCTGTTGTTCGCTGCATTCAAACAGAATGGTTCTTGACGAAAATGTCATGGCACGTGGCATTGCGATGCATTGCGCTATTGCAGAAGCCTATTTGAATGATGGATTTAGCGACGCTTCCTGATTTTCAACTTTAATCTGACCAGTCTGTACGGTTAGTTGCATATATGCGACGGCACGGAAGAATTGCGTGTTGCGCATCCGGCATGTCTTTAAGTCACCGCAATCATACCTACCTTCAATGCACGGGGGCACTGCATCTTTTCTTTGCGTAGGAGTTACAAATGTCACGTAAAACCGGGTACCTCGCGGCTGCGTCTGTTATTGCAATCGCTTTTTCGTCAGCGCCCGCAATGGCCAATAGCCTGAATAATTTTTCGGGCACACTAAGCGGCCATTACGCCAATATTGATGTGAGTGGTGGCGGGCCGTCCCTCGATTCCTATGGTGCCAATGGTTCCGGCGTACTTTCGCTTGGTACATCCGGCCTGAACCTTCAGGGCGATATCGGTTATGACCGTCTTAGCGGCGGCGGTGGCCATGCCAATATCTGGAATTTTGCGGCCAGCCCGTTCATGAGTCTTGGCAGTGGGCGTCTCGGTGCCACGCTGGGTTACACCTCTGTCGATCATGGTGGTGGTAACCTCTACAATTATGGCGGCTATGGCGAATGGTTTGCATCGCGCGCCTTCACGGTTGGTATCAAGGCTGGTGGTTTCTCTGGTTCGGCCACGCCCAACGGTGAATATGTTGGTGGTGGCCTGACGGGTTATCTGACCCCCAATTTGGCCTTGAGCGGTAACATCGATTACGCGCATTTCAAAAGCGCAGGCCATGAGACCGACTATACGTTGGGCGGCGAATATTTGTTCTCGAATACGATGCCGGTGTCGTTCTATGGCGGCTGGACCCGTTCGGAGTTCTCCGGCACGACAGCAAACGCCGATACGTTCTTTGTCGGCTTCCGTTTCTACACCAATGGCAATGGTGCAGATACGCTGGTTGCGCGTCACCGCACGGGCACCCTGAACGGCTTGCAGTCGTTTGGCCCCTTGTCGGCGAGGTTCTAAACCTCTGACTTTTGCAAGGAAAACGCCGTGTAGCGCTGGCTATGCGGCGTTTTTCATTTTTGGTTTCGAAGCCCGCGCAAAGTTTGAAGAATTTGTGTAGAATCGAATCAGATGATTTGGGGGTTCCGCAAAATGGCAAGATTTGAACAATTTGCTGCGTGCGCGGCATTGGGTGCGGCATTGGTGTTGGTCTGCAGCACGGCGAACGCCACCACGATCAGCGGTGCAATCGATCTAGGCTATGGCTACACGAAAGTGTCCAAAGGCGGCGGCCATATGAACAATTGGAATGGCAGCGGCACGGCATTGGTCGATTTCGGCAATGGCATGAATCTTCAAGTTGGAAGTGGCGGTGGCCGTACGACGTTCTCCGGTGTCGATGTCAACACTTGGAAAATTGATGGCGCCATCTTCTGGCGTGACTGGGCCGGCGCGTTTGGTGCGTCCGTAAATCATCATTCATTCAGTGGCGCATTTACGCCACTGGGACTCGGCACATCGGCAAAGTTTACCGATTACGGTGTGTTCGGCGATTATTATATGACGAAAGACATCACGCTGAGCGGTGCGGGCGGTGCATTTTCTGGCGATGTAAAGGGGTATTACGGTGGTGGCGGGCTGACCTATTACCTGATGCGCAACGTCGCTTTCACGGCGGATGGCTCCTATGTGAAAATCCGCAATGGCGGCGGCCATGCGACGGATTTTGGCGCGAAACTGGAATACGCGCCGTTCGCCCGGATACCCGTATCGATGTATGCTGGTTATGATTACACCGACCTCAGCGGCACTTCGAGCAAGCTGCACACATTCTCGGTTGGGTTCACGGTCTATTTCGACGGCGGCGCTGGCGATTCTCTGGTCGATCATCACCGCAAGGGCGTGGTGGGAAGCATAACCAGCCCATTTAGTTCGCTTCTGCGCTGACAGGTATCATGTGCTGACGCGGCGCAGCCCCAGACGAACACCTGGCGCTGTGCGTTCGCCCAGCACTTCGCGGCGAAATCGGAAAAGCTCGGCAGGCCGGCCGCGTGCCATGCGTGCGGTGCGGCCGGTGCCTTCCACCAACCCCTGATCTTCGACGAGGCGGCGGAAATTCTGTTTGTGCAGATGACTCCCGGTTAGCGCTTCCACTGTGCGTTGCAATTCCAGCAGGGTGAAGGTGGGCGCCATCAGCTCAAAAACAACCGGACGGTATTTCATTTTGCCGCGCAGGCGCGAAATCGCTGTTGCCAGGATTCGGCGATGATCGAATTCCATGCTTTCGCCCAACTGTGTGCCGGGCAGTTTGGAGCCGCTGACGCGTCCGTCGCGCTTGGCCTCAATTAAAAGCCCGGCCTCATACAACAGCTCGTAACGCTCCAGAACTTTTTCTTCATCCCATGCCGTGCCGCCAAGGCCAAAGGCAACCCGCGCGCGTTGACGGCGCAGATCCGTTTCCTTTGCCGTGCGGGCTGCTTTGATGAATGCTTTGAGGGCGGGGATAACTACATCATCGATGATGGCAGGACGGTTGCCGCGCCAATCTTCCCACGGAAAAAAGGAATACCAGTCGCGCCACGCGACATCGGGCGCCGTCAGGTCACCAGTTGCGCGGGCCAATGCCAGATAACCGACCGAAACCACGCGCGGTCCTTCGCCGCTTTTGACCAGGTGTCTGCCGCGATCACCAAAGGTGTACAGCTGCTCAGCATAGCCAAGATCGAGATGCGTTTGTTCAAGCACCCATTTGCGAAGACCGCGTTCCAGGGTGCGATGGGTCAAGGGATCGAACTGGCCGAATGGCAGCGCATCGGCCTCACTTTCGGGATGATGCACGATCAGGACGCGCGGCCGTTCATCAGCAACAGAAACAATGGCCGCGCTCAGCCCGATGCGGACGACATTTTTGGTTTCGCCGCCACTCATAAATCTTCGAGCCTTAACGGGAATTCTACTCGTTCGCCTTGGGTGACAATCGTGCCGCGTCCCATCGCGGCTGCAGCGGCAATCATGCGCCCTTCGCGGCCAAGCGCGACATCCGCCAGCTTGACCAGCAACGGATTGGGATAGGCGTGGGGCGCACGAAACCGGATGGCCTTGGCAATATCGGCCTCGCTGCCGGGACCCAAGCGATCACACAACAAAATGTAAGCCGCCGCCATGGACCGGCTGACCCCGGCCCAGCAATGCACCAGCATGGGGGCCTGTGCATCCCAGGTGCGGCCAAAATTGATGAGATCGCCAATATGATTGGCGGCGGGCGGTGCCTCCGCGAACTGCGCATCCGGCACATCGTTCATGCCCAAACGCAGATGATGATCGGGCAACAGACCAGCAGGCGTCTCGATCATGTGCTCAGGCGACAGCAGCGTCACCAGATGGGACGGCCTATCGCGGCGGATCGTTTCCGCGACCGCGGAAAGCGGCGTCACGAGGATCATGGACATAGACAAAGCTCCCGTAGCCCCTAGCTACCGGAGAGCCGCGCGGAAGGGAAGCACTCAGCTGGCCAAACGCTTAAAACGCTCTAAAAACAAATGTTGGGCTTCGTCGGGTGGCAGGGGAATGAGCCGCGGTGTGCGGTGGCCTTGCGGCGGGGCGCCGAACAGCTTTTTGGCCTCATTCTTGGCGAAACCGGCAAGCTGTGTCGCCTCATGATAGGCGGAGATGTAATCGGCCCGTTTTATCAGCGCCGCCATATCCGCACTTGTTTTGGGCGCAAGGCCAAAACGGATGTGAATGGCCGAAAGCAGACGCAATTCAAATTCCTTGTAATCCAGACCGACGGCTGCCTTGAACGGGCTGATCAGGTCACCCACCACATATTCGGATGCATCATGCAGCAGCGCCATCAGCCGTGCGCTACGGGCCAGCCTTGGACGCAGCTCCGCCGTCAGCCGCTCTACCAGCACGCAATGCTGTGCAACCGAGAACGCATGCGCGCCCTTGGTCTGGCCGTTCCAGCGGGCGACACGCGCCAGCCCATGCGCAATATCCTCAATCTCGATATCCAGCGGCGACGGATTGAGCAGGTCGAGCCGCCGCCCACTGAGCATGCGCTGCCAGGCGCGTGGTGTCTCGTTTTGACGCGATGCCATGAATTCCTCGCAAAGTCCTGAGGCTGTTTACCCTAGTCCGCACCATCAAGGCGAGAATTTGCGGGCGCTGGCGCATCGTTTGCTTCGTTTGTCCCGGAAACCGCGAACTGCCCCAAAGTCGCGCAAGTCGTGCTTGCGCGCGGGGGTAATGGGATGAAGGTGGGATGAAGCTCGGGCCGCTTAGCGCCGAACGATTGTGCCGGAAAACCGACCCGGCGCGGTTGCCGTTTGATTCAACGGCGCAATTGCCGCCGGCCACAGGCCCCGTGGGACAGGACCGGGCCATGCGCGCCTTGAACTTTGGCGCACGCATGAAACAGCCGGGTTACAATATTTTCGTTAGTGGCCCGCGTGGCAGCGGCAAACGCAGCGCGGTGAAGCGCGTGTTGGCGCGCATGGCGGCTGAAATACCGCAAGCACCCGATTGGGCCTATGTCCACAATTTCGCTGAGCCGCATCGCCCGCAGGCATTGCGGATGCGTGCAGGTATGGGCGCGGAATTGAAAACCGCAATGGAGGGATTTGTTGCGGGTTTGCGCGAGGTAATGCCGCGTCTGTTTACCAGCACATTGCATATTGACCGCCGTACCAAACTGGAAAAGAAATTTCAGGCCGCCATTGATGCGGCGCTGGAGCGTTTGCGGCACGCAGCAGAGGCGTTCGGCTTTTTGCTGGTGGATAGCGATGAGGGCGTGAATTTTGTTCCGGCTCGCGACGGGCTTGCGCTGGCTGATACCGAGTATCGCGCCTTGCCAAAAACAGAACGGGACCGGCTGGAGGCACGTAAAGCCGAATTGATCAGTTTGCGCGATGCCGAGATGCGAAAACTGGTCGGCGTGCGTGACGAAATCGTTGAACAGCTTCAGGTGCTGGATCGCGAAATGGGCGAAGCGGCCATTCGCAATTTGATGGCGCCCTTGTTCGAACGGTTTGCGGATGTACCGGCGATAGACGGGTTCCTAAAGGCTGTTTATCAGGATGCGGTCATGCACTGTGATGCCTTGCAGGCGCTGGCGCGGGGCGAGGCCGATGATGATAGTGAAGAAAGCGGTGTCCCGTTTCATCGCTATCAGATCAATTTGATTGCCGACAATGGGCAGACCCAGGGTGCACCAGTCATCTCTCTGGATCAGCCCTCGCTTTCGAGGCTGGTGGGCAAAGTGGAGCATGTGCCGCTGCTGCTCACCACAATTACCGATTACATGTATGTACGCGCTGGTGCGTTGCATGCAGCCAATGGCGGGTTTTTGCTGATAGATGCGTTGGCATTGTTACAACAGGATGTTGCGTGGGATGCCCTGAAGCGCAGCTTGCGCGATGCGGTCATTGCGATTCAGAATTTGGCCGAAGCAACGGATCGCAGTTACAATGTAACGATCCAGCCACAGCCCATTCCTCTAAATGTGAAAATCGTTCTGTTCGGGGAGCCTTGGCTGTTTTACCGCCTGCGTGACATGGACCCGGAATTTGCCGACTGGTTTAAAATTCAGGCTGATTTTTCTGCGACCGCAGACCGCACAAATGAGAATTGCACGGCATTGCTGCGCGTCATGTCCGATGTCAGCCGGCAGGATGGCCTGCGCCCGCTGGATCGCACAGGGGCGGCGCGGATGCTGGATGAAGCATCGCGCAACGCCGGTGATGCAGAAAAAATTGCGGTGCGCACCAGCCGTCTGGCGGATTTGATGCGGGAAGCCGATCTATTTGCGCGCGAGCGGCAACGCAATTTCGTCAGCGGTCAGGACGTTGCGCTGGCCGTGGCGGCGAAAGACGACCGGGCCGGGCGGTTGAAAGCGATGGAACGCGAATTGATCCGCCGCGGCACGATGTTCATTGATACGACAGGCGCGGCCGTGGGGCAGGTCAATGCACTGACTGTGTTGAGCATGCCCGGTTATGCGTTTGGTGTACCTGCACGCATCACTGCGCAAGTGCGTCCGGGGCCGGGCTGTGTGCTTGATATTGAACGGCTGGCGGAATTCAGCGGGCCGAGCCATGCCAAGGGTGTGCATATCCTGGCGGGATATTTGAACGGCCATTACAGCCACATTCATCCGCTTTCTCTTTCGGCCAGTGTGGCGTTTG
Organism: Hyphomicrobiales bacterium; assembly: GCA_040255365.1. Taxonomy (GTDB): domain Bacteria; phylum Pseudomonadota; class Alphaproteobacteria; order Micropepsales; family Micropepsaceae; genus Rhizomicrobium. Next base: position 30,793 of record JBDZUY010000013.1, read on the forward strand.
AACAATCATATGGCCCAATTGATGGCGACAGCGCATCGGCGGCGGAGTTGCTCGCAATCTTGTCTGCGATTGCCAATGTTCCTTTGCGGCAGGAAATTGCGATTACCGGATCAATCAACCAGCATGGCGTCATTCAGCCCATTGGCGGCGTGAATGAAAAGATCGAGGGCTTTTTCGATGCCTGCCTCACGCGTGGTTTACAGCCGGGTAATGGTGTGATCGTGCCACGCGCAAATCTTGCGAATTTGATGTTGCGTGATGATGTGGTTGAGGCCGCGCGGCAGGGGCGTTTCTCTGTCTATGCCATTGATACGATCAATGACGCGATTGAGATTCTGACTGGTATGACGGCGGGGATGCCAGCGCAATACGGCGCGTTTTCTGCGGGCAGCTTCAACCGGCTGGTGGCTGAGCGGCTGCTTTATTTTGCGCGCCCACGCAGGTTGCGGCCCATCAGGCTGGACGGTGTTTTGCCGTTCTGAATCAATCACAAGAAAACATCCGCTTATCGCCTTCATTGCGCTATAATTCCGCGTCACCCTCGAATGCGGAGGTTACTATGTCCTATGTGAAAATTCTGGCGCCGCTGACGGGCGGCACGCGCGATGCCACTGTTCTGGCCAGTGCGTTTGCGGCGGCCAAACCGTTCAACGCACATGTGGTGGCCCTGTTCATCCGTCCAGATCCAACAGAAGCGATGCCATTCTTTGGCGAGGGCGTTTCAGGGATCGTGGTTCAGGAAATTGTCGATGCTGCGAAGGATGCGGCCGATAAGGCCGCTATCGATGCCAGGGCGGCACTTAAGCTTGCTGCTGACGAAGGCGGGGTGACATTGCTGGACACGGCTGAAATGCGCGATGTGCCCACCGCCTCCTTCCGTGAGATGCAAGGAAATTTTGCCGATTGTGTTACGCGCGCGAGCCGCTTGGTCGATCTGGTGGTGTTTGGCCCGTTGAAGGAAACCGACAAGCCGGGGCTGGCGGATGCATTTGAAGCGGCACTGATCGAAACTGGGCGGGCAATGTTATTGACCGCACAAGTGCCACCAAAGAATTTCGCACGGAAAATTGCCATCGGCTGGGATGGCAGTGTGAATTGCGCGCGCGCTGTTACCGCGGCAATCCCCTATTTGAAGCGCGCGGATTCCATTGAGGTGCTGACGATACATTCCGGCGAAGAACCTGATTTCTGCGCTGATATTTGCGAATATCTCAAACTTCACAAGCTCGTCTGTAATTTGCATGTGGTGAGTCCGGATGGGCGGGCTACGGGCGCGGCTTTGCTGGCGGCTGCAGCAGAGCGCAAAGCCGGGCTATTGGTATTGGGCGGATATGGGCATAGTCGGCTGCGCGAGATATTTGTGGGCGGTGTAACCAAGCATGTTGTCTCGCACTCGGAACTGCCGCTTTTTGTCGTGCACTAAAAGAATAACAGCTTGCTGACAATTAGAAGCAAAGTGACCGCCAGGATCAGGCGCACCGCTGTGTCCGAAATGCGCACGGAAATCATGCTGCCGATGAATATCCCGGGTAGCGAGCCCACGAGCAGCGATGTGAGAAGGTGCCAATCTATCGAACCAAGCCACCAATGCCCCAGCCCTGCTACCAGTGTGAGCGGTACAGCATGGGCAATGTCCGAGCCAACAATCTGACGGGCTTCCAGCTTTGGGTAAAGTAATACCAGCGCCATCACGCCGATGGCGCCTGCGCCAACGGATGATAGTGAAACCAGAACTCCCAATATGGCTCCGGTTAGCGTGGTCAGCCGTTTGACGAGCGTTGGGTCCAGTTCGCCTATGCGGCTGAGATAGAAACGCGTTATCGGGCGGCGAAAGATCAACGAGATCGCAGTCAGAAGCAGTGTTACCGCAAGCACATTTGTAATCACAGTCTGTGTGGCACCACTGCTGATGTTCAGTGCGTAAAGCACAAGTAGCGTCAGTGCTGTCGCTGGCACACTGCCCATGGCGAGGCGTCCAACCACCCGCCAATTGATGGTGTGGTTGTAGCCATGCACCAACGTGCCGCCTGATTTGGTGATTGACGCATATAAAAGATCAGTGCCCACCGCGGTTGCTGGGTGGATGCCAAACAGGATGATGAGTATGGGCGTCATCAGCGAGCCACCGCCAACTCCCGTGACGCCGATCAGTGCGCCGACAAAGAACCCGGACAACACATAGAGCGGTACTATCGTGTGCAAAAAGCTCATGATTTGTTTTGGTGCCGTTTGGTTCGCGAGGTGGGGTGGATGTCAGGGCACCCGATTTTGGGGTAATGAGCGGGCGAGTTCAAATGTGCAGATTGTCCATAAAGTCCGCCGTAAATTAGACGGCAAGCTTTTTCAGGATCACGCTGCCAGCCGAGTAACCTGCACCGAAAGAACACAACAACCCGATATCGCCCGCTTTCATATCTGCGCTGTATTTGTGAAACGCGATGACAGAACCCGCTGAACTGGTATTTGCATATTCGTTCAAAATATTTGGCGCTTCATCCGGTTCCGGGTCGCGGCCAAGTACACGGCGGGCAATCAATTCATTCATGCCGATATTTGCCTGATGCAACCACATGCGGCGAAGCTGCTGTGGTGCGATGTTGTGTTCCGCCAGATGCGAAACAATCATTTCAGAGACCATAGGCACGACTTCACGGAACACTTTGCGCCCTTCCTGAACAAACAGCTTGTCGGCCTCGCCGATACCTTCCGGCGCTGTGCGGTTGAGAAAGCCGAAATTGTTGCGAATGTTGTTGGAGAATACGGTCTTCAATTTGGTGGCAACGACTTCCCATCGGTTGGTGCCTTGTGCGTCTTCTGCGCGTTCAACAATGAAAGCCGTCGCGACATCGCCAAAAATGAAATGGCTGTCGCGATCACGGAAATTCAGATGGCCGGAACAGATTTCGGGATTGCATACCAGAATGGCGCGCGCATCACCGCGCGCGACCATGCCTGCGGCAGCTTGCAGGCCGAACGTGGCCGATGAACAGGCAACATTCATGTCAAAACCGAAGCCGTCAATGCCAAGGGCGTTTTGCACCTCAATCGCCATGGCGGGGTAGGCGCGTTGCATGTTCGAGGCGGCGACCAGCACACCGTCAATATCCTGTGCCGTGCGGTCGGCGGCCTTCATTGCGTCCCGTGCCGCGGCAACCGCGATCTCCGCCAGAATGGATATTTCGTTATTGCTGCGTTCCGGCAGGCGCGGGCACATGATCTGCGGATCAATTATGCCGGCTTTGTCCATGACATAGCGGGACTTGATGCCGGAGGCTTTGAAGATGAATTCGGCGGATGATGGCTGCAGCGCTTCCATCTTGCCATCGGCAATGGCCTGAGCATGGGCTTCATTGTGCTGGCTGACATATTCGTTGAACGACGCAACGAGCTCTTCGTTGGATATGCTTTGTGACGGGGTAAAGAGCCCCGTGCCGCTTACGGCTATGGCTGTACTGGAAGATGCCAATTGCGTTCATCCCCTTGATTTCCTTGGCTCTAAGCTGTCTTAGCTGTGGGCCAAACGCAAGCAGGAAGGCTAATGTGTTGGCTGACTTGGCGTCGCGCCTTGTGCCACGTAGAAATGACAGATGGTCACAGCAAGCAAAGCACTGGTTTTATTCTCTGGCGGGCAAGATTCGACCACTTGTCTGGCTTGGGCATTGGACCGTTTTGACCATGTTGAAACGGTGGGCTTTTCCTATGGTCAGCGTCATGCGGTGGAGTTGGATGCACGTCCGCTCATTCTGGCACGGTTGAAACAGACGATGCCCAAGGCGGCTGCACGGCTGGGCACAGATTTTGTGCTACCACTGAATGTGTTGAAAGAGATTGGCGGCAGCGCGCTGACCGATGACACGAAAATCGAGATGGGCGCGAACGGATTGCCCACCAGCTTCGTGCCGGGCCGCAATGTGTTGTTCCTGACCGTGGCGGCTGCATTGGCGTATCGGCGCGGATGCCGCGATCTGGTCGGCGGCATGTGCGAAACCGATTTTTCCGGTTATCCCGATTGCCGGGACGAAACAATTGCGGCGACACAAACAGCACTGAGTTTGGGTATGGATACAAATTTCACCATTCATACGCCGCTGATGTGGCTGGACAAAGCGGCAAGTTGGACATTGGCGGAAACGCTGGGCGGGCGCGATCTGGTAGACATGATCATCGAAGAAACAGTGACATGCTATGCGGGTGATCGCACGCACCGCCATGATTGGGGTTATGGCTGCGGGGCCTGTCCGGCGTGCGAATTGCGCGCCCGCGGCTATCGCCGCTACATCGCACAATGACCTACAGCGTTAAAGAAATGTACTACACCTTGCAGGGCGAGGGCGCACAGACCGGCCGCGCGGCGGTGTTCTTGCGCTTTGCAGGTTGTAACTTGTGGAGCGGGTTGGAGCGTGATCGTGCCGATGCGGTGTGCAATTTCTGTGATACCGATTTCGTTGGTACAAATGGACCTGGCGGCGGCAAATTCAAGACAGCGGATGCGCTTGCCGATGCCGTTGTTGCCGCGTGGCCACATCAGGGCGGCGTTCCATATGTTGTTTGCACGGGCGGCGAACCGTTGCTGCAACTGGATGATGCGCTTGTCGCGGCATTGCATGCGCGCGGATTTGAAGTGGGCGTGGAAACCAATGGCACGCAGGAACCGCCGCGCGGGCTAGACTGGATCTGTGTCAGTCCGAAAGCGCAGGCACCCTTAAAACTGACGCGCGGCAATGAGCTGAAGCTGGTTTATCCGCAAGACACGGCCATGCCGGAACGGTTTGAAAATCTGGCGTTCGATCATTTCTTTTTGCAGCCGATGGATGGCCCGCAACAGGCGGAGAACATTGAGGCGGCCACGCGCTATTGCCTGGCACATCCCCAATGGCGGTTATCGCTGCAAACGCACAAGCTGATCGGCATTCCGTAATCGCTTATACGCTGGCCACCGGTTCCATGCGCGGCTCGCGCTGTTTTGGTGTACGGGCACGCAAATCATCCAGCAGATCTTTTTTCATCGCAGCGGCGGCGGGATCGTCCCACAGATTGCGCCATTGCCTTGGATCATTGGCCAGATCGTAAAGCTCACCTTCGGTGCCTTCATAGATTGAAGACTTGCCGTAAGCGGTGACGACCCATCCGTCGCGATACAGCGTGCGCAAAGACACCGAGACGTCGCCATGTTGCGAATCCCATTCGGTGAACACTGCTTCGCGTTTGCCTGCATCGGCGGCACTGGCGGGCATTGTATCGCCCTCCATCCAGTCACTTTTGCCAAGCCCCGCAATGTTCATAAATGTGGGTGCAAAATCGACCTGACCCACCGGCGCGTTGATCGTTGTGGGCGCAATGCCGACGGATGGTGCGGGCCGCCAGATCATCGGCAACCGCATCAAGCTATCAACATGGTGCGGGCCCTTGAACAACAGGCCGAAATCACCCTGAAACTCGCCATGATCGGTGGTGAAGATGACATCGGTATCATCGTTCCAGCCGCGCGCTGTCACTGTATCCATCACTTTGGCGACAGCTTCGTCGATCAGCTCGTTCTTCACATGCACCATCGCATCAACTTCGCGCAGTTGATCGGTGGTCAGTGTCTTGGGTACCCATTCCGGCGGCGCTTCGTAGCAAGTCACACGCTCGCCGGTCCACCATTCGCGCCAATGGCGCGGCTTTGCCGACAGCACCTCGTCGATTTTTTCTGTGCTGCCGGGATAACCGGCGGGCACATCCAGATCGCGCCACGGATGGCGATGCAATTCGCTTTGCGGCGGATCCCACGGATGATGCGGATCGGGAAAACTCATCCACACGAACCAGTCTTCATTGGGATCGAGCGAATTCAGATAGGCAACTGTGCGTTCGGCCACCCAATCGGTGTGATAAAGCCCGCGCGGTGTTTTGTTATGCTTGACCTGCACTGCGCCAGTATCACCTTCGCCATAGGAATTTTGCACCAACGCCGGGCCAAGCACCGGATAAAAATTCTCTGCCACTTCGGGATGGCTCTGCATCAGCCAGCGCGGATAATGCAGCGGCCCGCGCGCGCCATGGGCGGCAAGTTCCATATGATCGAAACCGCGATGCGGGCCAAAGCGGCCCTCGATGCCCATGCGGTTCTCTTCAAATTTCAAACCCAGATCGAGAAAGGGTTCAAAGTGCGCCTTACCGATCAGCGCGGTGCGATAGCCCTTTTTGTCTTTCAATTCCTTGGCAACAGATGGCGCATCGGCGGGCAGGGGTACTCCGTTCATCCATACGCCATGGGTTGAAACATATTGTCCGGTAATCATTGTCGCGCGGGCGGGCATGCAAACGACATTCTGCGCATGGCAGCGCGTGTAATTGATGCCTGCCTTGGCCAGCGCATCAATGGCGGGTGTGCGCGCGACCTTGCCGCCGTTTACGCCCAGCGCATCAAAGCGCATCTGATCCGTGGTGATGAAGAGTATTTTGCGTCCCATATCAACTTAGCCCCAACGTATTGTTTTCAGAGTTTCGTAATCAGGGGGTCCAGATCTGGCCGCACGCGCTCCTCCAGAGGGGCGGCGGGTGATCCGAAATAAAGAAATCCGGCAATGCGCTCATTGTCCTTAAGGCCCAGCCGCTCTGTGACGACTGCGTCATAGGCGCACCATTCTGTGATCCAGTTGCCGACAAAGCCAAGTGAAGTCGCGGCAATCAGCATGGTCATGCACACCGCGCCGGATGACAAAACCTGTTCCCACTCCGGGATGGGAGCGTCTTTCACCACATGGCTGACAACTGCAACAATCACGGGCGCGCGCATGAAGCGGTTGCGTTCAATCTCCAGCCGCACATCGGATGCGTCCGGTTCCAGGGCCAAAACCCGTTCGGCCAGAACCGCGCCCAATTTTTCGCGTGCCACCCCTTCGATCACGATAAAGCGCCACGGCGCCAGCTTGCCATGATCGGGCACGCGCGCACCGGCACCCAGAATACGACGCAACTGACTGGCATCGGGGCCGGGGGCCTTCATCGCCTTGGCAGAGCCGGAACGGCGCGATTCCAGGAAATCGATGGCATCGGGGATGGGGCGATTGAATTTTGGCATATCAACCATGCTGGAAACGGGGGGCCTTTTGTGGGCGTGGGTGGTTGCGGTGGTCCGCTTTCATCTTATGTAACTATTTGGGCTCCGCGTTACGAGCCCAAAACCGGCGAAATTAAGGAGTGTGGCCATGAGTTTTGACGAGCAGGACCCCGAAATTCGCCGGGCACGGTATGAAGTCAGCCGCTTCAAACAGCATCTGATTACCTATGTGGCCATTGTCGGGCTGCTGTTTTTCATCAATTTCTTCAGTGGCGGCTTTTGGCACGGCCATTTCTGGTTTTTCTGGGTGGCCGTGATCTGGGGCGTTTTCCTGGCTTTGCAGGCCGCACGCTTGTTTGGCGATGACATTGGCCGTGATTGGGAAGATCGCATGGTGGATCGTGTCGTCTCTCGCAGACGCTATGAATCCGCCGCACGGGCCGATCGGCGCCGCCCGCCACCAGAGCCGCCAGAACCACCGCGCGCATCTGGGTCGCCCCAGCCGCCGCGCCCGCCAGAGCCCCCGAGGCCGCCAGAACCGCCAAAACCCCCGGTTGATTAAGCGGTTCGAAATTTGCGGGTTTGGGCTTTAACCGCCTGCCTGTATCATGGCCGCCGAACACAGGAGTGCATCGTGGCAACAGTCCCGGCAGAGAATGTAAAGAGTTGCGATCCGATCTGGATGGCCTTGCATGAGCAAGCCCGCAAGCTGGCCGAGGTTGAGCCTGCGCTGGCCAGCTTTGCGCACGCCACCATCCTGAAGCATGACCGGCTGGAAGATGCGCTGTCCTATCACCTTGCCAAAAAAGTGGGCGGTGAAGATTTGTCGCCCATGCTGGCGCGCGAAATTTTTCTGGAAGCGATGAGCGCCGATCCCGCGATTGGTGCGGCTGTGCGCGCCGATCTTTCGGCCACGTTCGAACGTGATCCGGCCTGCGATTCCTATGTGCAGGCATTTTTGTTTTTCAAAGGGTTCCACGCGCTGCAAATACACCGCACGGCGCATTGGCTTTGGGCGCAGGACCGCCGGCCGATGGCGTATTTTCTGCAAAGCCGGGTATCGGAACTTTTCACGGTTGATATTCATCCGGCCACGCCGATTGGCCGCGGCATTATGATGGATCATGCCCATGGTATCGTGATCGGTGAAACCGCTGTGGTCGAAGACGATGTTTCGATGTTGCATGACGTGACGCTTGGCGGCACCGGCAAATCCGATGAAGACCGGCATCCGAAAATTCGCCGCGGCGTGTTGTTGTCAGCGGGTGCAAAAGTTTTGGGCAATATCGAAGTTGGTGAGTATTCCCGCGTCGGGGCAGGCAGTGTTGTGCTGCATGCCGTGCCGCCGCATTGCACGGTTGCCGGTGTGCCAGCCAAGGTGATTGGTTGTGCAGGTTGTGACCGGCCATCACAAGAGATGAACCAGTTGCTTGATCTGGTTGGCCCGGATTTCGAGATATAGCGCGCAACGGGCGGAAAAGTGGGCACCGGTTTTCCGCTCAGAGTTGCGGCATTGTAAAAGCTTTACAGCGCATCCATCAGCTTGAACCACAGCAGGGCCGCGGTGATCAGCGGTTTGCGCAAAATCTGTCCGCCGGGGAATTTCCGCGCGGGCACGCGCGCGAACACATTGAACCGCTCGCTGTTACCAAGCGCCGCTTCGGCCATCAGCTTTCCGCCAATATTGGCCAGCGCAACACCCTGACCGGAATAGCCGTGGGCAAACAACACGCGCGGCGATAGCTGGCCCATATGCGGCATGCGGGTGCGCGTAATACCGACCGTGCCATGCCAGCCAAACTGAATTTTTGACTTGGCCAATTGCGGGAAGACATGACGCATGCGCGGGCCAACCAGTGCGGCGACATCCTTTGGAATGTTCCAATAGCTTTCGCGGCCCGCAAACAACATGCGCTGGTCCGCACTCTTGCGGTAGTAATCAAGCACATGGCGTGTGTCGGCGACCGCGGCGTCGCACGGCAACACGCTTTCGTTCAACGCATCGCTCAGCGGTTGGGAGGCGATGATGAAACTTTCGACATGGCCGATATAGGGCGCAAGCTGAGGCGCGATCTCGCCGCAAAACGCATCGCAGGCGAGGATCAGCTTGCCCGCCGTCACGCTGCCGTGCGCGGTTTTTACGATGACGCGATTTCCGTCTTCCTCATATGCCAGTGCCCGGGAATGTTCATGGATGATGGCTCCGGCTTGTTCGGCGGCGTTTGCCATGCCGCGCGCATAGGCGAGAGGGTGAAGATGGCCGCCGCCCATATCCATGCGCGCACCCGGATAGGCGTATGTGCCCAAGGCGCGCGCGGTTTCGCCTGCGTCCATCATGCGCACTTCGGTGTAGCCATAATGCGCGGCGAGATGTTCGGTGTCGGCGCGCAGCGCCTTCAGCGCGGCATCATTATGTGCGGCGATGACAAGCCCGCTCTTTAGCGCGCAATCGATTCCATATTCGGCGACATGGCTGCGCAGCAGGGCTTTGGATTCTTCGGTGAGGTTCCACAAATCGTGCGCATGAACAGGGCCGAGCCAGGCCTCCAATTCGTCCTGATCCTTGCGCAGGCCGGTATGGATTTGCCCGCCATTGCGGCCCGATGCGGCAAAGGCCACGCTTTGCGATTCCAGGACAATGGTTTTCGCCCCGGCTTTGGCGAGTTCTAATGCCGCGGCCAGCCCGGTAAACCCGGCGCCGATCACACACACATCTGCGGCTACGGCTCCGCGTAATGCGGGTCTTGGCGGGGCGGGTGGGGCGCTGGCGGCATAATAACCGCGAAGATCGGTTGCTTGCATGGGGCCATCTTGTGGCATTGGCTGGCGCAGGGGGCAATTCGCGCGCGTCAATACCTGTACCAGCGACTTGACCGGGCCGCCCGCCTTGACCCCAAATGGTTCGCATGCGAGTTCACAGCCAGCTTATATGGAGGTTTACCACCGTTGACCCGCAGCGAAATCTGGCGCATCGAAAAATATCTTCGCAACCTTTTCCGGCTCGACACGATCACGCTTGTCGAACGGCCCAAACAGGATGATTCTGTCGAGGTCCATATTGGCGGCGAATTCATCGGCGTGATCTTCCGTGACGAAGAAGATGGGGATCTCTCCTACGCGTTCAACATGGCGATCCTGGAGATGGATTTGCCGGAAGCCCCCTCAACGCGCGCGGGCTGATCCGCCATGACAACCGGCCATGACCAAGGGCCGCATGCGCCCGGTCGCGCGGCCGGCATTTTGTTCCAATTGCGCATCCTCGTTCTGGCGGCGTTTGTGTTGGCCACGCTCGGCGCGGGATGGCTGTTGTTTGCGCATCCGGTTGCCGTGCCTGTTTCACTGATGGCGATGGTGGCAGGCGGAGGCGTCATCGCGGCGGCTGGTGCTTATCTCTGTCTGCGGCATGCCGGGTTGGCGCTCATCGTCACATTTTCACCCGCAGCCGGTATAGCGTGCGCTGCGGCGTTGAGCACGTATCTTCAATTTCCCATGTTAGACGTGGCGCAATTGTTGACCGCCTATGTTTGCGGTTTTGCGGTTGCGCTTTTAATTGGCGATGAAATTGCGCTTCGTTTAACACAAGCCGATCCGGCACAGGCATGTGAAAGAGCCTTTGCCGCAACAACACGCGCAGCACTTCTTATGTGTGCGGCGGCGGCACTCCTTCCCTTGAGCCTGGCAAGCATTTCACAAAACTGGCTGATGATTGTTCCGGTGGCGATTGCGGGCGGCTTCGCCGTGTTCTTTGCCTGGCTGATTACACCGCTGGTAGCGCGTCTTTTGTCCTATTCGGAAAATTTTGTGACACGGAGTAATCGCGCACACGAAGCACGTGAACGCATTCTGGAAAGGACGAGCGCTGTTGTGCGCCCGCGCTATGGCACAAGTGTTGCGGGGATTGCACTGGTATTTTCGGTGTTGGGCTTTTTTGGTGCTGATGTGAATATGGATGCGATGAGCAGCCGTGATTTTCTGTTTGCGGGCGCTATCGCGTTTGGGGTTCTTGTTTTGGGGTTTGCTGCGGCGTGGGATTGGCGAGCGGCGCTGGCCGCCAGCCTTTGCATGGTGCCGGTCAGTCTTTGCGGCTTGTGGGCCATGGCGAAATTGCAATTATCATTTGATGACACGCTGTGGCTTGTGTTTGTTCAGGCGCTCGTGGCGGCCCTTGTGCCTTTGGGTTTTGCGGCCATGCATATCGGCCATTATTTGCGCGGCGATGATGATGCGACGATTGCGGCGGCCCGAATGTTAAACCGCAATGGTGGTGCACTTGTGCTCGTTGCACTCATAGCTTGCGCCGCGCTGCTGGGTTTTGTGTTGGCTGACAAAGCCATTATCGTGGTTTGCATTATGTTATTGGGCGGCGGCATAGCGGCGGTTTTATTTTTCCCGGCCGTCATGGTGAGCCTTGAGGCGCTGATGCCGCGGCAAAAAAGCGTTGAAGCGCGTTATCGCGTCAGCTGATTATTTTGCGCGTTCCTCAAATGATTTTATGAGGCCTTCCACACCTTCGGCGATTTCCTGCCAATGGGCCAGGTTGGCTCGCTTGAAGCGATAGCTGAGCGCCACCCCCTTGATCAGGCGGATATCACGTAGGCAGGACGGACTCGGCACTTCCTGGCTGAAACGAACGCAGCGCATAACAATGGGCTTGCCGTCCTGGTTGCCGACGAAAAGATCCTCGCCGCGATAACCGGAATCGTCACGAAAAACATATTGCGTAAGCCCGAAGGGGCCGGGCGTTCCGGCCGGGTCTGTGACATAGGCCATGTAAATACGCTTCAGGCGCTGGGCCTCGGTGATGCTGACGCTTTCTTTGCGGATCAGCATATAGATCACCGGCGCGTCGGCGGCGTTGCTGGTAAACGCCTGGGCATCACCCTGCGTATAGCCATGAAAATCAGGGTAAGTCGTAAAGAGCGCCAGATCCTTGCGGTCACCGCCCTGCCGGGCGCTGCGATAGACGATGAAATTCGCGGGTACGATCAGCGAGAGTTTGCCAACATTCAGGGTGATGGCATCGTCGCGCGCGGTTGGGGAGGGGTGTTCTTCGATGAACGAGGTCGGGGCGGGTGCCAGATAGAACAGTAAAAACAGCGCGGAAAGACCAGCAGTGACAATGAACACAGTCAGCGGGATCAGCCATCCCGACCGCCGCTTAACAGTTTCGTCCTTATCTGTTGTTTCTGTTGGGCTCATCGTGGGATGGCGTCGCGTGCGCGATTCGCTTCTGGCTCCTGTCTAACACGTTGGCCCGCTTCCGCCGCACAGAATGCAGGGGAGCAAAGGCTGGATTGTCGGGAACCGTTGCAACGATACCGCGCTTTGTGCCCGGCCCCTCTGACCGATAATGACCGAAAATCACACAACGCATCCCCTCGGCGGCAATACTGCACCAAAATGAGACGATTTTGAGGACCGAAAGCGCCAAACGCCGGGCACGGACAGTGCAATTGCCCTGTTGAACACAAGGCTGGGGGACAGAATTTGTCGCAATCAATGGTCGCATTATTTGCGCTGACGGCGGGGCTAACCGCATCCGGTATGGTGGCTAACACCTACCGGCTGGTGGCTGGGAAACCCGAATCGTTGTTCTCCCGGATCGTCTATGCGGCCGTCATGGTGATAGCTGGGCCCAGCGTGCTGTTTGAAAACGCCGCCAAGGCCCGCCGCGAGAAAGCCTGTTCGACAACCGCCTTCTTCATCGCCGCTGCGATTGCCGGCACATGGAGCTTTATGCTGGGGCTTTTCGTACTCCAGATTGCTTTGGTCGCCTAAAGTCCTGTTGGTCTAAAGCACCGTCAGCATGGAGGCGACCAGCGGGTGGCGCACAATATCGGCTTCGCCCAATTTGATAACCGAAATTTCCTCCACACGATCCAGGCGGCCAGCAATGTCGGCCAAACCGGAAATGCCCGGCAGCAGATCGGTTTGGTCGGGATCGCCCGTCAGAACCATGGTCGAGCGCCAGCCTAATCTCGTCAAAAGCATTTTGAGCTGTCCATAGGTGCAGTTCTGTGCCTCGTCGATCACGACAAAACAATCATTGAGCGTGCGCCCGCGCATATAGGCGACCGGCGCAATTTCAATCATGCCTTCGGCCAGCAACGCCTTCAGCCGCTTGCCACCCAGCCGTTCGGTCAGCGCGTCGTAGAGTGGGCGCAGATAGGGCGCGAGCTTTTCCTGAAGATCACCGGGCAGAAAGCCTAGGCTCTCGCCCGCTTCAACCGCGGGGCGTGACAGCACGATGCGGCTGACACGGTTTTGTTCCAGCGCCTCAACGGCCTTTGCAATGGCGAGATAGGTTTTTCCTGTTCCCGCGGGGCCGAGGGCAACGACGACGGATCGCTCGTCGATCGCGTCAAGCACGCTTTGTTGTTGCGGGCTCATCGCCCGAATGTTTTTTACATATTTGCGATCACGTTCATCACCGTCGCGCGGGTTCCAGCCGGTGGACGGAAAAAGCGGGTGAATTGTTGCAGCTTCGTGATGATTGGTGTCACGGGTTTTACGACGTGTGGAACGCTTGGCCATGGAATCTCCCAGGTCAAAGACACAATACAAGACGATGGATGGGGAATTGTGGGCAGTGCAGTTGAGGCGCGCGTGTTTGGCAGAAAACGCTTGGTAAAGAGCGCTTGGCGCTTGATCGTGGCAAATGTGAAAGTGCTGTTTTGCAGCAAATTCGCCGTACTCCGCGACTCAACTGACCCACCCAAAGCCTAACCTGTTTTCAGCTTTTGCGAAGCGCTTTTTACTGTGCTGGGCAAGAAGGCGGGACATGCCTGCCGTTTTGATGTTTGTGCCGCATATGCCATGCGTGCCAGACTTCGCAAGCGATACCGGTTAGCCAGACACAAGGACGTATTATGCCGTACTACACATTGGAGGGCGAAAGCCCGCAATTTCCGGAAGGCAATGATTATTGGGTTGCACCGAACGCGACATTGATCGGGCGTGTGCGTTTGCTGAAAAACGCCAGCGTCTGGTTTGGGGCTGTGTTACGCGGTGACAATGACTGGATCATCATCGGCGAAAATTCCAATGTTCAGGATAATTCGGTCATTCATACGGATCCCGGTTTGCCCACTATTGTTGGCGCGAATGTTACGGTTGGCCACAAAGTGATTTTGCATTCCACAACTATTGGCGACAATTCGCTGATCGGTATGGGCTCAACTTTGTTGAACAGGTCGAAGATCGGCAAAAATTGTATCGTGGGCGCAAATTCCCTGATCGCGGAGGGCAAGGAAATTCCCGATGGATCATTGGTCGTTGGTTCGCCTGCGCGCGTCGTCAAACAATTGAGTGAGGCGCAGTTGGCGATGCTGAAAATGTCGGCGGATGTCTATGTAAAAAACTATCAGCGCTTTCGCGATAATCTGCAAAGCGCCGGTTAGGCTGTGTGCCGTGTTTTGTTCGCCGTCTCTTCATGCCCGCGCATCCAGATGCGGCGCAGACGGCTATCGGCTTCGGGGCCAAAATTAAACCACGCCGCTTTATCCTGCGTTGCATTGATGATGAAAAGCAGATCGAGCTTCCCCAGCTTTTGAATAAGCAGATTGCGAATGGCGTTGACGGAAAGCTGGCACGACACAAGCCAAACTTGTGGCAATAGCGGATAGGCCGGACCGAGATTGAAAATTTCTTCTTCCAGCCCCGTGATGGAACGCGATTTCATATCGGCGACGATGAGGTAGTGAGATGGCTCGGCAGGCCGTTTGTCATCGTCATTGCGGCCAAACTTGTGCACGGCAACCGGCGCGTCCGTTTGAATAGTTGCGGGCTCAGATTGCGCGGGCTGAGGTGCCGGTGTTTTTTTCTCTGGCTCTGCTGTTTTGAAGAATGCCGCGAACGCAGGCTCAGACGCGGCGGGACGGATATTGGCCTCGCCTTGGCGCGCGATAAGGGATTGCGCGATAAGCCGGCCTTCCGAAAAAAAGGCTTCCATCTGCGCAGCCGTATACGGGCCGTAGCTTTGGCCTCCAACATTTACGGTCCATGCATCAGACATTGGCGTGCTTTCCACTCGCCGGTACCGCCTCAAATCTAGAATTAAATGGTTACGCATCTCTTGATGCGGCCTTGCTGCGTATAGGTGCGGCGGCGCAGAATTGGGGTGAAGCGATATTTGAGGGCAATTATGACGGATTATCAGTTTTGTAAGGTCGAGCGGGATGGTCCCCTGACCATCGTCACAATCAATCGGCCGGAGGTAATGAATGCGTTGCATCCGCCCGCCAATTTCGAGCTGGCAGAGGTTATGGACGGCTTTGCCGCTGATCCAGACCAATGGGTCGCCATTGTCACCGGGGCCGGGGACAAGGCCTTTAGTGCCGGAAACGACCTGAAATATCAGGCGGGCGGCGGCAAGATGACCATCCCGCCCACGGGCTTTGCCGGGCTTACCAGCCGGTTTGACCTGGACAAGCCGGTTATCGCGGCGGTGAACGGGCTGGCCATGGGCGGCGGCTTTGAGATCGCGCTGGCCTGCGACATCATTATCGCGGCCGATACGGCCAGCTTTGCCTTGCCGGAACCGCGTGTGGGGCTGGCGGCGCTGGCTGGGGGCCTGCATCGTTTGCCACGGGAAATTGGCTCCAAGCGCGCGCTGGGCATGATTCTGACCGGGCGGCGGGTGGCAGCGCCGGAGGGCAAGGATCTGGGCTTTGTCAATGATGTGGTCCCTGCCGCGGATCTGATGGCGGCGGCGCGCAAATGGGCCGGCGAAATTTTGGCGCTATCGCCAATGTCGGTGCGCGCCTCCAAACAGGCGGTCTATCGCAGCCTGACCGAGCCCTCCATCGAGGCGGGATTGAAAGGCCAGAACAAATACCCGGCCGTGGCGGCGATGTACAAAAGCGAAGATTTTGTAGAGGGCCCACGCGCCTTTGCCGAAAAGCGCAAACCGGACTGGAAGGGGCGGTAAATTCATTCTGCATAAAATAAAAAGGCCCCGGTGCGGATGCGCCGGGGCCTTTTTGTTTCAAACGCTATGGCTTAGCGGAAGCGCCACTCGCCGCCACGGTAGCGGCAGGCTGTGCCGTTGCGGCGATATTCACGGCCATGACGGTATGTGACTTCGTAGAAATCGCGGCAGACACGGCCGCGCGAGCGGTATTCGCGCTGGGTCACGATATACCCGCGTGCCTTACCGCGCCCGCGCCAACTCTGACGCTGGCCAATGGGGCCTTCAAAGCCGCGATGATAGGCGCGAAACGCCTCCGGCCGGTCCTCACAATCGATGTCGCCAGCAATCGAGTTGCCGAGCGCACCGCCAAGAACAACACCGCCAACCGTCGCCGCCGCTTTACCGCCGCCGCTGCCGAATTGGTTGCCGATAATGCCGCCGATAATCGCGCCTGCCACAGTACCGGCTGTACGATTTTGTTCGTGGCATTGCTCGCCATAATAATTGCGGCCCTGATAATTGCGTTCTTGGTAATCAGGTTCTTGGTAATCGCGATCTTGGTAATCGCGATCCCGATTATCGATGTCCCTGTAATCGCGATCACGATCATCATCCCGGTAACCGCGGTCGCGCGAATCATTGTCCCGGTCACGGTAATCACGGCTCTGGTTATCGCGGCTCTGATAATACCCATCCTGCGCAAACGCAGGACCGGAGCCCATACCCACTGCCACAAGCGCTGCTGCGGCAAGAAGAATGGAACGCTTCAACATGATTTTCTCTCCAAAATGAATCGATCCGGGCTGTGGGGCCGATGATCTGAGCGAGGGGCAATTGCCCCCGCGAGCTATAGAATCCAGTTTTTCATCTGAACGCGGGCTGAACGAATTGAGGCCATAATATGCCAAATCCCGCTTCTGGTATTCAGAATTATTGCGCAAGCGGTGCGACGCCGGCACCGTGTCTGTGGCCTTCGGTTTTTCGCCGTTTTGGATATGGTGCGGGCGTAATTTTAGCCAAGAGTTCCCATGCTTTTTCGCATCGTTGCCGCCGCCCTGTTGATTTTCGCAATTGCCGGGTGTGGCCCGGACGACAGTTCGGCCAAGAAGGCCGACCACAATCCGATCAACGCCCCCGCAGTATCGGTGAACGGGCAAACCCCACCGCTTGGACCATTGCCGCGCATCGCCCAGCCGGAGCATTACCGGCTGGCGCTGACGATTGACCCGGCGAAGGCGCGGTTTTCCGGTCATGCCGAAATTGATGTGAATTTCACGCAAGCATGCAAATCCATCTTCATTCACGGCCTTGATCTGCATGTCACAAATGCGGTTGCAACATTTGGCGGCACCTCGGTTGCGATTGCCTATCAACAGGTGGACAAAAGCGGCGTCGCGACACTGACCTTTGCAATGCCGGTACCGGCGGGCAAGGCAACATTGGCGTTTGATTATGATGCACCGTTCAACACATCACTGTCCGGTCTCTACAAGGTGACAGATGCGGGCGAACATTATGCCTTCACCCAGTTTGAGGCGATTGACGCGCGTCGCATGTTTCCGTCTTTCGATGAGCCCGGTTTCAAAACACCGTTTGATGTGAGCGTGACCGCACCGGATGGTGACAAAGTTATCGCCAACACGCCGGTGGTGAACGATACCAGCGCGGGCAACGGCATGACCAAATGGGTGTTCGCGGCCACCAAACCTTTGCCGACTTATCTGATTGCGCTTGCTGTTGGACCGCTCGACATTGTGGATGGCGGCGAAATCCCGGCCGATGCGGTTCGCAGCCGCCCGATACATCTGCGCGGCATCACAAAAAAGGGGCAGGGCACGCGCATCAAATACGCCTTGTCGCTGACGCCCGCCATCGTGCGGCAATTGGAGAAATATTACGGCATCGCCTATCCATACCAAAAGCTGGATGTGCTGGCCGTGCCGGATTTTGCGGCGGGTGCGATGGAAAATGCCGGTGCGGTGACATTCCGCGAACAATTGCTTTTGATGGATGACAATGCACCACTGGAACAGAGGCGATCCAGCCTTTCGGTGCAGGCGCATGAGTTGGCGCATCAATGGTTCGGCGATCTTGTCACCCCGAAATGGTGGGATGATATTTGGCTGAATGAATCCTTTGCGACATGGATGTCGGCGAAGATTGCCAATGATGTAAAACCGGATCAGGAGTTCGGACGCCGCACTTTGGGCAATGCCGAGACGGTAATGCGATTGGACGAATTGCCATCAGCGCGCCAGGTGCATAATCCCGTTCACACGCCAGACGATCTGGCCAATGCCTTCGACGATATTACTTATTCCAAGGGTGCGGCCGTGTTGGCCATGTTTGAGAATTATGTGGGTGCGGATGCGTGGCAAAAAGGCATTCACGCCTATCTGAAAAAATACGCGTTCAAAAATGCAACAGCCGATGATTTTATCGGTACGATTGCGCAAACAACCAAACGCCCGGAAATTGTGGCTGCGTTCCACAGCTTCATTGATCAACCGGGTATTCCGCTTTTGACGACGCGCAAGCTTTGCAAAAATGGCAAGGCCAATCTTGTGGTCACACAAACGCAATATGCACCGGTTGGCATCAAAGTCGCGCAAGGCAAATGGGATGTGCCCTATTGTGCCGAAAGCGATGGCAAAAAAATCTGCCACATCGTGCAACCGCCGAAAACGGAGATCGCGCTTGGTGGTGCCTGTTCAAACGCACTGTACCCCAATGCAAAAGGCACGGGCTATTACCGCTTCACCGCGCCGGATGAGAAATGGCAATCCTGGATTGAGCGTGCGCCAGGCATGAGCGCGGAAGATCAATACACGCTGTTCCATGATGTTGATGCGGGACTGCGCGGTGATTACGCGACAGCGAATGATTATTTCAGCACCATCAAAGCGCTGGCACCGCATGCGACATGGGATTTGCTGGACCGTGGCTTGATCGACTCGCTGCACGATTTGCGTGTGACGGGTGTCGTTTCGGGTGATGATCTTGCCAAACTTCAGGCATTCATCCGCACGAATTTTTCTGACCGCATGACAAAATTGGGCATTGCGGCGAAGCCGGGCGAGCCCGCCGCGGATACGCTCAGCCGGGTCTATCTGGCGCAGCTTCTTGTGGAGGAGGGGAACGACACGGCCCTCATCAACAAACTGAGCAAGGCCGCGCAGGCTTATTTGAAATCCGATGGCAAAGATTATGGCGGCATGGCACCGGAGCTTTTGAAAGAAGCGATGCGCGCGGGCGTGATGTCACAAGGCGCACCGTTCGTCGATAAATTGATTGGCGCGATGAAGGCGTCCGATGATGAGTATTTTGTTCAGAGCGTGATCTATGCGGTGGCCGGTTCAATTGATCCGGCGTCCTTGAAAAAGATGCTGGACCTGTCGCTGACACCGGACATGCGCATTGGCGACATGCGTTATGTCTGGCGGTATTTTGAGGAAGAGGCTGCGGCGCGCCCCATTCTGTGGGATTGGTTCAAAAGCAATTTCGACGCGTTGAAGACGCGCCTCTCGGCACAGGGCTTCTCCGGCGGCCCCAGCATTTTGCGCTATGGCTGTGATGAGAATGCAAAAACGGAACTGGATGCGTTCTTCGGACCAAAGACCAGTGAGTTGGAAGGCACGGTGCGCACCTTGAAACAGAACGATGATCGCATCGACCGCTGTGTTGCGTTCAAACAGGCCAAGGCAGATGAAATCGCGACGGCGCTGAATGCGATGAGGTAGCTGTGCTCAACCTGCCTTGTCATGGCCCGCAAATGCGGGCCATCCAGGTGATGTTTACGCAGTGCCAAAAGTAATGGTGTTGGCTTCTTCTATATTTGGGTGCACCAACTGGACGGCCCGCATTTGCGGGCCGTGACAGACTTTTTGAATGTAACGAACTTCTTTACCGACCGTTCAATACACCCGCTTCTTGGGAACGATGTATTCGATGTCGTCGGTCATCGTATAGGAATGGACCGGGCGGTAATCGAGTGTGACCTTGCCGCTATCGGTGTCGAGCCATGCAAGCGTGTGCTTCATCCAATCCTGATCATTGCGATCGGGGAAGTCTTCGCGCGCATGCGCGCCGCGGCTTTCCTCGCGTGTTACCGCGCCTTCGATAGTAACGACGGCCAGACTGATCAGATTTTCAAATTCCATCGTCTCAACCAGATCGGTGTTCCAGATCATCGTGCGGTCGGCAACAGAAATTTCGGGCAGGCGTTTGTAAATTTCGGCAATGCGCTTCTGGCCCTGTTTAAGGGTTTCGCCGGTGCGGAACACGGCGGCATCTTCCTGCATCGCCTTTTGCATTTCCAAACGCAGCACGGCCGTCGGTGTCTTGCCCTTGGCATTGCGCAAGGCATCAAGCCGCGCCAGCGTGGCTTCCCCGGCATCCTTTGGCAGATCGGTATGACGTGTGTCTGGCGCCAATGTCTTGGCGCATTGCGCGCCTGCGGCCTTGCCGAACACGACAAGATCGATCAGCGAATTTGAACCCAGCCGGTTGGCACCATGCACCGACACACAGGCCGCTTCGCCCACCGCCATCAGGCCGGGCACCACCGTATCGGGGTTGCCGTCTTTCAGGGTGAGGGCCTCGCCGTGATAATTCGTCGGGATGCCGCCCATATTGTAATGCACGGTCGGCAGAACCGGGATCGGCTCTTTGGTGACGTCCACGCCGGCAAAAATGCGTGCGCTTTCGGCAATGCCAGGCAGACGCTCGTGAATGATTTTCGGGTCCAGATGCGAAAGATGCAGATAGATGTGGTCCTTGTTGGGACCGACGCCGCGCCCTTCGCGAATTTCAATCGTCATGGCGCGGGCCACGACATCGCGGCTGGCCAAATCTTTCGCGGACGGCGCATAGCGCTCCATAAAGCGCTCACCCTCGGAATTGGTGAGATAGCCGCCTTCGCCGCGCACGCCTTCGGTGATGAGTGTGCCAACGCCATAAATGCCGGTGGGATGGAATTGCACAAATTCCATATCCTGCAAGGGCAGGCCTGCGCGCAGAACCATCGCATTGCCGTCGCCGGTTTGTGTGTGTGCGCCAGTGCAAGAGAAAAACGCACGGCCATAACCGCCGGTTGCCATAATAACCTTGTGCGCGCGGAAACGGTGGATCGTGCCGTCGTCCAAACACCACGCCATCACGCCGCGCACCACGCCATCTTCCATGATCAGGTCGAGCGCGAAATATTCGATGAAGAAATTCACATCGTGCTTCACGCATTGGCCGTAGAGCGTGTGCAGCATCGCGTGGCCGGTGCGGTCGGCGGCGGCGCATGTGCGCTGGGCAATGCCTTCGCCGTAATGACTGGTCATGCCGCCAAAGGCGCGCTGATAGATTTTGCCGTCTTCGGTGCGGCTGAACGGCACGCCAAAATGCTCAAGCTCGTAAACCGCTTCCGGCGCGCTGCGGCAAAGAAATTCGATGGCGTCCTGATCGCCCAGCCAGTCTGACCCCTTTACAGTGTCATACATGTGCCAGCGCCAATCATCCTCGCCCATATTGCCAAGGCTGGCGGCAACACCGCCCTGTGCGGCAACCGTGTGGCTGCGGGTGGGAAACACCTTTGTAATGCAGGCCGTTTTCAGGCCGTTGGCCGCGGCTTCCAGCGTGGCGCGCAGACCAGCGCCGCCGGCTCCCACGACAACGACGTCAAAGGTGTGATCGACAATATTGTAAGCGGTCATGTGATGTGTCCGGACGGATCAGAGGGCAATTTTCAAAATGGCGAAGATCATGGCGGCACCAACGATCCAGGCGAAGCCGCGCATCAGCAAAAGGCTGAAAATCTTGCGCCCATCGGTGTGCACGTAATCTTCGATCACGACCTGAAGGCCGAGCGTCATGTGAATGACGATGGCGATGACAAAGAGTGCCATCAAAACCGCGTTCACAGGCGCGGCCAGAAACGCGTGGGCCGCCTCGTAAGTGCCGCCGATCAGCATAAAGGCGTTTACGGCAAACCAGATGACAAGCGGGATCAACGCAACCGCGGTGATGCGCTGGCGCCAGAAATGCTCGGTGCCGGAATGGGCGGCACCAAGGCCTTCAACCTTGGCGTAGGGGGTGCGGTAACTCATAGGCCAAAACCCCCATGCTGCGAATAGGCCAAAGCATAGAACGCCACAGCAACGATAATCGAAAGCGCGATCACCAGAATGCCCGTGCGGTTCGCGGTCGGAACTTTGAAGCCGAAGCCCATATCCCAGAACAGATGGCGGATGCCGTTCAGCAAATGAAAGCTGAGGGACCAAAGAAAACCGAACAATATGATCTGCCCCAACGGTGTCGCGGCCAGCCGGGCAAAGGTTTCGTATGCGTCCGGACCACTGGCGGCGGCGATCAGCCACCAGGCCAAAAGCGCGCTGCCAGCAAACAGCGCCATCCCCGTCAGGCGGTGGACGATGGAGGTCGCCATCGAGATGGGCCAGCGGTAAATCTGTAGATGCGGCGATTGTGGCCGCGCGGCCACGTGTGCGGTATTGGCCTTTTCCGCCATGAATGTCCCCAAGAAACGGATAACGAAGCTTTGGCGAGTGTAGGTTTGAGACCGCCCAAGTCAATTGCGCTTAGCGGGCCGCATTGCCGCGCTCAATAACCAGAAGCTGGCTATGCAACCCGTTTTCCACAATGGAACGAAGGGGCGCTAAGCCCACAGACTTTGAGCATGCAATGGCGGCATGATTTGTGTCTTCATGTGCGATGTAGCACCGCGTTTCGTGCGGAAACAGGCCGAATGCGACGTCGAGATACCCCGCCAACATGGCCCGGCCCAGCCCTTTGCCGATCAGCGCTGCTTCGCCGATGGCCAGATCAATACCGATGCCCGTTTCCGCGCCGATCAGTTTGGCCCAATCGGGATAATCCGCGACGCGATAGCATTGCAGATAGCCAAAGGGTTCGCCGTCCAATAATGCCATATGGCATTGAGTCGGGCTCCAGCCATCGATTCTTGCGCCATACTTGGCAATCACTTCGTCTTCGCTGATCGGCGTTTTCTGAAAATGTGCGCGCATATGCGCCTTGTTCAGCCATGTGGCGAGCATCCGCAGATCAGCACGGGTGAGGCGGCGGAACGTGACCAGAACAGGCGGGGTGACCATTTTGGCATCCTACACCGATTGCGCAGGCTTTAGCTTGCGGGATTCTTTAGAATCCGGCACTTAAGAGGGTATGGCTGCCCGCAAAAT
>JBDZUY010000013.1:54053-78014 GCA_040255365.1 Hyphomicrobiales bacterium
GCTTGCGGGATTCTTTAGAATCCGGCACTTAAGAGGGTATGGCTGCCCGCAAAATCCGTATCGCACCTTCCATCCTCTCGGCCGATTTTGCACGGCTGGGCGAAGAGGTCGAGGCGATCACACAAGCTGGTGCCGACTGGATCCATGTTGATGTGATGGACGGCCATTTTGTGCCCAATCTGACGATTGGTCCGCAGGTGGTCAAAGCGATCCGGCCGCACAGCAAACTGCCATTTGACGTGCATCTGATGATTTCGCCGGTCGATCCCTATATCGAGGCGTTTGCAGAGGCGGGTGCGGATGGCATCACCGTCCACCCCGAAGCGGGGCCGCATGTGCACCGCACCCTGCAATTCATCCGCTCTCTGGGCAAACGCCCCGGCGTGGTGCTGAACCCCGGCACACCAATCGACACCATCGACAATCTGATCGATCTTGTGGATTTGGTGCTGATTATGAGCGTGAACCCCGGTTTTGGCGGTCAGTCCTTTATCGCAAGCCAGTTGAAGAAAATCGAACAAGCCGCCGAACGCATTGCAAAATCTGGCCGCCAGATAGCATTGGAAGTTGATGGCGGCATCAATGCACAAACCGCACGGCAAGCGATTGATGCCGGGGCTGATACACTGGTCGCAGGCACCGCCGTGTTTGCTGACGGTGCCGCGAATTATGCCGCCAAC
This sequence comes from Hyphomicrobiales bacterium, assembly GCA_040255365.1. Taxonomy (GTDB): domain Bacteria; phylum Pseudomonadota; class Alphaproteobacteria; order Micropepsales; family Micropepsaceae; genus Rhizomicrobium. The sequence goes on from JBDZUY010000013.1 coordinate 54,734, forward strand.
ATAGCCAAGCTCCGTGGCTGAAGCTGTGGGAGAGATTCAAATTCCGGATACCGGAAAAAACCGTGCATCACTTGTGGCCTTTGCCCCCGAAATCGGGCGAGCCTTGCTGTGGCGCGCGGCGGGGCCATTTCGCCGGGGTTGGCGGCGTAGCTGGATCTATCGCCGGTTTCTAGGCGGCAAACTGTGCGATCATTTGAGCTTCTATCCCTATGACGGGTTGCCGCGGCGTCTGGAAGACGCGGATGCGCTCTTGCGGGGGCGCTTTCGCTTTGGTGGAGAAAGCGTTGATATTGAAGAAGGTTCTATCTTTGATAAAGAGCCGCCATCGGCACGCTGGCACCGCGAACTGCACAGCTTTGCATGGCTGCCGCCGCTTTCTGCGGCGGGCGGTGAGACGGCTCGCACCCTGGCAACAAACCTGATTTCGCAGTGGGTAAAACGAAATCCGCGCTATTCCGAGCCCATCTGGGAACCTGCGGTGCTGGCAAAGCGGCTATTGCATATCTTTGCGCATGGCCGGTTTGTACTGGCCAATTCGGATGTGATGTGGCGATCCAAAGTGTTTGTATCGCTTCGTGAACAGGCGCGGATGCTTGCGCGTATTTCCACTGAAGCGCCCCAAGGCCTGCCGCGGCTGGAAGCTTTTGCGGCACAGGCAATGTCAGGGGCATGCCTGGACGATTCACCCAAAAGGCTGGAAACCGGGCTGGAGCGGCTGGAAGCAGAGATTGCCGCGCAGATATTGGGTGACGGCGGCCACATCAGCCGTTCCCCCGAAGCGCTGGCTCATGCCTTTCGCCTTTTGGCGATGGTCAGTGACACGCTGCGGGCGATTGATCAGCCGGTTCCGGTCAATCTGCAGCGGGCACAGGATCGTATGGCGCCCGCTTTGCGATTTTTCCGCCATGGCGATGGTGCGCTGGCACTGTTCAATGGCGGCAGCGAGATGGATGCTCGCATGATTGCGGGCCTGCTGGCGCGGGACGAAGTGCGCGGACAACCCTTTTCCTATGCGCCGCATTCGGGTTTTCAGCGGCTGGCAGCATCGCGCGGCCTTGCCATTATGGATTGCGGCCCGCCGCCACCACCTGCCTATTCAAACAATGCGCATGCGGGTTGCCTGTCGTTTGAATTCAGTTCCGGCCAGCAACGCCTTGTCGTGAATTGTGGTGCCGGTGGGCCGGCCCATTCGCGGTGGGAAACAGCGCTTCGCGCCACCGCCGCCCATTCAACGGTGACATTGGATGATCGCTCCATTGCTCGCGTGACGAATGCCGGCCTTGCCCGCGATGCAATCGGTCCGCGGCTTATGGGCGGGCCGCAGAAGGTTCTGACCAGCCGGATCGATACCGCGCAGGGCTGGCAGGTGGATGCAAGCCATGATGGCTATGTGCCGGGCCTTGGCATAACCCATGAACGCAAGCTGACGCTTTCACCGCAGGGTTTGATGCTCACCGGAATGGACCGGCTGATCCCCAAACCGCACCGCAAAGGCGGGCCGCTTAATTTCGCGGCACGCTTTCACATTCATCCTGATGTGCGGGTTTCCCCGAACCAGGGTGGCGGTGTTTTGCTGAAAATGCCAAACGGTGAGGGTTGGCGCTTCCGCGCCGCGGGCGGACAGTTGAGCGTCGAGGAAAGTGTTTATCTGGGTGGTAATTCGGTGCGCCGCACAGAGCAATTGGTGGTAAGCGGCACCGTAAAAGACGAGCCGGTAGAAATCGGCTGGGTCTTTGAACAGATCGGGACATCATAGATGCCTCCCGCAATCGAAAGCATTCTGCGCGCCCTGGGGCTCGAACGCTTGCTCGACAATACGCCGTGGGAATTGCTGTCCAGGCTCGAACGGCCGGAAATCTTTGTACAGATCGCGCTCATTGTTCTGTCTGGTGTGGCCGCCTATTGGATCGCCCATCGCATTCGCCAGCTTTTGGACGCCATTATTCCGCGCGTGGTGCCAGCATTGTGGGTGAGCGTGTTGTCGCGCGCGCTCGGATCAGTTGCTGCCCCGCTGACATGGCTGTTTGTGCTGTGGGTTGCCAACATTATTGCCGGTGTCGCGGGGTTCACTTTCGGGCTGACACATGCGGCGGTCAGCCTGTTGGTCGCGTGGATATTCATCCGGCTGTTTTCCTATGCCGTTCGCAGCCCGCTATGGGCCAATCTGATTGCCATCGTGGCGTGGACGTTGGCGGCGCTCAGTATCTTGAACCTTCTGGGACCGCTGGTACATCAGCTTGATGCCTCTGCACTCCAGTTTGGCAAAATCCGCATTTCCGCGCTTACGGTTGTACGGGCCGTCTTTATTCTGTGCGTGTTGCTTTGGGCGACGACATTATTCTCGAACTTCCTGGAGCGGCGGATCACGCGGGCGCAAACGCTGACGCCTTCATTGCAGGCACTGCTGATACAGGTGATGCGCCTGATGCTGCCCGCGCTGGCCGTGGTGGGTGCGCTTTATGCGGTTGGCGTGGATTTGACCGCATTCACGGTATTTTCTGGCGCGGTGGGTATTGGTGTCGGGCTTGGGCTTCAGCGCACCGTGGCCAATCTGGTCGCCGGTCTGGCCCTGATTGTTGGCAAATCCATCAAACCCGGCGATGTGATTGCCTATAAGGACACCTATGGCTGGGTGACCAATATGGGTGCGCGCTTTGTGACGTTGTGCACGCGTGACGGCAAGGAATACCTCGTTCCCAATGATGAGTTCCTTCAGCAAGGGGTTGAGAACTGGTCTTATTCGGCTGGCAGATTACGCCTGAAGGTGCCCGTCGGAGTTGCCTATGATGCCGATATCCGCCACGCCATGAGCCTGTGTGTGGATGCCGCAAAAGCCGTATCGCGGGTTTTGAGCGACCCTGAACCGACATGTCTTCTGAAAGGTTATGGTGACAGCTCGGTGGATCTTGAGATTCGCGTCTGGATCAACGATCCGCGCAATGGCGTATCCACTGTCAAAAGTGAAATTCTGCTGGGCGTTTGGGACCGTTTCGCCCAGTCCGGCATTGGCATTCCGTTCCCGCAGCGCGACCTGCATCTGGTCGATGTGCCGAAGGACGGGGTTGCCACGGTGACGGGGAATTTGGCGTCCCCTGCGGCAAGGCGGCACAAACCCAGTGCGACACCAGATACAGGATGATCCGGTTTGCGGATGCGCCCCGGCATGTCAGCATGGCCAAAGCGATTTGCAGGCGCGGTGCCATGTTTGATAGTCATGGTTGCAGCCGGGCATAGAGTTCAGGCGGAAGAGGGAAGGTCGATGGTTCAGTTCACATTGCCGAAGAACAGTCAGGTCAAAAAAGGCAAGGCGTGGCCCAGCCCCACCACCGCAAATGGCAAGAAACCCAAGCGGACGAAAGAATTCAAGGTCTATCGCTACAATCCGGAAGACGGCGAAAACCCGCATGTCGATAGCTACCGGGTCGATCTCGATGATTGCGGCCCGATGGTTCTGGACGCATTGGTCAAAATCAAAAATGAAATTGATCCGACTTTGTCGTTCCGCCGTTCCTGCCGCGAAGGCGTTTGCGGCTCCTGCGCCATGAACATTGGCGGCAGCAACACCCTAGCCTGCACCAAATCCATTTCTGATGTTTCGGGATCGGTATCTGTATATCCGTTGCCAGCCATGCCGATAGTCAAAGATCTGATACCGGACCTGACAAATTTTTATGCGCAGCACGCCTCGATCAAACCTTATCTGAAGACGGAAAGCCCGACGCCAGAAAAGGAATGGAGACAAACGCCAGAAGACCGCAGCAAGCTGGACGGTCTTTACGAGTGCATCATGTGCGCCTGCTGCTCGACAGCGTGTCCGAGCTATTGGTGGAATCAGGATCGCTATCTAGGCCCGGCGGCGCTTTTGCATTCGTATCGCTGGCTCGCCGACAGCCGCGACGAGGCAACGGGCGAACGGCTGGATGATCTGGAAGATCCGTTCAAACTTTATCGCTGTCACACCATCATGAATTGCGCCAGTGCATGCCCAAAGGGGCTCAATCCTGCGCAGGCCATCGGTGAAATCAAGCAGATGATGGTAAAGCGCAAAGTCTGATCCTCACGCAGCCTTGATTTCATAAGGGTGCGGCACCGCACTAATCTTCTCTGTGGCATGGTTTGATGCCTGAAAAAGGGGAGATTGCGATGCGCTATCTGATTGTGATGGGTGCGCTTGCGTTCACCGCGCCCGCTATAGCGGCAGAACCGGCTGCGCCCCCACCGCCTTGTCAGGGCGCGCCGTTTCAGCAAATGGATTTTTGGCAGGGAGACTGGAACGCCACCTGGAAGGGTGGCACCGGCTCCAACCATATCACCAAGACGTATGGCGGCTGTGTGATCGAAGAACATTTCGATGGCACACCCAGTATGCATCTGAAAGGGCATAGCGTTTCCACCTATTTTGCACCGGCCAAGGAATGGCGCCAGACATGGGTGGATAATGAAGGCAGTTATATTGATCTACGCGGCGGACCGGACGGCAAGGGCGGTTTTGTGCTCACCACTATTCACGATTCCGGAAAGCCGCCGCGCGCGCGCATGATTTTTGAAGACATCAAAAAAGACAGCTTCACCTGGCGCTGGCAACATTTCAAAGATGGCAAGGTCTGGGAAGACAATTGGGTTATTCACTACACACGACAGAAAAGCTGAGACTTCATGCGCCGTATTGCGCCGGGTCGAGCGCGTAAGCCAGACCTTGCATGCGGTTGCCGCGTTTGCGGGCATCGGCATTGGCGCGGGCAATGGCATGAAAATTTTTCATCGCAGCGCGCAGCTGCAGATGCGCAGTGTCAGTGCCCATATGTTCGGCAAACAATTCGGCCCGCAAGCGGCGCACCGCATCATTATCCCAAAAGCTGACATTCATTTCGGTGTCACAGAAAAAAGATTGTGACGCGATATTGCACGAACCGATTGTTGCCCAATGATCATCCACCAGCATGATTTTGGCATGCACGTAAATATCGCATAGCGTACCACCCGATTGGGGCGCGGCGATACCTGCCAATGTGAAGTTCGGATATTTCCCCAAGCTTCCCAGAGTATCGAAAAACGGTTTCGCTTTGGGGTCGGCACGCGCATTGCGCACTTTGGGTTCCGGTGTGGCGGGCGCGACGAAAATCACATCAACGCCGCGTTCCAATGCCGCCAGCAGGCGGGCAACGATGTCCGGTGAAGCGATATATTGATCTTCGATATAGATACCATCGCGCGCCGCATCGATCGCTGCCAGATATTGTTCGATCACACTGCGTTCGCCATCGGCGATGTTGCATTGTGTGCCGCCCGGCGGGGCCGCGCCATTGGTATATTGCCCCAGCCGTATTGTGCGTTGAATTTGCACGCGTGTTTGACCAGCCTTTGCGCTGAGTGTGTCCGGGAACGGCAATGCGTCCGTGTGGCCTGCCGGGTAGTCACCGTGTGACAGGCGCCGTTCACTGGCTTCATTCCAGCGTTGTACAAAATTATGATGCACATCAGTCGCTGACGGCCCACGCAACTCCACATACACATCATGCGTGTGTTCGCCATCACGGCCGCCATGGCCGCACGGTGATAAAGATGGCGCATCAAGATTGATACCACCGACAAAGGCGATTTCGTTTGTGTGTCCCGCATCCATCAGCCAGCTTTTCTGGTGCTGGCAATAATGCTTTTGCGCGCGGTCCCAGCGGGCGTGAAACTTTGACCCGCGTGCCGCTAGCATGGCGTGATCGTCATCTGTGCCGTGGAAATGTATCTCGCCCGGTGTGTCTGTGCGCCAGAATATGACGCGCACATCAACACCGCGCGCCGCAGCGCGATCCAGCACATCAAAAAGCGAACCGCGCCCGCCGGGCATCACAAAATCGGGATAGAGATAGGCAATCGTCAGCCAGACGGAATGCTGCGCCGCCTCCACCGCCTCGCAGATGCGTGTGAAGGCTGCTTCGCCGTCCACCAGAGGGCAAACGCTATTGCCGTCACGCGCGGGGTAAGAGCCCGTGACAGTAGATGGGATGTGAGATTGTGCGGGGTGCGGAGCGGCACTCACGCAGGGGCACGATCCGGTGCGCCGCTGAGCCCTGCACGCATGCGCAATAGCTGCCACAAAAACACAGACGCAATTTTGGTGAGCCGCCCGGCCGGGTTGGCGCCAACGGCCTTTGCCACCATCTGCACAAGTTTTTTGATGTGGTGTTCGCGATACACACTCATCGCGGTGACCGTTGCCTTGCGCGCGTATTCGGCGCGGCTGTACGGCATTGTCGTTGCTGCCGAGGCCGGTACATTTGCGCAATAGTATGAATAGGCGATCTCATCATCATCAGATTCATTGATGCGGGTGATGGCAATAAGCAATTTGCGCCATCGTGAAATATCCGCCTCTGGCTGCGCGTGCAGGATTTCGTAGAACAATTTGTAATGGCGGAATTCATCGGCCGCGATGCGCCCGGCAATCTCTTTCAATACGGGCTCTTTCGCAACGTCACGCATGGAGCTGTAGTAAGACGACGTGCCGGATTCCACGACGCAGCGTGAAACCATTTCACCGCGGCGGCTGCCGCGAACCGAGTTTTCATCTTCGCCCGCAAAATGCGCGGGCTGATAACCGGCACGAAAGCGCGCAAAGGCTTCTTCCAGGTTGAAGTTGGGGTCGGCCAGTTCTGCCCAGCGGCCCAATGCGCGGCCATGCTGGTTTTCTTCGCGGCCCCATTGTTCAATGCTGGCAATGGTCTTTTCATCCGAGCGTTTGAATACACGCTTGAGATAGGTCACATAATCCTGCGCGTTGTACTCTACCAGTGCCGCCGCTTTTACAGCGGCCAGCAGATCAGGTTCGACTTTGGATGCGTCGAAGCGGTCCCACGCCACGTCATCCAATGTCCACCCGGCTTTGAATACGGTTCCGTCAGCCATCACGCCCTCATGCCTGTTGGTTCCTGCCTCCAGACCTATGCAAGGAATTATAGCAAAACCACGGCAGCAATAAAATTCTGCCGTGCTGTTACGACGCGCCACACTGTCTCATGCGGTCAGTTAACCCACTGAGGAAACGTGGATTTTACCCGTTCCAAGTGAATGCGCAGGGTACAGGCCGCGGCCAATAGGCCAGATCCGCGTAATCCGGTGGCTCAGAGCGCGGCGCGCAGAATTTTCAATTCATCAACCGCTTCAACGGCCCGGGCCCGCTCATCGTCGGTTTTGGCGAGCATAACGTCTTCGCCTGCGTTCTTGATGCGCTGGTCCAGAGTGGCCGCATCAAGCTCGGACATGGGAAGCGCTTCTTCCGCCAAAACTGTGAGCTTTGCCGGATTCACCTCCGCAAAACCGGCCGACACGAAGTAACGCGCGTCGCCATTGGTGCCGCCCTTCACTTCGAGAATGCCGGGCTTCAAGGTCGAGATCAGCGGCATGTGGCCCGCCATCACACCCATATACCCCTCGGCACCGTGCAGCGTGACCATGTCGGCTTCCTCGGAAAGAAGAAGCCGTTCTGGTGACACAAGTTCAAACGCGAGTTTGTCAGCCATTTTGTTTATGCCGCATCTTCCGCAAGTTTCTGCGCCTTCTTCACCGCGTCTTCGATCGTGCCAACCATATAGAACGCAGCTTCGGGCAGGTGATCATATTCGCCGTTCACAACGGCCTTGAAGCTTTTGATCGTGTCCTGAAGATCAACGAATAGACCGGGGAAGCCGGTGAACACTTCGGCCACATGGAAGGGCTGCGACAGGAAGCGCTCGATCTTGCGCGCGCGGCTGACGATCAGCTTGTCTTCTTCGGAGAGTTCATCCATGCCCAGAATGGCGATAATGTCCTGCAGGCTCTTGTAACGCTGCAGGGTTTGCTGCACTTCGCGGGCGACATTGTAATGCTCTTCGCCGACGACGCGCGGGTCGAGAATGCGCGATGTGGAATCCAGCGGATCAACGGCGGGGTAGATGCCCTTTTCCGAAATGGCACGGTTAAGCACCGTGGTCGCATCCAAATGGGCGAACGACGTGGCCGGCGCCGGGTCGGTCATGTCGTCGGCAGGCACGTAAATGGCCTGGACTGATGTGATCGAGCCCTTGTTGGTCGTGGTAATGCGTTCCTGCAAGGTGCCCATATCCGTCGCAAGCGTCGGCTGATAACCCACGGCCGAGGGAATACGGCCGAGCAGGGCGGACACTTCGGAACCGGCCTGGGTAAAGCGGAAAATGTTATCGACAAAGAACAACACATCCTGACCCTGATCGCGGAAATGTTCGGCAACCGTCAGGCCCGACAGCGCGACGCGCATGCGCGCGCCTGGCGGCTCGTTCATCTGGCCATACACCAGTGAGCATTTGGAGCCTTCGGTCGAACCGGATTTCGGATCCTTGTTCACGCCGGATTCGATCATTTCATGATAAAGGTCGTTGCCTTCGCGTGTGCGCTCGCCAACACCGGCAAACACCGAATAACCACCATGCTGTTTGGCGATGTTGTTGATCAGTTCCTGAATGAGCACGGTCTTGCCCACACCGGCGCCGCCGAACAGGCCGATTTTACCACCGCGCGAATAGGGCGCCAGAAGGTCGATAACCTTGATGCCCGTAACCAGCACCTGCGCTTCGGTGGATTGATCCACGAATGATGGCGCTTCCTGATGAATGGCGCGCGTCGCTTCGGCCTCGATGGGACCGGCTTCGTCAACCGGCTCACCGATCACGTTCATGATGCGGCCAAGCGTTCCGACACCAACCGGCACCGAGATGGCGTGGCCAAGGTCGGTCACGTCCTGTCCGCGCACCATACCTTCGGTGGAGTCCATCGCGATCGTGCGCACGGTGGATTCACCCAGATGCTGGGCAACTTCCAGAACCAGACGCTGACCATTGTTCATGGTCTCCAGCGCGTTCAGAATTTCCGGCAGATGGCCGTCAAACTGGACGTCCACCACGGCGCCCGTTACGCGCGTAACGTGGCCGGTCTTGTTGCTTGGGGTCATGGCGTTCATGGCGTCACCTTCTTCATTCGGTATTTAGAGCGCTTCAGCGCCCGAGATGATTTCGATCAATTCTTTGGTAATCATGGCCTGGCGTGTGCGGTTGTACAGCGTCGTCAGCTTGTCGATAACTTCACCGGCATTGCGCGTTGCGCCGTCCATTGCCGTCATTTTGGAGCCGAATTCACCGGCCACATTTTCCAGCAAGGCGCCGAAAATCTGTACACTGACATTGCGCGGCAGAAGGTCAGCCAGTATTTCCGCCTCGTCGGGTTCGTATTCGTAAACGGTTGTGGAATTGGCTTGGGCGTCCGCCTCGGCAATCGGTGCCGGGATCAGCTGATGCGCCGTCGGGATTTGTGTCATCACCGATTTGAAGCGCGAATAAATGATCGTCGCGACATCAAATTCGCCGTCTGCATACATCTGCAAGACCTTGCGCCCGATTTCGAGTGCATTGGCGAAGCCGATTTTTTTTACACCGGTGAATTCGACCGTCTCAACAATCAGCTTGCCATAATTGCGGCGCAACTGATCGCGGCCCTTGCGGCCAACGCAAAGGATTTTGACTTCCTTGCCGTCTTTCAACAGCGCTTCGATCTGTTGGCGGGCAAGGCGCACAATGTTGGTATTGAATGCACCGCACAATCCGCGGTCGGCGGTTGCGACAATCAGCAAATGCACTTTGTCGCTGCCCGTGCCTGAAAGCAAAGCAGGCGCACCGGGATTGTCTTTCATGCCAGACGCCAGATTGTTGATGACCGCGCCCATTTTTTGGGCGAACGGACGCGCAGCCTCTGCGGCTTCCTGCGCACGGCGCAGCTTGGCTGCAGCCACCATTTGCTGAGCCTTGGTGATCTTGCGCGTCGCCTTGACGCTGGCAATCCGGTTGCGCAGGGATTTTAAGCTCGCCATCGCGTCCTACTGTTTCTTCATGTCGTTGTCGGGCAGGTGCGCGCGCAAAATCATGTGCGGCCAAACCTGCTCGATGGATATGTTGCGTTGGGTAATCATTTTTTCCACGGCGCGCGTGGCGCCGGGACAGGTGGGCTCGGTCGCGTCGTCATAAACGATGTAGCCGCCCGCGGGCATAACATCCCAAACCGAATCTTGCGCATAAACCACGGCTTCGTGCAGCACCACGTCGATATGCGCGAGGCCAAAACCCTTGGCTTCAGCATACACGGCTGGGGCCGTGTCCTGAATCAGGCCTTTGACAAATTCGACATTGTCGAGGCCTAGCGAGTTCGCGGTAAAGCGAAGCGCCTCCAGATTGGTATCGGCAAAATCATCCGGCGGCGGCAGGTCGAGAGCATTGATGCCGTCGGGCATGCCCTCAAACGTATCAAGCGCAAAAATGCGCGCGTGCGGATGATATTCTTTCAACAATGTCGCCATGAACAGCGCGCTGCCACCTTTGAAGGTGCCGTATTCGATGATGTTCTGTGAACCCAGATCGCCAAGAAAAAACTTGATGAGCAGGAACAGATTCATCAGCCGTTCTTCGGTGCACATTGTGCGCACGGCCGGAATATCGCGCGCTGCTGCATAGGCTTTGCGGAACACCGGGTCATTCCAGACCTTGTCTGCAAGATCGCCATGCGAAAGGCCATTGCCACGCTGATAACCGTCATAAACGCAGCGGCCACGCTCAATCACCCGCGGCATATCCAGCGGGTCGAGCGTCATCACCGGGCGCGTCGGCGGTATCAACCGGCGCCGTAAGTGATGGGCCACTCTGTCTGTGAGCGCAGACATCAATACGATCCTTATGCGAAGCTCTTGGTGAACTCGCCGAGAATGTCGTTCAGCTTTTTCTCGATATCGTCGGTCAGTTTCTGGCCGGTGCGAATTGAGTCCAGAACGTCCTTGTGCTTGGAGCGCATCAGCCGCAGGAAATCACCTTCAAAGCGGCCAACATTGGTGACGACCAGCTTGTCGAGATAACCTTTCATACCGGCATAGATCGAAACAACCTGTTCTTCGACCGGCATCGGCGAGAATTGCGCCTGCTTCAAAAGTTCGGTCAGACGCGCGCCGCGGTTGAGAAGGCGCTGTGTCGCCGCATCAAGATCGGAACCGAACTGTGCAAACGCCGCCATTTCGCGGTATTGCGCCAGCTCCAGCTTGATCGAACCGGCAACCTGTTTCATCGCCTTGATCTGTGCGGATGAACCCACGCGCGACACCGAAATGCCGACGTTCACCGCCGGGCGAATGCCCTGATAGAACAGATCGGATTCCAGGAAGATTTGTCCGTCGGTGATCGAAATCACATTGGTCGGAATATAGGCCGACACGTCATTGGCCTGTGTTTCAATAACCGGCAACGCGGTCAGCGAGCCGCCGCCATTGTCGTCGTTCAATTTTGCCGCTCGTTCCAGAAGGCGCGAATGCAGATAGAACACGTCGCCCGGATAGGCTTCGCGGCCCGGCGGGCGGCGCAACAAAAGCGACATCTGGCGATAGGCCACGGCCTGTTTGGACAGATCATCATAGATGATCAGCGCGTGCATACCGTTGTCGCGGAAATATTCACCCATCGCGCAACCGGAGAACGGCGCCAGGAATTGCAGCGGTGCAGGCTCGGACGCGGTCGCGGCGACGACAATGGAATATTCCATCGCGCCGGCATCTTCGAGTGTCTTGACGATCTGCGCGACGGTGGAGCGCTTCTGACCAATGGCGACATAGATGCAGAACAGCTTGTGCTTGTCGTCAGCGCCCGCATTGGTGTTTTTCTGATTGAGGATGGTATCCACCGCAATGGCGGTTTTGCCTGTCTGACGGTCACCAATGATAAGCTCGCGCTGGCCGCGGCCAACCGGAATCAACGCATCAATGGCTTTCAGGCCGGTCTGCATCGGCTGGTTCACCGATTTGCGCGGAATGATGCCCGGCGCCTTCACGTCCACACGGCGGCGTTCAGCAACATTGGTCAGCTCGCCTTTGCCGTCGATGGGGTTGCCCAGCGGATCGACAACGCGGCCAAGCAGACCCTTGCCAACCGGCACTTCCACAATGGCGCGTGTGCGCTTGACGGTGTCGCCTTCCTTGATGGTCTGGTCAGACCCGAAGATCACGACGCCGACATTGTCGGCTTCCAGGTTCAGCGCCATGCCCTTAATGCCGCCGGGGAATTCGACCATCTCACCGGCCTGCACATTGTCCAGGCCATAAACGCGGGCGATACCGTCACCGACGGAAAGAACCTGGCCGACTTCGCTGACTTCGGCTTCGGCACCGAAATTTTGAATCTCGCGCTTCAGGATCGCGGAGATTTCGGCGGGCTGGATATTCATGTCCTAACTTCCTCTCATGGCCGTACGAATGCCATTCAGTTTCGTACGCAACGACGAATCTATCATGCGCGATCCAACCTTCACGACGAGACCGCCGAGAAGGGAAGGATCGACCTTGGCTTCCAGCCGCGGATCGCGGCCAAGCCCGGATTTCAAAATGCTTTTGATTTCGGCTGTTTCCGCGTCGCTGAGTGCGCGGGCGGATGAAACCTGCGCCGTCACTTCGCCACGCTGGCGCGCAACCAGCAGTTCGAATGTGCGGATCACGTCGTTCAGCATGAACAGGCGGCGCTTGGATGTCAGCAACAGCACGAAGCGGCGCGTCAGATCGGCGGCTTCCATACGGTGCAGAACGGCGTTCATGCCCTTTTTCTGTTCGTCACGGCTGAAAATTGGCGCTTTGACAAAGCGGGCCAGATCATCGCTATCCGCGATCATGGTCTTCAGCGCGGAAAAATCTTTTTCCACGACCTCCACGGATTTCTCTTCCTGCGCGAGGTCGAAGATCGCGGTGGCGTAGCGGCCGGCTATTCCGGCAATAAGAGGTTCTTCCGTCGACAAAATGCGCCCCGTGTGTTGGCGGCCGCCCGATGCTTTCGTGCCGCCACATAACCCGTTGGTAGAACAGTGAAATTCCTTCGCGTGGACGAATCTTAATGTCCACGCGCGAGGCACTTAGCATGGGCCGTTCGCGGGCGCAATAATCGAACCAGAGCTATGGTGTCGCTGGCCCGTTTTTATTGCCCTTTCAGGCACAAGCAGACGGTGGCGTACAGCATTGGCGCAGGCAATTGCTAACCAGTCCTGTGAGCGCGTTTTTAAGACAGCCGGGCATACACTTGTTCCCATAAGAAGGTTCCGAAAAGGGGGCATTCATGGGTGTGGGCGTCATGGAATCATGGAAATGGGCTGGAATTGGCGGAAAAACCGTCTTTGCGGTCCTGAAACGCATCTGGCATTACCTGGATGATACGGGCCAGCGGCCAGCGGCAAACCAATGCCTGTTTGAGGATGAGGTACGCGAACTGGCAGCGGAATATCTGCCAATTCTTCTGCATAAGCGCGCCAAGCTGTTTGCGGCCTATGGCCAGGCGGCCGAGAGCCAGTGGCAGGAGGAATTGCGATTCTTTCAGGGACGGGTGCTTTTGCCCGCTCTGGGCGAACGGGCGGATTATGCGGCGCGCCATGCCCGGCAGGTCTGCCGGGTGCTGAACCGGATGGTATGCAGCGCGCAGGCCGAGCGTGATGCCGCGCAGGCAGGTTCTGCGATGCCGGTAACCTCACGGTTCGATACAAGCTGGGCTGCCTGAACGGGGTTGGTGCATAGCTCATGTGCGGCGCGCTTGACGAAAGGCGCGCAAAGGCGCGACAAGCCGCCGTCATGATCGAACTCAGCCAAGAATTCGGCTTTGATGCCGCACATTATCTGGGCCACGGCGCGCCGGAAAACGCACGCCTGCACGGGCACTCCTTCTATGCCGAGGTAACGTTGCGCGGGGAGGCGGACCCGGTGACGGGTTTTTTGCGCGATCTGGGTGAAGTGCGCGCGGCGCTGGACGGTATTCGCGAAAAACTGGACCATCGTTTGCTGAACGAGGTCGAGGGGCTGGGCAGGCCGACGCTGGAAAACATTGCACGCTTTGTTTTTTTGGCCGCGAAAGAAAAACTGCCCGAAGTGGTGCGCGTGAAAATCCGCCGCCCGTCATTCGGTCAATACTGCGTGTATGAGGGCTGATGATGGCGAAGCCGCGCAAAACAAAAGCCAAAACCGATAGCGCGCTGACCCAGTTGGGCCATGCCGCGGTGTTGCCCGCATCGCCCGATGATGCCGTGCTGGAAGCTGTGCCCAATCCGCACCGCGATGCCGATTACATTGTGCGCTTTACGGCGCCCGAATTTACCAGCCTTTGCCCGGTCACGGGCCAGCCGGATTTTGCGCATTTCGTGATCGACTATGTGCCGGGTGCAAAGATCGTGGAATCCAAATCGCTGAAACTGTTTTTGGGCAGCTTTCGCAATCATGCGGCGTTCCACGAAGATTGCACGATTGGCATTGCCAAACGCATTGCCGCCGCGATCAAACCGAAATATCTGCGCATAGCAGGCTATTGGTACCCGCGCGGGGGCATGCCGATCGACGTGTTCTGGCAAACCGGAAAATTGCCCGCGCATGTATGGTTGCCCGATACCGGGGTTTCGCCCTATCGCGGCCGCGGCTAATCTGAACGCCCTTTTGGGTGTGAGAACGCATGGGCAAACAATTCCCCGAAATTGATGATACGCACCGCGCCTTTATCGAGCGGCAAAAGATTTTCTTTGTCGGCAGTGCGGCGCCAACCGGCCGGGTGAATGTGTCGCCAAAGGGCACCGATTCGTTGCGCGTGATGAGCCCGAACCGTGTTGCCTATCTGGATTTAACGGGCAGCGGCAACGAAACCTCCGCTCATATTGCAGCATGTGCCGATCACCGCATGGCGATGATGTTCTGTGCGTTTGATGGTGCGCCGCTCATCCTGCGCCTTTATGGCCGCGGAACGGTGCACCGGCTCGGCACACCAGAATACGCGAATTTGCTGCCGCAATTCACCGATATGCCGGGCGCCAAACAGATTATACAACTTGATGTCGAGATGGTGCTGACATCCTGCGGCTATGGCGTGCCGTTTTTTGAGTATCGCGAAGAACGCCCAAACATTGTGCGCTGGGCCGAGAACAAGGGCGAGGATGGGCTCGAAACCTTTCGCCATGAATATAACAGGTTCAGCATCGATGGCTTTCCAACAGGATGGCCCGACGCTTAGCAAGCATACCCTTGCTATTGGGTGCGTAGCCGCAGCGCCTTTGCCAGCCCCCACAGGCTTATCAGCGCCCAGAAACCTTCCATCACCGCAGCCGCCAAATTCCACGCCCAATAGAGCGAAGCCAAAACCATCAGGGCACCAACCAGATTTAAAGTGGAGTAACGCCAGTCATGCGCGCCCAGCCAGCCCTTCTGGTTGGCAAAATAAGCGATGACGATACAGGCGGAGCCCACGATTCCGACAACATCGTAAAAGCTCATACCGGCTTGGCTTTTTTGCTTTTTGCTTTGGTCAATTTCTCGCACGCGGCGTGACGGTAACACGACACCATGTGATCGTTGACCATGCCAACAGCTTGCGCAAAGGCATAAACAATGACCGGTCCGCAAAAATTGAAGCCGCGTTGTTTCAATTCCTTGGCAAGGCCCTCGCTCATTTTCGTTTGTGCCGGTACCTGGTTCATGGATTTGAAGCGATTGATTTTCGGCTTGCCGTCAACATGCTTCCAGATCAGTTCTTTGAAACCGCCCGGCTCTTTTTCTTCGATATCAAGCCAGACTTGCGCGCCCTTGATCGCTGCATTGATCTTTGCGCCGCTGCGCACGATGCCTGCATCTTTCAAAAGCCGGTCGATATCGCGCTTGCCATAACGCGCAATCTGTTCGGGATCGAAATTGTGAAACGCTTTGCGAAAATTCTCGCGCTTTCTGAGGATCGTGATCCACGATAGGCCAGCCTGAAAGCCATCCAGCACCAGCTTTTCATAGAGCGCGCGCGGATCATATTCCGGCACGCCCCATTCTTCATCGTGATAGGCGACGTAAAGCGGATCACTTCCTGGCCATGCGCAACGAATGATTTGTTTCGTCACGCTTTGCCAGCCTTGCGCTTGGCGGCCTTGCGTTTACCAGCCTTGCGTTTGGGCGCTTTCTTTTTGGTCTTTTTCACTTTTGCCTTTTTGGTTTTTGTTTTCTTGGCAGGCGCTTTTTTGGTTTTGACCTTCTTTGCTTTCTTCGCAGGCTTTTTCGCTGTCTTGGCCTTGGATTTTTTCTTTTTCGCTTTTGTCTTTGGGCCGCTGGCGGTCAACGGCACGGAATACAGCGTCGCTTCGATCTTGTTGCCATCCAGATCATAGACAAAGGCGCCGTAATAGGACGGGCCGTAATCGGGGCGCGGGCCGGGTTCGCCATTGTTGCTGCCACCATGCGCCAAAGCGGCTTCGTGAAACTTGTTCACTGCGCCTTTGCTCTTGGCGATAAAGCCGATATGGGCGCCATTGCCTGCATTGGCCGGGCCCTGATTGTGCGGCAGTTGAATCCAGAACTGCCAACGATCCTTGCTTTCACCATAGCAAATGGCGTGGGGCAGATATTCGGCGACGCGGCGGTAGCCGAGCGCTTTCATAACCGGGTCATAGAAAGAGGCGGCGCGGGCAACATCGCTAACGCCGACAGACACATGATGCAGCATTGTGATCTCCCTGAAATTGAGATCACTAATCTGCGCTGCTTTTAATTTACGTCAAGGGGCAAGCCATGCCGGTTTTATGACACTGACTGTTGTCTCACCTGCCATGATGGGCGCATCGCCCGCTTCGGCCAGCCTGTCGAGCCGCACCAATGCAAAGCCGGTGGCGCCATGAACTGACAGAATTTCGCCAATGGCTTTGCCGTCCGTCGTCAAATTTGTTCCCGCATCCGGCAGCGCCGCATCGCTTTGAACCAGTAATAAACGCTTGCGCGCTGTGCCGCGGTGTTTCATCCGGGCGGTCAATTCCTGGCCCACATAGCAACCTTTGGTGAAGCTGATGGCGTTCAAATCGGCCAGATCGGCCTCCAGCGCGAAACAAGTCTCAAAGCCAAAATCCGCGGCTTGCGGCACGCCAAGGCTCAAGCGGTGGGCCGTGTAATCGTCTGCTGTGGCATTGGTTTCAGGTTCCTCACCGGCACTTACAAGCGCGCGGGAACCGAGCGCCGTCAGCCGCGGATCGGCATAGGAAATGCCGGGCAATGCCGCTTCACCATTCCACGCCGCCGCAACGCGCATATCCCGCCGTTCCAGCACCACCTTGGCGCGCAGGCGATAGAGCGTCAGGCGCTTCAACAGCCTGTCGGCGGCATCGGCCGCGCAATCGAGCAGATATTCGTTTTCGCCCGTGCCCTTTACGATCAAAAAATCGAACTGCACTTTGCCTTGTGGCGTCAGCAGGGCGGCATAAACCGGCTTGCCGCTGACCAGTGGCTCCAGATCATTAGTCACAAGTCCGTTCAGAAGGCCGTGCGCCTCGGCACCCTGAACAGCGATCACGGCGCGATCTTCAAGAATGGCGATTTTGGTCATGATGAAATGCCCTTTCGCCCACACTTAAGCATTGTGCGCGGCGCGATCAACGTGAGGCGGCGAAGGGGTATTCTGTTTTCAGCAGAGCTTCAAAGCGGGTGATCGCGGCATCCCAGGCAAATTCGCTCCAAAAACGCTTATGCGCGGCTCGGCCCATCTCTTTGCGCATCTCTTCGTTTTTCAGCATTTGGCGCAAAGCATCCTCGACGGCTTGCGCATCGCTGCCATCGACAATCCGCCCGGTCACACCATCGGTGACAGCGTTGCGCGTGCCGCCATCAGAACCCGCAAGTGAGGGCAAGCCGAAGGCCGCGGCCTCCTGAAACACAATGCCGAACCCTTCGACCGATTCCGGTTCGCGCCGGTTGGGCAGGGCAAATATGTCGGCGCGAAGAAGCCGTTCAGCTTTTTCGGCTTCCGGGATAAAGCCATGAAAGCGCACCATCTCGGTCACACCCAATTCGGCCGTAAGCGCAACAAGGCGCTCTTTGTCTTCGCCCTTGCCGATGATGTCGTAAATCAGTTCGGGCGCAAGCGCACGCAACGCGGGCAGGGCGCGGATCACCATGTCGATGCCCTTGCGCGGTTCCAGCCGGGCAATGGTGATGATGTGCGGTCCGCCGCTCACCATGCGCGGGATAATGTCGCGCGGTGCACCGACGGGCGGAATGATGCCCGGACAGATTGCCTGCACCTTGGTTTTGCCGGATGTATATTTGTGCGCCAGATCCGCGGTAAATGCGGAATTGGCGGCCACGATGTCAGCCTTGGCAAGGCAGGCGCGCATGCGCCGTTCCTTGGCGCTGCCAGGCGCAACAAGAAACTCGCTGCCATGGGCAAGGCAGATGACTTTCGTGTTTGCGAGCAAGGGGGCGGAGAGGAATTCCAGACTCTTCCACGTATCGGTGACGACCACGTCCACGCCGCCAGCGGCGATGCGCTGGTTTATGGCGCGCGCCTTGATACGGCGCATGATGGGCCTTGGCCCGCCAAATCGGCGGATAGAATAGGACCGGGCCTGATCCACCGCATGGGCTGCGCCGGAGCTGGAGGCATCACAAAACACCGAAACGGCTTGGCCCTTGCCTGAAAACGCATCGGCCAGCCCGGTCACATAGCCCTGGGTGCCGCCAACATCAGGCAGGAAATTCTGGGTCGCAAAGACAATCATGCGCGGCCCTTTAGGGGGCGGGGGCCCTTGCGTCAATCTTGCCGAATGAATGGAGGCAGGGGCAGGGCCGGTTTTCCCATTTGTCTTGCGCGGTCCGCTCGCTTATGACGGAGCCATGAGCGAACGGTTTGATTTGTTGATCCGTGGCGGGCTGACGGCTACCCCCTCGGGCATTGCCGAGGCCGATATTGGCGTGATTGGCGGACGGATTGCCGCAATTGGCAGCTTTCCGGGCGCATCGGCCGCCGAGGTGTTTGAGGCCAAGGGCCTGCATGTCCTGCCCGGCGTGATCGACACACAGGTGCATTTCCGCGAGCCGGGCAATGAGCACAAGGAAGATCTGGAAAGCGGCAGCCGGGCGGCCGCACTGGGCGGTGTGACGGCGGTTTTTGAAATGCCGAACACCAGCCCGCCGACCTCCACACGCGAAGCCATGAATGACAAGCTGCGCCGCGCGAAGAACCGGATGCACTGTGACTATGCCTTTTATGTGGGGGCCACGCCGGACAATGTTGGCGCGCTGGCCGAGCTGGAGCGGATGCAGGGTGTTTGCGGGGTGAAGGCGTTTTTGGGCTCGTCCACGGGCTCGTTGTTGCTGTCCGAAGATGACGACATTCTGGCCGCGTTGCAGGGCAGCCGCCGCCGCATGGCCGTGCATTCCGAATATGAGCAACGCTTGAACGAGCGCAAAAATCTGCGCGTGACCGGCGATGTGCGTTCGCATCCAGTATGGCGTGACGAAGAAACCGCGCGCGCGTCAACCGAGCGCGTGTTGCGCTTGGCACGGAAGGCGGGGCGCAGGCTGCATGTCTTGCATGTAACAACAGCAGAGGAATTGCCGTTGCTGGCGGCGGCGCATGATCTGGTGACGGTGGAAACCACACCGCAGCATCTTACATTAAGCGCGCCGGACTGTTACGAGCGCCTTGGCACATATGCGCAGATGAACCCGCCGATCCGTGAGCCGCGCCATCGCGAAGCCTTGTGGCAGGCCGTGCGTGAAGGTGTGATTGATGTGATTGGTTCCGACCACGCACCGCATGCGCGCGAAGAAAAAGACAAGATTTATCCCGATACGCCATCCGGCATGCCCGGTGTGCAGACGCTTGCGACGCTTCTGCTCGATCATGTCAATCAGGGGCATTTGACGCTTGAACGGTTTGTCGATCTGACAGCGTCGGGCGCAGCACGTATTTTCGGTATCGCAGGCAAGGGGCGCATTGCACGCGGTTATGACGCCGATTTCACGATTGTGGATTTGAAGAAGGTGCGCGAAATCCAGAACAGTTGGATTGCCTCCAAATGCGGATGGACGCCTTTTGACGGCATGAAGACAAAAGGCTGGCCAATCGCCACCATCATTCGCGGTCAAACCGTTATGCGCGATCACGCGCTGACTTTGGAAGCGCGCGGCGAACCGATCCGCTTTGTGGAGACGTTCAGTGCAGGGTGAATTCGCCGCCAGCGTGACGCAGTTCTGCGGGCGCGATCAAGCCGCGCGAAGCCACACGCACCGAGTGCAACCGGCCTTCGATGTTGGTTTCCCAGAACTGCAGAAATTTGTTCAGCATGGGGAATTTGGGTGCCATGTCGAATTCCTGCCAGATAAAGGACTGCAGCATCGCCGGGTGGTCGGGCAGGTGATACAAAATTTCTGCCGTGGTCAGGCGATATCCTTTTAACCGCAATTCGAGTGTGCTCATTGTTTGCTCGCTTCCTTGTACCAGACTCAAGATAGAAACAATTTCGCGGGACCATCATGATTGCGTCTCGTTAATAAAAGCATGTTGCGAGCCGTTGAAAGTGTCGAGCCTTGACAAGGTATAAATGTGCGATTCTGCCGCTGCCTTGACGGCACTCGCAAATTCCTGTGCTTTTATGCGCACAATCTGCCCTGTTGGCAGCAGTCATAAATGGATAGTGCCAGATGAAAGACCGCTTTAAAGCCCTGCTCATTACAAAAGACGGCGACCAGCAGTCCGCCGCGATAACCGAAATGGGCATCAGCGATCTGATGGATGGCGATGTCACGGTCGCGGTCGCACATTCGACGGTGAACTATAAAGATGGTCTGGCGCTTACGGGCCGCTCACCCGTCGTGCGGAAATTTCCGATGATCGGCGGCATTGATTTTGCCGGCACCGTTGTCGAAAGCAGCAACCCGAATTTCAAACCCGGTGACAAGGTCATTCAAAACGGTTTCGGCTTAAGCGAAACGCATTATGGCGGCTATTCCGAAATTGCCCGCGTGAAAGGTGACTGGCTTGTGCCATTGCCACCTGTGTTCAGCACCGCCGATGCGATGGCAATCGGCACGGCTGGTTACACGGCGATGCTATGTGTGCTGGCGCTCGAAGATGCGCATGTCACACCAGACAAGGGCCCGGTGCTTGTTACCGGTGCTGCCGGGGGCGTTGGCTCTGTCGCAATCGCCCTGCTATCCAAACTTGGCTACCATGTCATCGCCTCGACAGGCCGCGCAGAAGAAGAGGCTTATCTGAAAGGCCTCGGCGCATCGGAAATTATTGCGCGCAGCGAATTGTCGGGCGACCCGCGTCCGATTGCCAAAGAACGCTGGGCCGGTGCGGTTGATTCTGTGGGCTCTAAAACGCTCGCCAATGTTTTGGCATCGACGCAATATGGCGGCGCGGTTGCGGCCTGTGGCCTGGCGCAAGGGCTGGATCTTCCGGCCAGCGTGGCGCCGTTTATCCTGCGCGGTATTTCGTTGCTGGGCATCGACTCGGTGCAAATGCCAAGGCCGCGCCGTCTTCGGGCATGGGAACGTCTGGCGCGTGACCTGGATGTCAAAAAGCTTGGCACCATGACGCACACAATCAAATTGGCAGATGTGCGCAAAGCGGCCGACGACATTCTGGCCGGTAAAGTGCGCGGGCGCCTGGTTGTTGAAATCGCTTCCGGGATTGCCCAATGACACCTGCCATCGCCGGTGGCCTGAATTATCTTGTACTGATTGCATACGGTCTGGTGATCGGCGTTATTGTTGCGGCTCCGGTTGGGCCGGTAAACCTGATCTGTATCCGCCGCGCGATGGCGTTTGGCCCGCTCAATGGTTTTGTTTCCGGTCTTGGCGCAGCGCTGGGCGATGCAGTGTTTGCCAGCATCACGGCATTTGGCCTGACCGCAATTTCGAAACTCGTCGAAGATTATTCGGTTTATCTGCAAATCGGCGGTGGCATCTTGCTGCTGATCTTCGGTCTTAGTACCTATTTTGCCGAACCGATGGAGCGTAACAGAAGCAAGCGTTATGCGCAGGGCGCTGGCACATCGCTGGCGCGTGCCATGCTGTCGGCGTTTGCGTTGACGATCACCAACCCGGCAACCCTGTTTGGATTCGCAGCAATCTTTGCGGGGCTGGGTGGTCTTACCGGCGAAAGCATGAATTTCCCCGAAGCCGCTGTCGTCGTCGGCGGTGTGCTTTGCGGCTCGGCCTTGTGGTGGTTTGCGCTCACCACATTGATCGGTCTGTTTCATGCCAAGATTGATGATCGCATCATGCACATCATCAACCATGGCTCCGGCATTTTGGTGTCGTTATTCGGTGTCGCCGTTCTGGCGCGGCTGGCTTTCCGCTTTCTCTAGAGCGTGATCCGATTCGACATAATCGGACATGCTCTAATTTCCTTGATTGGCGCGCAATTTATCGGGTGAACCGCTGCGCACTTCACCCGATTGCGCTCTAAGCCGCCACGAATTTCGTCATCTGTTTGATGGCCGCTTCGGCCTCGCTTGCGATTTCGCGCACGATCTCTCCGGCACTTTTTACATCATGCACACCGCCTGCACCCTGTCCCATGGCAAAGGCAGAGCGGTTGATATCCAGCCCCTCAATCTGTCCGCCGATGCCGCCCATCACGCCAGCCTGTGATGACATGATTGCCTGCGCCGGGAATTTTTGAATGTCCTGGGGCCGCGCTTCCCAATCCCTTGTCCATTCATTCTGGAGCACGCGCATCGGCTTGCCGGAATAGGAGCGGGTGATAATCGTGTCCTGGTCGCCAGCATCAACAATCACCTGTTTATACATGCCGCCCGCATGGGCCTCGCGACTGGCGATAAAGCGTGTGCCGATCCATGCGCCCTGCGCGCCCAGCGCCAGTGCGGCGGCAAGCCCGCGTCCATCAACGATGGCCCCAGCGGCAATCACGGGGATTTTCACCGCATCCACAATCTGTGGGATCAACGCCATACCCGCGATCTTGCCGGTATGGCCGCCCGCCTCGGTGCCTTGCGCAATGACCGCATCAAGCCCGCCAGCCTCGGCGGAGAGCGCATGTTTCACCGCGCCGTTGACGTTCATCACTTTCAATCCGGCATCGTGAAACTTTTTCACCAGATGCGGCGGTGGCACACCAAGGCCAGAGATAAAGGCCGCCGCGCCGCCTTCGACGATGATGTCGGCGGTCTGTTCCAATGATTCCGGAACCGCGGCCAGCAGATCGACACCAAACGGCTTGTCAGTCAAATCGCGCGTCTTTTTAATTTCGTCGCGGATTTCCGCTGGTGAACGGCCCGCCATGCCCAAAGTGCCAAAGCCGCCCGCATTGGAAACCGCGGCGCACAATTCGGCGTAAGACACACCGCCCATTCCCGCCAGCAGGATGGGGAATTCGATACCAAGCAGATCACAGATTGGTGTGCGTATAGTCATTGGCATGTCCTCACATGATTTTTTGTCATACGCAGCATTTCACGG
>JBDZUY010000047.1:0-13345 GCA_040255365.1 Hyphomicrobiales bacterium
GCATGTCGAGCATTTTCCCCAGTAAGCGCAATCCGCAAAAAGTGGGAACCGGTTTTCCGCAAGATTGCGCGACAAACAAAGGATAAGCGCAATCCGATTCCGTAGAAACGGATCATGCGCTGGCTGATGCGCGCGCCGGTGCGGCCCAGTCAAAAATGTGCGTTGCTGGCCATTTTGCAAATCGCTAATATGGCGGCGGGTAGACCCGGGGCCTTGAAAGATGCGCAGGGTGGCAGTGATCTCAGCCGGGGTTGCGGCCATGCTGGCGCTTGGCGCTGCTGCGGCGCCGAAGAACGATCCGCCGCCCGCTTGGGCGTTTTTTCAATATACCGATGACGAGATTGCA
This sequence comes from Hyphomicrobiales bacterium, assembly GCA_040255365.1. Lineage (GTDB taxonomy): Bacteria > Pseudomonadota > Alphaproteobacteria > Micropepsales > Micropepsaceae > Rhizomicrobium. Next base: position 347 of record JBDZUY010000047.1, read on the forward strand.
GCGCCGCCGGACACGGCGGTTACCGTGCCGGGCTCCAAGCTGCATATGACGATCAAGGCGCTGGGCAATATGTTCAAAGCGCCAGACTGGTTTCCCGCCGACCATCCGGCAATGCCCGATGCCGTTCAATATGGCCACGCGCCCAAACTCTGGGCCTGTGCGGTGTGCCATCGCCCGACCGGAAGCGGCGATGCGGCGAGTGCCGCCGTCACCGGGCTTGACGCAGCCTATATCGCACAGCAGTTCGCGGAATTCCGCAGCGGGCGGCGGCAATGTGCGGTTTCCAAACGCGTTCCCTGCGGCACGGACATGCTGATCGTCGCGCGCGCGGCGACGAATGCCGATATCAAGGCCGCGGCCGTATATTTTTCCCACCTCCCATATCATTCGCCATTTCATGTGGTCGAAGCGGCGATGGTGCCGAAAACGCGCATGGCCGGTTTTCAACTGGCGCTGGTCAAAGGCGGCGGCACCGAGCCGATCCGCCAGCGCATTCTCGAAGTCCCCGCCAATCACGATCTGGCGGCCGAAGGGGACTGGCGCGACCCCTATACCGTCTATGTGCCGCCGGGCAGCATCGCGCGTGGCAAAGCGCTGGTGGACAGCGGCGCGGGGGGCGCGCCCTGTGCCGCCTGTCATGGGGCCGGCCTGAAAGGGGTGGGCATGGTGCCGCCGCTGGCCGGGCGCTGGCCCAGCTACATCGCGCGCCAGCTTTACGACATTCAGTACGGCTTTCGCCGCGGCCCGGCGGTGGCACCCATGCTGCCCGAAGTGGCGCATATGACGGCGTCTGAGCGGATCGACATTGCTGCCTATCTTGCGTCCCTGGATCACGAACACCCGGTTCAGGCCCGAAAACGCACCGCGATGCACCGCGCCAAGGGCTAGAGCAAATTGCGGGCAAGTGGGCACCATTGCCCGTCATGTCTCCTTGCGCGACTGGGAGGATTTGGCTCGCAGTCCTACCTCTTTCGTCATGCGCGATAAACACAAAGAATGAACCGCATCTGGCGCGTGTGTTGCTTATGCCTGCTGCGCGAATGCTTCACGCCAGGGCGTCATATCCCATTGTGGCCATCGCGCTTGCGTTCTTGCCAGCGTGGCTTCTGTCCAGAAAGAATGCCCCGGCGGCGGAACATTCAGACATGCGAGTTGCTCTGGGCTGCCGCGCTCAAAGAAATGCCGCCACGGCGTAGCATCGAACGAATACAGACGGGACCATTCTTTGGGGACGCTGCTGGGCCAGGCGGTAAAATCAACAGCGTCATTTTTCGCCGCCTTGTAGCTGGCAAACAAAACAAAGCGCTTGCCTTCGGGTGCGGTCAGATTGCTCGCGCGATGATAGATGTCGGATGAATAGGCCAGCACCGCGCCACTTGGCCCCGCACCGGATCGTTCAATCTGGCGCAGCGCCGCCTGTTGCGAGGCGTCGGGCATTCCCGGCCGCAAGGGCCCGCAAATCTGGTCGCCTTCGCCGCGCGTGACATAGCGGATGGAGCCGTGCGCATCCGACACATCGGTGGCATAGATCGAAAAATTCACCGTGCGCTGGCCCGCATCATCGCCGATCGTGGTCAGCGTATGGTTGTAGTAATCCATATGAAACGGCTGATCGAAATCGGCCTGTCCGGTGAATTTGGCCCAGCTGATGCTCTGATAAAGCCGCACATCATCGCTATGAAGCGCCGCGCGCGCGAACGCGATGAGCGCCGGATGAAGCGCCAACAGATTCAAAGCCGCAGAACAATCGAACGGCATCATGTGCGCGTGCTGAAACTGCTCGCGTGGCGGCATCCGCACAGCCGTCCCGTTTTGCGGATCGGCGGCGGCAAGCGCATGAGAGGGCGCGTGCGGATATAAAGTCTGAAAATCTTCAAGGATGGGCGCGATTTCCGCCTTGGAGAAAAAGCGCGGCATCAGCACCGCGCCATCCGAGGCCCAGCGGTCCAAATCCGTGTTGCTGTATCTTTCGGCCATTCGAACGCCTCCCTGAAGGCAGCCATTGTGGCGATCCCGCTGAAATCGGGGCAGTATGACTTGTCATGTTAGAACTATATCGATCATTATATGTCATAATCTATCACATTCACGCATGATGCAAGTGAGCCGGGCACCGGCGAGAGGGAAATGATGCGATACAAATTGTTTGGCCGTTCCGGCCTTCGCGTTTCTGAGCTGTGCCTTGGAACGGCGGGTTTCGCCCTCAACAAACCGGCCACCGGAACAAGCGCCGCGAGCAGCGAGAACGAAGACCATGCCCGTCGCGTGATGCAGGCGTTTGCCGATGCGGGCGGCAATTTTATCGATACCGCCGATGTTTATACCGATGGCGAAAGCGAACGCATTGTCGGTGAATTTGTGCGCGCCGACCGCGATCATTTTGTGATCTCGACAAAATATACCCAATCGATGGGCCACGATCTGATGAAGGCGGGCAACAGCCGCAAAAACATGCGCCGCAGCGTGGAAGAAAGCCTGCGCCGTTTGGGGATCGAGTGTATCGATATCTACTGGCTGCATTCGTGGGATTTCTCGACACCCATGGACGAGATTCTGCGCGGCTTTGACGATCTGGTTTCAGCCGGAAAGGTGACTTACATTGGCGCATCGAATGTTGAAGCCTGGCGCATAAGCAGCGCAAACACGCTGGCGGATCTTCGTGGCTGGGCACCGCTTATCGGTGTGCAAACCGCATACTCCCTTGTCGAACGAACCGCCGAGCGCGATCTCTTGCCCATGGCAAAGGAACTTGATCTTGGCATTACCGCCTATTCGCCATTGGGCGGCGGCTTGCTGACAGGAAAATATGCGAACGCCGATTCCAATACCGCGACCGGCCGTTGGGCGGGCAAAGACATTTCTGAACGCCAACGTGCGATCGTCGACGCGGTCATCGCGATAGCGCAGGAACTTGGCTGCAGCCCCGGTCACATTGCATTGGCGTGGCTGCGTCAGCAAACCCAATTCCACAACGCCGTCATCCCCGTCATCGGTGCGCGCAACGCCGATCAGATCGCTCATAATTTGCAATGCCTGAACATCACGCTCAACGCGCAGCATTTGCAAATACTTGGCGACGCATCCGCTGTGGACATGGGATATTTGCACGGCTTTCTGACAGCGCGCGGTTTTACAGCGCGTGATCTTTCCTTCGCTGGCCAGTTTGACAATGTGGACAATCACCGGGCGTAAGGTGCGCTTAGCCCCATGCAATTGTGTCCGCGCCGCCGCCCGCCGGATGAGCAGGCGACGGCACGACAAATATCAGACTTTAATCATCAAACTTTTGCGCCGGAAGATTTTTCGGATGCGCTGGATTTGGCAGAACCATTACTGCTGCTGGTACTAGTACTCGCACCTGTGCTCGCGCTTTGGCTTTTGGTGTTGCCGTAATCGGGTTTGCAATGCCCATCGATAAACGCGCCGGACTCGATTCTGATTTCCTGATGCACAACATCGCCGGACATATGCGCGGTGCTGGTCAGCACAACCGATTTGGCTTCGATCTTGCCGTTCACCGTTCCGGCCAGTTCCACCGCATCGCCATAGACCGTGCCCTTGACCTTGGCGTTGCTGCCAACCTTGACCGACAATCCGCGAATGTCGCCGTCAATTTCGCCATCGATCTGAATGTCTTCGGTGCTTTCCAGCTGGCCGGTAATTTTCAACGCTTTCGAGATGACCGATACCATCTGGGTTTGCGGCGGCGATGCGTATGATGCCGATGCGCGCGTGCCCGGTTGCGCAGCGGATGTCATCGGCTGGGCCACCGCCTGACTGCGCGCCGGGCTTTGCGCAGCAGACGAAGAAGAAGACGCAATGGTGTTTTGATCGCCAGTGGAATCGGCAGGCGCATCGGGATTTTTGTCGTTGCGGGTGAACATGGTCATTGTCTTGTCTCCGGGAGTTGATCGAGGGATTCGAAATAACTGACCGGCCGCCACGGCATACGCCCATCAATGCGCGCGCCGCTTTCGACCGTGACAGTGTGGTGGAAAATCCGCCCCGTAATGTCCGCCGAGGATTCCAGCGTGACATTGTGTGCGAACACGCGCCCGTTCAGGCGCCCCTCGATGCGCACGTCGCGGGCGACAATGTCGCCTTCGACATGCCCGAACCGGCCGACCACAAGACAATCGGCATCAATCCGCCCCAGCACATGACCATAGACATGAAGCTCGCCGTCCGTATCCAGATGCCCCGTAACCGTCAGGGCATGTCTGAGATAAGAAACCGGCAAAGCTGCATGGCTTGCTTGGCCCTGTGCTTTTGGGTGTGCTTTTGCGATTTGCGCTTTTGGCAGGGTAAGGCGCGTAAACGAGGGCATACGTGGTAGTCCAACTTTGGTGTAGCCCCCGCTAATCACCGCCTTGATCCTTGCGTACTTCATTGGCCCGCCGCAAGCGGGATTCGCACACCTGCATTGCCCAAACAAATATTGCGCACGGCAAAAAGCGCGGCCATGCTTTGCCAAACGCCATTCGCATAAAAGGTTCCAGACATTATGAGTGATGCGCCCGCGCAAGGCCCTGCCCCTGCGCTTGTTGATGAAGCCGTGGGGCCAGACCTGCCCGCGGGACAAGCCACTGCCATCATGGCGATCGGTGTGATCTCTTTGCTGGTGGCCGGTGTGCTGCCTGCGCTTTTGGGCGCGCTGGTCGATGAATACCGCCTGACCGCCGCCGGCCTTGGCCAATGCGCAACATTGGAAGGCCTGTTCATGGGCATTGCCACCGCCATCGCCGCCGCCGCGCTGAAGGCCAATCATCTGCGTCCGATTGCCATCGTCTCGTCGCTGGCGCTTGCGGTAGTGAATCTGTTGTCGATGCACACCCATGGCAACGGCCTGCTGGTGATGCGCGCCTTGGCCGGGATTCCCGAAGGGGTGATGTTGTGGATCACCATCGGCATGATTGCGCGCAGCGAGCTTCCCGAACGCTGGGCCGGTGTGTTTCTGACCGCGCTGGTTGCGGCCCAGCTTGTGCTGGCCATGGCATACGCCTTTTTTGTGTTGCCGCGGTTCGGCGCGGATGGCGGCTTTGCTGCGTTGGCTTTATGCGCGCTTGGCGGCATTGCGGTCGCGCCATTTTTGCCGCGCCGTTACGAAGCGCTGGTGCAGATGGGCGAAGCGGTGGGGCTTCCGTCCTTGCGCGGTATCATCGCTTTGCTTGCGACGCTGCTTTACATGGCGGCGGTTGGGGCGGTGGGCATTTATCTGCAACCCCTGGCGCATGAAGCCGGTCTTGATGCGGATGTGGCGCGCACCGCATTGTGGGTTTCGCTGGCGGCACAGATTGGCGGCGGTTTGGCCGCGACCATGCTGGCCGGACGCATGCATTATTTTACCGCGTTCGTGGTTGCGACCATCGCGTTTCTGACGGCGTGGATTTTGTTCGCCTTCAACATTCCCGCGCTCGTCTTTATCGCCGCCAATGCGCTCAGCGGATTCACATTGCTGTTTGTCACGCCGTTCCTTGTGCCGATGACCATCGAGGCAGACCCGACACGGCGTGCGGCGATGCAAAGCGGCGCAGTACAGGTGTTGGCCGGGGCGCTTGGGCCATTGATGGCATCCTTTGTGGTGGGCCCGCGCGATGTGCATGGCGCATTGATGCTGGGGGCGGGTTTGGTGCTGGGCGGGTTGGGCGTGATTGCCGGTTTGCATGTGTATGCGCTGCGCTCACACCAACACTAAACAGGCACAAAAAAGCCCCCGGACGCGAACGCCCGGGGGCTGAAAGTCACACAATCTTTTTGGCTTAGTAAAACAGCCTGTAGGTCATGCGCAGGATCAAACCATTATAGACGTTGATCAGTGCGGCATCCGAACCATAACGGACCCAGACATAACCATAGGGCGGATCATAAAGGCCGTAATTCCAGTAATCATTGATCCAGTAATTGCGGCTCCAGAACAGGCGCGGCAAAACCTGACCATAGGCATAGCGGTGATAGCGCCAATTGTTCGGGCGGTGCCAATACCGGTTCGAACGATAGCGGCGGCTGGCATAGTGATTGCGCTGCCAGGCACCGCGATCGAAATTGCGGTTGTGACGGCGCCAATCGCCGGGGCGATGGCCGGGACGATAGCTGTTCCAATCGTGGCGGCGGTTATGGCGGTTGACGCGGCGATCATGACGCCGCTCATTGCGATCAGCCCGGTCCCGCCGGTCATGGCGGCGTTCGGCGCGATTGTTGTCGCGGCGGTTATCACGGCGCTCGGCCCGATTTCGGTCGCGATTCCTGCGATCCTGCGCTTGCGCACGCTGGGCATTATTGCGCTGGGCATTGTTTCGCCGGTTGTTCGCATCGTTGGAGCGATTGGCGTTACGGCGCTGCTGGAATTCGCGATTCACATCGGCGGGATTGCGGGTTGTCGTGACCATGCCGCGATTGCCCGGCCGGTCAGCACGCGGGCGTTGCCGCTGCTCGCGCGCGGTATCGGCCCTGGCGCGGTCGCGGATACCGCGATTGGCATTATCCTTGTTGTCTTTGTTCGCCTTGCGCTCGCGGCGGTCGCGCCGATCACCGCGTTCATGGTTTTGTGCAAATTGCTGCCACGCAGCATCAGGGGCCACCCCCGAAGCGCCCGGCGCATTGATCGCAATGGCCGCATTGGCCGCGCCAATTGGCACGCCAAGGCCAAGCGCAAGCGCAAAAGCCGGTATCAAAAGCCGTTTCATCTCTTAAATGCTCCTGTCAAATGCTCTTCGAAAAATTGCATTGTTCATGAGGGCATTCTGACGGGCCCTGCCTGAACCTCACATGAACCTGCTGTCATCCTTAAAAAATGCTGGAAATTCGACAGTTTGTGCGCCGATGCGGACAAATTCGCAGATCCGGGCGTGAACAGAACCCCTCGCGCGGCAAATCTATTTGGCTTAGCCTTGATGCAACAAAATATTTGGGAGCGTAACGCGATGGCCAGCAAATCACCGATTTCCACCCGTCCTATAGACGCAGATGATGCCGCAATTGAGGCGGCCCTGAACGATGCACATCTGCCATCGCTGATGGCGGCGACCGTGCATCTGAGCGGCGATATCTCGCCGCTGACGGGTGACATCAAACCGTTTTACGATTTTTTTGGCGACGGGCAGGGCGGGCTCAATGACGAGCAGCGCGCCCGCGTGAGAAAACAGGCGCTGAACGCGATCATCGCCTATCGTGACCGTGGTCACACATTGCCGCCGCAACCGGCGCAAAACGATGTGCGCACGATGATGAACTTCGTCGCAGGCGCAGAAATCCCCGATCACTACATACCGTTCCTGCGCAATGAGCTGGCGCTTGAAGATGATGATCCCGATGCGCCCGAATGGGGCCACACCATCAGCGACAGCACCAAACAGCGTTTTCGTGTTCTGATAATCGGCGCAGGGATGAGCGGCATTCTGGCGGCGATCCGCCTGGGTCAGGCCGGTGTGCCGCACATCATTATCGACAAGAATGCCGATGTCGGCGGCACCTGGACGGAAAACACCTATCCCGGCTGCCGCGTGGACAATCCCAACCACATGTATTCGTATTCGTTCGAACCGAACCATGATTGGCCACAGCATTATTCGACGCAGCCAAACCTGAACGCCTATTTCAAAAACGTCGCGATCAAATATGGCGTGCGCGATCAGGTACAGTTCAACACCGTGGCAGAGACATGCGTCTATGATGAAGCGCGCGCGATCTGGTCTGTGACGGTGAAGCGCGGCAACGGCAAAACCGAAACCATCGAGGCCAATGCTGTCATCACGGCGGTGGGGCAATTGAACCGGCCCAATTATCCCGACATCAAGGGCCGCGACACATTCAAAGGGCACGCCTTTCATTCCTCACGCTGGAATCACGATGTTGATCTGACGGGAAAACATGTGGCGGTGATCGGCACCGGCGCCAGCGCGTTTCAGTTCGTGCCGGAAATTGCACCAAAGGTGAAACACATGGATGTGTTTCAACGCAGCGCACCCTGGCTGGGCCCAACGCCGGATTATCACGGCGATGTTGGCGAAGGGCAAAAATGGCTTTTGAAGCACATGCCGTTTTATGCGCAATGGTACCGCTTCTGGATCTTCTGGACCTTGACCGATGGCATTCTGGACATGGTCACTGCCGAGCCCGGCTGGAATGGCCGCAAAGATGCCGTATCGCCGATGAACGACATGCTGCGTGATATGCTGTCGCAATACACGCTGTCGCAAATCAAAAACAACGAGCATCTGGCCAAGGCCGCGGTGCCCACCTATCCACCCGGCGGCAAACGCAGCGTGCGTGACAATGGTGTATGGCTGGCGGCCCTACAGCGCGACAATGTCAGCGTTGTCACCGATCCGATTGCCGAGATCACACCGGACGGCGTGAAAACAAAAGACGGCAGCGAACACAAAGCCGATGTGCTGATTTATGGCACCGGCTTCCAGGCCAGTCATTTTCTGGAGCCAATTAAATTCAAGGGCCGCGGCGGCGTGGATTTGCACGAACAATGGGACGGCGATGCACGCGCCTATCTGGGCATGAGCATTCCCAATTTCCCCAACCTGTTTGTGACTTATGGCCCCAACACCAACATTGTGGTGAACGGTTCGATCATCTTCTTTTCGGAATGCGAGGTGCATTACATTCTGGGCTGCATCGAAATGCTTTTGCAAAACGGCGATGCGGCAATGGAAGTGAAAAAAGACGTGCACGATGCGTTCAACGAGCGGGTGGATGCAGCCAACGCGAAGATGGCCTGGGGCGTGCCACAGGTTTCAAGCTGGTACAAAAACGAAAAGGGCCGCGTTTCGCAGAACTGGCCATTCCGGCTGGTGGAGTATTGGCAGGCGACGCGCAAACCCAACCCGAAGGATTTCCATTTCACCAAACTGCGCAAGATGGATGTCGCGGCGGAGTAAGGCGCCGTTTTCACCTCCCCCTTTGTGGGGAGGTGGTTTTTAAACGTCGCTCGCGCCCAGCCAGAAAGCCGCCAAGGCTTCGATGCCGGTTTGATCATCGGCGTCGAAGCGGTGCGTCACCGAGCTGTCGATATCCAGCACGCCGATCAGCCGTCCGTCTTTGACCAGCGGCACGACAATCTCGGCACGGCTGGCAACATCGCATGCAATATGGCCCGGAAATTTTGCAACATCGGCCACAACAATGGTTTGGCGATTTTGCGCCGCCGTGCCGCACACGCCCTTGCCAATGTCGATATGCACACAGGCCGGGCGTCCCTGAAACGGGCCGAGCAACAACCGCCCGCCCTTCACAAAATAAAACCCGGCCCAGTTCAGATCGGGCACCATGTCGAAAATCAGCGCCGACAGATTGGCGGCATTGGCAATCGGATCACGCTCGTCACCAATCAGCCCGCGCGCCATCAAACCGATTTCGCGATAGGCATCGGGCTTTGCACCCAAGGGCCGTTCGGCTTTGAACATCAGCCTGCCTTTGGTTCAAAAATCATCGCCGCACCGTTCATGCAATAGCGCAGGCCCGTCGGCGCCGGCCCATCGGGAAACACATGGCCCAAATGGCCTTCGCAATTTGCGCAATGCACTTCGGTGCGCTTCATGAAAAATGTTTTGTCCACGCGCGTTTCCACCGCACCATCTTTTGGCGCATAAAAGCTGGGCCAGCCGGTTCCACTTTCAAATTTGGTACTGGAATCATACAGCGGCGTGCCGCAGCCCGCGCAGATGAAAACACCGTCGCGTTTTTCGGCGTTCAGCGGGCTGGAGCCCGCGCGCTCTGTGCCGTGCTTGCGCAACACGCGATAGGCTTCGGGCGAGAGAATGCGCTGCCATTCCGCATCGCTTTTTTCGATCATGTGCGGTGCTGCGGTTTTCTGGTCGCTCATGGCTTACTCCTTTGCTCCACGCTCTATCACATCCCGGCGTCAATATAGGACGTGCGCGGGCGCATTTCATCCCGGCGTGTTGTGCGGGTATTGCAAATCCGCTTTCGCGAAAACCTGTTTCAGGGGCTTCCGGTAGCGTCCTCAACCACTTGCGCCAGCGTTTGTGACAAAGTGCCCTTGCTGGCGAAATCCCAGTTTCCGCCATAGACGATGTCGTCGATTTTCCAGGCATCGCCTTCACGCACCAATGCAACAATATCGGTCCAATGCGTTGGTGGGTTTTGCGGGTCGCTATAGGTCAAATTCACCTTGCAACGCGTCAACTTTGGCCCGTCGCTGGTACAGGCCCCGATTGTGTAAGCCGTCGCGCCTTCAAAAAGCGAGGTGAAGATGTCGCCCTGAAGCAAAGGTGGGGCCATCCCGCGTGTTTTTACCTGAAGCGCCGCCCCGGCTTTTCGCGCGCGATCCAGCGCGCCATTGAGTGAGGCCGACAGCAGCGGGCCAAGCAGAACTTGCGCCTTTGCATCAGGAATGCCGCGCGGCTGTGCTTTTTCATAGGCCGCGTAAAAGGCGTTGGCTGCTGCGGCAGCACCATCATCATTAGCGCCTGCGCGTGTTGGCCCGCTCGCCAGCAATGCGGCGGTACAAAGGAACGCGGCAAAAATCTGTTTCATCCACGTTCCTTCAGCAAATCGCGAATTTCACGCAGCAGCACAACATCTTCGGCCGGCGTGGGCGGCGGTGCCGCCGCAGCCGGTTTGGGCGTGGCCAGCCGGTTCAACTGACGGATCACCATAAACAAAACAAAGGCAACCACCGCAAAATTGATCAGCGCATTGATGAACACACCATAATTCAGGGTGACCGCGCCCGCTTTGGTGGCCTCGGCCAATGTGGTGACCGCGTGATCGCCCTTCAGCACGATAAAGAAATTGGAAAAATCCAGCCCGCCAAGGATCAGCCCCAGCACGGGATTGATCACGTCCTTGACCAGCGAAGAGACGATGCCGGTGAAAGACGCACCGACAATCACACCGACCGCCAGATCGATGACGTTGCCGCGCATCGCGAATTTCTTGAATTCTTCAAACATGGGCCGAAAATCTCGTTGATTGCACGCAAAAGCTAGCTTCGCCGCAGCCGCTCAACAAGACGCGGGTAGAAGCTGTAAAATGCCCAACCGGCCAGCCCGCCGCATATCGCACCCAGTGTGTTGGCCACTTCATCCCAGGCGCTCATGTCCCGTCCGGTCAGGCCCTGAACAATTTCCAGCACGCCGCCCAAAAGGATGACCGCCAAAACACCCCAAATGCTGGCAGGCCGCGCCTTGAAAGCCACCGTGATGAGCCCGCCAAGGCCAAAATAAGCTATAAAATGCAATGCCTTATCCCAGATCATAGGATTCTGGCCCGGCGCCCGCATTTCGCCCCACACGATTACGGCCACAGCCGGCCAGAACAGCACAAAGGCCGCACGGGCGAGCGTGTTACGGCTGAGACGGGAAAACATGCGGATCACTCGAATAATAGAACCGGGCCGCGGCGTGGCGTGAATCAGGTGCAAAGCACCAAAGCACCTTGCCTCGCGCGCGCATAGGGGATATGACGCCGCCTCTTTGGGGCCGCCCGGCGAAAGGGCATGCCGAGGCGACCCACAATGGCTAATGGCTGCGATGCGGCCCATAAGGAGACCGAAATGCCCAAAATGAAGACGAAATCGAGCGCCAAAAAGCGCTTCAAATTCACGGCCAATGGCAAGATCAAGCACGGTCAGGCGGGTAAACGCCACGGCATGATCAAACGCTCTAACGAACAGATCCGCAATCTGCGCGGCACGACGATCCTGAGCGACGCCGAAACCCAGCGCATCAAGCGCTGGATGCCATACGCATAAGGGCCGAGAGATATGTCAAAAGCACCCCGTTCCGTACCCAGCCATGCGCGCCGCAGGCGCGTTCTGAAAGCTGCCAAAGGTTTTCACGGCCGCCGCAAAAACACGATCACATCCGCCAACGCGGCCGTCGATCGTTCGCTGCAGCACAATTATATCGGCCGCAAGCTGAAAAAGCGCAATTTCCGCGCCCTGTGGATTCAGCGCATCAACGCCGCCGTGCGCGAACATGGCCTGACCTACAGCCGATTTATCGCCGGCCTCGCTCATGCCGGGATCGAAGTGGACCGCAAGGTTCTAGCCGATCTGGCCGTGCGTGAGCCCGAGGCCTTCAAGGCTCTGGTGGATCAGGCAAAAGCGTAACGCGGCCCCAAAAGCCACGCTGCACAATTCTCCGTCGGAGCCGGTCGGCCTTGGCATTCGTCCAAGGCCGTGATTCAAGCCGTTTCATCGTTTGGGGATTGCCATGAGTCATACCGAAGATCTTGAGCGCCAGATTCTGGGGGCCATTGCCGCCGCAGACAGCGAAGCCGCATTGGAAGCGGTGCGCGTGTCCGCGCTTGGCAAAAAGGGATCGGTCAGCGAGTTGTTGAAAACGCTGGGCGCCATGAGCCCGGAGGAGCGCAAACAAAACGGCCCGGCCTTCAACGCGCTGCGTGACACGGTGGCAAATGCCATTGCCGAACGCAAAGCAGCCTTGGCCGATGACGCGCTGAATGCGCGGCTGGCGGGCGAGCGTATCGACGTGACGCTTCCGCCGCGGCCAGAGCCCAGCGGCACGATCCACCCGGTCAGCCAGGTGATGGACGAGATCACCGCGATCTTTGCCGATCTGGGTTTTGCCATTGGCGAAGGCCCGGATGTCGAATTTGACGATTACAATTTCACCAAGCTGAACATCCCGCCCGACCATCCGGCGCGCCAGATGCACGACACGTTCTATGTCGCGAAACAATCCGATGGTGCCCAGCATGTGCTGCGCACGCACACCTCGCCAGTGCAGGCGCGCGTGATGCTCAACACCAAACCGCCGATCCGCATTGTTGCGCCGGGGCGCACATACCGCGTCGATTCCGATGCCACCCATTCGCCGATGTTTCATCAATATGAATTGCTGGCGATCGACCGGGACATTCACCTGGGTCATCTGAAATGGACGATTGAGGAATTCTGCAAAGCCTTCTTTGAAGTCGAGAATGTCGAGCTGCGCGCGCGCCCCAGCTTCTTTCCCTTCACCGAACCATCTGTGGAATGGGATTTGCGCTGTGACCGTTCGG
>JBDZUY010000047.1:13445-16828 GCA_040255365.1 Hyphomicrobiales bacterium
GGGAGGAATAAGTGGGTGGAGGGCGCACAATGAAATTCTCACTCTCCTGGTTGAAAGCGCATCTGGACACGGACGCCGATGTGCAAACCATCGCAGACAAGCTCACCGCCATCGGGCTGGAAGTCGAAACCATCGAAGATGCTGGCGCGCGGCTGAAAGACTTTACTGTTGCGCATGTGTTGTCGGCGGAAAAACACCCCAATGCCGACAAGCTGAAATTGTGCATGGTCGATACCGGCGATGACATTGTGCAAGTTGTCTGCGGCGCGCCCAACGCCAAGACCGGCATGAAAGCGGTGTTTGCCAAACCGGGCACCGTCATTCCCTCCACCGGCGATGTGTTGAAGATCGGCACGATCCGCGGCGTGGAATCGCGCGGCATGCTGTGTTCAGAGCGCGAGCTTTTGCTCTCAAACGAGCATGACGGCATTATCGAACTGCCCAAGGACGCAGTGCTGGGTGCGCCCGCCGCCGATGCACTGGGGCTGGGCGATCCGGTGATCGATATTGGCCTGACGCCAAACCGCGGCGATGCGGCCAGCGTCTATGGCATTGCGCGCGATCTGGCGGCGGCAGGCCTCGGCACCTTGAAATCCGGCGCGGTAAAACCCGTCGCGGGAAGTTTTAAAAGCCCGATCACCACCGCCTTGAATTTCACAAATGACACATCCGATGCGTGCCCGATGTTTGCCGGGCGCTTGGTGCGCAATGTGAACAATGGCCCCTCGCCCAAATGGGTACAGGACCGTTTGATTGCTGTCGGTCTGCGCCCCATCTCCGCATTGGTGGACATTACCAATCTGATTTCGCTGGATCGCGGACGGCCCCTGCATGTCTTCGATGCGGACAAAATCACGGGCAATCTTCAGGCGCGTCTGGCCAAAGACGGCGAAGAACTTCTGGCGCTGGATGGCAAGACCTACACGCTGGATAGCGGCATGTGTGTGATTGCTGATGATGCGCGCGCGCTCAGCATTGGCGGCGTGATGGGCGGCGAAGAATCCGGCTGCACCGAAACCACCACAAACGTGTTTATCGAATCCGCCTTGTTTGACCCCAAACGCATTGCGGTGACAGGGCGCAAACTTTCCATCCTGTCGGATGCGCGCTACCGCTTTGAACGCGGCGTTGATCCGGAATTTGTTATCGCCGGTCTGGAATTGGCCACGCAATATGTTCTGGATTTCTGCGGCGGCGAAGCATCCGAGATCGTGGTGGCAGGCAAGGTGCCAGAGTGGCGGCGCGAGATCGCGGTTTCGCCTGCCCATGTCAAACGCCTGGCGGGCATTGACGTGCCGCGCGATCAAATTGTGCGCATTCTGGAAAAGCTCGGCTTTGCGGTTAGCGGCGAAACAGATTTGCGCGTCACCCCGCCATCATGGCGCAGCGATGTCGAAGGCGCCGCTGATCTTGTCGAAGAAGTGGTGCGTATTTTCGGGCTTGAGAATGTGCCGTCCGTCGCACTGCCGCGTCCCCATGCGATTGCACAAGCCACATTGACCAATGCACAGCGGCGCACGCGCATCGTGCGGCGCACATTGGCGACGCGCGGCTTCAACGAAACCATTTCCTTCACCTTCATCGCGCGCGAACATGCCAAACTGTTCGGCGGCGGCGATGATGCGCGGCAACTCGAAAATCCCATCGCGTCCGACATGGATGCGTTGCGCCCCTCTGTGCTGCCATCGCTGCTTAGCGCGGCTTCGCGCAATGCCGCGCGCGGTTTTGACAATCTGATGCTGTTTGAAATTGGCGCGGCGTTTGATAGCGGCGTACCGGGCGAACAGAAAAACATCGCCGCCGGTATCCGCATGGGCGAGGGGCTGCGCGACTGGACCAAAGCTGCCCACCCTGCCGACGCACTGGACGCCAAAGCCGACATGCTGGCCGTGCTGGAAGCGGCGATGGGTGCGCCGATGAATGCGCCGGTCAAACCGGGCGCGGACGATCATTATCACCCCGGCCGTTCGGGCACGCTGTCGCTTGGCCCGCGCAAAATTGCGCAGTTCGGTGAGCTGCATCCCAAAGTGCTGGCGGCGTTCGACATCAAAGGCCCGGTGGCCGCGTTTGAAGTCATTTTGGACGCAATCCCCGAACCCAAAGCCAAGAGCGGCAAGGCGCGCGCGGTATTCGCACCTTCGCCCTATCAGGCGGTGGAACGCGATTTCGCCTTTGTCGTCGATACCAAGGTTTTGGCCGAAGAGATCTTGCGCGCCGCAAAGGGCGTGGACCGCGCCCTGACCGAAAGCATTTCGGTGTTCGATGTCTATGAAGGCAAGGGCGTGGCCGAGGGCAAAAAATCCATCGCCATCACGGTGCGCCTGCAACCCAGGGACAAAACCCTGACGGATGCCGAAATCGAGGCGATTGGCGAAAAGATCGTCGCGGCGGTAAAAAAATCCACGGGCGGTGTTTTGCGTACGTAAGACACGACGGGGGCGGGGTCATGGCAAAAGAGTTCGACAAGAAAACCGCGCTCGCCTTCATCATCGCGTTTGGCTTCGTCTCCTTCTTTGCCGACATGGCCTATGAGGGCATGCGTGGCATCACCGGGCCGTATCTGGCCGCACTGGGGGCCAGCGGCACGATTGTCGGCATTGTGGCGGGCACGGGCGAGCTGACCGGCTATCTCTTGCGCCTTGTCACCGGAAAATGGGCCGCGCGCACTGGCGCCTATTGGGCCATCACCCTGTTCGGTTATGTCATTCAGATGGCGGCGGTGCCGCTTTTGGCGATTGCGGGCAATTGGTGGCTGGCCGCTTTGTTCATCATTGCCGAGCGCACGGGCAAGGCGGTGCGCGCCCCCGCCGCCAGCTTTATGAAATCGCGCGCGGGCGAACACATTGGTCAGGGCTGGGCCTTTGGCCTGCATGAGGCGATGGACCAGACGGGCGCGATGATCGGCCCGCTGATTACCGCGCTGGTACTGGCCCATCACGGCGAATATGCCGACGCCTTTGCCTGGCTGGGCATTCCCGCAGCCCTGACCTTGGTGGCGGTGGTCAGTCTTGCGCTGCGCTTTTCCTATGCGGGCGATGTGCCGCGCAAACCGGCGGATGACACAGCCCATGCGGACGGCAAACTGCCGCGCTCCTTCTGGCTTTATGCCGCCAGTGCCGGGCTGGTCGCGTTTGGCTTTGCCGATTACCCGCTAATCGCCTTTCATTTTGCCACCACCGGGTTGATGGCCCCCGCCACCATTCCGGTGCTTTATGCCATCGCGATGGGCACGGCGGGGCTGGGCTCGCTGATCTTTGGCCGGATGTTCGACAAACGCGGGCTGATCGTTCTGGTGCCGGGCATCGCGATTACCGCCGCGGTTGCGCCCCTGTGCTTTTTGGGCGGGTTTGGCGCGGGGGTCGCGGGCACGGTGCTGTGGGGTG
>JBDZUY010000047.1:16928-19060 GCA_040255365.1 Hyphomicrobiales bacterium
CTGTGCTTTTTGGGCGGGTTTGGCGCGGGGGTCGCGGGCACGGTGCTGTGGGGTGTGGCGCTGGGCATTCACGATGCGATCATGGCCGCCGCCGTCGCCACCATGGTGCCAGCCCCCATTCGCGCCCATGCCTATGGCGTGTTCCCGGCGGTTTACGGCATTTCATGGTTCGTGGGCAGCGCCGCGATGGGCGCGCTTTATGATGTGTCGCTGCCCGCTTTGGCGATCCTGGCCACCGCCGCGCAATTGGCCGCATTGCCGCTTTTGTTCGCCGCGATGCGCGAACATCACAGAAGCTGACATTACGGTGCTGGACGGAACCGCATACCCAAGCTAAACCCCCGGCCCATGACGGACCTCGCGCACATTCGCAATTTTTCCATTGTCGCCCACATCGACCATGGCAAATCCACCCTTGCCGACCGGCTGATCCAGCTGTGCGAGGGGCTGACCATCCGCGAGATGAAAAGCCAGGTGCTCGATTCCATGGATATCGAGCGCGAGCGCGGCATTACCATCAAGGCACAGACCGTGCGCCTGCGCTACAAGGCGAAAAACGGCGAGACATATATCCTGAATTTGATGGACACGCCGGGCCATGTCGATTTCGGCTATGAGGTTTCGCGCTGTCTGGCCGCCTGCGAAGGCGCGCTTCTGGTGGTCGATGCCAGCCAGGGTGTGGAGGCGCAGACCCTGGCCAATGTCTATCAGGCGATTGATGCCAATCTGGAAATCGTGCCCGTCCTGAACAAGGTGGATTTGCCCGCCGCCGAGCCGGAGCGCGTGCGCGCCCAGATCGAAGACGTGATCGGCATTGATGCGTCGGACGCGATTCCCATTTCCGCGAAAACCGGGCTGGGCGTCGATGACGTTCTGGAAGCCATCGTGCATCGCCTGCCGCCGCCCAAGGGCGAGCTGGCCGCGCCGCTAAAGGCGCTTCTGGTCGATAGCTGGTACGACGCTTATCTGGGTGTTGTGGTTTTGGTGCGCGTGCTGGACGGCGAAATCAAAAAGGGTCAGCGCGTTCGCATGATCATGTCGGACGCGGTCTATCAGATCGAACAGGTCGGCACCTTCAATCCGAAAAAAACCGCGGTCGAAAAGCTTGGCCCCGGCGAGGTCGGCTATATCACCGCCGCGATCAAACAGGTGGCCGACACGCAAGTCGGCGACACAATCACGGATGAGAAAAAAGGCACACTAACCCCGCTGCCCGGCTTCAAGCCCGCGATGCAGGTGGTGTTTTGCGGGTTGTTCCCGATTGATGCGGCGCAGTTTGAAGATTTGCGCGATGCGCTGTCCAAGCTGCATCTCAACGATGCCAGTTTCACCTATGAAACCGAAAGCTCTGCCGCGCTGGGGTTTGGTTTCCGCTGCGGGTTTTTGGGCCTCTTGCATCTGGAGATTATTCGCGAACGGCTGGAGCGCGAATTCAATCTTGATCTCATCACCACCGCGCCAAGCGTCATCTACCGCATTCACATGAATGACGGTTCGATGAAGGAATTGCACAACCCCGCCGATCTGCCCGACCCGATGCACATCGCCTTTATCGAAGAGCCGTGGATCAAGGCGACCATTCTGGTGCCGGACGAACATCTGGGTTCTGTCTTGAAATTGTGCGAGGACCGGCGCGGCCGCCAGGTCGAACTGACCTATGCGGGCAGCCGCGCGATGCTGGTGTACATGCTGCCGCTGAACGAAGTGGTGTTTGATTTTTACGACCGGCTGAAGAGTGTGAGCCGCGGTTACGCCAGTTTCGATTATCACATCGAAGGTTACGAAGAAGGCGATCTGGTCAAAATGTCGATCCTGGTCAATGCCGAGCCGGTCGATGCGTTGTCCATTGTCGTGAACCGTTCACGCGCCGAAGCGCGCGGCCGCGCGATGTGTGAGAAGCTGAAAGATCTGATCCCGCGCCATCTGTTTCAGATTCCGATTCAGGCGGCGATTGGCGGCAAGATTATCGCGCGCGAAACCATCCGCGCCCTGCGCAAGGACGTGACGGCCAAATGTTATGGCGGCGACATCAGCCGCAAGCGCAAGCTCCTCGACAAGCAGAAAGAGGGTAAGAAGAAGATGCGCCAGTTCGGCAAGGTGGAGATTCCACAGGAAGCCTTCATCGCCGCGCT
>JBDZUY010000048.1:0-19005 GCA_040255365.1 Hyphomicrobiales bacterium
AGTTGCGGCCAAATAAAGAGTTTAGAGCATCAATGCGATTCCAAAGGAACGCATTATGCTCTAAACCCGCAGCATCAGCCCGCCATCCACCACCAACCCGTGCCCCGTAACAAAACCGGCATCGTCGCTGGCCAGAAAAAGTGCGGCGCGCGCCAGATCAATCGGTTGGCCGAGACGGCGCAACGCAGATTTTCTGGCCCAGATTTCCGCAACATCAGGCCGTGCATCCCACAAGGGTTTGGTCATACCCGTTGCGATGGCACCGGGTTCCAGATAATTCGCTGTGATACCGAATTTGCCCAGCTCCAGCGCCAGGGTGCGCGTCAGCCCGGCAACGCCCGCCTTGGATGCGCAATAAGCGGCCAGTCCATAATCGGTGCCTTCGGCCATGACCGAGGCGACATTGATAATGCGCCCGGCCTCACTCTTTTTCAGATGAGGCAGCGCGCGCTGGCACAGGCGCATCTGAGCGCTGAGATTCACATTCAATGTGTTCTGCCAGATCTCCTCGCTCATATCTTCGATGCGGGTGGAGGATGAAACGCCCGCATTGTTCATCAGAATGTCGATTCCACCGAACCGCTCGACAGCGGCACTGATGATGACATCCGCGGCATCGGCATCACCGACGCTTTTTTCCAGCGTGATGATATTGGTTCGATTGTCGTGCGCGGCTGCCATGCCTTTATCCGGCAAATCGACCGCCAGCACATTCGCGCCTTCACTTGCAAAAAGTTGGGCGCAGGCGTGGCCGATGCCAGAGGCCGCACCGGTGACGATGGCAACGCGATTGTTCAGCCGCATGGGAACTGCTTTTTCCGAAATGGTTTCGGATAACAGCGTGACCCGCCATGCACATGGATACAATGCGGGAAGAAAATTTTTGGGAATAAGGGGAAGGTCGGCTGGCTGATCAAAGCTGCCCGGATAGGGGCTGGGGGGCTTGATCTTTTCCAGGCTGCTCGTCATCTCAACCAGCCGACGAATGGATACTGGACAGCGAAAGCGGCTGGCAGATGGTCCAAACATGACCTTTTCATGGCTGACAGATATTTCATGTGCCGCTGGCGGAGATCTATAAAAAGCAAAGCAATTGCAATGGATTATAGATTTCTCGCAGTGCAGACCCACCAAACGCATGTGGATAAGTTTGCGGCTCCTCTCAATTATGGCCCGGAAACCTGCGGGCTTGCAGGGCTGACGTTGGCGGCCCATTCTTTAGGGGATGGCGGAAGAACCTATAGCGTTCCTGCGCGCTGGAACCGGCTCACCGGCGCGCATTGATGAGAGCAGCAGATTTGCCGGGGCTGGGCGCGCGGCTCCGCCGGTGCATTTCGACCGGCGTGAACTCAACGGCATTTTGAATGTGTATGGCCGTATGGTCGCTGCCGGGGAGTGGCGCGATTACGCGCTGGATTTTCTGGATGATCGCGCGGTCTTTTCCATTTTCCGCCGCACATCGGAAATACCGATGTTCCGCGTGGAAAAGCACCCCAAATTGCGCAGCCGTCAGGGCATGTATGCCGTTATCGCGGCGGGTGGTCATGTGCTGAAACGCGGCCATGAATTGGCGCAGGTTTTACGCGTGTTCGACAAGAAATTGATGAAGGCCGTCAATTCGCGCGGCTAGAGGGCCACCAGCGCAGCGCATCGCGCTCTGTGCGCTTTACCCAATTATTCTTGGCATCATTATAGGCAATCATGTCGTTGGGGTTCAGCGCGGCGGCGGCTTCCTTTTCCGCTTCATAGGTTTTGGCGATGGCGGGATGCGCCAGCAGATAATCGCGAAAGGCGATGTGGCGCGTGATCTCTGAATTGCCGACGGCATAGAAATGCGCATGGAATTTTCGTGTGCCGGTTTGCGGTTCGATCAGGCGGCAAAAGCGCCGGCGGGGCAGGCCATATTCGCCCAGCCATTCATAGCCCAGCGCGGTAATGGCGCTTTTCTGTGAATCCAGCGCGCGAATATCCAGAACCACGGGCAACAGATCGACAATCGGCTTGGCCTTGATGCCCGGTATCGCGGTGGAGCCGATGTGATGCACCACCAAAAGCTGATCGCCCAACGCGGCGGCAAGCTTGTCTGCCTCGGCGCGCGCCATGGCCGCCCATTCGGTGGAGTGCGGGGCTAGCACGATGGGCGTCTTGTCTTTGCGGGTTTCGGCCATCCGCCCTTTCCAAAAAAACAGGGGCCCCGATTGGTATCAGGGCCCCCGCGATTTTCAACGATATGCCTGCTTATCGACGATTTCCGAAAAGCTGCAGCAGCATCAGGAACAGGTTCACAAAGTCGAGATAGAGGCGCAACGCCCCCATGATCGCCATGCGTCCAGCAGCGGTGCCGTCAGCATTGACGCTGTAGCTCTCCTTGATCTTCTGCGTGTCATAGGCGGTGAGGCCTGTGAAGATCAGCACGCCCGCAACCGAGATGACGAACATCATCATCGACGATTGCATGAACATGTTCACGACCATGGCGATGATGATGCCGATCAGGCCCATGAACAGGAACGAACCCATACCGGTCAGATCACGCTTTGTCGTGTAACCCCACAGGCTCATGGCACCAAACGTCGCCGCCGTAATAAAGAACACCCGCGCCACGGATGCGCCGGTATAGACCAGCAGCACCGGCGCAATGGAAATGCCCATCAGCGCGGCATAGCCCCAGAAGGTCGCCTGCGCCGCGCCCACGCTCATATGCTGAATGCGGAACGACAGGAACAGCACCAGGCCCAGCGGCGCGATCAGCGCGACAAGGCCCAGGCCCGTCAGGCCAACCGAATATTGGCCGTTCACCATGGTCTGCGAAATGAACAAATTGCCAAAGGCAGTATTGGCCGTGATCCACGCGGTCACGCCCGTCAGGCCCAGCCCGATCAGCATGTAGTTGTAAACGCGCACCATGAAAGCCTTCAGGCCTTCGTCCATGACGCCGGCACCGGTGGCCGTTTGGCCGCGTAAAACCCGGTTGTCGTAATCAGCCATTGATATCTCTCCTTTGCCCGAAAGCGTTCGGGTCTCGCCTAATATCGGCATTCGCGGGCATAGTATCAAGGTGTGACCTCGCGAAAGGCGAGGCGATAAGTAGCGGAAATACATGACAAATTTGAAAATCATCCGGCCACCCGCCGGGGACGGCGAATTTCACGCTGTAAAGGCCGTTGTTACGGCGGCCTTTGGCCGGGCGGATGAGGCAGGACTGGTGGATGGCCTGCGGGCCGATAATGCGGTGGTTTGCGAATTGGTGGCAATGCGGAACGATTCGATTCTGGGCCATGTGCTGTTCAGCGCGCTTGGCGTTGAACCGGCGGAGCTAAAACTGGCGGCTTTGGCACCCGTTTCGGTTTTGCCCACCCATCAGCGCGAGGGGTTGGGCACCGTCCTGATCGAAGCCGGGCATGATTATCTGCGTCAGGCGGGGTGGGATGGTGCCGCGGTGCTGGGCGACCCGGCCTATTATGGCCGCTTCGGATTTACGGTCGATGCCGCGCGCAATTTGAGTAGCGAATTTTCCGGCCAGTATTATCAGGCGCTGGAATTCCAACCCGACGCATTGGATGGCGGGCCATGGCGCATCACCTATCCGCGCGCGTTTGGCGATTTGTAAATTCATGCTTCGACAGGCTCAGCATGAGGGTTTGTTTTTGCCCTCACCCTGAGCTTGTCGAAGGGGCAGGAGAGTGCCTTACGGATTGCGCAGCAGTTCCGCCGGTTTCGCGGCCAGTGCGGACCATGCCCCGACCAACCCGAACCCAAGCGTTGCGCCGCCGCCCGCAATCACAGTGAGAAGCGCCGCCTGCCACGAAAACACAAAGGGCAGATCCAACACCTGATCGGCGACGATGGATGCCGCCAATGTGCCTGCGCCCAGCGCGATGGCGCCCGTCACAATGCCGATCATGCCATATTCCAGTGCATAGACGCCCGCGATGCGGGCCCGCGTCGCGCCCAAAACTTTCAGCACTGTGGCATCATAAAGCCGCGCGCGCTGCCCCGCCGCAATCGCACCGGACAGCACCAATAGCCCGGCCAGAATGGTGATGAGGCTGGCGGCGCGCACACCATCGCTCAATTTCTGCAACAGCGTGTTGAGCTGCGCGATCGCTTCCTTCACGCGCACAGTCGAGACATTGGGAAATTTGTCCGTCACCGCGCGATAAAGCGCGGGCTCTTCATCCGGTGCCACGCGCACCGTGGCCAGAAAATCATGCGGCGCGTGATCGATCAGACCCGGCGAAACCACCAGAATAAAGTTTTGCGCGCCGGTGGAAAAATCCACCTTGCGCAGCGATGTGATGGTGCCCTTCATCTCGCGGCCCAGCACGTTCAGGGTCATCGTGTCGCCAAGGCTCAGCCCCATGCCTTGCGCCAATTCCGCATCGAACGAAATTTGCATCGGCCCGGTGTAATTGGCTTTCCACCAATGGCCCGCGGTGATGATCGTGCCTTTGGGCGGTGTTGTGGCATAGGTGATGCCGCGGTCGCCGTTCAGCGCCCAACGCGCGCCGCTTTCTACTTTTGCGTCTTTTGCGGGTACGCCTTTCAATGAAACAATCCGCCCACGGATCATTGGTGTGCGTTTGTAATTTGTTGCGGTTTTGAAGCGCGCAATCGTGGAATCAAACGCGGCGGTTTGGCCGGGTTGAATATCGATGAAGAAAAAGCTCGGCGCCGTGCCGGGCAGGCTGCCGGCAACCTGTGCGGAGATTGTGCGGTCGAGCAACGAAACAGCCGTCAGCAAAGTCAGCCCCAAGCCAAGTGCGGTCACAACGCCAACCGAAGCCGCGCCGGGCCGTGTGAGATTGGCCAGCGCAAGGCGCAGGCCCGGCCGTTTGGCGCGCGGCAGTTTGCGCAAACCCATGCGCAAACCTTCTGCGGTCAGGCGCAGGATGATGAGCCCACCCGCGGCGGCGGCCAGAAACCCGGCGGCGAATAGCGGCGTTGGCGCAAGTGCGAGCGCCAGCAAAATGATCAAGCCGCCCGCGATGCCTGCACCCGCCAGATAGGGCCAGCGTGCGCGCGTGGGGCTGCGCACAATCAGATCACGGAACAAATTGGCAGGCGCGATCTCGTGTGCGCGCGCCAGCGGCGGAACGGCAAATGCCGCAGCCGACAAAATGCCGAACACTGCGGCCAGAACAAGCTGCGATGGATAGATGCCATAGGAGGCAGGCACAGGAATTTCGGCGCCGTAAATTGCCTGCACGCCAAAGGGCAGCAGCGTAGCCAGTACTAAGCCCGTCGCCACCGCCAGCAACGCAATGCCCATCACCTGCACAAAGAAGGTGAGAAAGATCAGCGCGCCATCCGCGCCCAGCGCCTTCATCACCGCAATCTCGCTGCGCTTGCGATCCAGAAACGCCGATATGGCTTGGCCTGCGCCAACGCCGCCAACCGCCAGCGCCGTCAGGCCGACAAGCGTCAGGAACATCGTGATCTGTTCGACAAAGCGTTTCAGGCCGGGGGCCGCATTGTCCCGCCCGCGTATGCGCCAGCCCGCATCGGGAAATTGTTTGGCCGCATCGGCCTTGAACGTGGCAAGCGAAAAACCGATTGGGGCGGCAATGCGATAGGTGTAGTCGATCAGGCTGCCGATGGTGACAAGCCCGGTGCGTTTCAGCGCGGCTTGCGAAACAATGACATGCGGGCCCAGGCTGAACCCGGCGGAAAGCCGATCCGGCTCATTGGTCAGCACCGCAGCGACCCGAAATTCTTGCGAGCCGATACGCATCAACCCACCAGGTTTCAGGTTCAGCCGGTCGAGCAACGTCTGCTCCGCCACCGCACCGCAAATGTTGTTGATGCATGTCAGCGCATTCGCCAATGTCTTGTTTGGTGCCAGACCCACCGCGCCATAAAGCGGATAGGCGCGATCCACCGCTTTCAATTCGATAAGCTGGCGTTCATCCGCCTCGCCATTTTTCAGCGCATAGGCCATCGCACGCAGCGATGCGGTTTGCGAAACGCGGCCCGCTGATTTCAGGAAAGCAAGTTCATCCGCATTGGCCGTGCGATGCACCAGATGCACCGAGGCATCGCCGCCCAAAAGCACGCTGCCCTGTTGCGATAGCCCGGTCAGAAACGCCTGTGATAGCGAGCCAACGCCGCCCACCGCCATCACGCCCAGCACTAGGCAGGCAAAGAAAATCCGAAAGCCGGAAAAGCCGCTGCGCATTTCGCGGCGTGCGAAAATCAGGGCCAGCCGAAAACGGTTCATGCGGCTGCGCGCTCGTCGGTCACAATGCGGCCATCGGCCAACCGCACAATGCGCCCGCAACGTTTGGCAAGGGCTTCTTCATGCGTCACCAAAAACAGCGTGGTGCGCGTGCGCGCATGCAGCGCAAACAGAAGATCGCAGATTTCTTGCCCCGTATATCCGTCCAGATTGCCGGTCGGCTCATCGGCAAACAGGACCGTGGGCTGCGGTGCCATGGCCCGGGCCAGCGCCACCCTTTGCTGTTCACCGCCGGAAAGCTGACTGGGGTAATGATCGGTGCGCGCACCAAGGCCCACCGCCTCCAGCGCGGCGCGCGCCTGTGCAAAGGCATCGCCCGCGCCCAACAGCTCCAGCGGCATGGCGACATTCTCCAGCGCATTCATCGTGGGGATCAGGTGAAACGATTGAAAGACAATGCCCACCGTGCCGCGCCGAAAACGGGCCAACGCATCTTCGCCCATATGGGTCAGATCGGTTCCCGCCACATTGACCGTGCCTTTTGTTGGCGCTTCAAGGCCAGCGGCGACCATCAAAAGCGAAGATTTGCCAGAGCCGGACGGACCAAGAAGGGCAATCGTTTCACCCTGTTCGACGCTGAGCGACACACCGGACAAGATGTTGACCGGACCAGCCGCGCTTGCCAGCGTCAGATGAATGTCTTTCAAAACGATGGCTTGTGCGGGACTGTTCATCAAGGATTCGCTCAGGGGCGGTGGGGCAGGGCTAAAAGACTGAGGCTTAAAGGCGATATGGCATGAAAACCGCCGATTACAAGCATATGCATAGCATGTTTGTCAGATTGGGCATGCTTGCGCTGACGGTTGCGCTTTTGCTGCCTGTGCCCGCTTTGGCCGCGCCGATAAAAATTTTGATGCTGGGCACCAGCCTGACGCAAGGCTATGGCCTGCCGCCGGGCACAGAGATACCGGCCGTGTTGCAGGCCAGGTTGAAAGACAAGAACATCAACGCCGCAATCATCAATGCGGGCGTATCGGGCGATACATCGGCGGGCGGGTTGGCGCGGCTGGGCTGGAGCCTGGCCGATCATCCTGATGCCGCGATCATTGAACTGGGATCTAACGATGCGTTGCGCGGGCTGAAGCCGTCCGAAACCGAAAAAAACCTGGGTGCGATTTTGGCGCGGCTGAAACAGGCAAAGATCCCGGTGCTGCTTTTGGGGATGCAAGCGCCGCGCAATCTGGGCCCCGAATATGCCAAAACATTTGACGCGATCTATCCCGGTCTCGCAAAAAAATATGGCGTGCTGTTTTATCCCTTCATACTCGATGGTGTGGCGCTGAACCCGAAACTCAATCAGGCGGATGGCATCCACCCCAATCCCAAAGGCGTGAAAATTATTGTGTCTCATATTCTGCCCGATGTGCTGAAGCTGGTTGCTGAAGCGCGCGCGGCCAAGCCATAGGCCATAAATGTTCCGCCGCCTGCTTTCCGTTGGAGGTTACACCGCGCTCAGCCGCGTGGCCGGTTTTGTCCGCGATGTTTTGATGGCGGCGATATTGGGCGCGGGGCCCATGTCCGACGCGTTTCTGGTGGCCTTGCGTCTGCCCAACAATTTTCGCGCCATTTTTGCGGAGGGCGCGTTCAACTCTGCATTTTTGCCGCGCTTCGCGAGCCTGAAAACACGCGAAGGGCTGGGTGCTGCCGAACGGTTTTCCGACCGCGTATTTTCCTGGCAGATGGCGGCACAGTTTATTCTGCTGATTGCCGCATTGTCATTCATGCCGTGGATCGTGCGCGCGTTCGCACCCGGCTTTATCGACAATCCGGCGCAGTTACAGCTTGCGATAGATTTGTCGCGTATCGCCTTTCCTTATCTGATCTGCATCACGGTGGTGACACAGCTTTCGGGCATGCTGAACGCAGGCGACAAATTCAAGGCGGCGGCCGCCGCGCCGATATTTCTGAACGTCGCGATGATCGCCACTCTGTTGTCTGCAAACTGGTTCCCCGATGCGGCACATGCCGCAGCCTGGGGCGTGTTCATTGCAGGCATTGTGCAGCTTTTGTTCATGGTGTGGATGGCGGCGCGCAGCAAAATGACATTGCGCATCGGCTGGCCGCGCTGGACAAAAGATGTGCGTGAATTCATGCGCGCGCTGGGGGCGGCCACCATCGGGTCTGCCAGTGTGCAGATCGGCCTTTTTGTCGATACGTTGATCGCCAGCTTTCTGCCCGCTGGCGGCCTGACCGCGCTTTATTATGCGGACCGTATCAATCAGCTTCCGATGGGCACATTGGCGATTGCAATCGGCACGGTGCTGTTGCCCGAAATGTCCAACCGGCTGGCGGCGGGGGACCGCAAGGGCGCAGATTTTGCACAAAACCGTGCCGCGATCATTGGTCTGATGCTGACCTTGCCGTTTGTCGCCGCGTTTTTTGCCATTCCCGAAACCATCATGCGCGGGCTGTTTGCGCATGGTGCGTTTCATTTAAGCGCGGCAACAATGGCGGCGCATGTGCTGACGGCCTATGGCATCGGCCTTCCGGCTTTTGTGCTGATCCGTATACTCACACCCACATTTTATGCGCGCGGTGATACAGCCACGCCGGTGCGTGCCACCATCGCGTCTGTCGCCGTGAACATCGCGTTGAAATTTGCACTGGTGTGGGGGCTCGGTTTCGGTGCGGTGGGCATTGCACTGGGCACAGCGCTGGCGGCCTGGGTCAATGTGGGTGCCTTATTGTTCCTGGCACGGCGGCGCGATCTGTTGAGCATTGCGCCCGCATTCTGGCGCGCGCTTGCGCCAATCCTGTTGGCCGCGGCCGCCACAGGCGGGGCCGCCTATGCGGGCGGGTTTATCGCGTCGCTGCATGTGCATGGCGCGTTTCGCGATGAGATCATGCTGGGTGTGGCTATTGTCTTCGGCTGCACCGCCTATGGCCTTGTGGTGTTTGGTTTGCGCCGGTTCTTACCTTTGTCACGGGGAGCACGTGCATGATCCGGCTGTTTGCTGCAATCGCAATTCCCGATTCGGTGGCGCAATCGCTGTTCATCATACAGGGCGGCGTGCCCGGTGCGCGCTGGCAGGTGCGCGAACAATTACATCTGACATTGCGCTTCATCGGCGATGTGGATGGGCGCGATGCGGCGGCGGTGGATGATGCGCTGAGCGGCCTGTCCGCGCCGGGTTTTGCCATGCGTCTGAAAGGTGTGGGTGAATTTGGCGCCAAGCATCCGGCGGCGCTTTGGGCCGGCGTGGAAAAGAACGAAGTGCTTTTGCATCTTCAACGCAAAATCGAGACGGCGTTGCAACGCGCGGGCTTTGCACCAGAGGGGCGCAAATATCTCCCCCATGTCACGCTGGCGCGTCTGCGTGGTACACCGCGCGGGGCGGTGATGGATTATCTGACCGATCATGCGCTTTACACCAGCGAGCCCTTCGCGGTGGAACGCTTCAGTCTGTATTCTAGTGTGTTGACAGCCAGCGGCAGCAAATACGCGGTCGAACAGGATTATGAGCTGCGCGGCTAATCTGCTGCGTCTTCGATGGCGTGCATGTCGTCATCTGACAGACCAAAATGATGACCGATTTCGTGGATCAGCACATGGCGCACAATATCTTCCAGGCTGTCATCACGCGCCCGCCAGAATGCGATGATCGGTTGCGCGTAAAGGAAAATCATTGTCGGTTCGAGCGGCCCGCCATAACCCTCGCGCACCGCATAGGGCACGCCCTGAAACAGGCCGAGCAATTCATACGGGTTGGCAATGCCCATTTTCGTCAGGGTTTCGCGGTCGGCAAAATCCTGCACCGTGAACACGACGCCGCCCGTCAGATCACGAAACTCATCCGGCAGCCCATCAAACGCCGCATCGGCGGCCGCGAGGATCGCATCGGAACTGGGCGGGTGCATCATGTTGCGGGCGGGCATTTCTGATTTTCCGTATCGGTGGTCAAAACAGACCTTGAGGCCACGGGCCATCTGGCGCATGTCTGGGCGCCGGACAGATGTTCAATAAGGATGTGGCGATGGACAAGCTTGATATCAATGCCCGCAGGGCCGCAATGGCGGATTTGCCCGAATGGCGCGATGTGGAAGGGCGGGACGCGATTTTCCGTGAGTTCCGGTTCAAGGATTTTAACGCGGCCTTCGGCTTTATGACCCGCGTCGCACTCTTGGCCGACAAAATGGATCACCACCCCGAATGGTTCAATGTTTACAACAAGGTGGACGTGACGCTTGCCACGCATGATGCGGGCGGCGTGACGCAGAACGACATTGCTATGGCCAAGGCGATGGAGGGTTATGCGAAGGCGTAAGCGCTACTGCATTCCGTTTAGAACGCTCTGCCATTTTTCTATGTCGGTGTTCGGCGTCAGCAATGCGCGAACAAAGAGATACGTCGCATACAAAATGGAATAGATCGCACCACCCGCAAATGTACGAAATGCCAGCAAGGCTCCATCGGCCAGATAGGCATGCGGTACAATGGAAACCTGACTGGTATGAAAGCCAAAAATCTCTGCCGCGTCGGACGGCGCGCGCAAGATTTGATCTACAATAAAAGCTATGATCGTCGGGCCAGACGGGGCGGCGATGCTGTGCGCGGTGTTTGCCGCATCCACGAAAAGCGTTTGCCCCGGAAAGAACCAGTTATACCGATAGGCAATGACCGCAAACACGGCAGCGGGAATGACGATACTGAACAAGAATGCCAGCAATAGCCGCGAACCCGTTCGCAGCGCCATCGACTTCTGATAGGACCGCAGCTTTTTGATGCGTTTTTGGATAGTCGATTTTCGTTTAGGGCTGGCGCCCGGGAATTGGCGCACCAGAAAAGCAGGATTGAGGTCACGCAAATCCCTTATCTGGTTGCGTGCGAGAAATACGGACGCACCGAATACCAGAATCAGGCCAAGCGCTGCTTCAAGCCTGTGCATTTGCGGCGTATTCAAGGAAACCCAGCTATTGTTCAACCAAATCTGAGTGTTCGAAACGAATCCAGAAAGCGAATCTGCCCCCACCATGCCTCCCCCCGGTTGCATATTGAAGATTATTATACCTCCAATCGGTAAGCCTCGCCATCTTTTACGATGCGACCAGCGGTCGGTGTGGCGAAATGCGTGCCGATTATCAGCGCGCCATTTTGGGCCCATTCATTAACCATCGCGTGCCGTGTTTTCGCGGATGCCACCTTGTCGGTATCAAAATCGGATGACCAATCGGGCCGCCCGATCTGGCAGGGGTGGTGCATCATGTCGCCGGTGATGATGGCCGTCTCGCCTTTGGATTCGATCACTACACTGACATGGCCCGGCGTGTGGCCCGCGGTTGGTGTCAGGCGAATCTCCGGCGAAATTTTGTGATCCATCTCGACCATCTCGGCGAGTTCCGCCTCAAAAATCGGCGTTACAGAATCGGTCAGAATGTTGAATTGCTCGTCATTATCGCTGCCAACCCAGAATTCATATTCTTTGCGGCCAATCAGATAGCGCGCATTTGGAAACGTCGGCACCCATTTGCCATCTTCCAGCATCGTGTTCCAGCCAACATGATCAACATGCAGATGCGTGCACACCACAGCATTCACATCATTGCGGCCAAACCCGGCTTCTTCCATGTGCTGAAGAAATTGCGTCTGCAATTTCTGGCCACGCAGGAATTGACGCGGCTTGTCATTGCCGATGCAGGTATCAACCACCAGCTTGATGCCCGGTGCCTCCACCAGCAGCGCATGAATGGAAAGCGTCAATGTGCCGTCTTCTTGTGCGAAGTGCGGGTAGAGCCATGGCATGGTTTTCAGCGCGGCGGGCGAGGCTTGCGGCAGGAAGGATTTGCCCTCCACATAGGGCACCGGCACTTCAAGTTCGACGATCCGCTTTACGGTGACGTCACCAATTTTCCAGTTCAGCATGAGCTATCCCTATTTCTTCGCCGCGTTTTTCACCAGATCATCCACCACCGATGGGTCGGCCAGCGTGGTGATGTCGCCAAGATTCGATGTATCGCCCTCCGCAATCTTGCGCAAAATGCGCCGCATGATTTTGCCTGAGCGTGTTTTGGGAAGGCCTGGCGCGAACTGAATCACATCCGGTTTTGCGATGGCGCCGATTTCTTTGCCGACCCATTGCTTCAATTCACCGGCCAGTGCGTCGTCACCGTTCAGCCCCGCCGTCAATGTGACATAGGCATAGATGCCTTGGCCCTTGATGTCGTGCGGAAAGCCGACCACGGCTGCTTCGGCCACCTTGTCATGGGCAACCAGCGCACTTTCCACTTCGGCCGTGCCCATGCGATGGCCGGACACATTGATAACGTCATCCACGCGCCCGGTGATCCAGTAATAGCCATCTTCATCGCGGCGGCAGCCATCGCCGGTAAAATATTTGCCGCGATAGGTTTTGAAATAGGTATCGGCGAACCGTTGATGATCGCCATAGACGCTGCGCATTTGTCCGGGCCAGCTTTGTGTCAGTACTAGATTGCCGCTGACCGCACCTTCCAGAACCTTGCCATCCGCATCCACAATTTGCGGCGCAACGCCAAACAAGGGTCGCGTGGCCGAGCCCGGTTTCAACGCCGTTGCACCGGGCAGGGGCGAGATAAGAATGCCGCCCGTCTCGGTTTGCCACCACGTATCCACAACGGGGCAGCGTTCGTCGCCGACATTGCGCCAATACCAAAGCCAGGCTTCCGGATTGATCGGTTCACCGACGCTGCCAAGCAGACGCAAAGATTTGCGCGATGTCTTTTTCACAGGCTCGGTGCCTTCGCGCATCAACGCACGAATGGCGGTGGGCGCGGTATAGAAAATGTTGACCTTGTGCTTGTCGATCACTTCCCAAAAGCGCGAGGTGGTGGGGTAATTCGGCACACCTTCAAACATTACTGTCGTCGCGCCATTCGCCAGCGGACCATACAGAATATAGCTGTGTCCCGTGACCCAGCCGACATCGGCGGTGCACCAGTAAATGTCGCCGTCATGGTAATCGAACGTGATTTCATGGGTGAAGGCGCAATAGAGCAAATAGCCGCCCGTCGTGTGCAACACGCCCTTGGGCTTGCCGGTGGAACCGCTGGTATAAAGAACAAACAGCGGGTCTTCGGCGTTCATTTCCTCTGGCTTGCAATCGGTGTTCACGTTGGCTGCAGCGTCGTGATACCAGATATCGCGGCCCGCTTTCATCGGCACGCCCGCGCCGGTGTGCTTCACCGTAATCACGGTTTTTACATCCGGGGTTTTCTCCAGCGCTTTATCGACATTGGCCTTCAGCGGGATTTTTTTGCCGCCGCGCAGGCCCTCATCCGCCGTCAGAACGATGGTGCTGTCGCAATCAATGATGCGCCCGGCGATGGAGTCGGGGGAAAAGCCGGCGAAGATCACCGAATGAACGGCGCCGATACGCGCGCAAGCCAGCATCGCATAAGCCGCCTCCACAATCATCGGCAGATAAATTGTGACGCGATCACCTTTTTTTACGCCATGGGCTTTCAGCACATTGGCAAAGCGGCAAACCTCATCGTGCAATTGCTGATAAGTAATGTGTTTGGAATTGGCCGGGTCGTCGCCTTCCCAGATGATCGCGGTTTGTTTGGCGCGCTTGGGCAAATGGCGGTCAATGCAGTTGGTGGTGACGTTCAGGGTGCCGTCTTCAAACCATTTGATGAAAAGATTGTCCGGATCCCACGAGACGTTCTGTACTTTGGTGAATGGTTTGATCCAGTCGAGCCGTTTTGCCTGTTCACCCCAAAAACCGTCCGGATCTTTCATAGAGCGCGCATACATTTCGTCATATTTTTTCGCGTCGATGCGCGCGCGCTCCTGCCAGTCTCTGGAAACGGGGATCAAAGTGTCGGACATGGCGGCAGTTCCTCTGTCATATTTATTTCAGTTTGGCGGCATGGGCGCGCGGCTTCAAGACGTGCCCAGAATATCATCTGCATCTTCGCCGGGGCGGGGCGGATCGCGGCGAATGGACGCCGGTGTTTTGGAAAACTTCACTGGCGGGCGCATGGCGCGATACGGCCCTTCGCTGGCGTGCTCGCGCATCTGGAAGAAATTCACGGCTTTCAAATGTGGATCATCCAGCACACCATCCAAGGTATTTGCACGCATGACGGGGATGTTGTGCTGTTGGCCCAGCGCCATCCACTCGTCGGTTGAGTGTGCCAATGCCGCCTCGCGCAGCATGTCGTAATAGACAGCGACACGGCTGCCCTTCGGTGCGTTTACAAAGCGCTCACTCTCATACGCACCCGGAATACCACCAAGCTCCAGAAATTTTGCGCTGGCGTCGCGGCTCACCGGCTGCACAACGATATGCCCATCGCTTGTCGCCAATGGGCGCCGGTCATTGGCCAGCGCGGGCGTGTGCCCGATGCGCCCCTTCGCGGGTTCAAAGGTTTTGCCGTAAAGATGTTCGATCATCATGAAATGCGTGAAGCTTTCAAACATCGGCACTTCAACAAATTGTCCTTCACCGCTGCGTTCGCGATGAAACAATGCGGCCAGCACGGCATAAAGCGCATGCATACTGGAAACCTTGTCCGCGATGAAGCTGGGCATCAGCCGCATGTCCGGATTGCCATCGACGCGCGGCATCAGATCGGCGGCGCCGCTCGCGCCCTGCACCAGATCGTCAAACGCTTGCCGCCCCGCATAGGGCCCGTCCGAGCCATAACCGACGCAATGCACATACACGATGGAAGGGTTCAGCTTTGTCACCGCTTCATAGGAAAAGCCCAGCCGCTCCATCGCGTCTGCGCGCACATTATGAATAAAGACCTGTGCATCGGGGATCAGCGCGGCAAGCTTTTTTTGGCCCTCTTCGGTTTTCAGATCGATACCGATGGAGCGTTTGTTGCGGTTCAACGC
This sequence comes from Hyphomicrobiales bacterium, assembly GCA_040255365.1. GTDB lineage: Bacteria > Pseudomonadota > Alphaproteobacteria > Micropepsales > Micropepsaceae > Rhizomicrobium. The sequence goes on from JBDZUY010000048.1 coordinate 15,060, forward strand.
CAGATAGGTGCAGCCCATATCCTGATGTTCCGCATATTTGCCGCTGTGGCGCTGGCGGTCGCCGCTGGGGTTCTCCACCTTGATCACATCGGCGCCCAGATCACCCAGGGTTTGCGTCGCATAGGGCCCGAAAATGAATTCTGTCAAATCGATCACTTTGACCCCATCAAGGGGGCCTTTTGCGGAGTCTTTGGGATTGGTCATGTAGGAACCTCGTCGGTAATATGGGAATAGCTTTGGCAAAGAGACTAAGCCATGAGTGCGCAAGCGCAAAAGGCCCGCCCGGCTGCTGCGCAGTGCGACGTTTCGGCCCCCATACCGGCCCCGCGCCGTTGAAACCCGGCGCGCCCCGTGAAAGAACGCGGAGAGAAACCGGCTGACCTTGTTTTGAATGGATGCTTCGACAAGCTCAGCATGAGGGAAATTTAAAATGGGCCTCACCCTGAGCCTGTCGAAGGGGCCCTTAAGGAAACACAATGCAACTGCACCTCTCCTCCTGGCCGGAAATCGGCAAATATCTGGAAACATCGAAGGCGATCATCATTCCCATCGGCTCGACCGAACAGCACGGGCCCAACGGCTTGCTGGGCACCGATGCGCTGTGTCCAGAGATTATCGCCAAGCGTGCTGGTGATGAGGCAGGGCTGCTGGTTGGCCCAACCTTCAATGTGGGACAGGCGCAACATCACATGGCGTTTGCCGGCACCATCACCTTGCGCCCCTCCACAATGATTGCGGCGATGAATGATTGGGCGGCCTCGCTCTACCATCACGGGTTCGAGAAGCTCTATTGGTTCAACGGGCATGGCGGCAACATCGCCACCATCAATGCCGCGTTCTCCGAAATTTATCACGGCGTTACATTCGGCGGTGAAGGCGGCAACCGCCCGCCCGTGCGTTGCAAATTGCGCAATTGGTGGGAGCTGTCGGGCGTGATGGATCTGTGCCGTCAGCTTTTCCCGGTGGGGGAGGGCAGCCACGCCACGCCGTCCGAAGTGTCCGTCACCTATTTCGGTTATCCCGAAGCACAAAAGAGCGTGACGATGACGCCGAAGATTGCACCCAATGGGCCAATCTATGATGCGGAGGATTATCGCCGCCGTTTCCCGGATGGCCGCATCGGCTCTGATCCGTCCCAAGCCTCGGTTGAAGCAGGCGAGAAAATTGTGAACGCCGCCGTGCGCGAACTTATCAGCGAGTTCAAACGGTTCGCGGAATCTTGACACCATCTCCTATTGTCATGGCCCGCAAATGCGGGCCATCCAGTTGAAGGTTGATTGGCCGTGCCGGTTGGGTAAATTTCTTTTCGTCGCGGGGCGCCCCCGGCATTTCACAACCTGGATAACCCGCATTCGCGGGTTATGACAGAATGGGAAGTGGCGTTACTCCGCCGCGAGCCGCCACAAGATCACCTCGCCATGCACCGGGTCGGTGTAGGGGCCGAGATTCTCAAAGCCGTTCTTCTCCAGAACCTTTTGCGACGGCACATTGTCGGTGTGCGTTTTTGCGACAACGCATGACACCGCGGGATCATCATGGGCATAGGCCATCAGCGCGGCCACCGCGCGCGTGGCATGGCCCAATCGCCGCCGGCTTTCAGCCAAACCATAACCGATTTCGACGACGTGATCCTTGCCCGGCGGATGTTTGTAACCCACGGTACCGGCAATCTCGCCATCATCCACGATCATCCAAAAGCCGTGACAGTCTGATTCATGAAGCTGGGCGGCATAGATACGCAGACGCGCGATGGTTTCCGCCGTTTCCAGCCCGCCCGGCGGCAGGCGCAAATTTGGCTCCGGCGCAGGCGCTTCGCCCAGCAGCCAGGCAAAATGCGAATCTTCCATCGTTATGAGGGTGGTGCCCATTACGCGTCTCTCTCATTGGCATGCATCGTTCGCTTTTGCGCGGCGAATTGAAATTTTTGGGCGCATTTTGCGAATAGTATCACAGCGCCTTGACTTGCGCGCCGCCTTGTCCAGAGTCCGCCCATTCCCAGGGGCGCCCGGCATAGCTGCATCGCAGCGACGCTGGGCTGAGATCGCAATCACGCGGGTCCCTTTGAACCTGATCCGGCTAAAACCGGCGTAGGGAGAGGCGAGATGAACAAACCAATTCTGAACTCCAAAACCAGCACCCCAAAAGCCATCACCAATGATGCGGTGACGCGCGGGCCATTGCCCGGCTCGCGAAAGCTGGTGGTCAATGGCGTGCCGTTCCGCGAGGTGCCGCTGGACGGCGGGGAGGCGCCGATCCGCCTCTACGACACGTCTGGTCCGTACACGGATGATAGCGTTGCCATCGACATCGAAAAAGGTTTGGCCGCCCACCGTCGCGAATGGATTTTGGCGCGCGGCGATGTGGAAGAATATGAAGGCCGGGACCGCAAACCCGAAGATGACGGGTTAAAGCGCGGCGAATTGTTGTCGGTGCCGCAGTTTGATCGCGCGGGCCGCAAACCATTGCGCGCAAAGCCGGGCAAGAACGTGACCCAGATGCATTATGCGCGTCAGGGCATCATCACCCAGGAAATGAAATTCATTGCGGCGCGCGAAAATTTGGGCCGTTCGGCGCTTCCGCGTGACGGCAATTCGTTTGGCGCGTCGATTCCCGATGAGATCACGCCGGAATTTGTGCGTGACGAGATTGCGCGCGGCCGCGCCATCATTCCATCCAACATCAACCACCCTGAAACCGAGCCGATGATTATCGGCCGCAATTTCCTGACCAAGGTGAATGCGAATATCGGCAATTCCGCCGTCACGTCCGGCGTGGGCGAAGAGGTGGAAAAGCTGGTCTGGGCCATCCGCTGGGGCGCCGACAATGTGATGGATCTGTCCACGGGCCGCCACATTCATACGATCCGTGAATGGATCATTAGGAATTCGCCGGTGCCCATCGGCACGGTTCCAATCTATCAGGCGCTGGAAAAAGTTGGCGGCGTGGCCGAAGACCTGACATGGGAAATCTATCGCGACACGCTGGTCGAGCAATGCGAACAGGGCGTGGATTATTTCACCATCCATGCCGGTGTGCGGCTGGCGCATGTTCCGCTGACGGCGGAACGGGTGACGGGCATCGTATCGCGCGGCGGCTCTATCCTTGCCAAATGGTGCCTTGCCCATCATCAGGAAAACTTCCTCTATACGCATTTCGAGGAAATCTGCGAACTGTTGAAGCAATATGATGTGTCGTTCAGCCTTGGCGATGGTTTGCGCCCCGGCTCGACCGCGGATGCAAACGATGCCGCGCAATTTGCAGAGCTGGAAACGCTGGGCGAGCTGAACAAGATTGCGCAACGCCACGATGTTCAGGTGATGATCGAAGGGCCCGGCCATGTGCCGATGCACAAGATCAAGGAAAACATGGATCGCCAATTGGCGGCGTGTGACGAGGCACCGTTCTATACACTCGGCCCGCTAACCACCGATGTTGCGCCGGGTTATGACCACATCACCTCTGCCATTGGGGCTGCGATGATCGGCTGGTTTGGCACGGCAATGCTTTGCTATGTCACGCCGAAGGAACATCTGGGCCTGCCGGACAAGGATGACGTAAAACAGGGCGTCGTCGCCTACAAGATCGCGGCGCACGCCGCCGATCTGGCCAAGGGGCACCCCGCTGCGCGCATTTGGGATGATGCGATGAGCAAGGCGCGGTTCGAGTTTCGCTGGCGCGATCAGTTTGCGCTGGCGCTCGATCCCGAAACCGCGCAGGCGTATCACGACGAAACGCTGCCGGCGGAGGGCGCAAAGGTTGCGCATTTCTGTTCGATGTGCGGGCCGAAATTCTGTTCGATGAAGATCAGCCAGGAAGTGCGCGATGTCGCGCGCGGCCAGAACGACAGCCTCTCCACCGCAGAAATTCGCGCGGCGATGGCGAAAAAAGCCGAGGAGTTCAAGAGCCACGGCGGCGAGATCTACCTGCCCAAGGATGCGGCGGAGTA
>JBDZUY010000049.1:0-18343 GCA_040255365.1 Hyphomicrobiales bacterium
CGCGAATAGGTTTGGAAGTTCAAACCCAGAAAGCTGCCCGCCACACCAACCAGCGCAACCGGCGCACCGATAATCGCGCGCGCAGACCCGCGCCCCGCACGCCCGCGAAACACATGACCGACACCACCGACAAACAGCAATATGCCGAACACAGCGAGCGCCACCGGCAACAACAGCCAATACCAACCGACAGATGCAATGAAAGACAGCACGCGAATTCCCCCTTCGTGTCCGGACACACTCTAGCGAAAGAACACAGTTAACGCGCGCTCTACGGCGATTTCGTGGAAAATTGGCTAAAGCTAGGCGGCGGCAGCTATTTTTGCGAGTTGCTTCAAAAGCCTTTGTGTGCCCTTCAGCCGTTCATTGGCGTCGGCCCAGGAGCGCGCAATAACCACCTTGTGATCGGGGCGCACTTTCATCACCGACTGATTTTCACTGATCAGCGCGATAAGCCCCGCCGGGTTGGGGAACACATTGTTGCGGAAACTCAGGGTTGCCCCCTTCGGCCCGGCCTCAATCTTTTGCACAGATGCCAAACGGCACAGCCGCTTGATCGCCATGACTTCCAAAAGATGTTTCACCTCATCCGGCAGCGCGCCGAAACGATCGATCAATTCGGCGGCAAATTGTTCAATCTCCGCACCCTCTTCCAGACTGGCCAACCGGCGGTAAAGCGACATGCGCACATTCAAATCCGGCACATAGGTTTCGGGGATCAACACCGCCGCACCGATATTGATGGTTGGCGACCATTGATCGCTCAACTCCGCCTCGCCATCGCCTGTGCGCATTTGGGCAACGGCTTCTTCCAGCATCTCCTGATACAGCTCGATGCCAACCTCGCGCACATGGCCGGATTGTTCATCGCCCAGCAAATTGCCAGCGCCGCGAATATCCAGATCGTGACTGGCAACGGAAAAGCCTGCGCCCAACTGATCCAGCGATTGCAATACCTGTAAACGCCGCTCCGCCGTGTCGGTGAGTTTGCGATCTGCTGGCGTGGTCAGATAGGCATAGGCGCGCTGTTTGGACCGGCCAATACGCCCGCGCAATTGGTAAAGCTGCGACAGACCAAACATGTCGGCGCGATGCACGATCATTGTGTTGGCGGTGGGAATATCCAGCCCGCTTTCCACAATGTTGGTAGAAACCAGCACATCAACCTTGCGGTCATAGAATGCGGTCATCACGTCTTCCAGCGTGTTCGCCGCCATCTGCCCATTGGCGACAGCGGATTTGACCTCCGGCACCGTCTCTTTCAAAAATTCCTGTGCCTCACGCAGATCGGCGACGCGCGGGGCAACATAAAAACTCTGCCCGCCGCGATAATGCTCACGCAGCAACGCCTCGCGGATCACCAGCGGATCGAACGGCGTCACAAAGGTGCGCACCGCCAACCGGTCGATCGGCGGCGTCGTTATCAGCGACAGATCGCGCACACCGGAAAGCGCCAATTGCAAAGTGCGCGGAATAGGTGTGGCCGTCAGCGTCAGCACATGCACATCGGCTTTCAACGCTTTGAGCTGTTCCTTGTGCGTCACGCCGAAATGCTGCTCTTCATCCACAATCACAAGGCCAAGATTGTTGAACTCAATGTTCTTGGCCAAAAGCGCATGCGTGCCGATCACAATATTCACATCGCCGCTTTTCAGCCCGGCTTTGGTTTCGCGCGTTTCTTTGGCGTCCACAAACCGCGAAAGCTGGCGCACGGTCACGGGAAAACCTGCAAAGCGTTCGGCGAAACCGCGCGCATGCTGGCGAGCCAGCAACGTGGTCGGCACCACCACGGCCACTTGTGCGCCCGACATGGCAGCAACAAAGGCGGTGCGCAGCGCCACTTCGGTTTTGCCAAAGCCAACATCGCCGCAAACCAGCCGGTCCATCGGCCGGCCTTTGGCAAGATCTTCAATGGAATCCGCGATGGCGCGTTCCTGATCTTCGGTTTCCTGATAGGGAAAGCGCGCGCAAAATTCGTCATACACACCTTGCGGCGCTTCAATCGCGGCAACTGTTTTGAGCTGGCGCGCGGCGGCAATACGGATCAGTTCGGCGGCGATCTCACGCACGCGTTCTTTCATGCGCGCCTTGCGGTGCTGCCAGCCCGCCCCGCCCAGACGGTCTAGTTGGGCGGCACTATCGTCGGCGCCATAACGCGTCAGAAGTTCAATATTTTCGACCGGCAAAAACAGTTTGCCGCCATCATATTGCAGTTCCAGACAATCATGCGGTGCGCCAAACACATCAATGGTTTGTAGACCCAGATAGCGCCCCACGCCATGTTCGATATGTGTAACCAGATCACCTTGCGACAGGCTGGAGGCTTCGCTGAGAAAATTCTGCGCGCGCTTTGTACGCCCGCGCGTGCGCACCATGCGGTCGCCCAGAATGTCCTGCTCGGCAATGAGCGCAAAACCCGGCGCTTCGAAACCGTGCTCCAGCCCCAGCACGCCAACACCGATGGCGTCCTTGTGCATCTTTTGCGCATCGGGCCAGTTTTCAATGTGGCGTGCGGCTTCCAAGCCATGATCGGACAACACGCCGCCGATGCGTTCGGCCGAACCTTCGCTCCACCCCACAAAAATTACGCGCTTGCCGGATTTTTGTAAGGCCTTGGCGTGCGCCGCCGCCGCCTCATACACATTGACATTTCCGGCTGTGCGTTCCGGTGTGAAATCGCGCCCGATCTTGGCATTGGCATCGGTGGAAACTTTGGAATCCGGCGCGGTAAACGGCGAGATATCCCGCACCACATGACGCGCCAACACCCCCGGCCATTCTTCATGGGTGAGATAAAGTTTTTCCGGCGGTAGCGGTTTGTAAGGCGGCGCACTTAACTGGCCCTTGCGCGGCGCCTCCGTGCCCAAAAACTGACGGCGCGTTTCATAATAATCGGCAATCAACTCCAGCCGTGCGTTGCGCGATTCTTCCACCTGATGGGACAGAAAGATCAGGCTGCGCGGCAGATAATCAAACAGGGTTTCCAGATGATCGTGAAACAGGGCAAGCCAATGTTCCATGCCCTGATGCTTGCGCCCTGCGGACACCGATTCATAAAGCGGGTCTTCGCCCGTCACCGGGCCAAAGGCGGCGATGTAACCAGTGCGAAACCGGCTGATCGTCTGCGCATCGAGCGGCGCTTCGCTGGCAGGCAGCAATTCGACGGATTTAATCTGCTTGGCCGAAAGCTGTGTTTCCGCATCGAACAGGCGGATCGCTTCCAACTTCGCGCCAAAAAAATCCAGCCGCAGCGGTTGTTCCGCACCCGGCGGCCACAAATCCACAATGCCGCCGCGCAAGGCAAAATCGCCCGGCTCGCGCACGGTGCCGCTACGCTGATAGCCATTGCGTGCCAGAAAGGCGATTAACTTGTCATGCTCGATGATGCTGCCGGTCTTGGCCAGAAAACTGGCCTCGGCAATCGCGGCACGCGGCGGCACGCGCTGCAACAGCGCATTGATCGTGGTGATGACAATGGCCGGTTCGCCCTCGTCCTTGCGCGCAACCAATGCGGCAAGCGTCGCAAGCCGCCGGCTTTCAATGTCCGGTTTTGGTGACACGCGGTCGTACGGCAAACAATCCCACGCGGGAAATAACAGGATTTTTAAATCCGGCGCGAAAAAGCGCACCGCTTCGGATGCGGCTTGCGCATGCACATCATCGGCCGCGACGAACACCACCACGCCCTTGCGTATAAGCGCGGCCTCGGCGGCTAGGCGCGCATCATAGCCATCCGGCGCGCCGGTAACGGCAAACCGGCCGCCCTCGGCACGGGCGATATAATTTACGCGGTCCATGTGGGATTCTGGCGCGTGCAGAGCGCCTGCAAAGTGGCGAAAACGGCATTGTCATATTCAGCAGGCACAGGGGTGTGGCCACGCAACCAGGCATAGACATCGTGATCGGGCGCATCCAGCAACGCCTCAAACTGGTCCAGCCCGGCCTCGTCCAGCCCGTCCAGCCCATTGGCTGCGAAGGTGCCAAAAATCAGGTCCACTTCCTTGAAGCCGCGCCGCTGTGCCCGAAAGAGCAAGCGTTTGCGCCGATTGCCGGAAGGATCGGAAATGGGGTTCTCAGTCATCCCGGGGTCTATAGCGCGGCCCCGCCCCATGAGCCAGTGTGGCATGGTGTGCGAGATGGGCGCGGGGCACCGGACCCGTGCATTGAGCAATCGCGCCGCCGTCGGATAGGTTTTGCCATTATGCGGCCCACGATTCTCATCCCCCTCTTTGCCGAAACGCGCACCCTGACCGGCGTGGGGCCGCGCATTGAAAAGCTGATCGCCCGCGCTGCCGGAACCCGGCTAGTGGATCTGATTTTCAATCTGCCCTCTGGCGTGGTGGATCGCTCCTACCGGCCCACCCTGATCGAGGCCGAACCGGGGCGTATCGCCACCATCAGCGTGAACATTCTGGATCATCTGCCGCCGCATGACCGGCGCCAGCCCTACAAGGTGCGCTGTTCGGACGATACCGGCACGATCGAGTTGGTCTTCTTCCGCGCTCATGGCGATTACCTGACCAAAACTCTGCCGCCCGGCGAGAAACGCATTATCAGCGGGCGCATCGAGCGCTATGGCGGGCGCCTGCAAATGGCGCATCCCGATTTCGTGCTGGCACCCGGCGAAGCGGCAAGCATGCCGTTGCATGAGCCGGTTTACCGGCTGACCGAAAACCTGCCTGCCAAATCGCTGAGCAAAGCCATTCAAGGTGCGCTGGACAAAACGCCGGAACTACCCGAATGGATCGACGCCGCCTATTTGAAGCGTCAAGGCTGGGCCTCGTTTCATGATGCGTTGCTGGCCGCGCACGCGCCGCAAGCTGAAACTGATCTGTATCCTTCTGCACCGCCGCGCATGCGGCTGGCCTATGACGAGCTTCTGGCCAACCAATTGGCGCTGATCCTGATCCGTTCGCGTATGCGCGAAACCAAGGGCCGCAGTCTGAAGGGCGATGGCCGCTTGCGCGCCAAAGCCATTGGCGCCCTGCCCTTCACCCTGACTGACACACAAACCAAAGCGGGCGACGAAATCGCGGCGGACATGGCCGCCCCGTCGCGCATGTTGCGCCTGCTACAGGGTGATGTGGGCGCAGGCAAAACCGTGGTGGCGATGCTGGCACTGTTGAACGCAGTGGAAACCGGCCGACAAGGTGCGTTGATGGCGCCAACCGAACTTCTGGCTCGTCAGCACATGAGTGCGCTGACTCCGCTGGCAGAGGCCGCCGGTATTCGCATGGTGATCCTGACCGGGCGTGAACGCGGCGCCCCGCGCGCGCAAATTCTGGAGCAACTCGCCGCTGGGCAAATCGATATTCTGATCGGCACACATGCGCTGTTCTCAGAAGATGTGACATTCGCTGATCTCGGCCTTGCCGTGATTGACGAGCAACACCGCTTTGGCGTGCATCAGCGCATGCAATTGCAGGGCAAGAACCACAGACCGGTTGATGTGCTGGTGATGACGGCCACGCCGATTCCGCGCACGCTTGCGCTGACCGCGTATGGTGACATGGATGTTTCCCGTTTGGAGGGCCGCCCGCCCGGCCGCAAGCCGGTGGAAACACGCACCCTGCCCGCATCGCGGCTGGATGAAGTGGTGGCGCATCTGAAGCAGGCGATTGCCAAGGGCGCGCGCGCCTATTGGGTTTGCCCGCTTGTCGAAGAATCCGAGAAGATTGATCTGGCCGCCGCCGATGAACGCGCGGCCATGTTAAAGCGCGTGCTGGGGCCGAAAATCGGCCTCGTCCACGGCAGGATGAAGGGCGCCGAACGTGATGCCGCGATGGCCAGCTTCAAGGCGGGCGAAACATCCGTGCTTGTCGCAACAACCGTGATCGAAGTCGGCGTTGACGTACCGGAAGCCACGATCATGGTCGTCGAACATGCCGAGCGTTTCGGCCTGGCCCAGCTTCACCAATTACGTGGCCGCGTCGGCCGCGGCGCGGCAAAATCGAGTTGCCTGTTACTTTACCAAGCGCCACTGGGCGAAACTGCCAAAGCGCGATTGAAAACCTTGCGCGAAACCGATGATGGCTTTGTAATAGCAGAAGAAGATTTGCGTCTGCGCGGCGCAGGCGAATTGTTGGGTGTGCGGCAATCTGGCCTGCCGGAATTTCGTATGGCCGATTTGATGGCGCATGCTGATCTTCTGGCCACGGCACGCGATGACGCCAAGCTCATTTTGACGCAAGACCCCGAATTAAAATCGCCGCGTGGTGGCGCATTGCGCATATTGCTTTATCTTTTCGAAAGAGACGAAGCTGTGCGGTATCTGCGCACGGGATAGGATTGTTGATGACCCCGGATTTTCTGCCTGCATTAGACCGCGCCCTTGCCAACAGCCTGCCGGGCTTTACCGGTATTGAAAATATGGCGCGTCTTTCCGGCGGCGCAAGCCAGGAAACATGGGCGTTCGATGCACAAATCGCCGGGCTCGCAGAACCATTAATCCTGCGCCGCCGTCCCGGCGGCACCGGCGCATCGGGCACCAGCGGCAATGCAGTGCCGCTGGAAACCGAGGCATTGGTAATCGAGGCAGCCCGCGCCGGTGGTGTTGCCGCGCCACGCGTACGCTACGTATTGAATTCAAGTGACGGTGTTGGCCAGGGTTACGTGATGGACCGGCTGAAGGGGGAGACGATCGCACGTAAAATTTTGCGCGATGATGAATTCGCCGATGCGCGCCCCAAGCTGGCCTATCAATGCGGTGAAATTCTTGCGCGCATTCACGCGATTGATGTTGCGCCTTTGCGCGAGCATTTGCGCGTTATCGATGGCCCCGCGCAATTGCAAAGCTACCGCGAACTTTACGACAGCTATGATTATCCGCATCCGGTTTTTGAATTTGCTTTCAAATGGCTGGAGCCGCGCCTTGCCAAATCCAAACGGCAGGCGCTGGTGCATGGCGATTTTCGCCACGGCAATTTGCTGATCTCGCGCCATGGCGTGGAAGCGGCGCTGGATTGGGAGTTGACCCATATTGGTGATCCACTGGAGGATATTGGCTGGATCTGCACAAATTCGTGGCGCTTTGGTGCGCCCGAAAATGTGGTGGGTGGTTTCGGTGCGCTTCATGATCTTCTGGCCGGATATGAAGCGGCAGGCGGTGGCACCATAGACATCGATGATGTACGCGCATGGATTGTGTATGGCTCGCTGAAATGGGGCATCATGTGCATGACGATGTATCAGGGCTTCAAGGCCGATGGCTCGGTTGAACGTGCGGCGATTGGGCGGCGTTCGTCTGAAACCGAGATTGATCTGATCAACCTCATCATTCATGGAAAGATGTGACGCCATGATGGACCAACCCTCGATCCGTGAACTTGTTGATGCGGTAAAAGATTTCCTGGAAACCAAAGCCATGCCGGAATTGAAAGGGCACACCGCCTTTCATGCGCGCGTCGCGGCCAACGCGCTGGGCATTGTCTCGCGCGAGCTGGAACGCGGCACACAGGCTAACGAAGCCGAAGCGGAGCGGCTGAAAAGTTTGATCGGCCGCAACGGTACCCTGGACGAATTGAACCGCGAATTGTGTGCACGCATTCGCGATGGCCGGATCGCGATTGATTCAGAGGCGCTGCGCCAGCACCTCGAACTGACAACGTTGGAAAAAGTTGCCATCGATCAACCGAATTATTCGGGTCTGAAACTGGCGCTTGCCGCTGAAACTTAAGCCATCACCCGGCGTGTGGGCGCGGGCTTTTCAGACAAGGCCAAACTGCCCAGCGCCAAAATGACCGCAACAGCAGCTTCACCCCAGGCAAGTGCCGGGCTGAGCCAAACCGGATCGGTTGTCAGCGGATAGAACAACGCGCCAACCGCGTGAACGCCCATTCCGCCGATAATCGCCGGTAACAAACCATACAGGGCAACAAGCACGGCCAGCGCCGCAAAATCTGCGCGCCTGCGTCCGGCGAGTGCCTGAAACAACACAAAGATCGCACAATCGCGGGTTAAAAAACCGAGCGCCGCCACCAGCAAAGCCTGTGAAGGAAGCGGGTTTGCTGCATGCAGATGCAGCCAACCCACCAGTGCAGCCACAACAACAAAGGCCGCGAAATAGCTCATCATCCAGCTTTGAAAATTCCAGAACACACGGTCGATACGCGCACGCGCCAATTGCCCACCCATCCAGCGGTAAAGCACCCGGTCTTTTTGTTCCAGCAACACCATCAGATAGGTCAGCGAGCCGAACACCGTCGCAACCAGCAACAGACGCCGGGCCACCACATCCCAATATTGTTCGGCCGGGTTTGCACTCAGCCATGCATTGAAACCGGCAACATAAAGCCCGATGAAAATCAGAAAGCCGATCCAGACCAGCGGTCCATTGCGCACCATCAGTTCAAGGCGCATCTGGCGATAACAGGCCAGCAAGGTCCAGCCCGTGAATACCGCCAATGACACCAGCAAGAAACTGCGCGCATCAAGCGCCATGCCCCACCAAGTGATGGTATCGACAGCCGCGCCACGCGCGATCAGCGAACCGGCCGGATCAGCCGCACGCCAGACATAATAAACCGCAATCGCGGCGACAACGCCCGCAAGTTGATACAGAAAAACTTCAAAGCGCGAATGTGTTTGACGGCGGCGCACAGCCACAAGGCTGACGAGCATGGAAACCGCCTGTGCGATCAACCCCAGCGCGATGAAATAAACAAAATCAATCAAGGTGCCGATAACGCCAATGCGGCCCAAATCGTAAACCAGAATGACCGCCAGCGCGATAAGCCCGCCAAACCAATTATACGCGGTCGAACCGAACAGCTTGCCCCAGAACATTTGTGCCGGTGTCAGCGCCGACAGTTTTTGTGAATCCCATGTGCGGTCGCGAATTTCACCGACAACACTCAAGCCCGCATTGCGCGCGCCCCAGATCACGACAAGGAAATAAAACGCCACCTCGGCCACAGCGGCGGGCGCAAAATCATTACCGCCCGCAACAGCAGCGGCAAAGAAAACCAGCCCCAGAATAAGCGCCATCAACAGCATGCGCCGCGGCGAAAGCTCGAGCCAGAGATTGCGGCGCAGTTCCGGGTTCATGCCACACCTTCGTCGTTTGCTTGCGTCTTTTCCTGTGCCGCGATTGGTGCGGTTGCGTTTGTGCTGACCTGACTGAAATAGGCATCTTCCAGCGCACGCGAGGATTCGCCAAAGCTGGCAACATCAAAGCCCGCTGCCAAAAGATCGCGGATCAGCTTGGCGCGCGCACCGGCATTGCGCGTGAAATTGATCAGCGCGTTGTGGCCGTCCGCCTCCAGCACATCAACGCCCGCTGTGGCCAAAAACGCGCCCAGATCGCTGCGTGCCGTTGCCAGCTCCACGATGTAGCGCGGCTTTTCAACATCGCGCACTTTGACAGCGTGCCCGCCAACAAGACGCCCACCATCCAGAATCAGCATCTCCGAACAATAATCTTCAAGCTCGGCCAGAATGTGCGACGACACCACAAGCGTCATGCCTTGATCGCGCAAGTTTACCAGTAGGCTGGAAAGATCGCGCCGCGCCTGCGGGTCCAGCCCGGCGGCGGGTTCATCCAGCAACAAAACCTTTGGCGAATGAACGATAGCCTGCGCAATCGCAAGACGTTGACGCAAACCGCGTGACAACTCACCGGCCTTGGTTTCCAGCCGGTCGATCAGGCCAACCCGGCGCGCAGCCATTTCCACCGCGCCAGATTCCAGCGCGGGCGCCAACCCATGCGCGGCGGCGGCATAGGCCAGGCAGCGGCGCACCGTCAAATCGTCATAAAGGCCGAAAAAATCGGGCAGATAGCCAAGGCGTGCATGCAATTCGCGCGGACTTTCGCGGCTGTCCAACCCGTCGATCGTCACCGTGCCGCTATAGGGCCGCTCCAGCGCCGCCATGCAGCGCAGCAATGTGGTTTTGCCCGCACCATTGGGACCAACCAGAGCGGCAATCGTCTTTTCCGGCACACGCAGGGATACGCCATCCAACGCACGCATGCTGGGGTATTCGTAAACCAGATCAACGATTTCGATCATACTGTCCCAAAACGCAAAAGGCGGCCCTTTCTCCACGCAAGAAAAGGACCAGCCAGACACAGCGTTATTGGACCCATTATGGCGCAATTGTCCGATAATGGCACAGTCAAGCCGTTCACAATCGCGCAAACGTTGACTCATCGCCGCGTTCTGTCTCAATCAGGTCTGACACATCCAGATGCGGGATTTTGATGAAAACACGCGCGGCAGTGGCCTTTGAGGCTGGCAAACCCCTTGTCATCGAAGAGGTTGATCTGGAAGGCCCCAAAGCGGGCGAGGTTTTGGTGGAGATCAAGGCCACCGGCGTTTGCCACACCGATGCGTTCACGCTGTCGGGCGATGATCCGGAGGGTGCCTTCCCCGCCATTCTGGGCCATGAGGGCGCAGGTATTGTGCGCGAGGTGGGCGCGGGCGTGACATCGCTGAAGCCCGGCGATCATGTGATTCCGCTTTACACGCCGGAATGCCGCGAATGCGATTATTGCACCAGCCACAAAACCAATTTGTGCCAAGCGATCCGCGTGACGCAAGGCAATGGCGTGATGCCGGACGGCACCTCGCGCTTTTCGCTGAAGGGCAAGCCCTTGCTGCATTACATGGGCTGCTCGACATTTGCGAACCACACGGTGCTGCCGGAAATCGCGCTGGCGAAAATCCGCCCCGACGCGCCGTTCGACAAGGTTTGCTATATCGGCTGCGGCGTGACCACCGGCCTTGGCGCGGTGATCTTCACCGCCAAGGTGGAAACAGGCGCCAATGTTGTGGTGTTCGGGTTGGGCGGTATCGGCCTCAATGTCATTCAGGGCGCGCGGCTGGCCGGTGCGAACATGATTGTCGGCGTGGATTTGAACCCTGCGCGCGAAAGTCTCGCGCGCAAATTCGGCATGACGCATTTCGTCAATCCCAAAGAGATCAAGGGCGACATTGTTGGTCATCTGGTCGAGCTGACCAAAGGCGGCGCCGATTACAGCTTTGAATGCATCGGCAATGTCAAAACGATGCGCCAGGCGCTGGAATGCTGCCACAAGGGTTGGGGCGAAAGCATCATCATCGGCGTGGCCGGCGCGGGGCAGGAAATCTCCACCCGCCCGTTTCAGCTTGTAACCGGGCGCGTCTGGAAAGGCAGCGCCTTTGGCGGTGCGCGCGGGCGCACTGATGTACCCAAAATCGTCGATTGGTACATGGACAAAAAGATCAATATCGACGATCTGATTACGCACACCATGCCGCTGGAAAACATCAACGAGGCGTTCGATTTGATGCACAAGGGCGAAAGCATCCGCAGTGTGGTGATTTATTGATAAATACAGCAAAACCGGCAAACGCGGCGGCAAATGTGACGCAATCAGCGTGCAATGCCCCAAAGCTGCCTTAAAATCCCCGAACTGCACACCTCTACTGACTGCAATGAAAATGCAAGCCAGAGGGGATTGTGTCATGCAGATTTTTGCAAAGTTTCAAAAGATGCGCTGGCCTGACCGCGCGGCCATGATCGCCACAGCGGCCATTTTTGTTACGGCGGCCCTCACGCTTTTCATCATCACGATGGCGGTGGGAAGCGTGTCGTATTTGCGGTTTAACATTGCCCTTCTGACATGGGGATTCGGGTCCGCTTTCACGCTGTCAGCGATGATCTGGCTGTTGCTGCATGGAATTGATGCGGCGATGCGTTCCGCGGCACAGGCCTGGAGCCAATCCTTGCGCCCGGCCCTGCTTCACGCACGCCATAGCATGGACAACAATCACAGCCACAACCGCCACAACCAATGGCATTCAGTGTCACTGACGCATTGAGTCCCATATATTGCACACACACGAAACGCCGCTCCTGATCGGGCGGCGTTGGCGTATGTGCACAATTGCTGAGATACAGAACAGATGGGGTTGCAGCGGCACGATGCCAAGGGGTGCGTGCAAATTCTTCAACTAACAAAATTGCGATTTTGCTGTTGGATAGGGCCGATTCAATACGCGTGCGCCGTTTCCCATTTCATGCAATTGGCATAGGTGCCGTTAAACACTTTTTCCTGCAGATCCTCGTCATAGCCCATGTAGCCACCATCGGTGGCGCGCTGGCGTGCAACGCCTTTGCAATGGGCGGCCATTTTCGCCATGCGCGCACCGGAAAGCGTGTGCGCAGGTTCGCGCACATCTTCGCGCACGGGTTCGCGCACGACTTCATGCATTGGCGATGCGGGCGGCGGCGCATAGGCTTGCTGCACCGGCTGCAAACCGGCCACGCTTTGAGACTCTCCCGTAACCGGGGCGGGCTGTGTAACAGGCTGCGGCTGCGCCATTTCTTCTGGCTGCGCCATTTCCTGCACCGTGACCGGCGAGGTTGCGGCGGCATCCGGCGGTGCGGGGCGTACGGCTTCCGGCGGCAGGGATGCGGTGCGCATATGATCGCCGCTGCCATAACTTGTCAGCCGTTCCCAGTCCCCATCTGCACAGCCGCATAAAACAACCGCCGCGCACAGAAGAAGAGCAGCCCGCATCATGTCCCGCGCAATCATTGCGTCTCAGGCGCCCTCGGCCCCGACAATGGCAACCGAGCACACATTCATCATCGGTGCGCCACCCAGATTATGCGTCAACCCGATTTTCGGATTGCCAAGCTGGCGCGCACCGGCGCGACCCTGTAGCTGCAGATACATTTCATAGAGCATGCGCAGGCCGCTTGCCCCGATGGGATGACCAAAACATTTCAGGCCGCCATCAATCTGGCACGGCACCTGCCCATCGGCATCGTAAAAGCCGTTCATCACATCTTTCCAGCCTTCGCCCTCTTTGGAGATGTGCAGATCTTCCATCGTCACCAGCTCGGTGATCGAGAAGCAGTCATGCACCTCGATCATCGAGACCTCCTCGCGCGGGTTCTTGATGCCCGCTTCGTCATAAGCCCGCTTGGACGCGATGCGTGCGGTGTGGAAATACGAGCCGTCCCAGGAATTGTGCTGACTCTCCAGACCATTGGAGAGTGAAAGCTGCAACGCCTTCACGGTGACAATGTCCTTTTTGCCCATTGCGCGCGCAATTTCCGGAGTCGTGACAATGGCGCAGGCCGATCCATCCGACACGCCGCAGCAATCAAACAGGCCAAGCGGTTCGGCAATCATCGGTGCGTTCAAACACATCTCTTCGGTAATGGCTTTTTGCAAATGCGCCTTCGGGTTTTTTGTACCATTGGCATGGCTTTTTACCGAGACATGGGCGATGGCGCGCTTCAGCTCATCCTTGGAGACGCCATGCTTGGTGCGATAGGCCGAGGCAAGCTGCGCAAAATTGCCCGGCGCGGAACCATTGGCGCTCCACAAAGGATTGAGCGTGCCGTTTTCGCGTTGTGGCAGCCCGCCATAGCCGGTGTCTTTCAGTTTTTCGACGCCAAGCGCCAGCGCGATGTCGCACGCGCCTGCCGCCACGGCATAGACCGCGCCGCGAAACGCCTCTGACCCGGATGCGCAGAAATTTTCCACCCGCGTAACCGGAATATTGGGCAGACGCAGCGCCACCGACATTGGTGTGCCGCCCTTGCCGACATGCTGATCTTCGATCGCGGTACCAAACCATGCGGCCTGAATCTGGCTGGTCTCGACGCCCGCATCTTCCAGCGCTTCGAGATAGGCCTCGACCATCAATTCCTCGGCGCCCATATCCCAGCGTTCGCCGAATTTTGAACAGCCCATGCCCAGAATGGCGACCTTGTCGCGAATGCCCGATGCCATGATGATTCTCCTGCGGTTACCAATAGCGATTGGTCATATTGTGAGCCCGCACCAAGCGGCCTGTAAAGGCACGATTAGCCGCGCCATCAACTGCGTTTGACCACCGGTTTTGCCAGCACACCGCCGAAAAACGCAGCGGCATTGCGCCCCAGTGTCCGGGTGCGATAGCCGCCCTCCTGGACAAACACGGTCGGCCGGCCCATCGCGGCCAGCATCTGCCCCAGTTTTGTAAAATCGGCGGGGCGCAATTTCCACGAACCGGTGGGGTCCGCGGCGGCCGTATCAAAGCCGGTGGCGATCACAACATGGGCCGGATCGAACGCGGCAATGCGGGAAAGCGCGACGCGCAGCGCGCGAAAAAATTCATCAATTGTGGCGTGTTCGCGCAAGGGCAAATTCAGATTGGCGCCTTCGCCTTCGCCCTCGCCCACCTCTTCGGCAAAACCGGAAAAATAGGGATAGGCAAAACTGGGATGGCCGTGGATGGAAACGGTCAGCACATCGCCGCGTTTCCAGAAAATATCCTGGGTGCCATTGCCGTGATGATAATCAATGTCCAGCACGGCGACCTTGCCGTATTTGGCCAGGAACTGTGCGGCGATGGCCGAATTGTTCAAATAACAAAACCCGCCAAACACATTGTGTTCGGCATGATGACCGGGCGGGCGCACCAGCGCATAGGCAAAGCGTTTGCCCTCCAGCACCAGCTCGGCGGCGGTCAGCGCGCAATCGGCAGCGCGGCGCGCGGCATCCCACGCATTGGCATTGATCGGCGTAAATGTGTCGATACAAAAATACCCCGCATGCAGCGCCAGATCTTTGGGCGGGCGGGCCTGATTGCGGATGGGAAACACGTATGGGTATGTACTTTTGCCCGGCTTCATCGACGCCGAACAGCGCTTGATAAAATCAACCAGCGCTTTGCTATGTACTGCGGTGACATGACTATCGGGAAAATGCTTCACCGGCACCTTGTCCACCGCCAGCGCGTCTTTCAGTGCGCTAAGGATTACCGGAATGCGCACCGGCGCTTCAACATAGCCGCGCTCGCGCACATGAAAAATATCATGCTTGTCATTGGTAATGACGGGCAGCACGCGCTGACCCACCGGCGGCGGGACGGCCGGCTTTTTTTTCGGCACGGCCAATTGCACCGGATCATCCTTGAACGAACCCACGATTTTGACGGTGTATTCGGGCGGACATAGCGCGGCGTATTTGCGCTCCAATATTGCACGCACCACTTTTTTTGCTGTGTCGCGCGCCAGGGGTTCGCTTGCACCACACGCATCAAACAGAAGATGCGGCGGACAAATATCGGTATCCTTGACCGGCGTTTCATAGGCGGTGTTTGCAATCGGATAGGCACCAAAGCGCGCATAAAACGCCAGGCGTTTGGCATTGTCTTCCAGATCTTCGCGCTTCATGCGGCAGCACGCCGGATCCGCTGCCAGACATTCAAAGAACAGCCCGGCG
Organism: Hyphomicrobiales bacterium; assembly: GCA_040255365.1. Taxonomy (GTDB): domain Bacteria; phylum Pseudomonadota; class Alphaproteobacteria; order Micropepsales; family Micropepsaceae; genus Rhizomicrobium. The sequence continues at coordinate 15,206 of JBDZUY010000049.1, forward strand.
CCGCCCGCCTCCGCGGTGACTTCGCGCAACGCCTGATACAGCGCGCCGCCCACACCACCGCCGCCGCGGCTCTTTTCGACGGCCAGGTAATCCAGATACATGAATGTGGGTGCAGCAAAACGGTAAGCCAGAATGGCGCCGCGCACCCGGTCGCGCGAATCCTGTGCGACAAACACAATGGGCGCCATGCCGACGCGGCCTGCGCGCGCCAGCTTTTGTGGCAGATCAGAAAAATCTTCCGGGCGCGCTTGCGCAAATTGGGTGGTGAGAATGGCTTCGACCTCGGCCAGCGCACGGGCATTGGCGGGCGCGAACCCATCGGAAACACGGCGAATACGAAACATTGTGTTTCATTACATCTTTGAAAGACGTGTTGATTCCCACAACACCGGGTTAGGTGGCCAGACAATACCCGAATTTGTCCATTTCATCGCCACCTTTTCACCCCGATTGGCGTCCAAACACACATCCGTCTTCCGGCGCATCGCATAGGCGCGATGTTTCGGCGCGGTCCAGAGGACTTCGTCTTCCTGCCGGGGGGTATTCGGGATCAACCGAAACAGGAGATTTGTATGACCAAGAAACTTCGCCTTGCTACCAGTGCTGCGGTTGTTGCCCTTGGTGCGCTGGCTATGAGCGTTCCGGCCAACGCCGCCGGTGTGAAGGTCGGCGTTTTGACCTGCCATGTCGCCAGCGGTTGGGGCTTTGTCTTTGGCTCGTCCAAGGACATGCGCTGCAACTATCGCCCCAACAAGGGCCATGGTGAACATTACAACGGCACCATCAACAAATATGGTGTCGATCTGGGTTACACCGAAAGTTCGGTGATTGTCTGGGGCGTGGTTGCACCGACCTCTTCCCTGAAACCCGGCGCGCTGGAAGGCGATTATGCCGGTGTGCAGGCCAGCGCCTCTGTTGGCGTGGGCGGCGGTGCCAATGTGCTTGTCGGCGGTTTCGACAAGTCCGTTACCTTGCAACCGCTCAGTATTGAAGGTAGCAAGGGCTTGAATCTGGCCGCCGGTATCGGCGCCATGAGCCTGAAATACGCGCACTAAGGTGCGTTTGGATTAACGTGTTCCGCGCTGTTAGCAGGGATGCGTCTTGGATGCGAGGAAAGCCCGTCATGCTTCGGCACGGCGGGTTTTTCTTGATCCGCTTTACGCCGCCACAAGATGCGCTGGCCGGCGCAGATCAGCGGCCAGCCCTTCGCCCATCAGATCAATGAAATTGTCACAATAGAATTTGTCCACCGCATCTTTTGGCGTGTTCACAAGGCTGTCGCCAAAGCGCTTCAGCGGATTGCGGCCGCCTTCGACATGCGGATAGTCCGACGAGAACAAGCACACATCATCGCCCGCCTGCGCGATGATCCAGCCGGTATCTTCATGCGGGTACGGCGTGACGCGAAGCTGGCGGCGCACATATTCGCTTGGTTTGAGGGAGAGGTTTTGCAGGCGCTCTTCATTCCTCACAAAGGCCAGCGCTGCTGAATCCAGATTGCGCATCCAGCCGGGCAGCCATGAGGCGCCGAGCTCAATCGCGCCGAATTTCAATTTGGGAAAGCGCGCAAACACACCATCAAAAATAAGAGCGGCCAATGTCGTCATCACCGAATGGGGAATGGGCATGTAACTAAGCGAGGTGAAATTCTCCTCGCCGCCATGAAAATCCTTTACCCGCGGCAGACCGTTCTCAAAATAATCGGGGTTCAGTTTTTCTTCACCGCCGACATGAAACAGGATCGGCAGGCTTGCGTCCTCCGCCATCGCCCACAAAGGCTCAAACGCAATATGGCTGGGCGCATGGCCAGGCGGACAGCGCGAGGGGATCAAAAGCGCCTTGGCCCCCATTGCAATCGCCTCGCGCGCGGTTTTGATCGTGCGCTCAAAATCGGCCAGCGGAATATAGGCGGTGGCCAGAAAGCGGCGATCGGTGGAACAGAAATCCACCATCATGCGGTTGTGCGCCGCGGCCGTGGCATAGGCCAGATCTATTTCGCCCGCTTCCTCCAGCCCGAAATTGCCCAGACACCATGTGGTAAAGACAAGCTGGCTGGCAAAGCCCAGCTGATCCAGCGCCGCGGGCCGGTCGTTTTTGCGAAACGCGCCAAACGCATCGTAATTCTTGCGCACCATGATGTTGGCCGCAGCGCTTTTGCGAAACTGCGCATCATCATGCCTGGCATTGGCCTCGCGCACCAGCTCGCCATCACGCGGCCAGGCCAGAAGTTTGGGCAGCGCGTCGTAAGCGGCGCGGTATTTGGGGTCGAGGAAATTATCCAGACAATCGCTGAGTTCCATCAGATGCGAATCGGCATCGTGGATGATGCGGTTTTCGACATAAGCCATGGCGGCCTCCCCATAAGCGCGGTGCCCAGCCTAACAGAAAGTTCCCAAGATCATCGAATCGGATAACCCGGCCGGAGAAATTCGGCTGATTCTTCCCATGTCAGGCCCGCTATACGGCGCCCTTCGTGGCCTTTTTCGGTTTCTTCTGCGGTGCATCGGGGACGATGGTCATGTGCATGCCCATCGCGCCCATAAGCTTTTGTACGGTATCAATGCGCGGCGTCGCGCCCGGTGCGATCGATTTGTAGAGACTTTCGCGTGAGACATTCGCCTTGCGCGCAATTTCGGCCATGCCTTGCGCGCGCGCCACCGAACCCAGTGCTTGCACCAGCGCGCCGGTATCGTTCTCCGCCGCGGCGATGCTCAGATACTCCGCGATCACCGCCGGGCTATCGAGATATTCGGCAACATCGAATTTCGTGTAGCCTGCAGGGATCGTAGCCGTCCCGGTCTTTCCCATTTTCTTAGCCATGTATCTCATTCCAATTCCGCGGCCATTTTCTTCGCCGCTTTGATGTCGCCCGCTTGGCTGGACTTGTCGCCGCCCAACAACAGTAAATAGACGCGCTCCCCACGCCGGACAAAATAGACGCGATAGCCTGGCCCAACCTTGATTCGCATTTCGGACACGCCATTGCCGACCAGCTTGCAGTCGCCGAAATTCCCACCCTCGGCCCGCTCAATGCGGCGGCCAATAGCAGCCTTGGCTTGCACATCTTTCAAGCCGGATAACCATTTGCGGAAAATCGCTGATTGATAGATCGCCGCCATTAGATCGCTGCCATGAATA
>JBDZUY010000014.1:0-37444 GCA_040255365.1 Hyphomicrobiales bacterium
ATGCGCAATCCGGCCGACATTCTTTACAATTTCCACTGGGTCGTGCCGGGCGTTCTGGCCCGTTCGGCGCAGGCCTGGCTGGGCTTTCTGGGGCCGTTTCTGCGTGCGCACGGTATTGCGAGCGTACTGAATTTGCGCGGCCCCAACCCGAACCACAAATGGTGGGTCTATGAAAAGCGCGTTTGTGAGGCGCGCGGCATTGTCCATGTCGATGTCATGCTGAATTCGCGCCGTCTGCCAACCAAACAAATGCTGATCAATCTTCTGGATGCGTTTGATGGCGCGCAGGCGCCGGTGCTGGTGAAATGTTCCGGCGGTCAGGACCGCTCCAGTTTTGCCGCCGCGCTTTATCTGTTGCACACCAAAGGGGCGGGCGCGATTGGCGAAGCACATGGCCAGTTTGCGCGCTGGCCTTATCTGCACCGGCCAAAGGCGCAGCAGCGCTGGCTAAAGCCCTTTGCCGATTATGCCTGCGAGCATATGAAAACGGATTCGCTGCGCAGCTTTGTCGTGCAAACCTATACGCCCGAACATTTGAAATCCTGGCTGGAGGCACGCGGATTGGGTGCCAGCTTTCGCGGGCTTTATGATGTGCCGGGCACGGCGCCGGGCATTTGACCATGCAGTCCGGTGGCTCGCGGATTTGTGTTGCGCCCGGTGTGGTGTTGTGGACGGGTGCCCTCGATGGGCCCGCACAAAAAGCGCTGTGCGATGATGTGTTTGCGCGTGCGAAGGATGCGCCGCTTATCACACCCACCATGCCCAAATCTGGTAAGCCGTTTTCAGTAAGCCAAACCAATTTCGGCTCGCATGGCTGGGTGTCGGATCGCGGTGGTTATCGCTATACGCCCGTGCATCCGCAAACCGGCAAGCAATGGCCCGCAATCCCTGATGCCCTGCTGGATTTGTGGGATGCGGTGACGGGCTATCGCGCCCATCCGCAATGTTGCCTGGTCAATCTTTATCGCGATGCTGCGCGTATGGGTGCCCATCAGGACCGCGATGAAGCAGCGCTGGATGCGCCGGTGCTGTCTGTCTCGCTTGGTGATACGGCGCTGTTTCGGATTGGCGGCGCGACACGGCGCGGACCCAGCCAATCATTGCGATTGGCCAGCGGGGATGTGTTGATGTTTGGCGGGGCGGCGCGGCTGGCCTTTCACGGCATCGACCGGGTGCTTGGCGGCACCTCGCGGCTTGTGCCCGGCGGCGGGCGGCTGAACCTGACCCTACGCCGTGTAACCGTGCCCCCGTGATCGCCAGATAACCAGATCCAGATAAAAAGAGACGCCCGACCAGGGGGCTGATCGGGCGTCGGATTGCGCCGTTACGCGCTTGGCGCCGGGAGGGGATGACCGGCACCGCGAAAGACGTCATCTGGCTTGCGAGCGGGGGGGCAGTGCTTACCAGAGCGTTTCGTCTTTCACCTATAAACCTATGCATCCATGCCACAGTTTGCAAGAATTATCTCCAAACATGGATGAAGTATAACTTTATAGGTGACAGGTGCTTAATTGTCACATTCGTAATATGGCGAATCATTTTGCTGCGTTTTGACCCTTTGCCGGGTCATTCTGTGTCTGTGGCCTCAAAGCTTGCCCAGGTCTTTGGCCGTATTGTCGATCGCGCCCTTGGCTCTGGCCACCAATTCATCGATCTCGGCCTTGCTGATGGTCAGCGGCGGGGCAGTCACCATCGTGTCGCGGATCGCGCGCATCACCAGCCCGCTATTGAAGCAGTAATTGCGGCACAGCGTGCCAACCTTGCCGACATCGGCAAAGAATTTGCGCTGCCTCTTGTCGGGCACCAGTTCAATCGCCGCCAAAAGGCCATGCCCGCGTACCTGACCAACAAGCGGGTGATCGTCAAACGTCTCGTGCAGCCGTTTCAACAGATAAGGCCCGGTGGTGTCGCGCACGCGCGTTACCAGACCAAGCTTCTCGATCACTTCAAGGTTTTTCAGCGCCACCGCGCTGGCAACCGGATGGCCCGAATAGGTGTAGCCATGCACCAATTCCTCGTTGGAATTGGTAATGGTATCGGCCATGCGCGTGTTCAGCGAAATTGCAGAGATCGGCTGGTAGCCGGACGAAAGCCCCTTGGCCATCGTCATGATGTCGGGGGCGATATTATAGGTCTGCGCGCCGAACCATTCTCCGGTGCGGCCGAACCCGGTAATGACTTCATCCAGATGCAACAACACATCATATTGTTTGCAGATGCGCTGCACTTCGGGCCAATAGGTTTTGGGCGGAAAGATAACACCGCCCGCGCCCTGCACTGGTTCGGCGGAGAACGAGGCGACATTGTCCGGCCCCAGTTCCAGAATTTTTTCTTCCAGCTTTTTTGCAATCAAAAGACCAAATTCATCTTCGCTGATGTCGCCGTAACCGGCTTCTTTTGCGCCAAACCAATAGGGGCCCGGCACTTTTTCAAAACCGGGCAGTGGCAGATCAAATTGCGGGTGCATCGGGGTCAGGCCAGACAGGCTGGCTGCGGCGAAGGTCACGCCGTGATAGCCATAGTCGCGCGACAGGTGGATTTTCTTTTGTGTCTTGCCCTTCAGGTTCCAGTAATAGCGGATCAGTTTCAGCGCGCTGTCATTGGCTTCCGAGCCCGAATTGGCATACAGCACACGCTCGTGCCCCTCCGGTAAAACCGATGCCAGTTTGGCGGAAAGTTCGGCTGTGTAGGGGTTCGAGGTTTTGAAGAAATGATTGTAATACGGCAGCGTTTTCAGCGCTTCGTAACCAGCCTCGGCCAGATCGGCATTGCCATAGCCAACCTGCACACACCAAAGCCCGGCCATGCCGTCCAGTATTTTTTCGCCGTTGGAATCCCATAGATAGATGCCATCAGCTTTGGTGATGACGCGTACGCCTTCCTTGTTCAGGGCTGCGGTATCGGTAAAGGGGTGGATGTGATGGGCGGCGTCAATCGCCTGCCAATGTTTGGTCAAATTATGCGTTTCGGTGGTGCGGGTCATGTCAGTTCTCATCAGGTAAATGCGGCTGGAAAACATGCGCAGGTGCCGCGCATGCGCGAAGGTGGCAGGCATCAGGCCTGCACATTTTCGCTACTACGGGTTGTAGCCGATGCGGGCGCAGAGGATGAGAAGGAATGTCTTGCGCGTCATGGCGCCAATCTAGCAGGGCCAGATGGTGCGGTCACGCAATTCCGGAGCGTTGGCGTTAGCCCCAGCTTTCGCTGGCACCGCGGCGTTTGCCGACGGACGAATGCGCATGCACGGGTTCGGGCAGAGCATCAACGGGTTTGCCCAGATGAAAGCCTTGCCCCAGATCGAACCCGGCGGATTTTACCAGGGTCAGAATTTGGGCGTTCTCAATACCTTCGGCAATTGTTTCGACGCCCAGCTCGCCGCACAATTTGATAAGCCCGCCGACAAGTGCGTCGTCGCGCGCCGATGTGCCCAGCTTCTTCACCAATGCGATGTCGAATTTTACGAAATCAACTGTGAAGGCGTGCAGATAATTCAGTGATGCAGCGCCTGCACCAAAATCATCCAGTCCCACGCGATAACCAAGCTCTCGCAATGTCTGAACGGCAAGATTGGCTTCGTCGAGATTGGCAATCTCTGAGGTTTCCGTGATCTCGATCAAAATTTGCTTGGCATGTTTGCGTTCCCGCGCCAGCAGCCCGGCAACCAGACTGAAAGCGGCCGGGGAAGAAATGGTGCTGCCGGAAAGATTGAGTGCCACGACCGGGCCAGACGTGCCGGTCGCGCTGACAAGCTCATGAATTTTTATGACGACCGCCAGATCGAACATATTGGCGATACCCAATTGCTCGGCAAACTGGATCATCTCACTGGTATTGGGCATGTCCTTGAATCGGCTCAGTGATTCATAATGCGTAACGGTGCCAGTCTTCAGATCGAACAAGGGCTGAAACTGCAGGGTGAAATTGCCGTCTGCCACCGTCTCGGTCAGCGCCTTTGCACGGCTCTGTGTATCATTGAGCATGGCTTCAAAGATTGTGGAAATGTCTTCGGCCGCCGCGTCCTGCAAATTTCCGCTGGCAAATTGCCCCAACACATAGCGCACGGCCAGAACCCTTTGCTCATCGCTAAGGTTCTGTCCTTTCAGGGAAACAAGCTCGGCCTGAACATCTGTTGCTGCAAAGCCGCCTGCTTGCAGCACTTCGCGGATGCGCGTGCCCGCTTCTCGTACAGAGCCAGCATTTGGGCCAATCGCACCGAATTTGCTGGCGCCGATCCGTCCTGCGGCCTTGGTATCACCGGCCTTCAAGGATTGGCCGATCAGCTGCATCAATTTGTCGGCATCTTGGGGGGGCAGGCTTTCGCACGCCTTGGAAAGTTCGGGAACCTCGATCAATGACAGTTCATCGTTCTCATCGACCGTATCCGGCAGCGCAGACATGAAGGAATCGCGATTGGCAAGGCCGGTTTGCGGGTCTTGCTCCTCTCCGCCCATCGAGCGGCGTTTGCCCATATGGCTCAACGTACAGGAAATGCGTCCGCCATTTTCAGGCAAACGGAAAAGCGACACATGGGTTTGCGTTCCGCCGGCCAGCCGCAAACGCAAAGGTCCGCTGCGCCCGCCAGGACCAAGTGCATGCAAATGCGTTGAGAGTTTTGCGCTTTCGGAAGGCTCAAACAGACGGCCGAGTGCGCTGCCAGTCATTTTGTCGTCGCCGCCAAATTCCGTTGCCGCGCCCACAGCAAACGAAACCTTGCCCATTTTATCGACTTCCAAAAGGAGGTCAGCATTGGCAAAAGCAAAACCGAGAAAGCGGGCAGCGTCCTGCATGGCATTTCCATTCCTGACAAGGCCGTCAGAATAACCGCAGGTTGTTAGTGTGAGGTAAACAACCCCGCCCTAATTGTTAGCAAGGTTTGGGACATCTTTACGCCGCGTTCATACATTCAAAAGCAAATGCTGGCGCTCCCACGGGCTGATGACCTGTTGATAGGCATCATGCTCAGATGCTTTGACATCGCTGTAGAGCAATACGAATTTTTCACCAAGAATCTCTTTGAGATCCGATGACGCGCGAAACTTTGTGATTGCGTCCAGAATATGCCGCGGCAATTGATAGCGCGAGGATTCATACGCGTTGCCTTCCATCGCCTTGGTCGGCTTCAGATCATTGATCATGCCCAGATAGCCACAGGCCAGCGAGCCTGCAATGGCTAGATAAGGGTTGGCATCTGCGCCGGGGACGCGGTTTTCAATACGCCGGTTTGGCGTATCCGAAATGGGCACGCGCAAGCCCACGGTGCGGTTTTCATGGCCCCAATGTGTGTTGATTGGAGCGGACAAAAACCGCACCAGCCGGCGATAGGAATTCACAAAGGGCGCGAACAGCGGCATCGAGGCGGGCAAATGTTTTTGCAAACCGGCAATGTGCGACAGAAATAGTTTTGTGTCCTTGCCGTTCTTGGTCGCGAACAAGGATTTTCCGGTTTTCAGATCCACCACGCTTTGGTGAATGTGCATTGCCGAGCCCGGCTCCTGTTCATACGGCTTGGCCATGAAGGTTGCATAGATTTCATGGCTGAGGGCGGCCTGACGCACGGTACGTTTGAATAAAAACGTCTGGTCGGCCAGCGCCAGCGGATCGCCATGATTGAAATTCATCTCGACCTGCGCCACGCCTTCTTCGTGGATCAGGCTGTCGATACCGATTTCCTGCGCTTCGCAATAATCATAGATATCTTCGAACAACGGATCGAATTCGTTTACCGCATCAATGCCATATGCCTGGCGTCCGGTTTGCGGGCGGCCCGTTTTGCCAGCGGGCGGCAGCAGCGGATAATCGGGATCGATGTTTTTTGCCGCCAGAAAAAATTCCAGCTCGGGCGCGATGACGGGTTTCCAGCCGCGCTCCTCATACAATTCCAGCACATGCTTCAAGATTGCGCGCGGCGTATAATCGATGCGTTCGCCGTCCTTGTCTGCGCAATCGCAGATGACCTGTGCTGTCGGGTCTTTGTACCAGGGGACGATGCGCAAGCTGTCCACATCCGGCAGCAGGTTCATGTCAGGCGCCTGATAGGTCAGAACTTCGGTTTCGGCATCGGCGCCTGTCACCATCTGACCAAAGATCGATTCCGGCAGCCGTAACGTGCCTTGCCGCAGGCTTTGCAAAAATTTGTTGGTTGGTAGAATTTTTCCGCGTGCAATACCGGCCATGTCCGCCACAAGGCATTCGACCTCGCCAACGCGGCGTTCTTTCAGCCAGGCAGAAAATTCTTCGATTGTGTCGCGGGCCATGCTTACGTCCTCGCTGCTGCACGCACCGCATCACCAAACGCTGTATAGATCGCGCGCGAGACGGGGTTATCGGCCCATTTCCATTCCGGGTGCCATTGCACACCAAGCAAAAAACCTTTTGCACCGGGTATCGAAACCGCTTCGATGGTGCCATCGGGTGCCAGCGCATCGGCATGCAGTGCGGGCGCAAGTGCGTCGATGGCCTGACTGTGTAGCGAGTTGACCTGGAAACTGCGTGGTTGAATCAGCGTTTCCAGCATCCCGCCGTTTTGCACAGTCATGGCGTGCGCCGGGCCGTACTGCACATCCAGATTGGCATGCTTGTCTTCGCGGTGGTCGATGCGGCCGGGTTGTTCATGCACATGCTGAAACAACGTGCCGCCCATTGCCACATTCAATTCCTGAAAACCGCGGCAGATACACAAGACCGGCACACCGGTTTGGATGGCTGCTTTAAGTAGCGCAATCGTGGTGCGGTCGCGAAATTCATCCTGCAACACACCTTCGCGCGGTGTCTCGCCGCCATAGAGCGCGGGCGCGACATTGGACGGCGATCCGGTAAACAACAGCCCGTCTACAGTGGCCAGAATATCTTGCGGCGCAATCGGTTCGGGTAGAACCGGAATGAGAAGCGGCAAAACAGATGCGCCATCGCGAACGGCGGTGATGTATTTCTCACCAACCATATGAAACGGATGCGGACCGACAACGCGGTGGTCGCAAGGTATGCCGACAATGGGTGGGCGCGGGCGCATGAAACGCTTCTTTTAAAGGGCTAACGGGCGTATCACGGCCGCACCTGAGCGGGCAAGCGCGAGGCGCGGCGCGGATCGGTGTTTGATCCGGGTTTAGTTGGGTTTCGCAGGCGCCTCAGGCTTTGTGTTAAGCGCAAAAAGGTCTTTGGGCAGGCTTTGCACTTTTTGCGCATTGCGCAGCACCACGGTTGTGGTTTTGCCTTGGCTGTCCCGGATCGTCCATTGGCGCAGTTCGATTTCTGGTGCGCTGAACGTGATTGCGATATTGCCCTGTGCGCGGCGATTGTTGGAACGCGCATGCACGATAATGGCACCAGGTTGCGTTTCCACGCTTGTTACGGCGCGGTCACGGCCCAGATTGATATCGTTGGACAGGATGAGTTCCAGCGGTGTGCCATCCAGCGGATAGCGATCCACCGTGTTCAGCCGTTTGTTTTCGACCGAAATGGTTGAACCATCGCTGACGATCAAAATTGGGCTGGGCGGCAGATATTCAAAGCGCATGCGACCGGGTTTCTCGATATAAAAATTGCCCTGCGCACTCGCCCCATTATCCGCGATCTGGATGAAGCTGCCCTTCATCGCGGGAATGTTGTTCATGTATGCGCTGATTTTCGTCAGGTCCGCGCGTTCGCTGCTGCTGAATTGCGCGCGTGGCGCCGGGGCGCGCTGGCCCGCCGCGGACAAGGCAATCGAAAGGGCGCCCAAAACGGCGATATGGATCATCTTACGCATGGCTTTTCCATACGCCGGGTTTGTGGCGGAATGAAGGGACAAAATCTGTGAAAGGCGGACGTCAGGCGACGGTCTCACCCATCTTTTCACGTTTGGCTTGTGCGTGTGGGCACAAACCATTGACCAGCAGGCTCAGCACACCCTCCAGCTCGACTTCCAGTTTCGGCAGGGTCAGCTTTGACCAGAGCTGTGGATAGCGGAATTTCATCGTCGCCGATTGAATCATCTCCGCGGTCAGCTCTTTATCGGCGCATTGGAATTCGCCGCGTTGTTCGGCCTCTTCCAGCAGGCTGACAAGGATTTTGCGCTCATTGGCCAGCATCCAATTGGCAAACTCGGGGCGCTCATGGGCGATGACATTGGCCATCTCAAAGGCGCGCGGGTCTTTTTCGAGCTTGTGGTATGTGCGGCGCAATTCCTCGAACAAAAGATCGTGAAGCCGCTCGCGCTCATTCTTGCCCGGTGTCACGGCCAGCTTGCGCAAATGCTCCAAATGCTTTTCGTAGTCTTCTGTGGCAATGGCCTCGGCGATGTCGAGCTTGCCGGGGAAAAAGCGGTATAGATTTCCGGGCGACATGCAGCAATCGCCGGCAACTTCCGCCATTGTGGTTTTGCTGTAGCCGAAATGCGAAAACCGCTTTTTGGCGGCTTCGACGATCTGGCCACGGACCTTGTCTTTGGACATTTGTCTCGTTTTCTCCCACCCCGTCGTTTTCGTTTGGAAGCATACTAATCATTCGAACTGAATAATCAATGAAATGTTCAATCTTCCGCACTGCAACATGAGCCTGATATGACAGAAAACTATGACAATTCAGTGGTTTACGCCAATATCGGTGTTATTGGCGCAGGTGCCTGGGGCACTGCTTTAGCGATGGCTGCTGCCAAAGCCGGGCGCAATGTGCAGCTTTGGGCGCGTGAACCGCAGATTGTCGATTCGGTCGCCCACACCCGCGAAAACGTTCTGTACTTACCCGGCGTCAAAATTCCGCAGGCCATTACCGTTACCGGCGATCTGGCCCAGGCGGCACGGGCCGATGCGCTTTTGCTGGTTGTCCCGGCACAGCATTTGCGCGCGCAGCTGGCGTTGCTTGCTCCTGTTATTGCGCCGGGCACGCCGCTGGTTCTGTGTGCCAAGGGGATCGAACGCGGCACGGGAAAATTGCTGCCCGAAATCTTGCGCGAACTCCTACCGGCTTGCGTGCCCGCCATTTTGTCCGGTCCGTCCTTCGCGCGCGATGTCGCGCGTGACCTACCCACCGCGGTCACGATTGCCGCCGAAGGGGACGTGGCCGCAAAACTTCAGGCCAGCCTTGGTCATCTCACTTTTCGTCCCTATGCCAGCGATGATGTGATCGGTGTTGCGCTGGGCGGTGCGGCAAAGAATGTCTATGCGATTGCTTGCGGTATCGTCGCCGGTATGGGCTTAGGCGAAAGTGCGCGTGCCGCGTTGATCGCGCGCAGCTTTGCCGAATTGTGCAGGCTGGGCGAAGCGCTGGGCGCAAAGCGTGACACCTTGATGGGCCTGTCCGGTTTGGGCGATCTGGTGCTGACGGCAACCAGCGCGTCGTCGCGCAATTATGCGTTCGGTCTGGAATTTGGACAGGGCGTTGCGCGCGCCGAATTGCTGGCACCGGGCCGCCCGCTGGCCGAAGGGGTGGCAACCGCACCGGCCCTTGTGGCGCGTGCGCGCGATGCCGGTGTAGAGATGCCGATTGGCGAAGCGATGACCGAATTGCTCGACGGCCAGCTTGCCCTGAACGATGCGGTACCGCGATTGATGGGGCGTCCTTTAACGACCGAGATCTGAAATCCCAACCACCCACACACAATATGAGGACAAAATGTTTTTCATCGTCACAGCCATGGACAAACCGAACTCCAAAGACACGCGTATGGCAACGCGCAGCGATCACCTTGCCTATATTGGCGGAACAAACGGTGCGGCGCGTCTGGGCGGGCCGTTCCTCAATGACGCGGGCGAGATGATTGGCAGCATGGTCATTCTGGAAGCTGAAAATCTCGATGCAGCGAAAGCCTTTGCGGCGGGCGACCCCTATGCGAAAGCGGGCCTGTTTCAATCGGTAACGATCACGCCGTGGAAGCCGACGGTGAATTACTGCAACGCCGAATTGTAAGAGGGCGCACATGGCCTATTGGCTTTTCAAAAGCGAGCCGGAAACCTGGTCGTGGGAACAGCAAAAGAAAAAAGGCGCCAAAGGTGAGCCGTGGTCGGGCGTGCGCAATCACACCGCCAAACTCAACATGATGGCGATGAAAAAAGGTGACCGCGGCTTCTTCTACCATTCGGGCGCGCAAAAAAGCATTGTCGGTATTGTCGAAGTGATCGGTGAATACCGCCCTGACCCCACCGATGAAAAAGGCAAATTCGGCCTTGTCGATGTGATGGCAATTTGCGACGTGCCAAATCCCGTGACACTGGCCGATGCAAAGGCCAACCCGAAATTGCAAGAGATGTCATTGGTGACATCATTTCGCCTGTCGGTGCAGCCGGTCACGCCTGCCGAATGGAAAATCATCTGCAAGATGGGCGGCGTGAAATCGTGACATGGCTGTGTGCCAGCGCGGACTTGCTTGAAGGTGCTGCCAAGGGCGTCACATTGGGCACCGGCGCGGGCGCACGTGAAATTCTGCTGCTGCGCAAATCCGGCGCGGTGCACGCCTATGTCAATTCGTGCCCGCATCAAGGCACGCCGCTGGAAACATTTCCCGATAGGTTTTTTAGTGCAGATGGCAAGCTGTTGATCTGTTCAACACATGGCGCGCGGTTTCGCCCCGATGACGGGTTTTGTATTTCGGGACCATGCAAAGGCAAATCGCTGACCCGTCTTGGCGTGCGCGAGACGCAAGACGCCATAACTCTTTGCGATTGATCGCAAAGAACATTGGTTTTGGATTCTGACACCTTTTAGCGGCGGCGTGGCAATTCGCGCAAACGCCAAGGCACATCGCCAGCGCTGAAAAGCTGTGCGTTGCGCACATCCGCCGCTTCAAATTGCGGCGGGATTTCCACGCCCTTGCGCGAATCTTTTTCGCGATGTGCGGGCGCTTGTGCGCCTTCGGCGATCAGCCTGGCAATCGGCTTTCCGTCTTTGGAGATGACAATCGCCGTGCCTTTGGCGGCAACGCTTTCGGCCAGCTCGCCCAAGCTTTTATTGGTGTCTTCCACATTGATGTGACGTTCTACCATGTAGCGATGATGCACCCGATCACTGGGCCGCATCAATCGCTACACGCAAAATGTCACCAAGATGCCTTATTTGCTATCCGGCGCGGGATCCTGACGCTGAAAAAGAATTGCGCCGTCATCTTGCGCCACCGAATAAAGATTGACGCATTTTGCATTTGTCAGATCGCTGCACACCAGATCGACCGCCAGCACATATTGCGAGGCTTCGGTCGCGGCGTTGCAGACATAGCGGCCGGTAACATCGGTTTGTTTGGGCTGACCGTCGCCGATTTTTGTGAAGCCGGGCACGATGCCGAAATTCTGCGCATTGGCCAGCGCCAGGGCGCATACTTGGCGCCCCTGTGCGGCCGCGGAATCGGTGGCGCTGGAAGCTGCCTGCTGGTCGGCGCCCGGCACTGTGCTGCGCATCAGGAAGGTGAGATAGCCGAGCACACCAACGACCAGAACCACGCACACCGCGATGACAATGCGCGTTACCTTCCATTCCCGCTCCAGCGCGGGAATATCGGCGTCTGTTCCCTGAAGTTTGTCAAAATCCGACGACATCTGGCCTGGTTCCTTCGTTGCCCTGCCGTCTGGTACCCAGTTTTTCGTCTATTTCATAGTCGGGATGTTGAAATCGGGGTTTTCACGCACCCCGCCCTTGGGCCAGCGCGCGGTAATGGTTTTCACCTTGGTCCAGAAACGCACGCCTTCGGGCCCATGCTGGTTCACATCGCCAAAGGCCGAGCGCTTCCAGCCGCCAAAGGTGTGATAGGCCAGCGGTACCGGGATCGGAATGTTGATGCCTACCATGCCGACCTGCACATTGCTGGCAAATTGGCGGGCCGCATCGCCGTCGCGAGTGAAAATGGCAACGCCGTTTCCGTATTGATGCGAGCTGGGCATGGCCATCGCGGTTTCAAAATCGGGCGCGCGGGCAATCTGCAGGACGGGGCCGAAGATTTCGTCCTTGTAGGTGGTCATGTTCGTCGTCACGCGGTCGAACAAGGAACCGCCCATATAAAAACCGTTCTCATACCCCTGCAGTTTGAAGCCGCGGCCATCCACCACCAGGTCTGCACCTTCCTTCACGCCAAGGTCGATATAATCGCTTACCTTCTGGCGCTGGGCGGCGGTCACCATCGGGCCATAATCGGCATCCGGGTCCGTCGGCGGTGCAATTTTCAGGGCCTCAACGCGCGGCTTCAGGCGTTTCACCAGCGCATCGGCAATCTTGTCTGTCACCGGCACGGCGACCGAAATCGCCATGCAGCGTTCACCAGCCGAACCATAGCCAGCGCCAATCAGATCGTTCGTCACCTGATCCAGATCGGCATCCGGCATGATGATGGCGTGGTTCTTGGCTCCGCCCATCGCCTGCACGCGCTTGCCGTGCGCGGTGCCCTGGGCATAGACATACTCGGCAATTGCAGACGAGCCGACAAAGCTCACCGCCTGAATGTCGGGATCTTGCAGAATGGCGTCCACCGCTTCCTTGTCGCCATTGACGACCTGCAGCACGCCCGGCGGGCCACCGGCTTCCAGAAACAATTCGGCCAGACGCATCGGCACGCCGGGGTCTTTTTCGCTCGGCTTGTTGATGAAGCAATTGCCACACGCAATGGCGACACCAAACATCCACATCGGAATCATCGCCGGAAAATTGAACGGTGTGATACCGGCGACAACACCCAAAGGCTGGCGCATCGAATAGATGTCGATGCCGGGACCTGCGCCTTCGGTGTATTCGCCCTTTTGCAGATGCGGAATACCGCAGGCAAACTCGATCACTTCAATACCGCGCTGCACATCGCCGCGTGAATCCGCCAGCACCTTGCCGTGCTCGGCTGAAAGGATGGCGGCCAGCTCATCCATATTCTGTTCGACGAGATGTTTGAAATTGAACATCACGCGGGCCCGGCGCTGCGGGTTCACGGCTCGCCATTCAGGGAACGCCTTCAGCGCGGCATCAACGGCTTTGCGCATCTCGTCGCGCGATGCCAGCGCCACTTTGGCCTGCACCTCGCCCGTTGCCGGGTTGAACACATCACTGAACCGGCCAGAGCTGCCCTTTACGAGTTGCCCGTCGATAAAATGACCGTATTCTTTCATGGCGTATCCTTCCCTGACATATCCGTTGTGGCGCATTTTCTAGCAGCCAATCCCCAGCCCTGCAGCAAACAAATGCGGGCAATGGACGCAGCCGCAAATCTTGCGCAGACAAACAAAAAGGCCGCGCTTTATTGCCAGCGCGGCCTTCTGTTTAACGATGTATGTGCGTGACGCTTATTTGCTGGCGACCGCGTTGGGGCTCAGCGCGATTTTGCGGCCATCCGTGATGCGTGTGCCGGTATAGGCATCACCCTTCTGCTTGACCCAGGCCACGATCTGGCCGCTCGGCGAAAGCAGTTTGAGGGAGGTGCCCGTGGCTTTCCAATTGCCGATCTTGGCAAGACCCATATCGCAATCGGAATTGGCTGTACCGGCTGTGGCCGAGATATCAGCGTTCAATGTGACATTGCAGGTGGTGTCGCTGGAACCAATCTTCACTTTGTAAGTACCCGCAGCGCCATCGGCGGCTTGGGCGGCGGAAGCTCCGGCGATCGCGAGGCCGGCAGCAAGGGCGAAGGCGGAAATCTTGTTCATGTGAATATTTCCTTCAGGATTTCATGTTCAGAAGTTAGTAGCTGTGAAGCCCTTTGTGAAGGGCAAAAATACACGTGATGCAAATGATTTATTGTCACGCCGGGGTCCTGAAATCCGCGGTATCCGGCTGGAATAGCCAGACGATAAAAGGGGTTACCAGAATTGCCGCCAGAATTTCGGCGGCAATAAACCACAGCGCATCCAGCGGGGTAATGCCCGTAAAGCTGGCGGTCAGGGCTCTGGCCATGGTGACGGCCGGATTGGCAAACGCGGTCGAGGCGGTGAACCAATAGGCCGAAGCGATGAACAGGCCGACCGCATAGGCGGTGGTTTCGCTGCCCCGTTTGGCGCATCCCGCAATCACCATCAAAAGCCCTGCGGTGGCAATCATTTCGCCCAGCCATTGGCCCGGACCGCTACGCGATGTTGCGCCCGTGCTTATCAGCGGCAGCGCGAACATCGCATGCGCCAAAATTGTGCCGGCAATGCCGCCAATGATTTGTACGCTGATATAGGCGACAGCGCGCTGCGGTGTCATGGCTCCGCGCAATGCAAACGAAAGTGTAACGGCTGGATTGAAATGCGCGCCCGACAAAGGCGCAAAAATCAGGATCAATACAATCAGCGCGGTGCCTGTTGCTATCGTGTTGCAAAGAAGCACGAGCGCGATGTCATCACTCAGCCTTGCCGCCATGATGCCCGAACCGATTACGGCGGCGACCAGCATCATTGTGCCAATCGCCTCCGCAACCAGCATGCGCGGCAAAGCGGCGTGCCGTGTTTCGCTCAAACGCGGCGGCTGTGTTACGCGCAGCAAGCGCCGGTTGGCGCTGTGCGTGCACCCTCTTTGTTTTCGATGTGCGTTTCTTTGGCGCCTTCGCCAAATACCGTCAGATTATCGCTGGTATGAAAGGTTTCCCAGCGGATGCCTTGCGGGTCTTCGGCCCAGGCTTTGTTACCCTTGGCGTAACAGCACGTTGCCTCGCGTTCGATCAACACCTGACCAGCTGCGGTTTTTGCGCGGCCTGAAACCGCTTCCAGCGCGTCTTCGCTGTCCACCTGAATACCCAGATGATCAACGCCAATGTCGCCGCCGCGTGCCGAGATCGCAAAATTCACTTGCGGGTCGTCCAGCATCCATTTGGCGTAGTCGGCTTCGCGACGCGTTGGTTCGATGCCAAACAAGGCGGTGTAAAATTTTGCCGTTTCATCAATGTCACGCACGTTAAGATGAACATGAAGCCGATTCATGGCAGTTCTCCATAAAGTTGATGGTGCAGATTTCGGGATGCCCTGCGCAGCAATCCTTCATCAGAAAGCTGAGCAGATCGCGCATGCCGCCAAAATTGGTGGCGTAAATCAGATTGCGCCCCTCGCGCCGCTGCATGATCAGACCGGCCCGCTCCAACTCCTTCAGATGAAAAGAAAGCGTGGGTGCAGGCGTGGCCAGACCTTCGGCAATGCTGCCTGCGGTTTCGCCTGCCGGGCCGGTTCGCACCAGACGGCGGAAAATGGCCAGCCTTGTTTCCTGGGCCAGGGCAGAAAGGGCGGTAAGGGCAGTTTGTGTTTCCATGTTTCTAAAATAATAAAAATATAGTCGTTGTCAAGCGGTCGCCACAGATTTTGGGCGGGTTTTTAGGGCAGGATTTGCAGGGAGGTGGCCTAATGAATTGGCGGCGAGTGCATATAGCTTTCCACCAGCGAGCCTGCGATCAGGCGCCAGCCATCGACCAGCACAAAGAAGATCAGCTTGAACGGCAGCGAGATAATCACCGGCGGCAGCATCATCATGCCCATGCTCATCAGAATCGAGGCCACGGCCATGTCGATAATCAAAAAGGGCACAAAGATCAGAAAGCCAATTTCAAAGGCGCGCTTCAATTCCGACAGCATGAAGGCGGGTGCCAGCGTTGTGATCGCCACATCGGCCGGCGTGGCTGGCGGTTTGGCCTTGCTCATATCGACAAACAATTTCAAATCGGCGTCGCGCACATGCGCCAGCATGAATTTTTTCACCGGCACGCTGGCGCGCTCCAGCGCGACCTCGGTGCTGATCTGTTGATTCATCAACGGCAGAACGCCCTGATTATAGGCTTGCGTCAAAGTGGGCGTCATCACGAAGAAGGTGAGGAACAGTGCCAGACTGACAATCACCGAATTGGGCGGACTTTGCTGAATGCCAATGGCGGTGCGCAATAGCGACAGCACCACAACAATGCGCACAAAGCTGGTGAACATGATCAGGATCGACGGCGCTAGGCTGAGGATCGTGATCAGTGCAACGATCTGCATCACCCGGTCGGTGAACATGCCGCCGGTAAAATCGACCGATAAGGAATTCGCCGCAGCATTGGCGACGGCCGGTGCCGTGGGACCGGCCGCAAACGCGGCCACCGGCAAAAGCACTGCGACCACAAAAACGCCAAGGGCAAGCGCGCGCTTATTCATGCCGCGTCCCCAATCGTTGCGGTGCTGTGCATTGGTGTCTGCAAATTTTGCGTTGTTTGCGTTGGCTCTGGTGAAGGCGGCGGTGCGGATTGCGCGGCAATGCCGGCTTCCACCAACGTCGCGCCTTGCGGCGTCATCAGAATCAGATGTTCGGTGCCGTCGCGCCGCACCAATAAAAGTTTTGTGCGCGGACCGACAAGAAGAGACTCGGCAATGGAAAGCCTGCGCGTTGATGCCCCTTTGACGATGCCGGGCATGCCGAAACGCCGCGCTGCAAGAGCCGCCAGGCCCAGCAATGCGAGCACCAGCATCAGTGCGCCGAAATATCGTGCGATGTCGATCAAATCCATGCGGCTGGAAATCCTTGCCCCTTCGTTAAACGCATCCTTGACGCGTCAACCTTAACCGCCGGTTAAATAGCGGCAGTTTTTGCCCGGCAAAAAGGTTCGCTGTTGTTAAGTGCCGCTTAATCATCCGCGCGCAGCATGGGCACCGTTAGGGATAACAATTTGTGAATGGAGAAGCGTCATGCACATGGCAGACATTCCCCTGCTGTCGATGCTGAAAGACCGCATGTCGTGGCTAAGCGCACGGCAAAGCGTGTTGTCACAGAACGTCGCCAATGCAGATTCACCGGGTTACACCGCACATGATCTCAAGCCCCTGAACTTTGAAGAGATCATGCGCAACACCGGATCGGGGCACAGCGCATTCAATACCGGCTTGCGCGCCACCAATGCGCGTCACATCACAATCACACCAACCTTAAGCGGATTTGAACGCACCGATTCACCAGACGGTGAAGCCAATCCGCTCGGCAATACGGTTTCGCTGGAAGAAGAGATGATCAAGGTCGCCGACACACAGGCCCAATATCAGGCCGCGACCAATCTCTATTCCAAAGCCATCAACATGATGCGTACCGCCATCGGTCGCGTTTGAATATTCGCAACGACTTGTAAGGAGACAGATTGTGGATCTCGCAACATCAATGGTCATCGCCGCTTCTGGTATGCGCGCACAATCGGGCCGCATGCGTACGATTGCGGAAAATATCGCCAATGCCAATTCCACCGCCACCACACCCGACGGTGATCCCTACCGGCGCAAGGTCGCAACGGTAACAAGCGAATTTGACCGGCAACTGAACGCCAGCATCGTGAAAAGCGGAAAGCCGGTGGAAGACATGAGCGAATTTCGCACGCAATACGATCCGGGCAATCCGGCTGCCGACAAGCAGGGCTATGTGAAATTGCCCAACGTCAATCCGCTGATTGAAATCATGGATATGCGCGAGGCGCAGCGTTCCTACCAGGCTGATCTGACCGTGATGGATGCGACCAAAGGTATGTTGTCGCGCACGGTCGATCTGCTTCGCCGCTAAAGGAGTCTAGATCATGCCTATCGCCCCCGCCGCAGCTGCGGCCGCTTATCAGGCAGTATCCGGTGCCGGTGCATCCGGTGCCTCGTCTGCTGCCACGTCGTCTGCCAGTGCAACGGGTGGACAAAGTTTTTCCGATTTTCTGTCCGGTGCTGTCAAAGACGCGGTGAGTACAATGCACAATGGTGAAGCCATGGCTGCCAAACAGGTGGCAGGCCAGGCCGACATTGTCAGCGTCGTCAATGCGGTGAACTCCGCCGAGTTGACCCTTAATACCGTGGTGGCTGTGCGCGACAAGGTTGTGCAGGCCTATCAATCCATCATGCAGATGCCAATCTGATGACAAATCTGGCTTCATGCTTCGACAAGCTCAGCATGAGGGCCTTTACCGATCCTCACCCTGAGCCTGTCGAAGGGGGATCGCAGGACCAAAAATATGACACCATCTGATTCCATCGATTTTGCCCGCCAGGCGATTTATGTGCTGCTCGAAATTTCTGCGCCTGCGATGATTACCGCGCTGGTGGTGGGGCTGGGCATTGGCCTGCTGCAGGCGCTGACGCAGATTCAGGAAATGACTTTGGTGTTTGTGCCAAAGATCATTGCGATATTTTTGATGTTGCTCATCACGCTGCCCTTTGCCGGTCAGGCCATGAACGGCCTGATGGTCGATATCGCAGCGCGCATCGCCGCGTTCTAGAGGAACGCAGCGCGCCATGGCCGTTCATATCCCCGATCTTTCCGGCATGGTGCTGGTCTTCATGCTGGTGTTTTCGCGCACCGGCGCGATGATGATGCTGTTGCCTGCCATTAGCGATATGGGGGTTCCGCCGCGTGTGCGCCTATCACTAGCACTGGCAGTTTCGTTTGCGCTGACCCCGGCATTGGCGCATTTCTATCCCGCCGCCGCGCCGCAAAACATGATGGCGCTGGGCATTCTGATCATACAGGAGATTACATCCGGCGTTCTGATCGGTGCGATGGCGCGCATCATCATGAGCGCGCTTTCGGTTGCCGGTTATCTGATCGCGACGCAAACGGGCCTTGCCTATGCCCAGACGATTGATCCGTCGCTGGGTGAACAGGGCGCGATTGTTGGCAACTTTTTTATGTTACTTGGCACGGTGCTGATCTTTGCCACCAATCTGCATCATCTGGCGATTGGCGCGATTGAGGGCAGCTATGTGCTTCTGCCTCCCGGTCAGGCGCTGCCGACCGCGGACATGGCCGAACTTGCGATACGGCTGGTCAGCGGTTCGTTTGCGCTCGGTCTGCAATTGGCGGCGCCATTTCTGGTGTTCGGCTTTGCGATCAATGCAGCCATTGGTTTGCTGGCGCGTTTGATGCCGCAGCTTCAGGTGTTTTTCATCGCGATGCCGGTCAACATACTGGTCGGCTTCTTTCTGATGATGCTCATCATGGGCTCGTTGATGACGATGTTCCTGAATTTCTTCGCCACACAAATGGGGAGCTTTTTGTAAGTATCCCCGATGGCTGACGAACAAGACGATTCCCAAAAAACAGAAGAACCGACACAAAGACGGCTCGACGACGCCGAAAAGAAAGGCGACATCGTCAAGAGCCAGGAGGTTTCGACCTTTGTGGTCCTGGCCGGTGTCACCCTGGTCATTGCCTTGTTGGGGCCCTCAACGGCCAAGGGGCTGACGCGCATTTTCCGTGTCTTCCTGGAACAGCCCGATCAGATATTGCTGGGCGGTGGCGGTGTCATGGTTTTGATGCGCACTGTGTTGATGCAAGTGGGCATCGTTCTGGCGCCGGTGTTCGGGCTGATGATTGCCGCGGGCCTTGCCGGACATCTGTTGCAGCACAAGCCGGTGTTCTCGGCAGAAAAGCTGAAACCCAGCCTTTCCAAACTTTCGCTGATCAAGGGCTTTCAACGCATGTTCGGGCTGGATGGCATGGCCAATCTTGCCAAGGGCCTTTTGAAAATGTGCATCGTCGGGTCCGTGGTGTGGATCGTGTTGTGGCCACAGCGCGGACGCATGGGCGAAATTCTCGATCAGGCGCCGGTGCAGATCGCGGGCGACATGTCTTATCTGCTCATCAAAATGCTTCTGGCCGCGCTTGCGGTTTTGGCGGTTATTGCGGTGGGTGATTATTTTTTGCAGCGCTATCAATTTTTGAAGCGCAACCGCATGAGCAAGCAGGAGATCAAGGACGAGTTCAAACAGACCGAAGGCGATCCGGTTATCAAGGCCAAGGTCAAACAGATTCGTCAGGAACGTTCGCGCCGGCGCATGATGGCTGCGGTGCCCGACGCCACCGTCATCATCACCAACCCGACCCATTTTGCCGTGGCGCTGAAATATGAATCCGGCGAGATGGCGGCCCCAATCTGTGTGGCCAAGGGCATGGATGCACTGGCCTTGCGCATCCGCGAGGTTGCGACAGAGAACGACGTGCCGATTATCGAAAACCCGCCGCTGGCCCGCGCGCTCTATGCCACTGTCGAAATCGACGACGTTATCCCGGCCGAGCATTTCAAGGCCGTGGCCCAGGTTATTGGCTATGTCATGCGCCTGAACGGCCAGATCAGGGATTAGTCCCAATTACAGGCATTTTTCCTCTTTAGTGCCCCTTCAGCAATATCAACGCACAAACGGCGCGAGTCGGTTAATCTGCCGCCATGATGGCGACTCGTTCTTTGACCCAGACCGGCTTTGGCGTTCCCGCCGGGGCATGGCGCTGGGCTGCTTTGGGCTTTGTTTTTCTGGCAATCGGGGCGGCCGGACTGGCGGTTGGCGCGCCCGATGCGTCGCGCTGGGCCGGGGTGGCGCTGCTTGCCGGGATCGGGGCTGTGGCGTCTTTGTTTCTCTATGCAGTCTGGCCACGTGAGGGGCTGAGCGCGGGCGAAGCGCGCCGTGTCGCCGAGGCCGCGGCGCGTGCCAATGTCGCCTGGGCAGTTACCGGGGCCGATGGCGCGGTGCTCGATTGCAATGCTGTTTACCGGCGTATGGCCGGCATTGATGACGACGATGCGCCGCCGCCGCCGGAACTGGCGCTGGGCGGGGAGGCGACGGCCGCCGTGCTTTACCGGCTGACCCGCGCCGCCGCCGAGAACGAAGCGCGCGAGGAAAGCCTGCATATTGGCCCCGGTCTGGAACTGGTGGCTGCGGTGCGCCCGCTTGGCGGCGGACAGGCCGCGTGGTGGTTCACGCCGCGTATTGGCGGCGCCGAAGATGCGGGCGAACAAAATAAAGGCCCAGCTTTTGCTGGCCCCGCGCCGGCCGCCCCCACCAAAACCCAGATGCCGCCGCAGCCGGCCTCCTTTTTTGCCAATGCGCCGGTGGGCATGGCGCTGGCAAGCGGCGATGGCCGCATCATCGAAGCCAATGCCGCCTTTGCCGATTTTGTTGGTCAGACCGGCACATTGGGCGGGCGCAGCGTCGCCGATTTCATCGCAGAGGCTGACCGCGCTGCCTTGAATGATGTGATTGCCAAGGCCGCTGGCGGTGAGCGCAATGGCGCACCGGCCGAATTGCGCGCCGCCCATCAGAGCGAACGCACGGCCGAGCTTTATGCCAGCCCCATCGGCGCCGCTGAAGAGGGACGCGTGATCCTTTATCTGGTTGATGTCTCCGAACAGAAGGCACTGGAAACCAAATTCGCCCAATCGCAGAAGATGCAGGCGGTGGGCCAATTGGCCGGTGGTGTCGCGCATGATTTCAACAATCTTTTGACCGTCATCATCGGCAATTCCGAATTTCTGTTGATGCGTCATCCTGCGGGTGATCCTTCGTTCAAGGAGATCAACGAGATTCATCAAACCGCGCTTCGCGCCGCGACCCTTGTGGGTCAGCTTCTGGCGTTCTCGCGCAAACAGACCATGCAGCCGCGCATGCTGGTGTTGCGCGATGTGATCGGTGAACTGGCGCTGATGCTGCGCCGCTTGCTGCGCGAAGGGGTGGATCTGAAACTCGATCACGGCAGCGATCTGTGGGCCGTGCATGCCGACGAAACACAGATTTCCAATGCGATCATCAATCTGGTCGTCAATGCGCGCGACGCCATGCCCAAGGGCGGTATGGTGACAATCCGCACTCTCAACGAAAGCGTGACAGACCCGGCCACTTTTGGCACTGCCATCATGCCGGCGGGTGATTATGTGCGCGTGGATGTCAGCGATACGGGTATCGGCATTGCCAAAGAACATATGGGCAAGATTTTCGATCCCTTCTTCACCACCAAAGCGGTGGGTCAGGGTACGGGTCTTGGTCTGGCAACCGTTTACGGCATCGTCAAACAGACCGGCGGCTTCATCACGGTCGATAGCGAGATCGGCAAGGGCACGACCTTCCGCATCTATCTGCCGCGCGCCAGCGGCGAGATTGCACCGCAAGCCGAAACCGAACGCGCACCCGCGCGCGACATCACCGGTCAGGACACAATTTTGCTGGTTGAAGACGAAGAAGCGGTGCGCAGCTTTGCCGCCCGCGCGCTGAAACTGCGCGGCTACAATGTGCTGGAGGCCCCCGGCGGCGAAGAGGCGCTGGAGCTGGTGCGCGCGCGCACCGGCGTCATCGATCTTCTGATTACCGATGTGGTGATGCCCAATATGGATGGGCCGACGCTTGTGCGCGCGGTCAAGAAGCTGCGCCCGGACATCAGTGTCATCTTCATGTCCGGCTATGCCGAGGAAGCCTTTCGCCGCAATGACGAAAAGGCCGAAGATTTGCACTTCCTGCCCAAACCCTTTGGCCTGAAACAGCTCGCCGCCAAGGTGAAGGACGTGCTGGCCAATGCGCCCGCACCCACGCGCGCTGATAGCTGAGACAGGTCACTCTTTTCCACGCGCCAGATGAGCCGCTGCTGCGTAGCGCAGGCTCCGGCGCGGCAAAAAAGTTCCCTGATCCGGTGAATTAGTACTTGATAGTGATAATGAGTCTCAATACTAGTGTGCTATTGATAATCAATCGCGCGGGGGTATTGTGCGCTCACTTCGTTCCAAACTGTTGATTTCGTTTTCCGTTTTGGCCTTTTCGGCGCTAACGGCTCCTGCCTGGGCGGCCACAGATGCCGCGCAGGCCCCCGTTCAACTGGCCATGGCCGGTGCGCCGGAAACGGTGATTGTCACCGGCGCACGCATTGTCGAAAGCGTGAAGGGTGGCACACCGCTAATTGAAACGCCGCAGAACATTCAGGTGCTGCCGGCCGATCTGTTGCGTGATCAGGATGCCACGATCCTGACCACTGCGCTGCGCAATGTCGCTGGCGTGATGCCGGGCGGCTATTATTCTGCTTATGACTATTTCCGCATTCGCGGCTTCGACGCCTCCGGCTATGTCTATCAGGACAATCTACCCTTCGATAATGGGGTTCAGATCAATGCCGAGCTTTATGGGCTTGAGCAGGTCGAAATCGTCAAAGGTCCGGCCTCGTCACTTTATGGTGCGGGCTCGCTTGGCGGGCTGGTCAATCTGGTGTCCAAGCGTCCGCAACCGGAAACGTTTCTCACGGTTGGCGCGTCTTATGGCTCGTTCGATTCCTATGATTTCCATCTCGATGGCAACACGGTTTTGTTCGGCAATCCGGATGTGCAGGGCCGTCTTGTTGCGTTGAAGCGCCATACCGGGTCGTTCTCTGATTACACCAAAGGCAATGACCGGTATTACGTGGCGCCGTCGCTGACTTTGAATTTCGATGATGATACCGCGCTGACATTGCTGGCCAGCTATCAGCACGACAACATCAACATGAATTTTCCGCTGACTTATACCGGTGCGGTTGTGCCAGGGCCCACGGGTACGCGCTATCCCATCACGCGCTATATCGGCGAGCCGGGCCGTTCCAACATGCAATCGAGTGACCGTTATGCGATTGGCTATGGCTTCCATCACCGCTTCAACGAGATTTTCTCGTTCGATCAGGATTTCCGTTACGCCTATACCAAGAATTTCTGGGACCGTTTGCTCTATCCGGCCTATCTGGGTGCGGATCAGCGTACATTGTATCGCTATCCTTATTCGACACATTCAGACTGGACGGCATGGGCCATCGATTCGCGGCTGACAGCAGCGTTCAACACCGGCCCGGTGCAGCACACTTTGCTGTTCGGAATTGATTATAACGATTATTCCAGTACCTATCGCACCAATCAGATCGACTATTCTGATCCGGCATCATATCTGCCGATCGATCTCTATAATCCGGTCTATGGCTTGCCGCTGCCAGCGCAGCCCAATTTCAGCATCGCACAGGAATTGTCGCGTGATCTTGGCGTCTATGTGCAGGACCACGCCAAGCTGGGAAAATTCACACTGACGTTTGGTGGCCGTTGGGATTGGTCGAAGGCCGGGGATGCGTGGTCCGGTCCGTTCACCGCGCACAAGGATCACAAATTCGTTCCGCGCGTTGGCGTAACCTATGAATTCCTGCCACGCGCCGTGGTGTATGGCAGCTACAGCGAATCCTTCCGCCCGCAATCGGGTTCAGATTTTTCCGGCACATCACTCGCGCCGGAAACCGGCCAGCAATGGGAGGCCGGGATCAAGGCGCATATGTGGGATGACCGGCTGACCTTGACCGCATCGCTCTATCAGCTGACGCGCCAGAACGTGGCAACATCGGATGCGGCTCATCCCAATTTCTCGGTCGTAACGGGCGAACAGCGCAGCCGCGGTTTTGAACTGGATGCGCGCGCGCAACTGACACCAGGCTGGCAGGCAATTCTGACATATGCCTATGTCGATGCGAAGGTGACGAAAGACAATGTAATTCCAATTGGCGATCACCCGCAAAATGCGCCGCCAACATCGATTGGCCTATGGACCAAATATGAATTGCAGGATGGTCCGCTGAAGGGTTTGGCTGTCGGCGGCAGCATCTATCATTACGCATCACAGACCGGTGACCTGCCCAATACATTCAAACTGCCGCAATACACTTTGGTGGGCGGATTGGTGGCTTATGATTTCGGCCCCTTCGTGGCCCGCGTCAATGTCAACAATATCTTCAATAAGCGATACTTCACCGGCTCTTACAACAACGTCTATGTGCAGCCGGGCGATCCGCGCAATTACACGATCAGCATTGACTGGAAGCTATAGCCCATGATGCAGCCAAAGACCGTGAAGAGATGGTATCTCGTACACAAATGGACGAGCCTGATCTGTACGGCTTTCTTGCTGATGCTGTGCATCACCGGCCTGCCATTGATCTTTTACCATGAACTGGATCATGCGCTGGGCAATGCACCAACCCCGCCTGCGATGGCGGACAATGCTCCGCGCGCCAGCCTCGATGCCATTCAGGCGGCGGGCATGGCGCAATGGCCGGGCCAGGTGATGCAATACATCGTGTTCGATGAACACGATCCCAATCTTGTTTATGTCACGGTTGGGCCCACCCCGGGTGCCGAAGATACGCATTACGCGATGGTCGATGCGCGTACCGCCAAAGTGTTGCATGCGCCAACGGGCGGGCCGGGGCTGATGGAAATCATCTTCCGTCTGCATGTCGATATGTTTGCAGGCCTTCCAGGAGAATTGTTTCTGGGCTTTATGGGGTTGTTGTTCACCGCTGCGATTGTCTCTGGTGTCGTGGTCTATGCACCGTTTATGCGACGGCTCGATTTCGGCACGGTGCGTAAAGAGAAATCATCGCGTGTGAAATGGCTCGACCTGCACAACATGATCGGTGTTGTTACCTTGTGCTGGGCGCTTGTCGTGGGCGTTACTGGCGTGTTGAACACGCTGGGCGAACCGATCCTGAAACTGTGGCAGGCCGATCAGCTTGCTGAAATGGTTGCGCCCTATAAGGACAAACCGTTCCCCACCCATTTCGCCTCTATCGGCGCAGCGCTGAAAACCGCAGAGGCAGCGGCGCCCGATATGGAGCCCTATTTCATCGCCTATCCCGGCACGGTGTTTACATCAAAGCATCACTACGCCGTCTATATGCGTGGGAATACGCCGCTGACATCGCGGCTTTACAAGCCTGCGTTGATTGATGCGCAAACCGGAAAGCTTACCGCGATCCGCGAGATGCCGTGGTACGCGAAAGCGCTGTTCATCTCCGAGCCGCTGCATTTTGGCGATTATGGCGGCATGGGTTTGAAGATTGTCTGGGCCCTGCTCGATCTTATGACCATCGCCGTTTTGGGCAGCGGGCTCTATCTCTGGTTTGGCCGCCGCCGTGTGCCGGTCGAACAACGCCTGGCCGAACTGATCCGCGGCGGAAATGGCGAAACGGCAAATGCGAAGAAACCCATCAAAACACAGGAGCAAGATTTATGGCCCGCACCGCGCACACCTTGAGTGCCATGTCGATCTTCCGTTGGCCACTGATACTGGGCGGTGCCACACTTGTTGGCTTGGGTGCAGCCCTGCTCGGTGATGGGGTGTGGGACGGGTTGAGTGTAGTGCTTCTGGGGTTGCCGGTCGCGCTGGCCCTATGGCTGATGACCCAACCCGCACCCATGCGCGCTGATAGCTGATTCTCAAGCCCTGCCGCCTGCCGCGGACCCGCCCACAAGGGCTGGGATTCGCCCCGGCCAAGCGCCGATGCGGCCAAATTTGCAAGCTTTTTCCGGCCCGCGCGGCAAGATTTCCCAGCCTGTAAAAGTTTGCGAACAGTTCCGGAACATGTTGTAAAATAACCATGTATTATCAATGCTTTAGTTTCCCCCTTGAAAACAAGAACAAACCATGCACATTACAGTCATTGCGCCGCTCCTGGCGCCATGGAATAAGGGGATCGAAACATGAGTCAGGCGGCATTGCGCGTCGTGGGAAAAGACGAAGGAAATGATCGCAAGAAGGCGCTGGAAGCAGCCCTTTCCCAGATCGACCGGGCGTTCGGCAAAGGCTCGGTGATGAAGCTCGGCCAGCGTGAGCCGGCCACCGAAGCGGATACCGTTCCCACCGGCTCGCTCGGGCTCGACATTGCGCTGGGCATTGGCGGTTTGCCGCGCGGCCGCGTGATCGAAGTGTATGGCCCTGAATCCTCCGGCAAGACGACCTTGGCTCTGCATGTGGTCGCCGAAGTGCAAAAGCGCGGCGGGATCGCGGCCTATGTCGATGCCGAACATGCGATGGACCCGATCTATGCGCGCAAGCTGGGCGTCGATGTGGACGAGCTTTTGATCTCCCAGCCCGATACGGGTGAACAGGGCCTCGAAATCACCGACACCTTGGTGCGTTCCGGTGGGGTGGACATTGTGGTGATCGATTCGGTTGCCGCCCTGACGCCCAAGGCCGAACTGGAAGGCGAGATGGGCGATTCCCTGCCCGGTCTTCAGGCGCGGTTGATGAGCCAGGCTTTGCGCAAGTTGACCGGCTCGATCTCCAAATCCAAGACCATGGTGATCTTCATCAATCAGATTCGCATGAAGATCGGTGTGATGTTCGGCAATCCCGAAACCACGACGGGCGGCAATGCGCTGAAATTCTATTCCTCGGTGCGGCTGGATATCCGTCGTATCGGCGCGATCAAGGACCGCGACGAAGTGGTGGGCAATCACACGCGGGTCAAGGTCGTAAAGAACAAGGTGGCACCACCGTTCCGCCAGGTCGAATTCGACATCATGTATGGCAAGGGTATTTCCAAGGTCGGCGAGCTGGTCGATCTGGGTGTGAAGGCTGGCGTGGTGGAAAAATCAGGCTCCTGGTTCTCCTATGGCAGCGAGCGCATCGGTCAGGGCCGCGAAAATGCCAAGCAATATCTGCTGGATAACCCGGACATCGCGAACGCCATCGAAGCCAAGGTGCGTGAAAACGCAGGGCTTCTGGGCGCGGTGCTGGAAGGTGAAGAGACAAAGGATACCGACGACATAGACGATACGGCCATTGCGGTCGGTGAAGATTAACGCGTAACCGCCCCTACCGGATTGTGGGGCGGGTGCGCCGGTGCGTGCTGGCAGGTGCGCGGTAAAAACCGGTTCGTGCTCGTTCCTGTTGGCATGGGAACGGCTCCTGAAGGGGCGCTTCTTCACAGAAGCGCCCCTTCGTCATTTCGGGATAACGTCGTTTCGGGATAGCGTCATTTTGGTGATTGCGGCGGCCTATGGG
This sequence comes from Hyphomicrobiales bacterium, assembly GCA_040255365.1. Taxonomy (GTDB): domain Bacteria; phylum Pseudomonadota; class Alphaproteobacteria; order Micropepsales; family Micropepsaceae; genus Rhizomicrobium. The sequence goes on from JBDZUY010000014.1 coordinate 27,441, forward strand.
TATTGCGCGCCGCTGGACAGTAAATCCCCCGCCCCGCTACAAGCTTTGCCATGAAAAGTCTGACCGATACCCGTTCGAGCTTTCTCGAATTTTTCCGCGCCCGCGAGCATATGGCTGTGCCGTCCTCACCGCTGGTGCCGCGCAATGACCCCAGCCTGCTGTTCACCAATGCCGGGATGGTGCAGTTCAAAAACGTTTTCACCGGCGCCGAGACCCGGCCCTATGTCCGCGCGACAAGCGCACAAAAATGCGTGCGCGCCGGTGGCAAGCACAACGACCTCGACAATGTTGGCTATACCGCGCGCCACCACACGTTTTTCGAGATGCTGGGCAATTTCTCCTTCGGCGATTATTTCAAGGAAGAGGCCATCGCCCTTGCCTGGGAATTGCTGACGCGCGATTTCGGCCTGCCACCCGAAAAACTCACCGCCACTGTCTATGCCGAAGACGAAGATGCCGCCGCGTTATGGAAAAAAATCACCGGGCTGCCGGACTCCCGCATCATCCGCATCGCCACGTCCGACAATTTCTGGTCGATGGGCGATACTGGCCCCTGCGGGCCGTGCTCGGAAATTTTCTATGATCACGGCGATCATATTCCCGGCGGTCCCCCCGGTTCGCCCGATCAGGACGGCGACCGTTTTGTCGAGATCTGGAATCTGGTCTTCATGCAATTCGACCAGCAAAAGGATGGCACGCGCATCAACCTGCCCAAACCATCCGTCGATACCGGAATGGGGCTGGAGCGCGTTGCCGCTGTACTGCAAGGCGTCCACGACAATTACGACACCGATCTGTTCCGCCATCTGATCGCCGCATCGGTCGAAGCCAGCGGTGCGAAAGCGATGGGCGAGGCGCGCTTTTCCCACCGCGTGATCGCGGATCATTTGCGCTCCACATCTTTTTTGATTGCCGATGGTGTGCTGCCGTCCAATGAGGGGCGCGGCTATGTGCTACGCCGGATCATGCGCCGCGCCATGCGCCACGCCCATCTCCTCGGCGCCAAAGACCCACTAATGTACCGGCTGGTCCCTGTGCTGGTGGCCGAGATGGGTGCGGCCTATCCCGAACTCAAACGCGCCGAAGCGCTCGTCAGTGAAACCCTGAAGCTGGAAGAAATCCGTTTCCGCGAAACCTTGGTACGCGGGCTGAAATTGCTTGACGAAGCAACGGCAACCATGCGCGATGGCGATCAACTCGCTGGCGAAACCGCGTTCAAACTTTACGACACGTTCGGCTTCCCGCTCGATTTGACGCAGGACGCGCTGAAACCGCGCGGCATTGCGGTCGATACCAAAGGCTTCGACGAAGCGATGCAGCACCAGCGTGCCGAAGCGCGCAAAGCCTGGTCCGGGTCTGGCGATGCGGCGACCGATACGCACTGGTTTCAGATTCGTGACGAAATGGGCGCTACCGAATTTCTTGGCTATGATTCAGAAGACGGCGAAGGCCACATCGTCGCCATCATAAAAGACGGCAAACGCATTGATAGCGCGAAGGCCGGTGAGACGGTCGGCATTCTGACCAACCAGACGCCGTTCTATGGCGAATCGGGTGGACAAATCGGAGATCGCGGAACCATCCGCGGCGCCAATGCCGAGGGCCTTGTCAAAGACACCGAGAAAAAGCTGGGCGCGCTGCATGTTCACATCGTTGAAGTCACCAAGGGTGAATTCAAGCTGGGCGATGCGGTTGATCTGAAGATTGACGCGGAACGCCGCCGTGCAACCCGCGCCAATCATTCGGCCACGCATTTGTTGCACGCCGCACTCAAACGTGTGCTGGGCGGCCATGTCAGCCAGAAGGGCTCGCTGGTAGCGCCCGATCGTTTGCGCTTTGACTTTGCGCATCCCAAACCGGTGACACACGAAGAACTGGAAAAAATCGAAATACAGGTCAATGAAATCATCCGCCAGAATTCGGATGTCTCCACGCGGCTGATGGCCACCGATGAAGCGGTGGCTGCAGGCGCCGAGGCGCTGTTCGGCGAAAAATACGGCGATGAAGTGCGCGTGCTGACAATGGGCACAGACAATGGGGCCGGCGATGGCACAACCGCCAAACCCTATTCGGTGGAATTGTGCGGCGGCACCCATGTGCGCCGTCTGGGCGATATCGGGTTGTTCACATTGCTTTCGGAAAGCGCGGTGTCATCGGGCGTACGCCGTATCGAAGCGCTCACATCCGAAGGTGCGCGGCGTTACCTCTCCGCACAAGCCGCGCTGGCGCACGATGCCGCGGCGGCATTGAAAGCCGCGCCGTCCGAACTTGTCTCCCGCGTGACACAGCTTTCCGATGACCGGCGCCGACTGGAACGCGAACTCGCAGACGCCAAAAAAGCGCTGGCGCTGGCGGGGCCCGCGCAAAGCGGCGGGGCCGAAGCGGTCAAGGACATTGGCGGTATCAAAATCGTCGCGCGCATTGTTGAAGGCGTGGCACCCAAAGATCTGAAAGGTCTGGCCGATGATGCCAAGGCCAAACTCGGCTCCGGCGTTGCCGCCTTCATTGCGGTGAGCGATGGCAAAGCCTCGCTGGTTGTCGGCGTCACCGATGATCTGACAGCGCGCATCAGCGCGGTCGATCTGGTGCGTGCGGGCGCTACCGCACTCGGCGGCAAGGGCGGCGGCGGCCGTCCCGACATGGCGCAGGCGGGCGGGCCCGATGGCGAAAAAGCGGGCGAAGCGCTAGCGGCCATCGAAGCACAGATCGCTGTTTCCGCGCCAGCCACATGAGTGTCGATGCGCAGGTTCTACCACCCGAAACAATCCGGCGCCGCCTTTACGTCGCACTGGAAGGCGGGCCTGCGGCGGGTACCACTGGTCTTGTTATCGAAGGTGTGCTGATCGTTCTGATTGTTGCCAATGTCGTCGGCTATATTCTGCAAAGTGTGCCATGGATCGATGAACGCTATTGGCCGCAATTGATCGCGCTGGAAATTATTTCGGTCGCAATCTTTACCATCGAATACATCGCCCGGCTTTGGGTTGCCCCCGAAGACATGACATTGGATGGGCTCGGCGGCACGAAGGCGCGGCTTCGCACCATTGCAAAACCGATGATGCTGATCGATTTTTTGGCGATAGCACCATCCTATGTGATGGTGTTCATTCCGTTTTTCGATTTGCGGTTTCTGCGGCTTATCCGCTTGCTCAGACTGTTGAAGATCGCGCGTTACTCGCCGGCTTTGTCGACGCTTGTACATGTCCTTGTGGAAGAACGGCGTGCGCTTTACGGCACCTTGTTGCTGATGTTGTGCGCGGTCGTGTTTGCCGCCGCCGCCATGCATGCCGCCGAAGGCGGGGTGCAGCCCGAGGCTTATGGCTCCATTCCTGAGGCGATGTGGTGGGCCATCACCACGTTGACGACTGTCGGGTATGGCGATGTCGTGCCCATCACGGCTGCCGGCAAAGCGATCGCGGGGCTCACAATGATTGTCGGTTTGGGCCTCTTCGCCCTGCCGGTGGGCATCATTGCAACGGGCTTCGTAAATTCGATTCATCGGCGCGACTTTGTCGTCACCTTCGGCATGTTGGCGCGGGTGCCGCTGTTCCGCGGCTTCGATGTGCATATTTTAAGCGAGATGATGCATCTGTTGCGTTCCGAAGTGGTGAACGAGGGCGGAATGATCTCGGCCCGCGGCGAGGTGGCGACAGCGATGTATTTCATCGTCTCCGGCGAGGTCGAAGCGCAATTGTCTGATGAGAATTTGCGTTTTGGACCGGGCGATTTCTTCGGCGAGCTGGCGCTTCTGCATGAAACCATGCGCAGCGCCAACATTGTCGCACGCACACAATGCCGTCTGCTTGTGCTTTCCACCGATGAGTTTGCAGGGTTGATGCACAAACACCCGGCGCTGGAAAAGCATATGGAGCGCGAGGCGCGCCGTCATATCGAAAAATTCGGCTATGCCAGCGAATTCACCAAGACCGAGACCACCGAAGCGCGAACCGCACGGGACGACGCTCGCGAGGTGTGAGCGCCGCAGCCCGTATGTCGATCTACGCGACGCAGAACACGGCCAGTTTGTTGCCCGTGGGATCGCGCAAATAGGCGGCGTAAAATCCGGCATTGGCTTCGGGCGGACGAAAGCCGGGCGCGCCTTCATCTGTTCCGCCCGCTTTCAGGCCGCTTTCATGCGCCGCCTTTACCGCGTCGGGTGATTTGGCCTGATAGGCGATCATGATGCCGTTGCCCGCATGAGCCGGTTTGCCGTCAAACGGCGGACAGATCACGCTGTGACAGGCCATAAAGCCTTCGCCTTTCGCGCCTATTTCGCCATAGCCGATCCAGCCGCCATCGGCCAGTTTGCGTTCGCTGCCCAATGCGCCGAACAGGGCATCATAAAAAATCCCGGCTTTTTCGCTGTCCAGCGCGCCGATGGTGACGTAACCGATCATGGATTGTCCCTCTTGTTTGCGGGATGGAATCTAGACACCGCCCGGAACATATCAAGAACGATATTCACAGATGAGGCTTGCGCGCCGTGCATATCCTGCTGCCAAAAATGGTGCGTCAGCCCAGTTTGACCGACATTTCCAGACCGCCATCGAATGGCAGGGTTTGGGTATGAAAACCATTGGCGGGCGCGTTCACATACGCAAAATAATCGCCATAGGCTTCGCGGTGCGCGCCCGTGTTATCGGCAATGATGATGGCACCTTTGCGCATATGCGGCGCCACCAATTCCAGTGCGGGCCGCACAAGCGGGCTCCAGATATCCATCAGCAAAAAATCGACGGGCGCTTCCAGAATTTTCAGGGTTTCGCGCAAATCGCCTTCGCGCAAATCAATGAATTCTGAAAGACCGGCTTCGGAAAAATGTGCGTGCGCCTTTGCCACTTTTTCGGTTTCATATTCGGTCCCGATGACCACGCCGCCGCCATTGTCGCGGATTGCGGCGGCAAGATAGAGCGTGGATACACCATAGGACGTGCCGCATTCCACGGCGCGGCGCACATCCAGCGCGCGGCAAAGCGCATAACAGAATTCGGCCTTTGCCGGTTCAAGCGCGACCATCTTGTCCCGCCAGAAACCGCGCCCCGCGGTCAGATCGGCCTCGGTTCCACCAATGCTTTTATAGCCTTCGGCCCTGATGTAGCTGACCAGCAATTCTGTCTGAGCTTCGCTCTGGCGGTGCAGGCGCGCCAGAATGGTTTTCAGGCGCTGGTCGTTCTCAAGTGAATTCATATCGGGTTCCTCTTTGGCGGCGCGGTTGGCCGGACGCCGCGCATCTCCTGCTGCGAAACGCAGCGGTCAATGGTCCGCCGCAGGATGACAGCTTCCCGCCTTGCCGCCGCTTTCCTGAATTGGCGGGCAAGGAACGCTGCCATAGGAACAGAACACACAGCAATCGCCCGGCTTGGGGCGCAGCGTGGCGCCACATTTCTGGCAATCGTAAAAGACCAGACAGGAATCGGTGGGCATCGTTTCTGCGGCGGCAAAGCCGCAATGCGGACAGGTAATTGTCGAATCCAGAATCATTGGTTCCTCATGCGTAGATGGTGCCGAATGTGAGCAGGGTCAGCCCGATCAACAATCCGGCAAAGGTCAGGCCGCGCACGGCCGGGCTGGAAAATATGCTTTTGGGGCCACACGCCACGGCCTGACGCCGCCGCCAAAGCAGTATCGCACCCGCCGCCAGGCTTATGGCCCCGGCAAACAGCAAGAGCTGGCGATGCGGCGCGGCAAACAGGGCGATCCCCGTCAGCCAGACCGAACTGATTCCCAGACTCGCAAGAAGCAATGGCAACGCGCAGCACGACGCCACGCCAAACGCCGCACCAATACCGCCAAGCGTGAAAATCGTGGCACCGGCACTGCGCGCCTCATCTGCCAAGCCGGTTTTTGTCTGCGTTCCTGGCATTGTGACCGCGCCTTTTGCTTGCCTCCCGAAATTCATACAGTCTGTAGTTACTACAGACTCAAGGGCAAAATGAGCGCGATGGTGAAAATGCTCAACGATATGAAGATTGGCGCACTTTCGCGCCGCACGGGCTGCGCGATCGAGACAATCCGCTTTTACGAGAAGGCGGGAATCGTGCCCCATGCGCGGCGCGAAGGCCGTTATCGCCATTATGATGCGGCTGATGCTGCCCGGCTGATTTTCATACGCCGGGCGCGCGAGCTTGGCTTCACATTGGGTGAGGTGCGCACGCTCCTCGAATTGTCGGCCAAAAGCGAAGATGCGTGTGACGAGGTTCGCGCCCTGGCGGCGGATCATCTGGCAAAGGTTCGCACAAAGCTCGCGGACCTGCGCTCCATGGAACGCGCACTCGCGCAAGCAGTACAAAACTGTGACGCAGGCGAACAGGCGACATGCCCGCTGATTGATTCCATGTCGGCGCCAGCCATCCCCGGCGTGCTTGCCTGATGGGGTAAAGACGAAGGTCTGCCCTATGGCGCGGTTGGCCAATCCGCGGGCAATGTCAGCCACGTGCAGCACCCGGTGTGGCTGGTGGAGGCCATCGGTGCGCCAACAGGATCGTCTGCAAAACAGCCGCCAGCAATGCCTGTGTGATCGGGCAGAAAGCCGAACGATTTCCAATATAGCGTGGTGCCACAGGCCGCGCAGAAGTGCCGGTTGTAACCGGCATCTCCGGCTTTCGCATAAACATGCGTCTCGCCGGATTTCGCGCGCACCTGTGTATCGGGATAATAGACCGACCAGCCAAAGGCGCTGCCCGTGCGTTTCTTGCAACTGGTGCAATGGCAGATGGCGTTCAGAACCGGCTCGCCTTCAACCGTGATGGAACAGGCGCCACAACAACATTTTGCGGTGTGTGTGGCGCCCATGTTCTACCCCATCGCTTTTTTCAGGTTCTCATCGACCTTGTCGAGGAAGCCTTCGGTGGTCAGCCATTTCTGATCGGGACCAATCAACAGCGCCAGATCCTTTGTCATAAAGCCGCTTTCGACCGTATCAACACAGACCTTCTCCAGCGTGTGCGCAAATGTGGCCAACTTGTCATTGCTGTCCAGCTTGGCGCGATGCGCCAGTCCGCGCGTCCACGCAAAGATGGAGGCGATGGAATTGGTCGATGTCGCATTGCCCTTTTGATGTTCGCGGTAATGGCGCGTCACCGTGCCGTGGGCGGCTTCGGCTTCCACCGTCTTGCCATCCGGCGTCATCAACACAGATGTCATCAGGCCCAATGAGCCAAACCCTTGCGCCACGGTGTCGGACTGCACATCGCCATCATAGTTTTTGCAGGCCCAGACATAGCCGCCATTCCATTTCAATGACGCGGCCACCATGTCGTCGATCAAACGATGTTCATAGGTGATCTTCGCGGCCTTGAACTTGTCTGCAAATTCGGCGTCGAACACTTCCTGGAACAGATCCTTGAAGCGGCCATCATAGGCTTTCAGGATGGTGTTCTTGGTCGAAAGATAAAGCGGGTATTTGCGGCCCAGCGCATAATTCATCGAGGCGCGGGCAAAATCGCGGATGGAATCATCCAGATTGTACATCGCCATCGTCACGCCGGAACCCGGCGCCTGAAACACTTCGTGCTCGATCACTTTGCCGTCGTCGCCGACAAATTTGATGGTCAGCGTGCCCTTGCCGGGAAAACGGAAATCGGTGGCGCGGTACTGATCGCCAAATGCATGACGGCCAATGATGATCGGCTGGGTCCAGCCGGGCACAAGACGCGGCACGTTTTTGGCGATGATCGGCTCGCGGAAAATCACGCCGCCCAGAATGTTGCGGATCGTGCCGTTTGGGGAGCGCCACATTTTCTTCAGTTTGAATTCTTCGACCCGCGCTTCGTCCGGCGTGATGGTGGCGCATTTCACGCCGACGCCATGTTTTTGAATCGCATGGGCGGCATCAACTGTCACCTGATCGTCGGTCTTGTCGCGGTGCTCGACCGACAGGTCGTAATATTCCAGATCAATATCAAGATAGGGCAGGATCAGTTTGGTCTTGATGAGATCCCAGATGATGCGGGTCATCTCGTCGCCGTCGAGTTCGACGACCGGATTGGCTACCTTGATCTTGTCCATAAAATTCCTCAGCTAGTCTGGTGGATGTGGCGGATTCGGGGGTCGCTATAGCCGGGCAGGGCTCAGGCGTCAAAGCGCGGGCGTCAAAGCGCAGGCCGGGTGGGCGGGCTGTCGCGCGCCGGGCCACCCCGCTAGGCTGAAGCCGCCATGATTATCATTGTGATGGGTGTTTCCGGCTCCGGCAAAACCACGATTGGCCGTATGCTGGCTGACCGGCTGGGGGCCGGGTTTTCGGATGCCGATGAATTTCACAGCCCGGCCAACAAGGCGAAAATGGCGGCTGGCACCCCGCTGAACGATGACGACCGGGCCGGTTGGCTGGCCGCTATCGCCGCTGCCATGGCCGCATCGCGCAAGAGGAACGAAACCCGCGTGTTCACCTCTTCGGCGCTCAAGCGGGCCTATCGCGATCGCCTGCGGCAGGGCGCGCCGCTCGCGGTTTTTGTCTATCTCAGCGTGCCGCAAGCGGTGCTGGAAGAGCGGCTGAAAACCCGCAAAAATCATTTCTTCGATCCGGCGCTGTTGTAGGATCAGCTTGATACGCTGGAAGAACCGGACCCAAGCGAAGCCTTGGTGATTGACGGCACACCAAAGCCCGACGCCATTGTTGCTGCGATTTGCGCGGCCCTTGCCGCGCGCGGCCCGGACGGACTAAACCCACGCGCATGAATTTTTCCCCCGCCATCATTCTGGCTCGTCCGCAACTGGGCGAAAATATCGGTGCCGCAGCCCGCGCCATGGCCAATTTCGGGCTCACCGATCTGCGCCTTGTCGCGCCGCGCGATGGCTGGCCCAACGAAAAGGCCCATGCGATGGCCGCCGGTGCCGCCTATATCGTCGAGGGCGCGCGGGTGTTTGATAATCTGGGCGATGCGCTGGCCGATCTGCAGCTTGTCTATGCCACCACGGCGCGGCTGCGCGGCGTGGCCAAGCCGGTGCTGACACCCGCCGAAGCGGCAAACCGCATGCGCGCCGTTTCAGCGCAAGGCGTGAAAACCGGGCTTTTGTTCGGCTCTGAACGCTCGGGCCTTGATAATGACGAAGTGATGCTGGCAACCGCCATCATCACGGTGCCGACCAGCCCGGATTTTTCGTCCCTCAATCTGGGTCAGGCGGTGTTGCTCAATGCCTATGAATGGCTGCGCAGCGGCGATACGACCCCGGCTGAGCGCGTCGAGCATGGGGGGCAGGCGCGCCCGGCCACCAATGAAGAGATGCGCCATCTGTTCGAGCATCTGGAAGACGAGCTTTTGAAATCCGGCTTTCTCTATCCGCCCGACATGGTGGGCCAGGTGCGGCGCAACCTGCGCGCCATGCTGACCCGCGCCAATTTCACCGATCAGGAGGTCAGCACCCTGCGCGGCGTGATTGTGGCCCTGACCAAGGGCAAACACCGCCGCACCCGCCCGGAATAGCGGGGATTCATGGAGAATTTGTGCGCCGGACTCGCATTTTGCTGCCTGAGCTTTTATATCCCGTCATGGAAGCTGGTTCGGACAGGCCGCTCGCCAACCCGGTCAGGTCGGGAACGAAGCAGCCGCAACGAATCCGGCTTGGGTCGGGCCGGCTTCCACCTTCATAAAAACCTTCACTGGGTCAGGTCTGGAAGGGTAAGGGCGCGACAGCGCCCGAACGCCGCAACGAATCCGCCTTGGGTCGCGGCCGGGCTCTCACCCAATCCTCAGGCGAACACAGGCTGCCCACAGGTTATCCCCAGGGATACCCCCAAATTTATACCGTGGCAGATGCCTTTCCCCGCGCGGCCATTCCGCCGATGATGGTGCCATGAGCGAGACGAAAAATACCGATCAGGATTCCGCCGCTGGCCCCGGTCTGGGGCTGAATGTGGCCCCCGCCACGCCATCCGGGCAGCCAGAGCAATATCGCGTGCTGGCGCGCAAATACCGCCCCTCCGATTTCACCGGGCTGATCGGGCAGGAGGCGCTGGTGCGCACGCTCTCCAATGCGTTCGCGACCGGGCGCATCGCCCATGCCTT
>JBDZUY010000014.1:37544-39903 GCA_040255365.1 Hyphomicrobiales bacterium
GCATCGGCGCGCTACAAGGTCTATATCATCGACGAAGTGCATATGCTGTCGAAGCAGGCGTTCAACGGTCTTTTGAAAACGCTGGAAGAGCCGCCGCCGCATGTGAAATTTGTTTTCGCCACCACCGAAATCCGCAAAGTGCCAGTCACGGTATTGTCGCGCTGCCAGCGTTTTGATTTGCGCCGCATCGAGGCGGAAGAATTGGTGACGCATCTGGACGGCATCGCGCAAAAAGAAAACGTAAAGATCGAGCGCGATGCACTGGCGCTGATTGCGCGCGCCGCCGAAGGCTCGGTGCGTGATGCGCTGTCGCTGATGGATCAGGCGATTGCGCATGGTGAAGATGAAACCATCACTGCCGATCTTTTGCGCACCATGCTGGGGCTGGTGGACCGCGGGCGCGTGCTCGATTTGTTTGAAAAAGTGATGGGCGGAAAAATTGCCGATGCGCTGGCCGATCTTGCCGGGCTGTACGATCATGGTGCCGATCCCCTGGCCGTGATGCAGGATCTGCTGGAGACGGTGCATTTCTTGACGCGCATCAAGGTTGCGCCCGGCGCCGAAGGTTTTTTTGACGGCGGCTCGGCAGAGGCAAAACGCGCCGCAGACATGGCAGCAAAATTGCCTGTGCCCGCGCTGACACGCGCCTGGCAATTGCTGCTGAAAGGATTGCTGGAAGTGCGCGATGCAACGCGCCCCGTCGCCGCCGCGGAAATGGCGTTGATCCGGCTGGCCTATGCCGCCGATCTGCCGCCGACCGACAAATTGGTGCGTGATGTTCTGGAAAATGGCGGCTCCGCTTCGCGCGGCGCGTCTGCGCCAACAGGCGGCAATGGCCCGCGCGCGCAAGCGCCAATTTCGCAAGCATCAGCACAGGCTCCGCGTGCCAACACGCAAACCGCATCAGCACCGGCCTCCGCGCCGCGCGCCGAAGTGCACAGAGAAGCCCATAGCGATGCGGGTGAACAAACCGCTCCCGCTTTGCACACATTGCAGGATGTGGCGGCGCTGGCAGCGGCAAACAATGCGCCGATCCTGCGCGTGCAGATTGAAAACAATATGCGTCTTGTGCGGCTGGAACCCGGCGTTCTGGAATTTTGCCCCACGCCCGGCGCGCCGCGCACGCTATCCGGCGATCTGGGGCAGAAGCTGCGCGAATGGACCGGCGCGCGCTGGCTCGTCACAATCGCGCGCGATGGCGGTGCGCCCACCATTGCCGAAAGCCGCCGCGCCGACAAAGCAGCAAAGCTGGAAAGCGTGGCGCAGGAACCGCTTGTGCGCGCTGTGCTGGATCGTTTTCCCGGCGCAGAGATTGTCGCGGTGCATGATCTGGCCAGCGATGATATGCCGGTTACTGAAGCGCCGCCCGAAAGCGATAGCGGCGACAGCGACAGTGACAATTCTTAAACACTGGATGATGTGCGATGGATTTGAACGATCTTTTCAAACAGGCCAAGGAGGCGCAGGCCAAAGCCGGCGCGATGCAGGAACAGATCGCCAAGATCGAGGTCGAGGGCCAATCCGGTGGCGGCATGGTCAAGCTGATCCTGTCGGGCAAATCGGAACTGCGCAAACTCGTCATTGATCCCACGCTGCTCAAACCCGAAGACCGCGAAATGGTCGAAGATCTGATCGTCGCAGCGCATGGCGATGCCAAGATGAAGCTGGAACAACGCATCGCTGGTGAAATGCAAAAGCTGGCACAGGAAATGGGCCTGCCGCCGGGCATGGGGCTGCCCTCAGGTTTTGGTGGCTGATGGCGTCCCTGCAAGCAGGTTCGGAAATTGAAAAACTGATTCAGCTTCTCGGCAAATTGCCGGGGCTGGGTCCGCGTTCGGCGCGCCGTGCGGCGCTGGCATTGTTGAAAAAGCGCGAGATGCTGTTGGAGCCTTTGGCGGCGGCCATGCGCGACGCGGCCGATGCGATCTGCACCTGCGAAATTTGCGGCAATCTGGATACCGCATCGCCCTGTGCGCTGTGCCGCGATCCGCGCCGCGACAATCATGTGTTGTGCATTGTCGAAGATGTCGCCGATCTGTGGGCGCTGGAACGCGCATCTGTGTTTCGCGGGCGCTATCATGTGTTGGGCGGCGCGCTGTCCGCGCTGGATGGCATCACGCCGGAACGGCTCAACGTTGCGCCCCTGCTCGACCGGGTGAAGGGCGGCATCGACGAAGTGATTTTGGCGATGAACGCAACGGTGGAGGGGCAAACCACCGCGCATTATCTGATGGATATTCTGGCGGCGTCCGGCATCTCGGTCACGCGGCTGGCGCATGGCGTGCCGGTGGGCGGCGAATTGGATTACCTCGACGAAGGTACGCTGAATGCTGCGTTCAAGGCGCGCCGCTCGCTTTAG
>JBDZUY010000014.1:40003-43292 GCA_040255365.1 Hyphomicrobiales bacterium
GCTTTAACTGCCCGGCAGCGCCTTGGGTTCGTCTGGCGATGACAGCTCCACCTTCTCGATCTTTTCACCGCGGCTCAAAATCTTGTCGGTCGAGATCAAAATGTTTTTGATGTCGCCATCAGCCTGATTGAAATGCGATTGCAGTTTGGAAACGCGTTCGCCAAGCCGCTCCACATCTTTTACCAGCGCGCCAACCTCTTTTTGAATCTGGCTGGCCTGTTCGCGCATGCGCGCATCTTTCATCACGGTCTGCATTGTGTTGATCGCCAGCATCAAGATGTTCGGCGAAACCACCACCACTTGCGCGCGGTGCGCCTTTTGAATCACGTCCGTGAACCCGTCATGCAATTCGGCATAAATGGATTCCGATGGCACAAACATCAAGGCCGGGCTTTGTGTCTCGCCGGGGATCAGATATTTGCCCGCAATATCGTTGATGTGTTTGATGACATCGGTTCGCACGCGCGCGACGGCAAATTTTCGCTCGTCATCGCTGGCCGCTTTTTTCAGTGCCTCAAACCCTTCCAGCGGAAATTTGGAATCGATAATCAGATAGGTCTTGTTGCCGGGTAGCTTGATGACGCAATCGGGCCGGCTGCTGTTGGACAGTTTGAACTGAAACTCATAGGCGCCGTTGGGCAGCATGTCGGCGATGATGGTTTCCATCTGCGCCTGACCAAAAGCGCCGCGCGATTGCTTGTTGGATAAAATCTCTTGCAGGCCCACGACCTGGCTCGACAATGCGGAAATGTTTTTCTGCGCCTCGTCGATGACGGTTAGCCGTTCGCCAATGCTGCCGATGGTGGCCGCGGTTTTCTCCGCGCTTTCGTGCAAGGAATCGCCGAGGCGTTTGTTCAGCGCGTCCAGCCGTTCGGCAAGCACCTTTTGCAGCGCGCTTTGCGCCTCCACGGTTTGCTGAAAACGCTCGGAGATCGCGCCCTGCTGGGCGATCACGCTGTCCAGCCGCGTATCGGGCGGCGGCAATTCGGCGGGTTTGGCGCGGCCGCGCGCGATCACAAAGGCCAGAAGGGCGGCAGCGATCAACACCGCAAAGCCCAGAAAAATCAGTGAAATATCCATGGAAACCCTGGTGGTTATGGCGGCGGTCCTTGACCCGGCCGGGCCCCTCGCCTATCTCCCGGTTATGAGCATACGACCCATCCTTACCGCGCCCGACCCGCGTCTGAAAGTGGTGTCCGAACCCGTCACCGCCGTTGATGACGAGATTCGCCGCCTGATCGATGACATGATCGATTCGATGTATGAGGCCGACGGTATTGGCCTGGCCGCGGTGCAGATTGGTGTGCCCAAGCGGGTGCTGGTGATCGATCTGGACCAGAAAGACGGCAAGAGAAATCCGCATGCCTTCATCAATCCGGAAATTACCTGGATGTCCGATGAATTGGTGGTGTTTGAAGAGGGCTGTCTTTCGGTTCCCGAAATCTGGGATGACGTGCAACGCCCCGCACAGATCAAGGCGACCTATCTGGACCGCAACGGCAAGGCGCAAACGCTGGAAGCCGATGGTTTGCTCGCCACTTGTTTGCAGCACGAGATGGATCATCTGGAGGGCATTTTGTTCCTCGATCATCTGTCCAAGCTGAAGCGCTCGATTGCGCTTCGCAAACTCACCAAGGCAAAGCGTCTGAAAGACGCAGGCTAAGCGTCTATGGCTCTGCGCCTCGCTTTCATGGGCACGCCAGATTTCGCTGCCCCCACGCTGGCCGAGCTGGTGGGCCACGGTCACGACATTGCTGCGGTCTATTCGCAGCCCCCGCGGCCAAAGGGGCGGGGGCTGGCGGCCGAACCTTCACCCATTGCCAAACTGGCCGCAGCCCATGGGCTGGAGGTGCGCGACCCCGTCAGCCTGAAAGACGAGGCGGCACAACGCGAATTTGCGGCGCTTAATCTCGATGCCGCAATTGTTGTGGCGTACGGTTTGCTGTTGCCCAAGGCGGTTCTGGATGCGCCGCGTCTGGGCTGTTTCAATCTGCATGGCTCGCTTTTGCCGCGCTGGCGCGGGGCCGCGCCGATACAGCGCGCGGTTGAGGCAGGCGATGTCGAAACCGGCGTGATGGTGATGCGCATGGAAGAGGGGCTGGATACCGGCCCGGTGCTGATGGCCGAACGCGTGGACATCGGGCGCAAGACCGCGGGCGAATTGCATGATGTGCTGGCGCGGTTGGGCGCGGATTTGATGACGCGCACCTTGGCCGCGATGGAACGCGGCAGCATTGTCGAACATCCGCAAAGCGAAACCGGCGTGACCTATGCCAAAAAAATCACCAAGGATGAATTGCGCATCGACTGGTCGAAAAGCGCGGCCGAGGTGGATTGCCATATTCGCGCGCTGTCGCCCGCGCCGGGTGCGTGGACAATGGCCAAAAATGAACGGCTGAAAATTCTTTATGCAGAACCGGTGACGGGCTCCGGTGCGCCGGGCGAGATTCTCGACGATCAGCTCACGATTGCCTGTGGCACGGGCGCATTGCGGCTCACGCGTGTGCAACGCGCGGGCAAGGCGGCGATGGATGCGGGCGAATTGCTGCGCGGCTTCCAACTGCCACGCGGCGAACGCCTGTGATGCGGCGGTTGTGATGGCGCGCTATCGCCTTGTCATCGAATATGACGGCGCGCCTTTTGTTGGCTGGCAGCGTCAGGACAATGGCCCCTCGGTGCAGGGCGCACTGGAAGAGGCGATTTTCAAATTTTCAGCCGAGCGTGTCACGGTGCACGGCGCGGGGCGCACCGATGCGGGCGTGCATGCGCTGGGTCAGGTTGCGCATTTCGATCTGGATAAAGATTTTTCCGCAGACAAGGTGCGCGACGCGCTGAATCATTTTTTGCGCCCCGATCCGGTTGCGGTTGTGGAGGCGGATTTGCCCGCGCCCGATTTTCATGCGCGCTTTTCGGCGCTGGCGCGGCATTACCGCTATCGCATTCTGTGCCGCCGCAGCCCGCCAATCATTGAACGCGGCCATGTCTGGCATCAAACGCGCGATCTGGATGTCGCCGCCATGCACGAAGGCGCGCAATATCTGATCGGCAAGCATGATTTCACGACATTTCGCGCCTCGGAATGTCAGGCCAAATCGCCGGTCAAAACGCTGGATCGGCTGGATGTGCGCAGCGTTGGCGATGAAATTCATGTCACCGCCTCGGCGCGATCATTTTTGCACAATCAGGTGCGCTCGATTGTCGGCTCGCTGAAATGCGTGGGCGATGGCAAATGGCAGCCCGCCGATATGGGCCGCGTGCTGGCGGCAGCGGATCGCAGCGCCTGCGGCCC
>JBDZUY010000014.1:43392-76698 GCA_040255365.1 Hyphomicrobiales bacterium
AGCCCGCCGATATGGGCCGCGTGCTGGCGGCAGCGGATCGCAGCGCCTGCGGCCCCGTTGCCCCGCCAGACGGGCTTTATCTGGTGCGCGTGGATTATTAAAGATCGACGAGCTCGGCGTGTGCGATGTCTGAACCCAAAAACAATGCGCCATTGCGTGCAAAACGCTGCGGTGCATCGGTCGCCAGAAACTGATCACGCGGCGGATTTGTTTGTGGTGCGGCCAATCCGCGTTCCATCAAAAGCGCGGCAACGGCACGCGCCGTTGTTTGTGCGCTATCGACCAGTGCAATCTGTTCGCCCGCCACCTGCGCAATCACCGTTTTCAGAACCGGATAATGGGTGCAGCCGAGCAACAGGCATTTTGGTTTGTGTGCGGCCAACAGCGGGTCCAGATAACGGCGCACAATCGCCTCTGCGATGGGCCCGCTGGTCAGCCCGTCTTCGGCAATCGGCACCAGCAAGGGGCACGCGGTTTGTGTGACGGTGGCATCCGGCGCACGCGCATGAATGGCGCGCGCATAGGCCCCGCCGTTCACCGTGCTTTCGGTTGCAATGACGGCAATGGGCCCTTGCGGCGCAATGGCAAGCGCGGCCTCGGCCCCCGGCTCGATCACACCAATCACCGGCACGGGCGCCAGCGCGCTCCGCACGGCATCCAGCGATACGGACGCGGTGTTGCAAGCAATGACAATTAGTTTGACATCGCGTTTGCTCAGCGCGCTTGCCGCCTGTATCGCATAACGGCGCACCGTCTCGGTGCTTTTGCTGCCATAGGGAAGCCGCGCGGTATCGCCCAGATAAACAAAATGTTCATGCGGCAAGGCCGCTTTCAACGCCGCCATCACGGTCAACCCGCCCATGCCGGAATCGAAAATACCAATGGCGCGGGAATCGCCGCTCACGCAAGCGCGCCCTGCAAGCTGCCTGCGCTCACCGCAATGAACACTGAAAGCAGCACGTCAAGAATCACAACACCCGTCGCCGTGGTGCCGGGAACCTGAAGGCCCAGCCGCGCGATGCGCCAGCGATAGGCCAGCGCGAACATGGTGATCGGAAAATACAGAAACGATGTTGCCGCCAGTGGCAGCACGCCTGCCAGATGCAGCAGATGCATCAACGCGGTCAGCACGAAAACAAGGCAGCTACCCCAATTATACGCAACGATATAGGGCACATAACGCGCGCTGGCACCAACAAGCCGGGCGATGAATATCATCACCAGCGGAAACAATATCCAGCCCGCGGTATATGAAATTGCTTCGATGATGCAATAGGGCAGGTTCACGGCGTGCAGCACAAAGCCTTGCGCCCCGCCTTGCGTTTGGGCGGCTTCCGTTACAAGGCTGCGTTCGCCCGCAACGATCAGCGGATAAAGCGGTGCGGCCACCACCATGGCAACGAAGGAACGGAAAAACCCCTCATAGGTGTGATCGAAACGATCAATCGGATCGTCGCGAAAACGTGCCATCTCAACCGCGGCGGCCAGCGCGCGGCGAATATAGGCGATATCGACGCCGATGATGCTCATGCTGGCGGGGCCGCGAAATAGGCGGTGAGGATTTCGGTATAGATTTTGGTCAGGGTTTCAATCTCCGCAATCGGCATGCATTCATCGGTCTTGTGCATCGTGGTGCCCGGCAGGCCAAGTTCGGCCACAGGGCAATAATCTTTTATGAAGCGCGCATCCGATGTGCCGCCGCCGGTGGAATATTGTGCCTCCAGTCCGGTGATTTTTTGCACGGCGGCGCGCAGCAATTCGGTATAGGCACCGGGCGCGGTCAAAAACGCTTCGCCGCTGACATTGTGATCCAGTGTGATTTCGCCGCCCATGTCATCCGTTACCGTCTTTGCCATGCGCGCAACATGGGCCAGCAATTCGTCCGATGTGTGGCTGTCGTTAAAGCGGATGTTGCATGCCGCGCTCGCCTCGCCGGGCGAGACATTGGTGGCCGGGTTGCCCACATCGAATGTGGTGAACACCAAACTCGTCGGCTCAAAATGATCGGTGCCATTGTCCAGCGGCTGCGCGTGCAACCGTGCCACCAGATTGGCCAGAATCGGAATCGGGTTCAGCGCATTTTGTGGGTATGCGGTGTGGCCCTGAATACCCTTTGCTGTCATTGCGATGCGCATCGTGCCGCGCCGCCCGATCTTGATGATGTCGCCGGTGCGCGCCGCCGATGTCGGCTCACCCACCAGACAATGATCAATCGTTTCG
The DNA here is from genome assembly GCA_040255365.1 of Hyphomicrobiales bacterium. Classification (GTDB taxonomy): domain Bacteria; phylum Pseudomonadota; class Alphaproteobacteria; order Micropepsales; family Micropepsaceae; genus Rhizomicrobium. Next base: position 45,613 of record JBDZUY010000014.1, read on the forward strand.
CCGCGCTCTTTCAGCCAGCGCAAAACCGCCGATGTGCCATTGATGCCGGGCCCTTCTTCATCGCCCGTGATCAAAAGGCTGATGGAACCCTTTGGCGTATTGGCGGACAAATAGCGCGAGGATGCGGCGACAAAGGCGGCGACGGCCGATTTCATGTCCGATGCGCCGCGGCCATACAGCACGCCATTTTCTATGCCTGCGCCAAAGGGGTCGTGCCGCCACCCGGCGCGGTTGCCCACCGGCACCACATCGGTATGCCCGGCAAAACAGAAATTCGGCCCTTCGCTGCCCAGACGGGCATAAAGATTTTCGACCCGTTCGCTGCCCGGCGCCTGAAATGGCAGGCGGTGACAGGTAAAGCCCATCTCGCTCAGTGCGCGTTCCACCACAGAAATGGCCCCGCCATCCGCTGGGGTGACGGAGGGGCAGCGGATCAAATCCTGTGCGAGCGCGATGGGGTCAAGGTGGGTCATGGGTCTTGCGATTTAGGACGCCGGTTGGGTTATGGTCAACAAAAGCAATTTGGCCCAGAAATTTGACAAAGCAATTTGGGAGAACGTGATGGCTGGACGTCTGGAAGGAAAAGTCGCCGTGATAACCGGGGCGGCAAGCGGTATTGGCCGTGGCACAGTTGATCTGTTTGTAGCAGAAGGCGCACGCGTTATCGCCGCCGACATTCAGGACGACAAGGGCGCACGCATCGAGGAAGATCACAAGGGCAAGGCGAAATATGTGCGCTGCGATGTGTCACAGGAAGCCGACATTGCCGCCGCGGTAAACGCCGCCAAAACAGAATTTGGCCGTCTCGATTGCCTGTTCAACAATGCGGGTACCGGCGGCGCGCCCGATACCGCCGATGGCGTTAGCGCTGACGGGTTTGACGCGGTGATGCATCTGCATGTGCGTGCGGCCCTGTTCGGTATGAAATATGCGGTGCCGATCATGCGGGCGGGCGGCGGCGGCGCGATCGTTTCCACCGCCTCGGTGGCGGGTTTGCAGGCCGGCTATGGCCCGCTTCTGTATTCCATCGCAAAAGCGGCGATCATCCACATGACCAAGATCAGCGCCATGCAATTGGCGGCTGATAAAATTCGCGTGAATTGTATTTGCCCCGGTCTGATCGCGACGAATATTTTTGCCCAAGGTTTGGGCGTGCCCAGCCAGATTGCCGATACGCGCATCGACGCGATTGCCGAAGCCTCGAAAAACTCGCAACCCATCGCGCGCGGCGGCCGTCCGCGCGACATTGCCGAAGGTGTGCTCTATCTGGCCAGCGATGGTGCCGATTGGGTCACCGGTCAGGCGCTGACCATTGATGGCGGGCTGACGCTTGGCCCCGTGGGCATGCAGCAGATGGCGGCGTTTGCGCCCATCGTGCAGGCGCTGGGGCTTGATGCAGAGGCTTTGGCCGAACTGGCGCAGGCAAAATCCTGATTCAGGGTTTGCCCGCCAGCGGGTCGGGGCCAAAGCGGTTGTCGCCAATCGTGCCGCGCAAAAGATAAAGCTCGACGAACGCCCACACCGTCAGCACGAATGCCAGCGCGCTCAAAAGCCCGCCTTGCAAGCCCATCGTGGTGCTCATGCTGCTTCCCATATGCATGGCGATGTTCGTGAACGGGCCATCATTGTGAAGGCCAAAATTATGAAAGCCGGTGCGATAGGTGGACAGCGCGCGCATGTTCAACGCCCATGGCAGCACATAAAATATGATCAGCCACCACGCGCTTTTGTTGCGGTCGTGCAGCCGCTTCACCGTGACGGCCAGCCCGGCAATAAACACCGCCACATAAAACCCGATTGTCAAAAGCCCGGCGGACGCACCCGATAGCCCGCCAAATATGGCGGCGGCCGGGTTGTCATGCGCGTGCCAGATGCCCAGAAACGAAAATCCCGCCAAGGGCCACAGAAGCGCAAAGAAAATCGCCTGCGCCACAATGGTCAGCAAAATGAACAGCCAGATTTTGGCGCGGTTGATGCGTCCACTAAAGCCGAAAAGATAATGTCCCCAATCCATGAAAATATCCCCGCTTGAAATTCAATTTTGAAAATTCAGTCGCGCAACAATTCGTTGATGGATGTTTTGGACCGCGTGCGTGCATCCACGCGCTTTACGATGACGGCGCAATAGAGCGACGGCTTGTTTTCGCCTTGCGGCAGGCTGCCCGATACCACCACCGAATAGGGCGGCACATGGCCATACATGATCTCGCCCGTCGCGCGGTCGATGATTTTGGTTGATTGACCCAGATAGACACCCATCGACAGCACGCTGCCTTCACCGACGATCACACCCTCGGCCACTTCGGCGCGCGCACCGATAAAACAATTGTCTTCGATGATCGTGGGTGTTGCCTGCATCGGTTCCAGCACGCCGCCAATGCCGACACCGCCAGAGATATGACAATTTTTTCCGATCTGCGCGCAGCTTCCCACTGTCGCCCAGGCATCGATCATCGTGCCTTCATCGACATAGGCACCCAAATTCACAAAGCTGGGCATCAGCACTGCGCCTTTGCCGATGAACGCAGAGCGGCGCACGATGGCGCCCGGCACGCTGCGAAAACCGGCTTCGCGAAAGCGCGCCGCATCCCAATCCAGCGTCTTGGCCGCCACCTTGTCCCACCAGCTTGCGCCGCCCGGCCCGCCGCCAATGGGGGCCATGTCGTTCAGGCGGAACGACAACAGCACCGCCTTTTTCAGCCATTGATGCACCAGCCATTCACCATTGTGCTTTTCGGCAACACGGCGCTTTCCGCTATCCAGATCATTTAGCGCGGTGTCCACCGCGTCGCGCACCGCGCCCGTGGTGGACGGGCTCAAAGTGTCGCGCGCTTCCCATGCGTCTTCGATGGTTTTGGCAAGTGTGTCGCTCATAATGTCGTCAAATCCTGATGGTGCTGAGAAATTCCGGCAGATTGCCGGTCTCGTAATTGATGTGAAGATTGTGTTCGTCAACCTGCCAATAGGATTGGCCGCCATTGTTGTTGAACCACACCGTTGTCATGCCCAGCGCGCGTGCAGGCACAAGATTGCGCACGCTGTCATCGAACATCGCGGCGCGTTCGGGTGTGATGCCACTATGGGCAATCATCGCCTCATAGGCAGAAGGCAGCGGTTTGGGCATAAAATCCATGACGCGCGCATCAACAATGCTGGTGAAAAGATCGTCAATGCCCAGGCGTTGCAACACGCGGCTGGCATAGCGCCCGCAATTGTTGGTGAAGACAATGCGCGTGCCGGGCAATCGCTGCAGAGCGGCACGCAAAGGCGCGTTGGTTTCAAGACCCAGCGCGTTCACATCGTTGACGGCGTCGTGATAGATGTCCGGGTCCACGTCATGATGGCGCACAAGCCCGCCCAACGTGCTGCCATACTCACGCAAATAGCGCTTTTGAATCTCCCATGCCGGTTCGCGCGCAATGCCAAAATGGTTCTGCACGAAAAGGCAGATACGATCTTCCATCGCTTTGTGCTGGCTATGATCCAGCGTGTAGAGCGTGTGGTCCAGATCGAAGACCCAAGCTTCGATGTGCCGGAAATCGGGGGCTTCGGCGCTGTCTGTGCGGTGCGTTGTAGGGGCGTCTGACATGGCGCGAAGATGAGGGATTGGCCGCGCTTAGGCAAGCCGCAGGCAAATTCGCGAGATTTTTCCAAGGTCTTGGTAACCAATCCTTTTTAGTCAGGCTTAAGACCCGCCGGGCACAATGGCCGCAGGGTTTGAATGGTGGGACCGGCAAGAACATGCTCGGCATACAGAACAAAAAGACGCTGCACAAAAATCAGATTGATCTCCTGAGCCGCGAGGAGATCGTGCAATATCTGCGCGATCGCGACGAAGCCACGCGTGACGCGCTGGCCGCACAGGCCGATGCCGATCCGGCAGTTCTGCAATTTCTGGCCGAAGAGGGCGGCGTTGCGGCGCGCCGTGCGGTGGCCGCCAATCCGTCTGCGCCGGGGGATGCCAATCTTCTTTTGGTGCAGGATCGTGATGATGCCGTGCGCGTGGAGCTGGCACGCAAGATTGCGCATATCCTGCCCGATTTGCCAAAGGCACAGGGTGCGCTGCTGACCGCGCAGACCCTCGACGTGCTGGAACAGCTTGCCAAAGATCAGCTTGTGCGCGTACGCCGCGTTCTGGCCGAAGAAATCAAAACGCTGGATTGCGTGCCCAAACATATTGTGCGCGCGCTTGCCGCCGATGTGGAATCGGTTTCGGCACCCATTCTGGAATATTCGCCGCTTTTGTCTGACAGCGATTTGATCGAGATCGTGACCACGGCACAGGCGCATCACGCCTTGGTTGCGGTGGCCAAACGCCGTGGATTAAACGCCAATGTCTCCAGCGTGATTGGCGATGCGCTGAATGTGCCCGCCGTGTCGGCGTTGCTGGCCAATGCCAGCGCGCAAATTCGTGCGCAAACACTGGAAAAGATCATCAGCCATGCCAGCGATGTGCATGAATGGCATTTGCCGTTGGTCATGCGCAATGACATTTCGCAACATGCCATTCGCCGGATTGCCGGTTTTGTTGGCACGGCATTGCTGGAAAAATTGTCGGAGCGGCACAAGCTTGATGCCGAAACGCGCTATTGTTTGACACAGCAATTGCGTGCACGCATCGAAAACATTGATGATGATCTGACCGCGCCATCCGCCGCCACAACGGCCTCCAATATTTCCGCGCGCTATGCGGCGGGCGAATTGGATGATGCGTTTGTTGAAGGCTTGGCCGAAGCTGGCAAACGCGAGGCGATCATCACTGCGCTGGCGCTTTTGGCCAAAACATCCGAGGCCAATGCGCGCCGGGTCCTGGAAGCAAAATCGGCCAAGCCGCTCACCGCGCTGGTCTGGCTTGGCGGCCTCAGCATGCGCACGGCGTTCAAAATTCAATCATTTGTTCTGCATCTGCAGGGCGAGGCGTTGCTGCCCGCGCGCAATGGCATCGCCTTTCCACTTACCGAAGACGATATGCGCTGGCATCTGAATTATTTTGGCATAGACGCTAATGAAGGCGCGGTGCGGGCGGGATAAGCCCGTCTTCGCCAATGTGAACGGCATAGCCGCTGTGCCCTTTGGTGGTGGTGGCGGCAAAACCGGCCTCTTCCAGGCCGCGGCTTTTGCATTTGGCGCGCCCTGTCACCTGAAACGTGATCGCCGTGATGCAGAAATTTGCTGGCCCGGTAACAATGCGGTGTTTGTCTTTGCGTTCGACCAGCAGATAGACGTGATCATAGGTCAGCGCGGTGGTGAGCGCATGTGCGCAACTGCCCGGTGCAATCCGCCACCAGCCGCGCGATGACCAATCATTGCCGTTCTGCAAGCCGATCGCCGCCCAAACCGCCTTTTGCGCATCGTTGCAAATGGAATAGCCGGTTGGAGCCGAGGCCTTCAATGCCTCGGTTTCCAGCGCATCGAACAGATCATCATCTGTCGCGGTTTGCGGCAGCTTCATGCGCGCCCGGAATTTCTTCAGTGCTGCGGCTGCCGCTGCGCGAAGATCGCGATGATCTTTGCCGATGTCATAGCCGATATCGTTCAACAGACGCACAATACCGGCTTCAAGAGCGGCATTGGCCGTGCGCAATCCAAGCGAGTCATACAAGGTTGCAGTCCATGATGATTTGCCATGCGTATCAACCAGCGCAAACGGCATCTGGAACGCATCGCCTGCGCCACAACCACCAAGTCCGATTTGTGTTTTCAATGCGAAATCTGTGTCTTTCGCACAAAGCGGTGCATTGCCGCCCCATTCGCGTGCGGGGCCGGAATGGGCCTGCGATGAGCGCGCATAAAGATAAAGCGCGTTGGAACTGAGTTTGTGTGTGATCGCCATGCGGCAATCGCCGGGCACCACGCGCAGCCAGCCACGGGTTTCGACGCTTGCGCCTTCCTGCACGCCCGTCGCGGCATACAGCACATAGCTTGTGTGATTGCAGATCTTCAAACCATCGGCCGCATTGGCCGCGTTGGCCGGGACAGCAAACAAAGCGGGCAAAATTGCCAGACAGACAAGAACAATACCGCGCACAGCCCCCATCATGCGGCCGTGATCATTGTTCCTGCGCCATGCTCGGTAAAAAATTCGAGCAAAAGGACATGGGGGATGCGCCCGTCGAGGATAACGGCGGCATTCACGCCATTTTCCACCGCGTTGATGGCGGTTTCGATTTTGGGGATCATGCCGCCGGAAATAATGCCGTCCGCAATCAGGGCGCGCGCCTCGGCAATTGTGAGCTTGGGAATGAGCTTGCCTTCACGGTCCAGCACGCCTTCGACATCGGTCAAAAGGATCAGGCGGGCGGCATCCATCGCACCGGCAATCGCACCGGAAACCGTATCGGCATTGATGTTGTAGGTTTCGCCCTTCACGCCCACGCCTATCGGCGCGATCACGGGAATGATGTCCGATCCCATGATGGTGCGCAGGATTTCGGGGTTGATGGTTTGCGGCTCGCCAACAAAGCCCAGATCCACCGTGACGCGTTCCTTCGTGACAGGATCAATCTTGGTGCGCTCCAGCTTGCGGGCCACGACCAGATTGCCGTCCTTGCCCGAAACGCCGACGGCGCGCCCGCCCGCCGCATTGATACCGCTGACGATCTGCTTGTTGATGGAACCGGTCAGAACCATCTCGACCACTTCGATGGCCGCCTCGTCTGTGACGCGCAAACCATCGACAAAGGTGGAAGGGATGGACAGCCGCGACAGCATGGCGCCGATCTGCGGGCCGCCGCCATGCACAACCAGCGGGTTCATGCCGATCTGTTTCATCAGCACAATGTCTTGCGCAAAATTCTGTGCGACGCCGCCTTCCATCGCGTGGCCGCCATATTTCACGACGACGCTGCGATTGTCATAGCGCAGGATATAGGGCAAGGCCTCAACCAGCACGCGCGCGGTGGAACGCCAGCGCGCCAGGGTGCGCATGGTCCTGTCTTGTGTGAGGTCGTCCTGCAGCGCCATTGCCCGGTACCCAAGCCCAATCAAAAACAAAATCGCAGGCTTATAGCGTAAAGCTCATGCCACGGCCAGCGCGGCCAAATGCTCGCGCACCGGCTCCAACCCTAATTTGTCATGTGCCGATGTTGCAAACAGCGCCGGATACGCGGCGATGCGCCCCTTCATGTTGTCTTGCGCTTTCGCCAGGGCCTGTTCACGCTCGGCCGGTGACAGCTTGTCGATCTTGGTCAGCACCACCAGATAGGAAACCGCGGCGCGGTCCAGAATTTTCATCGCATCAACATCGGTATCCATGATGCCGCGGCGGCTATCCACCAATAACACGACACGGCGCAGGCTGGCGCGGCCGCGCAAATAGGCCAGAATCAAATCCTGCCATTCGGCGGTCATGGTTTTGGACGCCTTGGCATAGCCATAGCCGGGCAAATCCACCAGCATGCAGCGCCCGCCAAGATTGAAAAAATTGATCTGCCGTGTGCGCCCTGGCGTGTGCGACACGCGCGCCAGGGCGTTGCGTCCCGTCAGCGCATTCAACAGGCTGGATTTGCCCGCATTGGAGCGGCCAACAAAGGCAAACTCCGGCAGGCTGTCGGGCGGCACAATGTCAATGCTGGTGGCACCGGCGACAAAATCGCAATCGCCCGCAAACAGCTTGCGCGCAAACTCTGCGTGATCATTACTTGCCTGATCATTGTCTGCACTCATCGCAGTTTGGCGTGGGGACCACGCCGCCTTTCTATTCGCGGGCTTCTATTCGTTGCCAGCTATTCTTCAGCTTCTATTCGCTGGCGGGTGAGGCCTTGCGCTTCATTTTCTCTTTGAGAAATTTCGGCATCATGTTCTCGAACAGATGCACCTCAACGCCCTGCCTGCGCATGATGTAATATTGCTGACCGCTGGACAGAAGGTTGTTCCATGTCCAGTAGATCACCAGCCCGGCCGGGAAGTTCGCCATCATCGCCGTGAAGATGATCGGCATAAAGGCGAACATGCGCGCCTGAATGGGGTCGGTTGGCGCCGGGTTCAGCTTCATCTGAAGCCATTGGGTGATGCCCATGAACATCGGCCAGATGCCGATCAACAGGAAAGTCGGCACAAAGCTTGGAATGTCATAGGGCAGCAGGCCGAACAGGTTCAAAAAGCACGTCGGGTCCGGCGCGGACAGATCATGGATCCAGCCAAAGAACGGCGCATGGCGCATTTCAATGGTGACGAACAAAACCTTGTAGAGCGAGAAGAATACCGGAATTTGCAACAGCATCGGCAGGCAGCCCGAAACCGGGTTCACCTTTTCGCGCTTGTAAAGATCCATGATCTCCTGTTGCTGTTTGACCTTGTCGTCTTTGTTGCGCTCCTTGATCTTTTCCATCAGCGGCTGAAGTTTTTTCATCCGGCTCATGGATTTGTAAGACGTGTTGGCAAGCGGAAAGAACAACAGCTTGATCGTGATCGTCAGCAACAGAATGGCGATGCCGAAATTGCCGATGAAGCGATAAAAAATGTCGAGCAGCAAAAAGATCGGCTTTGTCAGAAAGAAGAACCAGCCCCAATCGATCGCCAGATCAAAATGGGTAATGCCGAATTTGGCTTCATAGCCCTGGATGATGGAAACAACTTTGGCGCCCGCAAAGAGATGATGCGGCACATCAATGGTCTGGCCCGGTGCAATGTCGCGCGCGCCCAGCCGGTAATCAGCCTGGTAGGCGTGTATGCCATTCACTTTCGGGGCGCGGAAGCCGCCGTCGAATGTATCCTGTTGCGGCGGGATGACAGCGGCCATCCAGTATTTGTCGGTAATGCCCAGCCAGCCGCCGGTTGATTTGAAGGTTTCCGGCTCGGTGCCGTCATCCTTGAAATGGTCATAGGTTGGGTCTTTCAGGCTGCCATCGGCAACGCCGACAAAGCCTTCATGCACCACCCAGTAATGCTGCGCCTTGGGCACGCCATCGCGCGCGACATACGCATAGGGGTAGAGCTTCACCGCCTCGGCGCTGTTGTTGATCACCGCATCATTGACGGTGAACATATATTGATCGTCCACCGCGATGGTGCGCTTGAAGGTCAGACCGTGGCCATTGTCCCATTGCAGTACCACCGGCGCACCGGGCTGTAGCACCGATCCTTGCACCAGCTTCCACGGCGTCTTGTCGTCAGGAACAGCGATGTTGGAGCCGTTGGGCGCGACCCAGCCGAACACCACGTAATAGGGAAAGGCGGTGTGCGACGGCGCCAGCAGAACGATAGCCGGGCTCTTGGGGTCAATCGTTTCGCGATATTTCTTCAGCCGCAAATCATCAAAGCGCGCGCCCGTCAGGCGCAGCGAACCGGCAACCGTCGGCGTGTCGATGGCAACGCGCGCGCCGCTTTGTGCCAGCGCATCCTTGCGCGACAGCACGGTGCTCTTTACCGGCGCGCGTGTGTGTGCGGCCGGTGCGCCAATCGCCGCATCATCGGGCGGCGCAATTGGCGCTTTGCCGTTCTGGTGCTGCTGTTCGGTGATTTTGGTTTGGGCGGCCTTCTGTGCCTCCATTTGCGGTTTGGCCATGAAATATTGCCAGCCGAACAACACGGCGGCGCTGAGGACGATGGCGAGCAGAAGGTTGCGATTGTTCTCGTTCATGTTTTTCCGTCTTTTTGGCGACGGCCTATTTGACAGGTGGAACCGGGTCAAAGCCCGACGAACCGCCGAGCCAGGAAATGGGATGACAGCGGCCGATGCGCCGCACGGCCAATGCGCCGCCTTTCAACACGCCATGGGTCTTAATGGCAATCAGCGCGTATTGCGAACAGGTCGGCTGAAAGCGGCAAGAGGGTGGAAACAGCGGCGAAATGCACAGCCGGTAGGCATGGATCGGCAGCACCGCGGCAAAACGCAGCGTGCGCCGCCAAGCAGGTACAGAAATCATGGTGTTGTGGGTGCATGCGTGGTGATCCGCGGCCTGATGATCTGCGGCCCGGTGATCTGTGGTCTGCTGATCCGTCACGGGAGCCCTCCCGGTTTCGACCGGCCGGACTTGGCATGGGCCGCTTGAAGCACGCTGGACAAATCGCTGAGCAACCCGGCCCAGGGCCGCTCAAGCGTCGCCTTGCGCGCGACGAGAACATAGTCATTGCCGTCCTCGCCATAAAGGGGAAGAAGGGCCGCAGCCGCCTCTCTCAGGCGGCGCTTGGCCCGGTTGCGGGCCACCGCATTGCCAACCTTGCGGCTGGCGGTAAAGCCCACCCGGATACGGCCGGGCACTGGCACAGGCGTGGCACAGACTTCCAGGCTCAGGCTGGGCGCGCTGCGGCGGATGCCGCGCTGGGCACGCAAAAAATCTGCCCGTGTTTTCAGGCGATCAAGCACAAGATCGGGGGTTTTGCCGGGTTTCGGCGCCAAATTCAGGCCGACAGTCTCTTCCGGCCATGGGCGCGGCGGCGGGACAGAACCTTGCGGCCGTTCTTGGTCGCCATGCGCGAGCGGAAGCCATGGCGGCGCTTGCGGACGATCTTGCTCGGCTGATACGTGCGTTTCATGACCCATGCTCCTCGAGGGGCTGTGTTTTCGGCCGCTTTCCCGGCCTTCGCCCTCCAAAAGGGAGCCGGTTTCTAAGCAGACGCGGCGTGCCTGTCAACCGCGGTTTTGGGCGGGCTTCCCGGCAGGCCCGTTCAAACGGGACCATAGCTGTTTGGCCCATACATTATGACAGATTTGTCAGGGGCTTGGGCCGGTTTCTCCGGGTGGTGGACAAGGGGGCAATCCGGGCCGCCGGAATATGGCGGTTCGCTTTGGTTTTGGCCCCTCTTTATGCTCTATGGCGCCATGCCGGGTCGGGTTGGTTTACGTCTGAGCGAAGGATGGAGACTTGTTGCGCACAGTCTCTCCGGCCGCCTTTTGCTGCTCACCCTGATTTATATCCTGATCAGCGAAACCATGATTTTTGTGCCCTCGATCGGGCGCTATCACGCCAGCCTTCTGGACAGCCGCATCGAAAGCGCGGAAATCGCGATTTTGCCCTTCACCGAATTGGGCGGCGAACAGCTTTCGCCCGCCTTGCGCAGCGAGCTTTTGCAGCGCGCGGGTGCCGCCGCTGTGATGCTGAAACGCGCCGACCAGCGCGAACTTTTTTTGATGTCGGATATGCCCGCCCATATCGATGTCACCATCGACCGGCGCAAAGCCAATTTGTGGACCGACATGGTGCACGCGCTGGATTGCATTTTTAAAGGCGGCAACCGCATTTTGCATGTCATTGCGCCAACACACATCACCGGCGCCGAAACGGTGGAAGTGATTGTCGGCGAAGCGCCGATCCGCGAAAATCTGCTGGCCTTTGCCGGGCGCATGGCGTTGCTGGCGCTGGCGATCTCGCTGGTCTCTGCGTTTCTGGTGTTTCTGTCACTGTATTTTGTGCTGGTGCGCCCCATGCGGCGCATCACGCTTGGCATGGTCAATTTCCGCGACAACCCGGAAGATCCCGAACGCATCATGGCTGCTTCCGCACGGCGCGATGAAATCGGCATTGCCGAACGCGAGCTGGCCGCGATGCAGCGCGATCTTTATGGCTCGCTGCAACAGAAAACGCGGCTTGCCGCGCTGGGCACCGCGGTGGCGAAGATCCAGCATGATCTTCGCAACATTTTGTCGAGCGCGCAGCTTGCCTCCGACCGGCTTTCAGCCAGCCAGGATCCGGTGGTGCAAAAACTGGCGCCGCGTCTTGTCGCCGCTATCGACCGCGCGGTGTCGCTGGCCACCAACACGTTGCGCTATGGCCGCGCCGATGAAAATCCGCCTGCGCGCAACCGCTTGCATTTGTCACCGATTGTCGAAGAAGCAGGACTGGCCGCGATCTCGATGACGGGTCTGGATGAAACGATCGCGTTTGAAAACACTGTGCCGCCGGATCTGGAAATTGATGCCGATCCCGAATTTCTGTTTCGCATCGTGCTCAATCTGGTGCGCAACGCGGCGCAGGCATTAAGCGCGTGTCAAAATGAGCGCCCCCATAATATTCGCGTTGGCGCGTCGCGCCATCTTGGCCGGGTGACGATTGATGTAACGGATAACGGGCCGGGGATTCCTGACAGCATTGCGGCGCGTCTGTTTCAACCTTTTGCCGGCAGCGCGAGTGTGGGCGGCTCCGGCCTTGGCCTTGCGATTGCGCGTGATCTGAGCCGCGCGCATGGCGGCGATATTGTGCTGGAACATAGCGGCGAAAGCGGCACCTGTTTTCGCATCATCATTCCGGATCGGGGTACGCAATAATGGCATGGGATCCGCAAACCTATCTGCGCTTTGGCACGCAGCGCACGCGCCCGGCGGTTGAGCTATTGTCGCGTGTGGATATGGATGCGCCCGCCAGCGTGGTTGATCTGGGGTGCGGGCCGGGCAATTCCACCGCGCTGTTGGCGGCGCGCTGGCCCCGCGCAAAATTGACCGGCGTGGATGCATCGCAAGAGATGCTGGACGAAGCCGCTACATCTGGTGTGCGCGCAAAATGGCAATTGGCCGATGCCGCGCAATGGAAACCGGATGCGCCATGTGATGTGATGTTTTCCAACGCGACCTTGCAATGGATAGCCGATCACAAAAATCTTTTGCCGCGTTTGATAGGTCATGTTGCGCCCGGCGGCGTGTTTGCCTTTCAGGTTCCGGTGAATTTTTCCGAGCCCTGTCACACACTGATTCAGGATGTGGCAAAGGCCGGGCCCTGGGCAAAGAAATTAAACGCCGTGCGCGATTACGGCCATGTGCAAACAGCCGAAACCTATTTCGATATTCTGGAACCCCACGCCGCGAATATCGACATTTGGGAAACGCGGTACTTACAAGTGCTGCACGGCGAAGATGCGGTGTTTCATTGGATGCGCGGCACGGGCTTGCGCCCCTTTGCGGCTGCGCTGGACGGCGACGAACGCGAGGCATTTTTGGAGCAGTATCGTGTGCGCGTCGCCCGCGCCTATCCCATGCGCAAAAGCGGCGTCACGCTGTATCCGTTCCAGCGTTTGTTCGTCGTAGCGCGGAAATCATAAAAATAATTCCACCTCTCCCTTGAGGGGAGGTGAAGTGAACTCAAACCCTCACCCTGAGCTTGTCGAAGGGTGGAAACATTTAAAATTAATCCCCCAACGCCACACCATCGCGGCGCGGATCGGCACCGCCAATATAACCGCCCTTCACCGCTTCAACCGTGTGAATGCCGCTCTTCAGTGTGTAGGGCACGACCGTATGGCCCATCGCTTTCAGCGCAGGTGCCAGCTTCATCAGCGCGGTGCCTTTTTCCAAAATCGTCGGGCTGTTCAGATTGCCATAATGGGGCAGCGCGGCGGCGGCTTGCGGGCTCAGCCCATCATCCAGCATCGCGGATATATCCTGCGCCACATATTCGATGATGAACGGGCCGCCCGGCGATCCGGTGGCCAGTTTGAAACTGCCGTCCTTGTTGAACGCAATCGTCGGCGACATCGCGCTCATCGGGCGCTTGCCCGGCTCGGGCGCATTGGCGACCGGCTTGCCATCAAGCGTGGGATCGAACGAAAAATCGGTGAGCTGGTTGTTGAGGAAAAATCCCTTCGCCATCATTTCCGAACCAAAGACGTATTCAACCGTCGTCGTCATCGAAACCACCTGACCATTGTCATCGACAATCGACATGTGACTGGTGCCCGGCAATTGGCGCGAACGCTCAGGCGCATAAAGATCGGCGTGATCGGTGGGCGGGTTGCCGGCCGTCGCTTCACCCATGTCTTTTTTGGGATCAATCAGTTTGGCGCGGCTGGCGATGTAGTCCTGATTGATCAGCCCCTTCACCGGCACGTCGATGAAGGCCGGGTCGCCCAGAAATTTGGCGCGGTCAGCATAGGCCAGACGGCTGGCCTGTGTGAACAGATGCACTTTGGAAAGCGATTGCGCCTTCAGATCGCTTTTGGGGAAATGTTGCAGCATGCCCAATATCTGAACAATCGCGATGCCGCCGGAACTGGGCGGGCCCATCGAACAGATGCGATAGGTGCGATAGGGGCCACAAACCGGTTTGCGTTCCACCGGCTTGTACGCCGCCAGATCGGCCAATGTCATACCGCCCTTGTTGACCGGCGCGTTTTGCACCTTGTCCACAATCGCTTGCGCAATCGCGCCATGATAAAACGCTTTGGCGCCGTCCTTGGCGATGATGCGCAAGGTTTGCGCCAGCGCCGGATTTTTCAAAATCTCGCCTTCGTTCAGTGGCGTGCCGTCCTTGTGGTAAAAATAGGCGCGGATATCCGGCATTTTTTTCATCGCCGCGAATTGGCGAATGGTGGCCGCCAGTTTCTTGCCCACCGGCACACCGTCTTCGGCCAGTTTGATCGCGGGTTGAAACAATTTCGCCCAAGGCAGCTTGCCGTATTTTTTGTGCGCCATTTCCAGCATCGCAACGACGCCCGGCACGCCAACACTGAGCCCGCCCGGCACCGCATCCAGATGGGGCCGCGGCTTGCCGTTTGCATCCAAGAACATGCCCGGCGTGGCAGATTTTGGTGCAATTTCGCGCCCGTCAAAGCTGGTCATGGTTTTGGTTTTGGCGTCGTACAGCATCATGAACGCGCCGCCGCCAATGCCAGAGGATTCCGGCTCCACCAAGGTCAGCACCATCTGCGCCGCAATCGCCGCATCCACCGCCGAGCCGCCAGCGCGCAGCATTTCCAAGCCCGCTTTGGAGGCATAGGGATTCGCCGATGCGATCATGTGATGGGCGGCAAGGGCGGTATTGGCCGCCTGTGCGGGCGCCGCTGCTGGCAGAGCCAGAAGCAGGGCCGCAAAAAGGGCGGTACAGAATTTGATGCGGATCATTTCGTTCTCTTTCGTAACAGCGAAGCAAAGGCTAGCGTCTTCGCCATGATCGGGCCAGGCAAGCATAATCTCATTACGGATGTGGCGGGGCTATCGGTGGGCAACACCGAAAATGCCGCCATGCGCACCGGCGTCACGGTGCTTTTGGCCGATGCGCCCTATGCCTGTGTGGCCGATATGCGCGGTGGCGCGCCCGGCACCCGCGATGTCGAGGCGCTGGAGCTTACATCACTGGCCGGTGCGGTGGATGCAATCTGTCTGTCGGGCGGTTCGGCCTTTGGGCTGGATGCGCCGTCGGGCGTGCAATCGTTTTTGCGCGGGCAGGGCCGCGGGTTCGAAATCGCCCCCGGTGCGCCGCGTGTGCCCATCGTGCCCGGTGCCATCCTGTTCGATCTGGCCAATGGCGGTAACAAGGATTGGGGCGATGAGCCGCCCTATCGCGCGCTGGGCCGTGCCGCCGCCGAAAACGCGCGCGCCGATTTTGCGCTGGGCAATGCGGGCGCGGGGCTGGGCGCGATGGCGGGCATATACAAGGGCGGGCTGGGCAGTGCCTCCAGCCACAGTGATGACGGCTTCACGGTGGGCGCACTGGTGGCGGTGAACGCGGTGGGCTCGCCCATCATACCGGGCACCGATGTGTTCTGGGCCTATCCGCTGGAACAGGCGGGCGAATTTGGCGGGCGTGCGCCGGCCGGCCCCTTGCCGCAAATGGATCTGGACTTTCCCGCCGACATGAAGGGCGCCGTGCGTGCGCGCGCCAACACGGCCATTGGCATTGTCGCGACCGACGCCGATCTGACCAAGGTGGAGTTAAAGCGCGTAGCCATTATGGCGACGGACGGATTCGCGCGCGCGCTGCGCCCCGTGCATACGCCGTTTGACGGCGACATTGTGTTCGCAATGTCCACCGGCAAACGCAAACTCTCCGGCATTCGCCCGCGCGAGGTGATGCGCATCGGGTTGATGGCGGGCGATTGCATGGCCCGCGCCATTGCGCGCGGTGTGTATGAGGCCGAGACGCTGGGCACCCAGAAATCCTATCGCGATCATTTCGCGCCACGCTGAACAGAAAAGGTGACGCCATGAAAAACGATGATACGAAAAACGACGACACGAAGCCGGGCGGGCTGGTTCTCACGCGCCGCGGCTTTGCCGCCACCGGACTTGTCACCGGCTTTGCGCTGGCCGCCGGGCCCTTGCGCGCCGAAGTGATTCACACACCGGATACCGGGCTGGATGCGGGCGAGGTGACGGTGCCTGTTTCAGCCGGAAAAATTCCGGCCTATCGCGCAAAGCCCGCGGGCAGAACCAACCTGCCAATTGTGCTGGTGGTTCAAGAAGTGTTCGGCGTGCATGAACACATAAAAGATATCTGCCGCCGCTTTGCCAGACTGGGGTATTACGCCATCGCGCCGTCGCTTTATGCGCGTTATGGCGATCCCGGCAAATACGGCATGGACAATCTGCACGATCTGTTTGTGAACATCGTCGCCAAGGTGCCCGACAGCGAAGTGATGAGCGATTGCGATGCGACGCTTGATTTTGCATCCGGCGATGGCGCGGACCTGTCGCGTCTTGGTGTCACCGGCTTTTGCTGGGGCGGGCGCATTGTCTGGCTCACCGCCGCGCATAATCCAAAGGTCAAAGCCGGTGTTGCGTTTTACGGACAGCTTCGCGGGCCAGAACCGCTCAGCCCCTTGCGCCCGCATTACCCGCTGGATCTGGCGGTACAGATCAAGGCGCCGGTGCTGGGCTATTATGGCGGGCTGGATCGCGGCATTCCCGCCGCTGATGTGGAAGCGATGCGCACGGCGCTTGCCAAAGCGGGCAACACTGACAGCAAGATTGTCGTGTTCAAGGATGCGGGCCACGGCTTCTTTGCAGATTATCGCGAATCCTATAACGAAGCGGATGCCAAAACCGCGTGGGCGGGCATGCAAACCTGGTTCAAGGATCATGGTGTCGCGTAAGCACTGGCGTAGCGTAACTGGGCATGAAAGACGACGATGACGGGCGATTCCAAACTGGCAATTTATGCCGCATTAGCCGGCAATCTTGCCATCGCCGCCACAAAATTCACCGCCTTCGCGTTTACGCGCTCCACCGCCATGCTGACCGAGGCGATCCATTCCACGGTCGACACCGGCAATCAGGCGCTGCTGTTGTTCGGCATGTCGCGCGCCGCGCGTCCGCCCAGCGAAAGCCACCCGTTTGGTTACGGCATGGAGCTTTATTTTTGGGCCTTTGTCGTGGCGCTGCTGATCTTCATGGCTGGCGGTGCGGTGTCGATTTACGAAGGTGCATCCAAACTTTTTCACCCCGAACCCATCACACGCGCCTGGATCAATTATCTGGTGCTGGGCGCGGCCATCGCGTTTGAGAGTGCATCATTTTTCGTCGCCTATCGCGAATTTCGCAAAGACAATATGCGCAATTCGCTGTTGCGTTCCATGCGCCTCAGCAAAGACCCGTCGATCTTTGCCGTGCTGCTGGAAGATGGCGCGGCATTGGCCGGGCTGGTGCTGGCGCTGATTGGTGTGGCGCTGTCTGATCTGGGCGGATTTTTGTGGGCCGATGGTGCGGCCTCCATCGGTATCGGCAGTCTGCTGGTGCTGATCGCAATTTTTCTGGCCACCGAAACACGCAGCCTTCTGACGGGCGAGGCGGCGGCGCCTGAAACGCGGCGCATCATTCGTGAAATCCTGAGCGCCGATACGCGCATTCTGTCCGCGCCGGAAATTCTGACCCTGCATCTGGGCCCCAATGATGTGTTGACAGCAATCACAATCGATTTCGATGATGATCTGCCCGGCGGCGAGGTCGAAGCAGCTGCGCGCGAACTCAGCGAAAAAATTATCGCCACCGCGCCGCTGGTCACGCGCGTATTCCTGCGGCCGCTGCGTCATGCCAAACAGGTCACCCGATAATTTTTGCACACGGCGCAAAACGCGCTAGATTCTGCGTGCGAGATTATTCGGGGGCTTTGCACATGATTCCGTTTCGCCGCGCCATAATCATGGCTGGATTCGTCACGCTGGCGTTTTGCGCGCCTGCGATTGCGGATGCGCCCGTCACTCCGACTGCACAAAACAATTTCACAATGGATCAGGTGCTGTCCTATCCGTTCGTGTCAGAGATTGTAGCGGCCCAAAATGCGGATCGCATTGCCTGGGTGCGCAATCTGAACGGCGTGCGCAATGTGTGGTTTGCCGAAGGGCCAAAATTTCGCGCCCACCAGATCACGCATTACACCGCTGATGATGGTCAGGAGATTACCCATCTCACCTTTTCGCCCGATGGCACGAATCTGGTGTATGTGCGCGGCGGCGATCATGATGCGAACTGGCCAGCCAAGGGTGATCTGGCGCCCGATCCCGATTCCTCAGCCGATCAGCCCAAGGTAACGATCTGGGCGGCCTCGCTCATCAGCCATGCGCCGGTCAAAATTGCAGAGGGCGATCACCCCGCAATTTCTTCGACGGGTCAGCTTGCCTTTATCAAGGATCACAAAGTCTGGACCGCATCACTGGATGGCAAGGCAAAACCGCAAGCCCTGTTTTTTGATCGCGGCGATGACAAGGATTTGCAATTTTCGCCGGATGGCAGCCGCCTTGCTTTTGTCTCTGATCGTGACGGCAGCGACCATGCGTTTATTGGTGTCTATACGCTGAAAGAAAAAACGCTCACCTATCTGGCGCCATCGACAAATCGTGATCGTTTCCCGCGCTGGTCGCCGGATGGAACACGCATTGCGTTCGCGCGTATCGCGGGCAAGGGCGGCGCACCGCAGCCGATTTTGCAACAGACGCCTACGCCCTTTTCGCTGTGGGTGGCCGATGCGCGCACCGGCGCGGGCCGCAAAGTCTGGCAAAGCCCGAACACATTATTGGGTTCGTATCCTGAAACGGCGGGCGAGGTGAATTTGCATTGGGCGGCGGGTAATCGGCTGGTGTTTCTGGCCGATCTTGATAATTGGCCGCATTTGTATTCGCTGCCGCTGGCGGGCGGCGCGCCGGTTCTGCTGACGCCGGGCGCGTACATGGTCGAACATGTGGTGCAAAGCCGCGACAAGCGCTTCATGATTTATGATGCCAACACCGGCAATAGCGCGGGCGATGATGACCGCCGCCATATTTACAAAGTGCCAGTGGACCGCGCCGCCCCGCGCGATCTGACATCGGGCGGCTCGTTGCAATGGTCGCCGGTTGCCGCCAGCGCTGGCCGCGTGGCGTTTATCGCGGCGGGGCCAAAGGCGCCGCCCGCGGTCGCGATGGTTGGCATGGATGCCAGCAATCCGCACACATTAAACGCGGCGCAGGTGCCCGAAGATTTTCCCGAAAGCGCGCTGGTGGTGCCTGAGCAGGTGACGTTCACGTCACCAGACGGGCTGACAATCCATGGACAATTGTTCCGCAAGGATGGCGTGACGGAAAAACAGCCCGGCATCATTTTTGTGCATGGCGGCCCGCCGCGGCAGATGCTGCTGGGATGGCATTACATGGATTATTACGCCAATGCCTATGCGGTGAATCAGTATCTGGCCAATCACGGTTTTACCGTGCTGTCGGTGAATTATCGTTTGGGCATTGGCTATGGTCATGCATTTCATCATCCCGATCATGCGGGACCAACCGGCGCCGCCGAATATCAGGATGTGCTGGCCGGTGCGCGCTATTTGCAAAAACTGCCGGGCGTGAATGCGGATCGCATCGGCATCTGGGGCGGCTCTTATGGCGGCTATCTGACGGCGATGGGGCTGGCGCGCAATTCCGATGTGTTCAAGGCGGGCGTCGATCTGCATGGCGTGCATGATTGGTCTGCGTTTCTTGGCGTGTGGTTCGGCAAAACCACCAAGCGTTATGAAAAGGGCGATCGCGAACAGGCGATGAAGATCGCGTTCGACTCCTCGCCAATTGCCAGCATGGACACATGGAAATCGCCGGTGCTGCTGATTCAGGGCGATGATGATCGCAATGTGAATTTTTCGCAGACGATTGATCTGGCGCGCCGTCTGGATGCGCATCACATTGCGTATGAGGAACTGGTGATCCCCAACGAAATTCACGGCTTCCTGCGTCATGCCTCATGGGCAAAAGCGGATGCGGCAACGGCCGCCTATCTGACAAAACAGCTTTTAACACCGGCGCCATAACGCGAACTTATCCACGCTCTCGCGGGTGCGCGTATAATGTGCGCGATAAGAATGCCGGGCGGTGATGCCGGGCTGGAAGCGATGATGCGCGGGCTGTTGAAACACTTGTGCTTTGCGTATCGCGGTTCGCCAAAGGGGGAGGGGGTGTCGCAATCAGAAAAACAAGTCGATGTGGTTTGCACGGCGCGGCGCACAAGATAAAGGCGCGGAAAGCCTTGCCCCCGCGCCCGCCCGGCAAATATCGAAATTGTGTGGCTTAGCGCACGAAGACGCGCACTTCGCTGGAGCGCGCACCCGGATCGGTGGTGGAGGAAACCGCCAGCCGCGTGGCCGGAACGCCCATATCCGTCATCGAGCGCATTACCTCTTGCGCATGGCGCTTGGCCGCGGTCTGGGCCAGTTGCACGGCGGCGGCGGTGCCGCGTGTCGGCGACACGGCGACGACGCTGAACGAGGCGCCCGGCTGGGCCTGAAGCGCCTGATTAAGTGCGGTGTAGAGGATCTGTTGATACTCGACATTGGGCTGATCGAACCGGATCGTCACCAGCGCATTGCCGCTGCCGCCGCCGGTATAGCTGGCCTGTGTCGGCCCCGGCAGCATGGATGTGCCCAGATCGGCACCATAAAGCTCGCCGTTTTTGATGGCCGATGCCAAGGTCGTCAGATTGGCGCGCTCATTGGCGACATAGGCGGTCTGGCGTTGCACATCCGCCGAGACTTCGCTGAGCAGTTTGTCGATCAGCACAATGGTCTGGTTGGTTTCGTCCTGCAGCACCGAAAGCTGGCGATGATCTTCGTCCACCGCGCCGGAGACATTGAAGGTCGCCTGAATGGTGTCGAGCACATAATGGGCGCGCGACGAATTATTGGCGATGTCGGTGCCCAGCGCGTTCATCGCGTTGATGTTGCCGCTCATCTGGTCCAGCGCGCTCTGCGCCTGGTTCCATTCGCCGACCAGTTCGGGGTTGCCGCGTGTGGTGCCAACCTGAAGGCGCGTGGTGATCTGTGCCTTGGATTGGTGATAGGCGGTGGCCGATGCAACGGCAGAGCCGCGCAGATCCGACAGGCGCTGTGCGTTGGCCACCAGCTTGTCCTGCATGTCCGCCATTTCATTGCGAAGCTGCTGAATCTTCTTGTTGACGGCGGTGCCCGTGTCGGTGCCGCCCTCGATTGGCACCGGGGTGATATTCACGCCCGTCGCCGTGGCGCCCGAAATGGGCAGGGTGCCAGCCGTGATTTGGCCGCTGCTGCGCGTCTGGGTGCCCGCGCCGGGCAAGGTGCCAGCCAGTCCGCGGTCCGGTGCGGTTTGCTCTGCCGACGGCCCGCTGCTGCCGAACAATGCGTTATCCACACTGCCGCAGGCACTCATGCCCAGTGCCAATGCCAATGCCCCAGCCAGCATCGCATGCTTGCGCAGCGCGCCTGTTCCTGCTGCCGAAATTCCCCTCATGAACTGCCTCTCCGCTCGCGTCCGATGCTTGTTCGTCCGCCCTGGGCGGCCGATGCGCCCAAACTGTTGCCCAGCCCGTCTAAACCCCGATTTCCGGAAGAACGGCTGCAAAGCAGTCTTAACCACGCAGCGCGGTCTGGACAAGGGCAAGGTTGGGGGGAAGCGGAAAGGAAATTCGCATATCACGAGGGGACTTGCCCGTTTTGGGCCATTGTCCGGTGCGGCCGGGCCGGGCGGCTAACGCGCGTCCAACCTGCGGCAAATGCCGCGGCAAACAGGGATGCGATCAATGCTTGCGTTCGCGGGCGGGCCTGCATAGGTTCTGCCGCGCCGCGAATATCGCTTCGCTGGCCTTGCGCACCGGTAGCTCAGCTGGATAGAGCACCAGACTACGAATCTGGGGGTCGGGAGTTCGAATCTTCCCCGGTGCGCCATCATTCTTCGGGCTCGCAAATAGCCGCCACACCAACCCTTTTTGCTCACCCGAATGTGCCGCCCGCAAACTCAGCGCGCAGGTTTTTATTCAAACAATCCGCGACGTTCCGAAGTGCCATTGGCCGACAGCGTCACCGTGCTGACCGTCAGTTGCGGGATGGAATGCATCCACCAATTATGTGCATTCAGCGAATAGACCGGCTTGTATTGCACCGCGATGGCCATCGGCACGACTTGCGCAAGCTGGTTGTCCAGCAGCCATGTTTGACCGTCCAAACGCACATTCAGCACAGCGTGAAACGAATTCAGGTTCGTGTCGTTGACGATCACGATACGCAAATCGGAATCGGCAAAGCCAAGTCTGCGCAGGCTGAAATATTTGGCGATGGCAAAATCTTCGCAATCGCCGCCGCGGCTCAGAAACTCGGCCGGGGTTTCCCAGTAATCGGGCACGCCCCAATTGGTCCAGTCTTCTATATAGGGCCGCGTGTTCATCCAGCGGTTCACGGCGTTCATCTGGGCCTGACGCGATTGGCCGCGCAAAGTATCGAGGAATGTCAGCCATGCGCGCGGCAGACAGGTGCGCAAATTCACGCAGGCAGAATTGGGTGTTGTAGCTTCAGTGGGCTTGAATGCGGCGGGTGTAAAGATGGCGGGTTTTGCACCTTGCACAGCAGGGCTGTGCAGCGCCGCCGATGGGGACGGCATCGGCTCTGGGCGCTCTGGGCGTGCGTTCGCCATATCCGTCAGCACCTGTTGCCAGAACGGAAAGAACGTAAAGCCCTGTGTTCCGGGTGTGCCGGAATGGAACACGTCCTGCGCATGCGCCTGCAACGGCGCAAACAGAAACGCGGCCCAAAGAGCCATGACAATTGTTTTGGTGCGCATTGTTTGCGCTTTCCACCATTACCTCGCTCTACTTTGGCCCCGATGGTATTAAGGTCTGGTTGATTTCAGCCTTTGATTCTGTCTGTTTGTGGCTGTCATACGGCTTAGGGGCATACGGCTTAGGGGGAATGTGTGACTTCAACGGCGCAAAGCATTTCGCATCGCCATGGCGTCCTGATTGGTGCTGCCGTATTTCTGGCTGTTATGGCGCTGGTTTGGGGCGTGTTTCACATTGCGCAATCTCAGCGCGCGTTTGAGACGTCGCGCTGGCAGGAACGGTTGGCAAAGACCGGCGCAGACGCGGTAGACAAAACAGCCGGATGGGCCGCGGCGACACATGCCGCGCTGCGTGCGGTGGCCGGTAATCCCACAGTTCAACTCTATCTGGCGGAAACCGGCACGGGCACGGGTCCCTTGAGCCAGACTGCAGCGGCGCAGCAGGCGTTTTTGGCCAGCTATATTGCCAGCCTTGGTCAGCGCGGCGTGTTCGCGTCGTCTCAGCCTGGCGGCGGTGGCGTGGCCATCATCAATGCCGCGCACGATGTTGTGGCCTCGACACCGGGGTACAGGCCCGCAGCCTCACAAATCTCTACCTTGACCGGCGCGCTGTCCGATGGTGCGGCGGGGCCTATTATCGCTGATGAGGACGGCAAGACGGCAATGTTCATGGCTGTGATTGCACCGTTGCAGGCGCCATCTGATGCCGCTCCTGTCGGATATGTGATCGCCTCGCGTGGGCTGCCAATTGCGGCCTTCGCGGGTGGCGGGCCGCTTGCCGGTGATACTGGTTATCAAACGCTGCTGTCTGTCGTGGCGTCCGGCGCACCGCGAATGCTGTTCAGCACACTTGGTACTTCGGATGACGCTACTATATCCGCTGGTGAAGTGCAGGCGGCAGCAAATCCCGGTGAGCTTGTAGAAGGTCCCGGCCATGATGGTGTGCAAGGGCTGCATGTTGGGCTGACTATTCCCGGCACGTCATGGGTCCTGATTCAGTCGGTACCGCGCGATGTGGCATTGGCAGGTGTTGATCAGCGTATTCGCTCACTTATATTTATGCTGCTCTTGGCTTTGCTTGCCATTATTGCTGGCGTCATAGCGCTGTGGCGGCACAATGCCAGTGTGGTTGCCCGGCATCAGGCCGAAACCGCGCGGGCCTATGCGGATGAGATTTCGGCCCGCGAACAGGTTCTGCGTGCGGTGGCCGACGCTCACCCCGGTGCGCTCATTCTTTTGGATCAGGGCGGCAAGGTCCGTTTTGTCAACGCACATTTTGCCGGTGAACGCGGCGCCGATGCGGCACAGCTTGTTGGTGCCACGTTCGCTGGCATTGTACCCGAACGCTGGTTGCCCGCAGCTGAACGGGCAATCAGCGAGGCCCGGCAGTCCAACCGGGCAGTCACGGGCAACGCCATTCACACGGGCCCAGGCGTTTGGCATTTGCTTTCGGCAGTACCATTGTCGAGGGCGGATAATGTCACCGTTGACGGCGACGTTCTTGTCGTTGTCGATGATGTGTCGCGTGATGTTGAAGCACGTGAAAAGCAGGCAGTTATACGCCGCGCCATCATGGAAGTTTTGCTTCAGGCGATCGATCAGCGTGATCCCGGTGCTGGGGAACATTCGCGGCGTGTTGCGCGGCTGGCGCGCGATGCGGCGCTTTCGCTCGGGGCCAATGCCGAAGAGTGTGAAACAGTTGAGCTTGCTGGCGCATTGTTCAATGTTGGCAAGCTCTTTGTGCCTGCGGCGATCCTCACAAAGTCGGGCGCGCTGACTGCAGATGAGAGGGCCCAATTCGAGGCCGGGACCGAGCGTTGGCTTGATCTGATGGGCACCATACCTCTTGATCTGCCACTGGTACGCACATCGCGTGCAGCCCATGAATTGATGCGCCGTGGGGCTGCACCTGGTGCGGGCCCGGTAGGGCGGGATGCGGCCATCGTGGTGGCCGCCAATATTCTGGTCGCGTTGACCAGCCCTCGCGCTTATCGTGATGCGATGAACGGTGATGATGCAGCGGCGCATCTTAGTGCACTGGGGTTGGCGATCCCCCAGTCGGTGGTTGCCGCCTTGCAGGAAGCGCGTAGCCGCGAAGTGCAAGCCAGACAGGAATATGCCTGAAATCAGGTGCCGCAAGGCTCCTGTCTGAAAGTTCTGATTTGTTCATAACTTTCCACAAACATTCATTTACTTACGAATATTGATGATTGCCAATTTTCTCTGGCAAGTCTTTGATAAATATGGCGTTTGCGAACCAGAAATTTTTTCGCCAAGAGGGATGGTTTGCAGATTTCCGTTGCTAACCAAGTTCAACTTTTGCGAATATTACAATTGTCTTTACCCCTCCCGCGCGCTATATGCGTTAAGGGCTTATTAATGCATTTGCGAGTGGCAGCCGTACGGTTGCGAGTCGAAATGCGGGCGGGGGTAAATGATTTCAGTAAAATTTGTACGGTCCACGATTGGCGCGTGGGCAGCCGCAATGATGTTTTTGTGCCCTGCCGCTGTGCTCGCGCAGACGACCTCCGAGCCTGGACATATTGACGAACGTTTCCGCCCGCAGCCGGAAAAGCCGACCGTCGGCGCTCCCATTGATATCCCTGCCACTCCACGCACCACTGCACCAAAGGGCAGCGAAGGTGTGCATTTCAAACTGAAAAGCGTTGAGTTCACGGGCAACAGCGTTCTGTCCGACAGTGTTTTGCAACAGATGGCATCAAGCTATGTCGGCCGCGAAGTGACACTGGCCGAAGTTTATGCGCTGGCCGACAGCGTCACCGCCGAATACCGCTCACGTGGTTATATTTTGGTGCGTGCGATTCCGCCTGCGCAGCGCATCACCGATGGGCACCTGAAAATTCGCGTCATCGAAGGTTTTATCGCCAATGTGAAAATTCAGGGCGATGCTGGCGGCGCGCGCCCATACCTCGAAGCATATGGACGGCGGATTCAAAAGATCGCGCCGCTGACGGCTGACGTGCTGGAACGCGAACTTCTTCTGGCCAGCGATCTTACAGGTCTGCGGTTGCGCAGCGTGCTGACACCGTCCTCTGTCACAGGCGGCGCTGATCTGACATTCGTCGTGGATCCCAAGCCTGTTGATGCCTATTTGTATTTTGACAATCGTGGCTCGAAATATCTTGGCCCCTATGAATTGATGGCTGGTATTTTTGCCAATGATGCTTTTGGTACCGGTGGCCGCTTGGGCTTGAACGCCGTCATGACGCCGAACGCAGGCCCTGAGCTTGGCTATGGTGCGATCAGCTTTGAGCAGCCTGTTGGCGAAAATGGATTGAAGCTTTTCAGTTCTTTCAGTGTCACGCGCACGCGCCCCGGCTCTGTTTTGAAATTGCTGGGTACCAAAGGCCGGGCGTTGAACTGGGATGGTACATTGTCCTACCCGATCACACGCTCGCGGGATCTTAATATTATCGTTTCCGGTGGCTTTGCGTATAAAGACGTACGCTCCTCAAATATCGCAGCAAACCCGTTGTTCAGCGATCATGTCCGTTCGCTGAACGCTGCGTTGTTCATCAATACGCTGGACAATTGGGGCGGCTATTCCACCGCGTCTGCCACGATTACAAAGGGGCTTGGCATTTTCGGTGCGACGCGCAGTTCGTCGCCCAACAAGTCGCGCTTTTTCGCCGATGGTTCGTATTGGCGCGGCAATATTGAGCTGACGCATGAACAGCCGATTGGCAATCAGGTTTCGCTGTTTCTTGCGGCTGCTGGACAAACCTCATTCGGCGGCAGCCTGTTGGCATCCGAGCAATTCTCGCTTGGTGGTACTGGCTATGACCGTGGGTTTGATCCGTCTGAGGTGACGGGTGACTCAGCGCTCGCGGGGCGCGCGGAACTGCGTTGGACCGCGGTTGCTGAAGCCGGTCTGATCTCCAATGTGCAGCTCTATGGTTTCTATGAAGGCGGCAAGGTCTGGCAAGACCGTGTGCTGCCGGGCTCGCTGAAATCGGAATCGCTGTTCTCGGCTGGCGCGGGCGTGCGGTTTCAACTCGCGGATAATTTCCACGCCAATGTTGAGTGGGCCAAGCCCCTCAATCGCGATGTGGCAGCCAAAGGGAACCGTGATTCACGCGTCTTTTTCTCGGTCGGCGTGGATTTGTAGGGCAGGCCAGTATTTGAATTTCATGGCCTCTATTGTGCAACAGGATTTGAAAAAGCGCATTTGAGGCAAAGACAAAATAATTTATGGGCAATACGCCAGGAGTTGGGTCATGAGTGTGAAAACAGCAAAGCGCAGCGCAAAATATCTGAACACTTCCTCTCTCAATCGGCCATTGATGATGTTGGGTGCAGCCACCGCGCTACTCGCTGCGGGCCCTGCCTATGCGCTCGATGCCAACACGCTTCCGCAAGATCCCAATGTTGTGGGCGGTTCCGCATCGTTCTCGCAATCCGGGAACACGCTGAACGTCAACCAGTCGACAAACCGCGCGGTGATCGATTGGCGCAGTTTTGATATCGGCTCGAACGCACAGACCAATTTCGCGCAGCCGAACGCCGCCTCCATTGCCGTCAACCGGGTCAATCAATCGGCGAACCCAACGCAGATCCAGGGCGGCTTGCATGCTAATGGCCAGGTCTGGATCCTCAATCCCAATGGTGTTGTCTTCGGCAAAACGGCGCATGTCGATGCGGCCGGTATTGTCGCTTCCACCGCCAATATCGATGTCAATGCGTTCATGGGCGGCAGCAACACGCTGCACATGAGCGGTGCCGATCACGGCTCGGTCGTGAACGAAGGCAGTATCAGCGTCGGTGAAAGCGGCTTGGCCGCATTTGTCGCGCCGTCTGTACGCAACAGCGGCACGATTACGGCGAAAGTCGGCAAAGTCACACTGGCTGCGGGCACCAGCTATACGCTCGATCTGGCGGGTGACAATCTTGTCGAAATCGGTCTGGGCGCGGGCAATGCGCTGGTTGATCAGTCCGGCAAAATCGTCAATGCGGGCGGCACGGTTCAGCTGTCGGCAAAGGCCGCCAGCGATGTGGTGGATTCCATCATCAATGTCTCCGGTGTGATTGATGCCTCGTCGGTCGTGAAAGACGGCGGCACCATCGTGCTCGCTGGCGACAACATCAACACATCGTCAACCGCCAAATTGGCGGCTGATGCGGGTACCAATGGCAATGGCGGTACGATCACCTCCATCGCGAACAAGACTGGCAATTATGCCGGTTCGTTCTCTGCCAAGGGCGGCAGCGAAAGCGGCGATGGCGGCCAGATCGAAACCTCGGGCAAGACGATCTCTGTCTCCAAAGATGTTTCGGTGGACACGCTTGCCGCCAATGGCAAGACCGGTAATTGGACACTCGATCCTGACGACCTGACGATTGCCGATGGTGCCAATGAGGGTGCCATAAATCCGAGCGCCTCGACGGTAAACAACGCCACAATCGTCAATCAGCTTTCCACCACCGGCGTCACCTTGGCCGCGAACAATTCGATCACGGTGAATGGCGCGATCGACAGTTCTGCGCAGAGCAATTCCTCTGTGTTGGCTTTGAACGATCAGGATGGTGGCGGTTTGACCGTCAATCTGAACGCCCCCATCACGCTTGGTACGGGGCAATCTCTCACGGGTCAGGGCACTATCGTCAATGTCGGTGCAGGCAGTCTGATTCAAAACGGCGTCGATGTCGCACTCGATGGCGGTGCCACGGTCAATGTGGCGGCAGGTACGTATGCCGATCCAGCCGTTTCTCTCACCAAGAGCGGCATTGCGCTGGTCGGGGCATCTGGTGCCAAGATCACCGTAACGACCGCCACGACTAACGGCATCGATATCTGGGGCGACAACAACAGCGTTTCGGGTTTCGAAATTTCTGGCCCGGCTGCCGGCACATCCTATCTGACCTTTGCGTGGGGCGGTGACATCACACGCGGTATTGCCGTTCACAACGGTGCGGCCAATTTCGCGATTACCGGCAACAACATTCATGGCCTGCGCAACGATGTTTTGATCGACGGGCGTAATACCGGGTCTGTTACGGGCAACACGATCGATAATTCAAAGAGCGGCATTTCAGTCCAGTACACGGACGCGGGCCTTGGTAATACCGAAGGCTATGCAATCAACATCTCTGGTAACACCGAAGGTACGTTCGGCAACGAATGGGGCGTTAATTTCCATCTGAATGGGCATTATGACGACGCTACGACTTCTACGGGCTATCACAGCAATAGCGATAAAATCGCCGCGAATGCGCCGGGCGCTGTCCAGCAAGCGTTACTGACCTTCAGCTCTAGCAATGGCGGCATGACCGCCCAGGACCAAGGTTATTCCAATTCCAACCGCACTGCGGTGACGGTTGGTAATTCGGGCTCAGATGCCAGTCAGGGAAGCCCGCTTGGACCGCTTGCAACGGTAGGCGCCGGCGTCAACGCGGTCGTCAGTGGGGGCACGGTGAATGTGCAGGCTGGCAGTTACACGTTGCCGGGTCAGCTTAACATCAACAAATCGCTGACCTTGGCTGGTGCAGGCGTTGGCAGCACAAACATCACGTCGAACTCGACGGGTTATGGCATCAACGTCACGGCCGACAACACGACCCTGAGCGGCTTTACCTATAATGGGCCAACAGGGACTGGGGCGACCTACGGCATCAAGGTTCAGCCGGATACCGGCGTTGCGACGGATCGCATCCTGAACTTTGCCATCAACAATGTGGCGATCAATGGTGGCTATCGCACGGGCCTCGACATAAACGGCGCCAATGGCGCGACAATCGACAATGTGTCGGTGACCGGCATCGTGCACGGCAATGGCATGGCGCTGACGGATAGTGCGAATGTAACGATCACGAACTCGACAACCTCGAACAATGCCTGGGGTGGCTTGGCGCTCTACCAGACCAACAATTATTATGATCAGCAGGTCACTGGCATTTCGGTGGATGGTACGAATACGTTCAACGATGTGATCCCCGTCTATTCCGAAGATGAATCAGCGACCAATGATTTTGGAACGGTCTCACTTGCTGGCTTCAGCTATGTGGTGAATTCGCCGAACAACGCCAATGACGTCTATTCCTGGTTCCAGAAGACGCAGCAGGACGCGATCAACTTCGCGACCGATGGAACGCTGAGCAACGGCAATGTGAATCTGCCGACCGCCACGGTTCAGGGGTATACGGGCAGCGGCGTTACCGGCAATAATATCTTTACGGTCGGCATCGGCGATAACTCTGCGGCCATGTCCATCGGTGCTGCGACGAACGCAGCCACCAGCGGTGCAACGGTCAATGTGTTGGGCGGCACTTACATCCAGTCCAGCCAGGTCGTCATCGACAAGGATTTGACGATCGCAGGCGATAGCAACAACAGGCCCACCATCACGACGGGTGCTGATTTCACTGGTAACAATGCCGCCAATGCATGGTTCCTGGTGGACGCTGGTGTGAATTTTGGTTTGAGCAACGCCATCATCGATGGAAGCGGCCATAATGTGTGGCAAGCGCTACGCTCGCAGGGCAATACAACCGTCGACAATGTCGATTTCCGTAACATCGCCGGCAGTGCCAGCGGCAGCCCCTATCGCGGCGTGGCGATCGAAAGCTTCGGCGGTACCGTCGCTGGTGGCGCGGGCTCGGATACCAATGGTTCCGGCGGTTCGAACGCGCACCTGATCGTTACCAACAGCACGTTCACCAACATCGGTCGCGAAGGCATTCTGATCAAAGGTGACGGCTCTACTGCCGACATTACTGGTAACACCTATACCGGCAAGGGTACTGGCGACTGGCTGGATTACGGTATCGAGGTTGGCGCCAGCGGTCAGGCCACAATCACCGGTAATACAATCACTGGTGCTCTGGGTGTGGCAGCTACTGATGGCTCCACCTCCGCAGGCATTATGGTCACGTCCTATTATGGCGGCGCTTCGCACGCGACCATTGAGAACAATGTCGTCACAGGCAATACGACGTCGGTCGTCGTTGGTTATGACAATGCTGATGTCAGCATCGTGCATGCCACGAACAATGATTTCTCTGGCAACACGTATGGGGCTGAACTTACTGCCACAACTGCCACAGCCGATTTCTCTGGCAACTGGTGGGGCAGCACAGATGCGGCCACCATCGCTGCCAATATGGGCGGTGCGGCGGCGGCCTCGATAGATTTTTCGCCGTTCTTGATGAGTGGCACCGATACCGATGCCGGCACAGTCGGCTTCCAGGGCGATTTCTCTGATCTGGCTGTCACCACACTCGGTGGTGGTGTTGCTGACCGTATCGGTGAAGGTGTTGCTGATGTGTCTGCGGGCGGCACGGTGAATGTGCTGGCCGGCAACTATACGCTTCCGGGTCAACTCAACATCAACAAATCCCTGACCTTGAGCGGTGCAGGCGTCGGTAGCACCAACATCG
>JBDZUY010000050.1:0-3665 GCA_040255365.1 Hyphomicrobiales bacterium
GGACCGCGGACTCTGACTCCGCTAGTCTAGGTTCGAATCCTAGTCCCCCAGCCAACCAGTTCGGTGTTATGGCGCAAACGCCACAACGGTATTGCCGAAGTGGCCGTCTCGCGACCGCGGCCTAGCAGTCCGCAAAGCCGCAAACAGCACCCAAATCGCGCGACGCCTGCACAACCGACACGCCACGATCCCTGATTAGATTCACAACTTCAAGCTTGAACTCTTGCGTAAACTTCCGTCGTTCCATGGCTCACCTCCGGTTCCATAAAAACACCTAACTCGGGGTCTTCGAAACCGGGGACAGGTCACACCGCCGCCCACCTCGTCGCCGTGGTGTTTCCTTGCCACAGTCGAGGAGGGGGTAGCGGTATCACTTATCCGGCCAACTCTGTAGAAGTGGCGGGCTTTTGCGCTTGCATTTTCAGACGCCCGGCAATTCCGAGATGCTTGCCAGCGACAAAATAGGAGAAAGCGCTGGCAACGGCGAAAAACGCTATCGTAACCAGCGCGTATCGCAGGCTGTTCTCACCAAATGTGGGCTCGAGCGCATCACTCAACGCCCCAACGATGAGAGGACCCAACCCTCCCCCCAAAAGATTGGTTAGAAACAGCGTCAACGCAGTGGCCCGTGCCCGCATGCGCGGCGGAGTCAGATTGAGCGTCACGGCGGATGTTGGCGCCTTGTGAACCGCCGTGAACAGAACGCTGCTCATCGCCGCGATGCCGATCACGGCAATGCTGGCGGTATGCAAAAGAACCAGCACCGCTATTGGGAAAATCATCAGCGCGACTGCGACGATCCACAAGCGCCAACGCGGATTGCGCTCGCCAAACCGGTCCGAAAGAATTCCGCCGATCAACGTGCCGATCAATCCCCCCGTCCCGCTGGCGACACCGAGGAGCAATCCTGCCTGGCCGACCGTCATGTCATGCGACCGAACCAGAAAAGACGGAAGCCATGCGCCCAGACCGAAGGTTATGAATGAGCAGAACGTTGTGCCAATCATCGTGTAACGAAGACTGCGATCCGCCCACAAAAGTTGCACGACTTTCGGGAAGGATTGGTATCCGGGGGTGACGAAAGAAGCCTTTTCGTGCCGGCCACGCGCCGGTTCTGCGACCGTCAGAAAAATAAGCAATGCAACGGCGATACCAGGAAGGGATATAAGGAAAAATGTGCTGCGCCAGCCGAAATGCTCGGCCAAATAACCTCCAAGCGCCAACCCGGTAAAAATGCCGAGGTGAATTCCGATTGTGTATATTGATATGGCGGTCCCTCGCCGCTCCGGCGGAAAAAGATCGGAAATCAGGGAGTGCGAAGACGGTGTCATTCCGGCTTCGCCAATTCCGACGCCAACGCGCAACAGAACGAGTTGGCCGAAGGTCGCGACACGCCCGCACAGTGCCGTCATCACACTCCAAAGAGCAATCGACACGCCGACAATGTTGCGCCGGCTTGTCCGTTCGGCAAGCGCGGAAAGCGGCAATCCGAACAGTACGTAGCAGGCCGTAAACGCAAATCCCGAGAGAAAGCCCAGGCTCGCATCGCCCAGATGAAGCTCATGCTTCAGTTGCGGCAGCAAGACGCTGATAATACTGCGATCAAGAAACGCACAAGCGTTTCCCAGCATTAGTACGATCAGGATGTAATACGAATAATATGTCGCTGTGGGCTGAGTGGTTGCCGTTCCGCCATGCGTCTGCTTGGGTTTTACTTCCAACGCGTCCCCCTCGTTGCCCGGCATATCAGAACGCGACGCCGTCAGGCTTTGCCGATTGCGGCGTTACAATTTCGACCACAGTCGTTACAGGCGACTCCAGTGCGGCACGAATAACACCATGCAACTCCGTGCTTCGCGTCACCCGCACGCCGCGTGCGCCAAAAGCTTTCGCGATTTCGGAAAAATTCGTCTCCGTGAAATCCGTCGAAAGCAACCGTCCCCCCATCAATCCGATTTGCGCCTGGCGGCAATATTCAAGATTCCCATTGTTCAAAACACACACCACCACCGGTGTTTTCATGCGAATCGATGTCTCTAGCTCATGGAGCAGCATCATAAAGCCGCCGTCACCGGCAAGCGCAACAAAGCGCCTGTCGGGGCAAGCCAGCTTTGCCCCAATTGCCGCAGGAAAGGCAAAGCCCATCGTGCCCATGCCGCGTGGTCCAATGTAATATCGTCCCTGCCGCTGCACCTCGAAATATTGCCCCCCCCAGATCTGGTTGAATCCGGAATCGCAAATCAGGGTGTCATCCGGACGCATTGCCTCTCGCAAGGCCCGCATCGCCTGTAGAGGATGAACCGGTTCTTCGTCGCGAGGAGATGATTGCGGACTCTCTACGCCCGATGTGGCGAGCCATGAATTCCTAAGAGCGCCCACAGCTGAATCGGCGCGCGCATCCTGCCATGTCAATTCTTGCCCCGCAGCGATCAGATCCTGGAGGAAGAGCTTGGCGTCACTCCAGACGGCGCGAACCACATCATAATTCTTGCCGATTTCGACGGGATCGATATCGATTTGAATCATGGGAATGCCAGGCTTTGGTATCGTCCAGTTCGCGGTATCCACATTTGTGAATCGTGAGCCGATGGCCAGCACAAAATCGACGTCGGCGAGATATTCATTTGTCGCTGGCCGGCCGAGCTGTCCAGCAGGCCCCAAACTCAAAGTGTGTGTTTCGGGAATTGCACCCTTTCCCATATAGGTCGTGGTAACGGGTATGCCCGTTAGTTCGGCAAAGGCTTCAACTTCCGCGCTCGCACCCGAAGTGATGACGCCGCCGCCACACCAGATAATCGGCTTGCGCGCCTTGCGCAGCGTATCCAGAACGATACGAACCTCTTCTGCTTCGGCGCGAACGCGCAAAGCGGGGTATCGCCCGAATTCCGAATTGCATAGAAGGTCGTTTTCCCCAAATTCCGCGCTCCTCAAAAATATGTCCAGCGGAACATTGAGCACCACCGGCCCCGGGCGTCCGGTGGTTGCGATGCGGAAGGCGCGCTTGACGAGATCGGGAATACGTTCGACCCGGTCGATCTCTATTACGGCTTTCGTCACAGTTTGCAAAAGCGCCGGCTGATCCAGTTCCTGAAAATTGTTGCGGTTTCGGATTTTCGTCGGAGACGTCGTGGCAATAGCCAGCACAGGCACAGAGTCGGCGTAAGCTGTCGCCAGGCCCGTAACCAAATTGGTTACACCGGGGCCGGATGAAGCGTCGCAAACGCCGACCCGCCCGGACACCCGGGCAAACGCATCGGCCATATGAGCGGCTGCTTGCTCATGGCGCACCAAAACATGTTGGATACCACCGTCCCTGAAGAGTGCGTCGTAGAAGCCAAGGCTGTCGCCCGGAATTCCGAATATGTGGGATACGCCGAAGGCTTTCAGCAAAGTTACAAAAGCATCCCCGCCCTTCATTTTCATTTACACTTCTCCCAGCTTCATGCGTCGGACGGGCGGCGTTGCCAATCGTTCGGCAAGTTTGCAATTTTGGCTAGAACGAGTGAAATGTTTTGTGGCTGTGATGTGCATACCGGAAAGGCATGTGGCTCACAAAAGCTCACGCGCCATAATAGACGCCGATTACATCGAATATTATGAAATCAGGGCGTCAAGCCCGATGACTCCATTCCCTTTTGCCTTCACGATCAGCGGGTTAATTTCGA
>JBDZUY010000050.1:3765-17592 GCA_040255365.1 Hyphomicrobiales bacterium
TCAAGCCCGATGACTCCATTCCCTTTTGCCTTCACGATCAGCGGGTTAATTTCGACACTTTTGATCGATCCTGCATGCTTGGCCGCAAAATCGCCCAAGCGGACCAACGCTTCGGCAAGCGCCTCTTTGTCGGCGGCTGGATGTCCTCTCACACCATCCAGAATGCGAGCCCCGTGAAGCCGGTCTAGTGCGTTTCGGGCCTCGGACAACGATAGAGGCGCCAGACAAAAGCTCACATCCTTCAACACTTCGACCATGGTGCCACCAAGCCCCACCATCACCATAGGTCCGAACAGCGCATCTATGCGCGCGCCAATGATGACTTCGACGCCACCCTTGACCATCGGCGCAACCAAAACGCCGTCCACGGCAACGCAAGGGCGATTGTGCTTCACGGACGTGATCACATTATTGTAAGCCCTGCGTACCGTTTCATCGTCGGTCAATCCGACGGCGACACCGCCGACATCGGATTTATGCTGTATGTCCGCGGAAAGAATTTTGAGAACGACGGGGAAACCGATCTTCCGCGCGCTGGCAACGGCGTCTTCGGCGGATTTTGCGATCATCCCTGCCGCCATCGGTATTCCGGCGTGACTGAGGCGCGCCGCCGCCTCGATTTCATTGAGTTTCGGCCATGGGACAGACCCGCTAACGGATGCAGGCCTGGGCACGATTTCTGTATTGTGACTATCGCAGATGGCGGCGGCGGCGCGCACCATTCGCGATGGATCGTCAAACACCGGGATATTCAGGGCCTCGAGTGCTGCCGCAACTTCAGGCTTGGCCATCGCCGAAATAAATATCGGTAAATTGGGAAACTTGCCCCGAAGTTCAGTCCACCGGTTCAACAACCGCTCAGACGGCTCTCGATTTAATCCGGAAAGGCCCTGAAAGCAGAATATCGCATCATAATGACCGGATTCGGCAACAGCTGAAAAGAATTGCGAAAAAAGTTGCGGATTGTTGCCCACCTGTGCGGTCACATCGATTGGATTGCGAACCCCTGCGAAGGGAACAAGTTCCTTCAGACGAAGCTGGATATCGTCCGGCACAGGAGGAAGAGAAAAGCCTTGCGCGGACGCTTCATCGGCGATCAGGACGCCCGCTCCGCCGGATGCAGTGATGACGGCGGCGCGCTTTGTCTTTGGCACAAGACCATGCAAAAGCGCATAGCCCGTATCGAAAAACTCCTCCAGGCTCGCAGCGCGGCGAACGCCATAACGGCGAAACACCGTATCGTAAATCTGATCGTCTCCCGCCAGCGCGGCCGTGTGGGACTCTGCCGCCGAAGCCCCGGCCGGCGAACGCCCGACTTTCAAAATTACAACGGGCTTGCCCGCCTGCTGGGCATTCGCGAGCGCGCGGATGAGTCTGGCGCCATCGCGGCAGCCTTCCATATAGCCCATGATGACTTTCGTCTCGGGATCTTGAACGAACCAATCGACACAATCGCTGAAATCCACATCGGCTTCGTTTCCGGTTGTGATCCAGCGGCTGATGGGCAAGCGGCGGAACAAACCCGCAGCATAGGTATAGGTCCCAAACGCACCGCTTTGGCTAACGATGCTCACGCCACCACCGTTCGGAAGGCCGATATTGGGTGCCTGACCGAATGTGCAGATGGTCCTGGAAGGCAGGCTCATAAAGCCCAAACAATTTGGCCCCAAAACGCGTATCCCCGCGCTGCGGGCCAGAGAACGTATTGCGGCCTGCATGCCGACGCCATCACCGCCCGCTTCCGCGAAACCGGATGAATAAATCACGACGGCACGCACGCCTTTCGCAACGCAGGAGTGCAACGCGCCGAGCACCCCAGCCGCCGGAACCGCAATGATTGCAAGATCGACCGGCTCCGGCACGTCCTCGATACGCGCATAGGCCTGCAGGCCCTGTATGATTTCATGCGACGGATTTATCGGGTAAAGGCGCCCCGCAAAACCATGTTTGAGCAATGACGCAAGCGTGCGCCCGCCGATCCGGGTGGGCGACGCCGACGCGCCGATCAGCGCAATGGCATTCGGATTGAAGAAAGCATCCGATTCCGGCACGGGATCTGATAACGCCAAAATATACCTCCCATGGGGCCGGCAGTCCGGCTGGCCTCATCCCCGCCCTGCAGCATTATGCGTTTCAGCGCCGTCTCAATAATGATGGACTGTGCGGACGCAGAGGTTTGGTGGACAGGAACGGCCTTACATGGCTTTCCATCATGGTCTCCACAACATCGCGGGACGCCGGATCCTTTACCAGATTGTGATCTTCCCACGGATCGTTCTGCATATCGAAAAGTGAGACGGGGGACAGATCGTCTTCGTAGACAATGAGTTTATGTTGCTCGGTAAGAAACATCGCGAGACCAAAATTTTCGCTTGCGATGACATCCGGCGATACCGGCTTTTCGCTTTTCACGATCGAGGAAACAAGCGAAGACGCGGCGCTTTGCGGAATATCTCCAGCGCCCGCAATCTCGCGGAACGTCGCCGCCAGATCCATGAGCTGTATAGGGTCGTTGACAACACGGGCGGGCGTTCCCTTCGGCGGGCGCACCACCAGCGGCACCCTGACCGCGGGTTCGTAAAATACCATCTTGGCCATCATGCGATGCTCACCCATCATCTCGCCATGATCGGAGGTGTAGATGACCCAGGTGTCGTCAAGAGCGCCACGCTTCTGCAACGCATCGACGATGCGCCCCACAGCATCATCAATCAACGCGATGTTGGCGTAATAGGACCTGCGCATCGCAACGATTGCCGCATCGTCCATCGTGGCGGAATCACTATAGGCGAGCATACGGTGCAAGAAGGTTTTGTAGGGACCGTCGTCTTCAGGCAGTTCTGGCCGCTGCACGGATTTGGGCATCGGGATATCCGCGCCGGCAAATCGGCGAACCGCTTCGGCGGGCGCATCAAACGGATCGTGTGGCCCCGGAAAGCCCACCCAGAGAAAGAACGGTTTGTCGTCGTTATACTGTTCGATCCATTCGACGGCGCGGCGGCCATGCCACACATCAACATAGTCTTCGACCGCCAGTGGCCCCGGTTCGGCACTCCACCCCATAAGATCGCCCTTATGGTCATTCGCATTTGCAATGCCGCAATGCTTTTGGGCACTGATGAACGAACGATAGGATTTCAGAAGGCCGCGGCTTTCTAGATAGTCCGTATAAGCACTGTCGTGTCCGTAGCTCGCGAGTTTCCCGACAGTCTCGATGGCGTCATTGAAACCCAACCCTTGCAGAAAGGGAATCATGTTTGCGGTGTGACCGGCCCTTCGGCCACCATGCATCCACAGATGCATTTTTCCGACCTCGGCTGTGTGATAGCCAGCCTCGTCGAGCTTGGTCATAAATGTCGGCATGCCCGCCGGAATTTCGGAACTGTTTTCGAACACGCCATGATCGCGCACAAAGCGTTCGGTGACCAAAGAGGCCCTTGCCGGCATGCACAGAGGCCCCTGGCAATAGGTGCGATCGAACCGCACGCCTTGCCCCGCCAGCCAATCGATGTTGGGTGTCTGCGCCACAGGATCGCCCGCGCAGGCCATCATATCCGCGCGATGCTGGTCAGCCATCAGAAAAACGATATTGGGCTTCTTTTCCATTTTTCAAATTCTACCAAAAAGTTGCGGTGGCACACAAAACCGGCCCTGAAACTCAAGTCATATACATCCCGCCATTTACATCGATAACTACGCCGGTGAGGTAATCGGCAAGCTCCGACGCCAAAAAGACGATCACCCCTGCGACATCCTTGGGCGTTCCAAGTCGCTGAAGCGGAATGTTGCGCGCAATCGACTGGTTCACCTTGTCGGGTACATCCTTGATCATCGGCGTATCGATCCGGCCCGGGTTGACGGCATTGACGGTAATTCCATGCCGCCCTGCCTCCTGTGCAGTGACGCGCGTCAATCCCAAGAGCGCCGTCTTTGCCGTTACGTAATGTATTGGTGCCACGCCCCCGCCGCTCGTCCGCGAAACAAGCGAAGCAATATTGATAATCCGTCCCGCGCGCCGTTCAATCATTTTCGGAAGAACGAGGCTGGACGTATAAAAGATTGAATCCAAATCGACGCGAAGAACGTCCTGCCAATGATCGAGTGGCATCGTCCAGGCGGACCACCGTTCGCCCGAAGGCGCATATTTTGGTGAAATCCCGACTCCGTTGACGAGGATGTCGGGCGCATCGTTTCCCGTCAAAAGAGGCTTCAACACGGCATCGATCGCCGAAAAGTTCCCAAGATCGACCTCGATGCACCGGACATTAGGATAGCTGGAACACAGAGCGTCAGCGCCAGAAATGTCGCGGTCGGCGAGAAGAACGGACAGCCCGCGTTTGGCGAACTCGGTCGCAATGCCCAGGCCGATCCCGCCGCAACCGCCGGTTATGAGAACCGACTTCCCTCGTATTTCCAGACCGCTCATGATCCCTCCCGCCGTGCGACACTTTTGATTGCAATTGTTTCGCTGTTTGACAAATTTGATAAATGGTTGGGCGAAAGGACGACAATGCTTTTGTACACGCAGAGTTATAATCAAATGATATGAGAGACGCGGCTCGCATCAGAACGCACCGCCGTTTCCTTTGCTTTCAAACCGGGTAACCGGAGACATGTCCCTCGTCTTTATTGCGTAGCATTCACCCGATACGTGCGTACAACCTACGTTCGTTTTATATTCGCGGCACGCGCACCTTTACGCGGGCGCATAATTCAGATCACGCCGCGCTCACCCCAGCAGAATTAACTTCTTGCAGAGCAAGGTAAAATGCCTTGTTATCAATGACGTCATGCGGGGAAGGTATGATGTCTTGAACAACACGCAACTGGACGTCAGGCAAATTCGTCAGATCATCGAAATCTGCCGGCAAGGAGGCATTGGCCGTGCCGCACGCGAGCTTGGGATTTCTCAGCCAGCGCTGAGCCGCAGTATCGCCCGCATCGAAGATCAACTCGGCACGGTGTTGTTTGAGCGCACCGGCGAAGGCGCCAGGCCAACGGCCTTTGCCGATTACATCGTTTCCAGAGCCGTTCCCGCCATGGAAAGCATGGCAACCATTGCCCATGAAGTACGCATGATGGCAAAGGGCGATGCTGGACGGCTGCGGATAGGCGTCGGCCCGATAATTCGTGATCTGATTTTCCCGGAAATTAGTGATCGCATGCTGCAAGCGTTTCCCAAACTCAGCTTGCGCGTCCTTGTGACAAATGCGCCTGCGCTCAAGAGAGAGCTGAAGTCGCGGCGCATCGATGTTGCGATCAATTCCAGTGAACACCAACCGGTTGAAAGCGAAACCGATCCCGAAAACTTTTTTGTGAAGACATCACTATTAACGCTTCTCCTGTCTTTTTTCGTCCGGCCCGATCACCCAATTCTGCGTCGTCCGCAACCGGTTTCTGCGGCTGCGTTGCTGGACTTTCCAATGGCAGGCGTCGGGTTTACGCACGCACAGCGGGCGATTTTTCCTAGCAAATTGACACCAGTGCAACGGCACAATCTGGGTGCGTATCGCCTGACCGACTATCAGATGGTGCGCCGCATTGTGCTGAAATCGAATGCCATCGGTTATGTGCCGGATCTCATTTTCGCCGAAGATGTGACGAGCGGACGGATAGCTCCCATCAAACTTGATTTTAAAATGGAGCACCACTGCATCGCCCTCACATCACTTGAATCCTGGCATTCGCCGGTGGTGCGAAAGTTCGTGGCAATAGCGCGCGACGTTTCCAGCGAGATGGTTCCCACGGAATGAGCAGGCACGATGCGCGGGCCAAAGCATGATCTGATTATATCGGATCACATCATGTTCCAGTTTCCTTGATGGTCGCGCAATTTATTGGATGAACCACTGCGCACGTCTCCCGATTGCGCTCAGGCATTCATGCCATATACATGCCGCTTCGATGCAAATGTCTTCTCTTAACGGCCGTCGTGAAATTCACATCGCCGATATACCGCCATCGACCCTCAGTTCCGAGCCCGTCACGAATTTGGATTCATCCGACGCGAGAAAGAGCACCGCATAGGCGATATCGTCCGGATCGGCGATCTGCCCCAATGGCACCTGACGGGCGAGTTTAGCGCGCACTTCCTGCTTGCTTCGACCACCCCCGTGGCTATCGATAAGCGGCGTATCCACAAACACCGGATGCACAGAGTTGGACCGGATGCCAAACCCCTTGCGCGCGCAATGCAGGGCTACCGATTTCGACAAATGCCCAACAGCCGCCTTGGCGGAATTATAAGCCGCCATATTATGCCCGGCGATGATGCCGGCGATAGAAGCGATGTTGATGATTGATCCGCCAAGACGTCCCTTCTTCACCGTTTGCTCAATCAGACCAAGCGAAAGCTTGCAACCCAGAAATACACTATCCAGATCAACCGAATGTACGCGGTGCCATTCATCAAAGGTCAAGTCTTCGATACTTTTGCGCAGACTAATGCCCGCATTGTTGACAAGCACATGCAATCCGCCGAAACGCCCTTCGACTTCATCGAGCGCGAGGCGCCAATCAACTTCCTGTGTCACATCGTGAGAAATGGCGATGGCCATCCCCGGCCGCTCCGCATTGATGGACGCGGTAACGCGCTTTGCACCAGCGACATTGACATCGCTGAGCGCTACACGGGCACCTTCATGCACCAGCATCCGGGCAGTGGCTTCCCCCAGCCCCTGCGCCGCGCCTGTTACCAGCGCAATCTTTCCTTCTACACGTCCCATCATCCGGCATTTCCATTGTGATCTGTTGTGACAGTTATCGGGCGCCCGGCTCCACCCGGCTGTGCGCCAGCTTCAGGTCTTTCATGTTCGGTACGGCAGCAATTCCAGGTACCATTGTGCCGGTCGAATTGACGGGCATGGACAGGATGCGCATCAGGGCGCTGCTCCATCCGTGGCGCTGGATTTGCTTGTTTTGAAAGACGCCCCTTCCCAACGTTACAGACAAGAAGCAGAAAATTTCTGCCAATGTATGCGAATGACAAACCAGAAACGGGACCGGCGTGTATCCGGTCCCGTCGCTTTGGTTTGGTCTTGCTTCAGAACTTATAGGTCGCATTGATACCAAAAGTTCTTGGGTCGCCAGGCCATCCGATATATCCGTTCGCGGGTTTTGTTCCGCCGCCACTGACATAGGCGGCCGATGTCTGTGGCGTCGCGGTAATATAGTAATGCTTGTTCGTGAGGTTTTTGCCCCATACCTGCACACGCCATTTGCCATCTTCGGTTTCGATGCCAAGTTGACCGCTGAGCAATGCATAACCGCTTTGGTAAGAACGCGAATCAAGCAGGGCGTACAGATAAGTAGAGCTGCGAGCCGCGACGGTACCAGACAGGAACCAATAATATTGCGACTGGCGCCATTGCTGTTCCCAGCGCGCACTAACGCTCCATTGCAGTTTTGGTGCATTGGACAGGGTCAGGCCGTTAAAGTTGCAATAGGCTTTGGTTGCGTCGGTATAGGGCCCCGATGACGGCGGCGGATTGGAACCAGCCACTGGATAGGTCTTGTCGCACTGCAGCCTGTCGGCACCGCCAGTGATTTTGGAGTGGACATAGCTGAGCGTGCCGTTGAGCGAGAGTTCTTCGAACGGCTGGGCCATAAGGTCCATCTCGACACCCTGGTTGCGGAAATTGCCAGCATTATTGATGACAAAGCCCACGCCCGTCGGCAGCAAGGTTGATTGCTGATAGCCATGCACCAGCATGCGGAAGACATCGACGTTCAAAACCAGCCGGTGACCGAACCATGCCGACTTCGCACCGATCTCGTAATTGAGCGAGGTCTCCGGGTCGAAGGAATAGGGCAAGGCCGTGGCCGAACGTGAATTGAACCCACCATCCTTGAAGCCGCTGGACATTGTGGCATAGCCCATGATGTCGTCAGCGAGGTCGTATTGGGCACTCAGGCTCCAGGTCAGGCTGCGATCTGTGATACGTCCAGACTGCTTGGCGCCGGTACCATTCTGAGCCAGAAAGGTGGGCGAGATCACGCCAGAAACCACATTGCTGACAGCCAGACCGACAGATGAGCCTTTGTGATCATAGCTGTAACGAAGCCCACCAATGCCGCGCAGGCGATCAGTAACATTCACTGTGGCTTGCCCGTAAACAGCGACGGCGTTGGTGTACTGACTGTAATCAATAATCGATTGATCGCCGGGGGTGAGTTTTCCACCGCCCTGTGCCGGTGGGAACACGCGGTTGGCGCCGCTCAATATGGTTTTGGTAGCACTGTAATCCAGATCATTATGAAAGAAGTACAGGCCCGCGACATAGTCGACGAAGTGCTTGCCATTGGAGACCAGCCGCACCTCGTCAGTGGTGGAGCGTGAGAACTCGCGTTGATAATTGGTGGTGATGGCCAGCGGCAAACCGCCCGGACCTTGGTTCGGCGCATCATCGAGATAGGAATTGTAGGCCAGGATATTGACCAGCGTGGCATCGAGCCAGGGGATGTTCCGGCTGGCCTCAAGTGAGATACCCCAAGTGGTTGTGTTGTCGGGCGCATCGGTGGCCGAATTGACCTGCCATTTGCCGGGCACGACGTAAGGGTGGCCGGGATCGGCCGCCTTCTGCGCGATCACAAACGGCGATGCGGCAAAACTCGTGGGTGCCGGTTTGTAGCCATAGACGATGCCACCAACGCCCAACGGATCAATCTGTTGGCCGCTGTTATTCTCGGCCGCGGTGTAACTGTAATAACCGATCAGATCGATCGTGGTGTCGCTATCGGGGGTCCAGCGCAGCCGTCCGCGGGCACCGTATTGATGGGACTTGTCCACCCGTGTGCCAGTGTAGAGGTTCTTCATGTAACCGTCATTGCCATCGGTCCAGAAGGACACGCGGCCGGCCAGCGTGTCGGTGATACCGCCGCCGAAATAGCCTTTGACGCGCATGTGATTGTAATTGCCGTATTCCAGATCGATCATGCCTTCGGTCGTCTGGCTGGGCGCGCGGGTGGTGATATTGATCGCGCCCACCGGTGTGTTGCGGCCATAGAGAGTACCTTGCGGTCCGCGCAACACTTCGACGGTCGAAATATCGGTCAGCTCACCATAGATCGGCCCGGCGACCGGGATATAGACCCCGTCGATAAAGACACCGACATCCGGCTCGGTACCGGCATTGGTACCTGATGTACCAACATTGCGGATAATAATCTGCGAATTGCGGTTGTTGTTGGCCTGGTTGATCGACAGGCTGGGCACCAGTCCCGACAGGCCCGCCGCACTCGAAATATTAGCCGTCTCAAGTTGCTCACCGCTGAAGGCGCTGATCGACATCCCAACTTTCTGGATATCCTGCGAACGCTTCTCCGCCGTCACAACAATTGTTTCTA
The DNA here is from genome assembly GCA_040255365.1 of Hyphomicrobiales bacterium. GTDB lineage: Bacteria > Pseudomonadota > Alphaproteobacteria > Micropepsales > Micropepsaceae > Rhizomicrobium. The sequence continues at coordinate 13,111 of JBDZUY010000050.1, forward strand.
CAGCATCACTCGACGCCGACACTGCTGCCAATGCCGGCGTTACAAATGTCCCTCCGATCACAAACGAGAAAATAATGCTGCACGACAACATAAGTCGAGTACGAACACCATGCTTATCAAAACGAGTCATTGTTTCCCTCCCCAGGCACTATGATTTGTCTACAATTTGCGTCTTTTGTGATCGGCAGCAGATCGTTCACGAAAGAACTTCGCGCCAACCATCAAAATCCATCTTCAACCGTCGCGCGATCTCGCCTAACCCCGCTTGCAAACCTGAGTAAAAAGGTGAGGCAAGCCCGAACGGATTGAAAATGCCATTCGGTAGTCGAGGGCATGCCAAAAAGACATGCCGAAGACCCGCCGAAACACGCCGCTGGATACCCCCACGTTTTTAGGTGCTTTCGGTTCTCATTTTCTGCGCCGTTCGAAATTGGCGGGCAACAGCATCTTATTTGTCAATTATTTGCGCGCGATGCTGCCGCGCACCCGGCCATCCCGAATTTTAGATTGCCGGAATGTAGGGGTTCATGTCCCGATTACGATGGCGCGTTGACTGTGCCACCGGGATTCAACAATCACATCGAGCCGCCCCCGCCAGGCGCGCAATGCAGGCGGGTGTGGACGCCTGGTTTCGTGTGTGATCTTCCAGACTTCGATAATCTGGCCGGTAGCTGAATATCATGTCACCCGCATAGCTATAGCGATCAGTGAAATCTGTGATTGGTATATTGAGGAAGCTATGGCGAGGTGGCTTCTTGGCCGCCGCCATCGTAATTGGGACATGAACTCAACATCGCCATGGTCACGCGCGTACACGCCATAATTCGTGTTCAAGCTCACTGAGCTCCCATAACTCGCGGCGTGTGAAGTGCAGGTGCGGCCAGAGTACCAGCATTGCGGTCCAGCCAATATTGTGCGCAAGCGCGTGCATGCGTTTGAATTTGTCCTTGTCCTCCTGAACAACCGGCAGCGTTTCGCCACGTTCGCGCGCGATCGATATCTGTTCTGATCGCAGGACCAGTTCGGTGTGCAACTGGATATACTCGAAGATCACCGCCGCCATCTCCTCCGAGAAACGCTGGCTCAACGCCTCGATGAAGCGGCCATTGGGGCTGTCGCGGTAGGCACCGCTGCGTATTTCCGCAAGAAGGTGCTGGTGCGTTTCATAATCGTGCCACAGCCACTCATGGACTCCATGCTCGCTCTTGGTAAAGACCAGCATGAACAATATCGGCAAAAGAATAAGTATCATGACGGTCGCCACCAGCGGCAGTGATGCCAAATGGTTGAACAATGCGTGCAATCCCACCGACATCAAAAAAGCGACCACCCCGAGCACGATAGCGGGGCGCATGCGGCGTTCGATCAGTGCCTGCACAAAAAGTGCAAAGAGGGCGGTAGCACCGCCGTGCATAATGGCAGTGCCAAATCCGCGCACCATCCACAGAACAGGCGAGGCGTCTGGGAAGGCGAACAGTAGATAGAAATTCTCCACAAGTGCGAAGCCGGTTCCAACAGCAAAGCCCATGATCGCGGCATCTATAAGAAAGCCGACGCGATTGCGCGCGAAAAGATAGAACACAGCAATCGCTTTCAATCCCTCTTCCACCAGAGGAGCGATATTGTGCGAGTAGTCGGCAAAGGACATATGCATGGCGGCCGATAGCGCGCCGTTGACAAAATAGCCAACCACAGCCAGCACCGCACCTGCCGTGAGCGTCATCACCACTTCGCGAAAACTGACAAGTTTGTAACTGTCGAAAAACAGCATCGCGGCCAGAAACACCAGAACCGGCACAAGCGCCAATGGCGCGTATACAAATGCGTGCGGCATCAGCGTCCTTCAGCGACAGTGTAAAGAATTTTAAGCGAAGCCATCAGCTCGTCGCGATGTCCGGCACCGCCCAGGCCCTTTGCGTAGCCAAAGGATAACGTCAGCGGGAGACGCACCGCCACGGTAAAATTGAAATCCACCTGAGCGCCCGCCGTTTCAGCAGTGTGGCTATCCGAAGCACCTGGGTCGGACTCAAGAACGCCAGCAAAAACCGCTGTGCGTGCGGAGCTGAGAAAGAAGCTTGGCACGCCAACATCCGCGAAGCGGACGGGTGGCAGGTTCAACTCGCCAACCGCCTTGACGAAATTGCGCGAAGCAATCGAGTCGATGCGGTAACCAGGAAAGCTGTCCCAATCGCGATAACGCTTCTCGTCACGATCATCGACAAAATTGTTGCCGAAAGCGCCGAAATAAAAGGACCGCAACGGGCTGTTGCGGTTACCGCCGCTGATCCCGGCAGCCGTGTAAAGCCAGACCGAGGCGTGATTCCAGTTGAGCGGTGTGCCGATGTCGAAACCGGCCATCGCCCGGGGAAAAAACTGGTTCTTGCCATATTGGCCCGTCAGATTTCCGTAGACGTGATAACCGGTTTCAGCGTCGACGGCACCAAGCGAATGATCGATGTTGGTGTAATCAAGTCCGAGCTTGCCTACGGCAAGCTGGTGACCGGCTGAGCGGATATCCTGTGCGCCGGGCAGTGTATCGAGGCCCGAATAGAGATTGACGTCGGCGTTGAAGCTAAGCTGACGTGGCACATCATAGATGAGAATATCCTTGTAACCCATGAGCAGTTGATCGCCTTTGCGGCTGCGTTCGACAGGCCCGAAGAGATCGAAAAAATCCGCGCCATTGTGTTTGTAGATCGCATGCCAGTACAGCGTGTGGATGCCGACTTCGCCGTGCAGATTTTGCCCGTGCTTGAGCCCCGTGGCGGGCGAATATGCGATGTTGGCCCACACCTGATCGTATTGCAGCGGGTCTTCCCACTGGAAATGCCACCCAATGGCTGCGTGATTCTTGTAGCCGGAGACAAACGGATAGGTCGTATCGAATTGCAACTGGTGCAATGGCTGATAATCGCCTCGATCGGTGACCAACTGGTCGAACGGAATCCTGGACGGCGAACCGACAGCCCAACTCTTCACAATCGGATGTTTATTGACCACCTGAGTGCCCAGAAATTTGACCGCTCCCAGATCGTTGAGCGGCTTGGGCGTGAAGCGCACCGGCGAAAGACCTTGCCCCGTATATTCAAAGACGATCAGAGAGCCATCATCCATCGGCAACGGGCGAAAGAAACCTGTCTCGGCATTCGACACCGCATCGACCGCATCGCTGGCCAGATCGAGCCGATAAACATTGGAAACGCCGGTGTAATAAGCGGTCGCATAGAGATAGCGGCCATCGCGCGAAAACGCACCACCTTCGGGCAGTGCACCTTTCAGCGTCATTGTGTGCAATTCGGTCCACTGCCCTGCCAGCAAGGCCGGAAGAGCGACCACCGCGATGCGCTGCTTGCCATCAATCTCGGCGACCGAAGCCGACAGCATGGTACCATCGGGCGAAATATCAAGGTCGGAGAGTGCGCGGCCATAGGGGAATGTCATCACCTGATGCCACAACGTGGTGCCTCGCTCGAGCCGCACCAGCGTATCAATACCGTTAAGATGGCGCACGCCCCAGATCGAATGGTCGATGGGGTTGACGACGATATCGCCGACGCGGCCGTCTTCAACCAGCATAGCCACCTTGCCAGTGCCGAGGTCTATCTCCATCAGGTCGCGCAAGGCGTTGTTGTCGGTTGTGTAATAGACCTTGCGAAGCGCGGCATCGTAGGCCAGCGATGTGGCGCGATAGAGTGCCGGGCCCTTGAGGTTGGTCAGCTTCCTGATCGGCCCACCTTCGAGCGGTATCATTCCGATATTGGCGATCACACCCACGTTGCGGAAACCGGCAATCAGACTGTTGGTTTTGGCGTCGTAATAGGAACGCGACACCGAACCCAACCCGGCCGGCGTAATGTGCTGAACTTTTGTCAGCGGATATTGCGCCACACTTTTGAGATTTTCTTTTTGAAAGCGGTGCTCGAATGCAATCCAGTCGGACCAGGAGGCGTTCAGCGATTTGCCGAACACGTGTTTGAACTGGGCTTCGTAATAGCCATAGCTATCAGGTCCGCGCTTGAGCCATGCGATCACTTTTTCGGGCGAATAGGTCAGCGCGAGATAGCTGAAGAAACGCGTACCGTAGAGATAGTCGTTGGCGCCGACCTGAAAATCGATGGCGTTGCCTTCGGCTTCGAGCCCCACCGGGTCGAAGAAATGGGCGTGGTCGCGCACCATGGCGCGAAATACCATCTCGTCATAACCGCCCTGGGCGCGGCCAAACCCGCCGCCCATCCAGGTTTCCATGAACACGGCGCTACCTTCAAGATACCAGCGCGGTACATTGGTTCGCGGTGTCGCCAGAAACGAATACAGAATCGTTTCGGGATGTTCGGTCTGCGGCAGCGGCTTGCCGTGAAAAAAGCCACGCCACCACAGATCTTGCGCATTGGCGACATCCATCGTGGCCACATGTGTCAACTCATGATTCATCAGCGTGAAGAACCGTTCGCCGGGCGTGAACGTCTCGAAGGTGGTGGAGAT
>JBDZUY010000051.1:0-7435 GCA_040255365.1 Hyphomicrobiales bacterium
AAAAAAGGACACCACGATGACGATCATCCGAAATGTGGCATTGGTTGCGGCGCTGACACTCATCATTGCCAACGGCTCAGCACAGGCAGAACCGCAACACAGTGCCACAACAGAAGCGGCCGCATTGGCCGTGGTTGATGCATTCCATGCCGCCCTCAATCGCAATGATACAAAGGCGGCTGCCGCGCTTCTCGACGACAGGGTGGTGATTTATGAAGGTGGCGTAGCCGAACAATCAAAGGCCGAATATGCCGCGCATCATCTGAAGGCTGACGGCGCGTTCTCGTCCGAAATGAACGAGACAATTGAGCGTCGCACCGATGGTGCGGCGGACAATCTCGCCTGGGTTGCAACCGAGGGGCGCACAAGCGGCCGTTACAAAGACCGCGACATCAATCTCATCACCACCGAAACCATGATTCTGCAGCGTACGAACGGGACATGGAAAATTGTCCATATCCATTGGTCGTCACGCGCGCCATCAAAGCAACACTGATGTTTATGACTTTGCGCCAAACAGCGGGTTGCCCAAAAAATCCCCTGCGGTTACGGCAAAATTCTATTTGTTCAGATGCTGACTGTGGAACCGCAAATGATCGTCGATGAAGCTGGCGATAAAATAATAGCTGTGATCATAGCCATCACGGTAGTTCATTGACAGCGGATAGCCGCTGGCCTGCGCCGCAGTCTCAAGCGTTTCCGGCTTCAACTGTTCTTTCAGAAAATCGTCGGCGGTGCCCTGATCCACAAGTGCCGGTACAAACGCTGTCGCCTTGCGCATCAACAAGCTCGCATCATAATTGGTCCATGCGTGTTCATCGCTGCCCAGATACGCGGTGAAGGCTTTGCGGCCCCACGGACAATTGACCGGATTGCCAATCGGGCTGAAGGCCGACACGGATTGAAATCGCTCAGGATTGCGCAAGGCCAGAACCAGTGCCCCGTGACCACCCATCGAATGACCCATGATCGAGCGTTTGCCGCTGACCGGAAAATTTTCTTCGACCAGCTTCGGCAATTCCGTCAGGACGTAGTCGTACATCTGGTAATGGCGATCCCACGGTGCCTGCGTTGCATTGACGTAAAACCCTGCACCCAAACCAAGATCATAACCATCATCATCGGCCACGCCGTCGCCGCGCGGGCTGGTATCTGGCGCCACGATGGCAATGCCAAGCTCTGCTGCCATGCGTTGCGCGCCTGCTTTGTGAACAAAATTCTCGTCGGTGCAGGTCAGCCCGGACAACCAGTAGAGCACAGGCACTCTTTTTTCATTCGTAGCCTGCGGCGGCAGGTAGATCGCGAACCGCATATCGCAATTCAGCACATCCGAATGGTGGCGGTAATGTTTTGTCCAACCGCCAAAGCTCTTGTTCGCTGATGCTTTTTCCAGTGACATTTTTCTGCCTTTGGTTTGAATGCGTTGGCCCCAATCCAATGGGCACGGGTGTTTGATCCGTTCAAATCCCCCCGCCGGAATCCACAGTCTGAACCTCGTCCAGCCCCGCCGCGGCCAGTATAGCCATCGCCGCCAGTAACGCGAACATCGCCAATACCACGCCAACGCCGAACCATTGAGCGATGACGCCAAATACACCACCCGCCAGAAGAACAACGCCAACCACCGAATTGCTGAGCGCGGTATAGGTTGCGCGGTTATCGAGATCAGCCATGTCGATGACATGCACCGAGCGCCCAAGCCGAACCCCTTGATGCGCAATCATCAGCACAAACAACATTACGGGCAAAAGTGGCGCGGCATCCAGCCAGCCCGGCAACACCAGCGCCGTGAAAGCGGCAATGGCATTGGCCAGTAATGCCAGCGTTGCCGCATACATCAAAACCCGGCGGCTGGAACGATCCGCAAGACGGCCCCAGACATACGAACTTGAGAGACTTGCAGCCGCCGCCGCGATCATGAAAAGACCCAGTGTGCCCAGACCGCTGGGTTCGTGGTTTCCGCTAAGCGCAATAAAAAATGGTGGCGCGAGCGCCGTCGACAGCAGCAAGCCTCGCGTCACAATGAATCGCTGCAAACGCGCATCACTATGCAAAAGTTTCAGTTGCGACAGGACAGCGGCAAAGCCGTCGATGCCGCCTTCGGTCGCGCCGGGATATTCGCGGATCGAACCAAAAACAAATGCAGCAAGAAACCACGCCATGCCGCCAAGAATGACGGCGCCTGCGACGACCGGCGCCGTGAGCGGAATGACGCCGGACGCGTATCCCACAGCCAGCAGCAGCGTTGCTGCGGCCGCTATGCTTCCCGCAATCCCGGTGACCGAACCGCGGCGGCCCCTGTCCACGGTTTTTGCCAGCACATCCTTGTGGCTGATCGAACACAGGCTGCGCCCCAGCGCGAACGCGGTGATCAGGCCAATCGCGACGATGCCTGCGGTTGTACCAGTCAAGGTCAGACCAACCAGTCCAAACCCCATGATCGCCGCGCCCTGCACAAGACAACCGACGATGTAAACAGGCTTGCGAATGCTGAGCCGGCGAATGCGTGCCGAGATCAGCAATTGCGGCAGCATCGCCAGCGATTCACGCACCGGCACCAAAAGGCCGATGGCCCATGTCGGCGCACCAATCGCGTCGAGCAGCCAGGCCAGCACGAGTTTGGTATCGGCAAGACCTTCGCCAACCCGCGTCAGGCTGAGCGACGTGACATGCAAGCCGTAATTGCGCGGTTGCTCACGACACGCGGATTCTGGAAGATCGCGACAGACTTGCGCCAGCTCGTCGTCGCCAACCAGCGTTCCCTCAAGGTTTCCGGCACCACGCATCAGAAGCGATAGAGTGCGGCCGCGCCGGTTTGTGTGGGCATTTGTTCAGCAGGCACGATAATCACTTCACCGCCTGACCTGAGAACACGCTCACCAAGATCGTCCAGCACATCATCAACATTCGGATCGCTGAGCTCCCCTTTTGCAATCGCACCGCTTGCGGGATCCAGACGCCCCGGAATCAGCCGGTCAGCCTCGATCAAAAGCGTTTCGATCCGCCCGGCGATGGCGGCTTTGCCGATGTTGGCCAGATCTTCCGCGCCGCGCCCGCTTGAGCGTCCGGCGCCAAAGGCTTCTACAAAACCTTCCAGGCGCTTCAGGTAATGCGGCAGCACCAATTGCCATGCGCGTTCACGCAACGCATCAATCGACAAGGCATCGGGGTGCGTGTCTATCGCCTCCTCCATGAGATGCGAATTGCGGCTGACGGCGCGAAACCGGTGATGATGCTGCGGCAATGCCGCCAGTATCAGGCGCTGCCCCGATGGCTGCGAATAATGTTCCAGCACTACTTGATCAACGGCGCGGAAAAACCGCTCTGTGTCCCGGTCCTCGGCATCCTGTTTGACATTGGTGCCGTGGTGCGAAGATGCGCTTGCCGCAATGGGGCCGTATGCGCGGTGTGCGCCCTCGCGATCATCCGCCTCTTTTCCCAGCAGTTCGTCGGCCGTATAGGTCACGCCGTCTATCGGCTGCATTTTATACACGGCATCACGATTGCCTTCGTACATGGAAAATGCGTTACGGCTCAGCCCCAAAATTTGGTAGCTGTCGGCTGATTGCACCATGCGCATCAGCGGTTTGGTATGAAAGCTGTCAGCAACGACCGCCAGCTCGGCAACCGGCCGCGGCAGGCGATAAACGCGGAACAGATTGGGCCCGCCCAGTACCGCCAGCCCGCTCGCCGTGTGATTCCAGAAAGCCTGATCTTCGGCCAATGCCTGAAATGGCTGCAACAGCGCCGCGATGTCTTTAGACGGGTAATTCTTGCGAAGACTTGCCTCCAATGCCTTCACAAGAGTGCGAAAGCGAATAGGGTCTTGCAGATTGTCGGGATGCTGCCGATGCGTTGGCTGATAGAGTGAGAGGCATGGTGGTTCGTGCTCGCCCAGCAATATTGATGGATAGTCTTGTGACAACACGTGCATGGCTAAGCCTCCAATTTGGTGGGAATTGTTCGGCGAACGTCCGCGAATATGCGGATTTGGGCCCGATCATACGGCACGGTCAAGGCTTTAAGAAGGCGCATGACTGCTACGGACATTCCGTTTTCGGCCGAAAATCCAAGAGCAAACGTCTAAAGTGGAAATATTCAGTACCTTTGAAACGTCGTTTCCAAAAGGAGGCACGTTCGTTGCGCTTCGAACCGCATAGAATGGCGGCGAAGATGCCCTTATTCTCTGGTGAACGCCTTTGATGCCGCAAAAACCACAAGACCAGTCTGATGAGCGCCCGCCCGTCGAGATTAAAAGCCTGACGCCGGGAGACCTGCACGCGGCAGCGGCGATCCTGGCCCACAGCATGTGTGAAAACCCGCTGCATGTCCGGGTATTCGGCGGCACGTTTGATCAGCGGCGACAGCGCCTGTCGCGGTTCCTCAATCTTCTGGTTCCCTATGTCCACGCGAATGGGAATGTGCTGGGCGCCTATGTACAGGGCGAACTGACCGGTGTGCTGGGCATGATCAAGCCCGGCCGGTGCCGCCCGCCACTACTTGCAAGACTACGCTTTGGCCTCGTCCTCTTAACCTGTGTTCCGCCGCTTGTTCTGCTGCGCATCCATCGCTGGCTCTCTGTGTGGGCACGCCACGACCCATTGGAGCCGCATTGGCACATCGGTCCGTTGGCAGTGATACCGGCATATCGGCGGCGCGGCATCGGGCGGCGTTTGATGGTAGAATGTTGCCAGCGCATGGACGCACTCGCCGCAGCGGCGTGGCTGGAAACGGATCTGCAAATCAACGCCGCGTTTTATCAGACCCTTGCCTTTGTGGTGGTCAAGCAGGAACCCGTGCTTGGCGTAACCAACTGGTTTATGAGCCGCACACACGGATAGATGCCAAGATTAAATCGGCATTGCGGCTGACGGCACCGGCTCCGTGGGAAGATCTTTGCGCAATGACCGTGATGCCAGAAGATAATGCAGCGCAGACCATGCCAGAAGCGATGCCATAATAATAAGAGCATTGCGGGCACCAAGCCCGGCAGCGTTGGTGCAAGCCTGCGCAATGTCCGGCCCTAACCCCGGTGCTGCTTGGCCCCCTGGACATTGCACGGCAAAGGAACCGGACGTGTAATAGTACGATGAAAACCAATCGCTGATAAACCCGGCAAGCGTCGGGCCAATGGCCAGCCCCGTCAGGCCAGAACCCAGGCTGACGATTGCGGTGATCGTGGCACGCATACGCGGTTTGACGATGTTATGCGCCACCGCATAGGTCGGCGCGAAATACGTCGCTGAAAACATGCCCGGTACCGCCAGTAATGGCAGCGCATAACGCCAATCGGTTTGCATGAACCCGGCAATGAACAGCGGCATCGCGATGAGCAGGCCTATCGCTGGCACCAGCCCGTAATACCGTTTGTCGCGTTTGGTCAGCCAGTCCGAAAGAAAGCCGCCAGCCAGAAAGCCGATACCCGTCGTCACGCCATTGATAGCGCCAAACATGGCCGCGGCTTCGGCATAACTTAAGTGAAAACGCCGGACGAAAAACGGATGCATGAATTGCAGAACGCCACTTCCCACGACGCTGATGATCGCCGCACCAATCAGCATGTGAACAAAGGAGCGTTTGGAGAACGCCAACGACAACACGGCGCGAAGCGGTGGCGGCTTGTCATCGACAATAGTCGACGGCCCATCCGAAAAGCCACGCGGCGGCTCCTTGATCGTAAAATGAATCAGCAAAGCCAGAAGCAGGCCCGGTGCCCCCAGAATAAAAAATGCCGCGCGCCAGCCGAACGCCTGAACCAACAGGCCACTGGCTATCGCGCCGAATAACAAACCTATGGTGACGCCCAGATTGAGAATGCCAAACGCGGATGCACGTTTTTCGGGCGGAAACATATCCGAGATCAGTGATTGCGTGGCCAATTGACCGGATTCACCAATGCCGATACCGATGCGCGCTGCCAGAAGCTGCCAGAAATTTGTGGCCACGCCACACAATGTCGTCATGACCGACCAGATCACGACGACGATCGAAATGATTCCCGTGCGCCGGTAACGCTCGGCAAGGCGTGCGCTGGGCACTGCAAAGAGTGCGTAAAACAGCGCGATGGACAGCCCGCCTAGCATACCCAATTGGGCATCGGTGAGATGCAGGTCAATCTTTATTGCTTCGCCCAGCGTGTTCATCAGAACACGATCCATATAGGCAAACGCCGTCATCGTGACGAAAACGGCAAGAAAGTACCGTTTGTATCGCGCCGACCCCAATTGCAATTCCAGTGCAGCCTGACGGCCATCGCCGCGCGCAGTTTCTGTGGCCATTGTCTCGCCCTCAAATGCGCCGGCTTTGCGTGCCGCCGGAACTAACGAACCTGGCCGCCATCGACCGGAATAGTTGCGCCCGTCAGAAAACTCGCCTGTGTACTCAGAAGGAATGCGGCGACCGCGCCAATTTCTTCGGGCGTGCCAAAGCGTTTCATCGGCACTTCGCGGTTGACCCAGCGTTTCCACGCCTCTGCGCGCTCGCCGGTGGAGCGCTGTTCCCAATCGCCGCCGGGAAAGATGATGTTGCCCGGTGCAATGGTGTTGACGCGAACGCCGCTGGCACCCGCGATTTTGGCAAGCTCCTGACCCAGATGATTGATGGCCGCTTTGGCTGTGCCATAGGTCAGCGGCGTGCCCAGCGCATCCACGCCTGCAATCGAGCTGATAAAAACAATCGAGCCGCTTTGCCGTGGCACCATGCGCTTTAACGCGGCACGCGCCAGCCGATAGGAAGCCGTCAGGTTTTGTGTCAGGCCCTGCTCCCAGATTTCGTCGTCAACATCAAAGCCGGGCGGACATGGATGCAGGCCAACATTGGCAACGGCGCCAAAAATTTCACCACATTCGGATTCGCAGCGCGCCATCGCAGCCTCTATCGTATCGCTGTCGCGCATATCGCCCGCAAACGACCAGACAGTTCCGGTGCCGAATTCCTGTTCCAATGCGGCTTTTGTTTCTTCCAGCGCGGGTGCACCGCGCGCCGTCAGCGCCACCTTTGCGCCTTCCGCCAAACAGGATCGCGCAATGCCAAGGCCGATGCCGCGGCTGGCACCTGCAATAAAAATTGTCTTGCCCTTGAGTTGAAAATCCATGTCAAAGCTCCGTGCGTTTCATGCCGCACGATCCGATGTTTCGCCGCTCTCGTCTATGATTTCGACAGTGCCAAGCCCGCCATTGATGACAATCAAATCGCCATCACGGATCAGGCGCGTGGCCTGTTCGACCACGGTGACACAGGGCACATTGAATTCGCGGCACAGCGAAGCGCCATGCGCCAGTACGCCGCCGGTTTCCAGCACCAACCCCGCCAGCCGCGCAAAGGCCGGTGTCCAGCTGGGATCCGTCTGGCGCGTCACCAAAATATCGCCGCGCCCCACCGAACCCAGATCAGCAACATCAAAGATCACGCGCGCACGCCCCGAAACACGCCCCGC
>JBDZUY010000051.1:7535-17182 GCA_040255365.1 Hyphomicrobiales bacterium
CACCGGCGTTGCGGATCATATCCGCCAATTGCCAGATATTGTCGGTTTCACGCACCGTATGGCTGTCGTCCAGCCCGGCAGAAACGGTCGCATAAAGTTCTTCGCCCTTGCCGAACCATTTGCCAAGCAGCCCGGTGATCAGAAGTTTTAAATCCTGTGCGTAGTAAAAGACCGTAATGCCGCATTCAAAACCGATTGTGCCCGCCAACGCCCATATCGATTGGATGTGGGCGTCCAGCCCGGCCTCATCCAGCGCGTCCAGCCGGGCTTCGCCAAGGCGGTACGTGTCCGCGAGGAACGGCGCCCAGGACCGCTTCAAAAATTTGTGGTTGCGCGTGAAGCCCCAGCGCGCGCCATTGCGCACTTCGAATATCCAGGTCCGCCGGAGCAGCCCGCGCCATTGCCAGCGTGCATTCCTGACCGCATCACGGCGTTCCGGCGGCAATTGATAAAGCAGCCCCGGCAAACGCGCAACGCGCGGCAGGAAAACATAAAGCCGTTCCAGCAGGCTGATATCCAGATAGGGCGCGGCGCGATAATATTTGAAGGCATCGGGCGGGCCCGGCGCCATGTCGCCATACATGCTCAACTGCGACGGTATTTGCGCGGTCAGGTTTTGCACATCATAAAACAATGGGCTTACCGGCGGTGCCCAGATTTCATCGGCATAGGCACGCGTCCAGATCTTTTCTGAATTGTCGGGGTCGGCCTTTGGATTTTCAGCCCATGGTTCCAGCGCGCGATTGTGCCAAACGCCTGTCAATGTCGTGATCGGCCGGCTTTGCAGAAGCTGTAATGCGCTGCCGTCAAACGCCCACTCCAGATCTTGCGGAAAGCCAAAAACATCGGCCGCCCGCTGTGATTCAGCGATCACCGCGCGGAGCAGGGATTCAGGGAACGGCTTTTGACCGGGCGGCGCATGGCGTGAAATCACGCGGCCCGTTGCGTTGGCAATTTTGATTTCTTCCGGATTGACCAGACCAGACACAAGTTTTTCGCCAACGCCTTCAACCGCATTCACCACCATGACCGATAGAGATTGTGAAGCCGGATCAGCGGTAAACGAAACACCGGACCAGCTGGCGTTCACCATGCGCTGGACGATAACCGCCATCGCATCATCGCCATCGACGACGCGATCATTGCGATAGGTTTGCGCCGCGGCACTGTTGTGTGACGCCAGGCATTTTTCAATTGCTGCGATGATGCCGTCAAAGCCGCGGACATGCAGCACCGTATCGAAGACGCCCGCAAAGGAATTGTCGGCGGAATCTTCGGCTACACCGGACGAGCGCACGGCGTATTCATGCGCCTCGCCGCCCAGCGAGAGCCAGGCTTCGCAAACCGCTTCGCGCAACTGCGCACTTATGGTTCCGCCCCGCGTCGCGCCAGCCGGTATCACAAAAAACGGAGGAACGGGGAAACCGTGCGAGCGCAAGCGCAAGAGCGATGCCGCCTTGCCGCCGGCCTCTTCTAGCCGCGCATCGCCGCAATCCGCCGCGAACAAAATCATTTCCATTTGCCAGCGTGCAGGGCCTGGGGCGTGACGCGCGGTGGCCAGAAATACGAAATCAGCCCCGGCACCGTGCCAACGCCCTCAACCTCGTAATCGCCAACCCCTTCATAACCCCAGAAGGTTTCGCGTGTACCGGAGCCGATGAAGGAATGCATTTTTGGCATTTTCGCGCGGATCGTACGCCCCAATTCATCGACCACCACAAGATCGACACCGTGTTGCACGCCATTTTCATCGAACAAGGCGCTGGTTTCTACCGTCGCGGCAGCGGCAACTTTGCCGTCTTTTGTAACGAACCCAAGCGCAATCTCATTGTCGTCTTCATCAATGCCCTGGTTCAGAACAGAGATGGAAAGCGCGCCATCCGCCGTTTGGAACGACCACATTTTGAAAAGATTCTTGCAGAAATCGATGCTGTGCCGTTGCCCCCAGGAATGATCCGAATCCCCCGTGCTTTTGATTTGGTATTCCTTGCCGGCAATTTTTAGCGTGCCGGACGCCCACCAGGAACGGTGATAGCGGTTCGTCGCCATCCATTGCGGTGTAGGGTGCACACCATCGGCATAATCATAGGGCGGCATCATGAAGCGCGCCTCAAAATCAAAGCCGTTACCTTCGCCATCATCAAACGTCAGATGCTGACTTTTAAGCGGCTCATTGCGGCGAAATTTCAGGCCAAACAATTCAACATCATCGAAATCGGCATCGATCAGATAATCGGCATCGCGTTTGAAGCAATAAACCCAATTGTCACCATTGGTGATACGGTGACCGGGTGCATTCATCGCCTTGTCATTGACCGCCAGATCCGGCCATGGCCCGTGGTAGAAACTGACCAGCATGCCGGACGGTTTGGGTTGGTTCGGCACAACCCAAAGATAAAGCCAGCCGCCGATTTTGTTATCGGCATCGTGGAAGTTGAAGTAGAGACTTTCGCGCCAATGATAATCATCATTCATGAATTCTGGGTGGCGCAGTTCGTCAGATGCTTTCAACACCATGGCTCGGGCACTCCTGTTTCAAATCATTGCGCCGCTTGTGCTTCGGCTTGCGCAAAAAGCTGTTTGCGCGGGCCCATATAGCCGAACAGCCAGCCCGCCACCTTGCGCATTTGGATTTCTTCGCTGCCTTCGGTGATGCGATAACGGCGATGATGGCGATAAATGTGCTCAAACGGTTTGTGGCGCGAATACCCAATGCCGCCATGCACCTGCATCGCGCGGTCTGCCGCTTCGCAGCACAGCCGGTTTGCCCAGTAATTGCACATGGAAACCTTGTCGGAGAGCTTTTGCGCAACTTCAGGCTTGCTCAAGCTATCCATTTCGGATGCCGTCTTGCGGATCAGAAGACGCAGCATTTCCGCCTGCGTAGCCAGTTCGACAAGCGGAAACTGAATCGCCTGATTGTCGGACAGCGGTTTGCCAAAGGGTTTGCGCTGTCGCGCATATTTCACGCTTTCTTCGATGCAATAGACCGCGGCACCGAGCGAGCCTGCGGCCTGACGGATACGATTTTCGTGAACAAAGTGCTGCGCGACGGCCAGCCCTTCGCCATCCTTGCCGAAGATCGCGCTGTCGGGCACCCACACATTTGTGAATGAAACGCGCGGATGGTCGGTCGGCATGTTGAAGGTCCAAAGATATTCCTCGATCTTCACACCGGGATCTGACGCCGGAACCAGAAAACAGGTTATCCCCTTTGCATCGCCGTCCTTGCCGCCCGTGCGCGCAAACAATGCGCAATGCGAAGCGACATGCATGCCGGTGGTCCACATTTTTTCGCCGTTGAGCAGCCAGCCACTCACGCCATCGCGCGTTTCGCGTATGCCGCGCGTCTCCATATGCGTCGCATCGGAGCCGTGTTCCGGTTCGGTCAGACCAAAGGTCGGACGGCGCGTGCCGTTCAACATGCCGGGAATCCATTCAGCCTGCTGTTCGGGCGTGCCGAAATCGCGCATCATCAATACAAACGGATTGTTCGCGACGATGGAATGTTCGTTCTGCAAATCATTGTGCAGACCCAGGCCCTTTGCCGCGAAATGTTCGCGTATAACCGCCATCCAAAGGTTTGAGCCATCCTTGCCGCCATATTCGGCAGGCAAGGCAAAGCGCAAATGCCCCGCAACATCGGCGCGGCGCTTCGCCTGGCCCAAAAGTGCTTCCCATTCTTTTCGCGGCAACCCGCCATTGTCCCAATCGGTGCGGGCCCATTCGCGGCGATGATCGAAATATTTTATATTATCGTCCTGCTGCTCCAGCGGCTTGATCTGCGTTTCGATAAACGCGTCAAGCTCTGCAAGATAGGCGACAAGGCCGGCGGGAAGCGAAAAATCCATGCTGCACCTTTGTGAAATTCTCAAATCATTTCAAAGCGAATGGGAAGGGTCTTTGGCCCGCTCACAAAGAATGCCTGCGTCATCGCCACTTCGCCATTGCGCTGAACCGATTTGAGCCGTGGCAAAAGCTCTTCAAAGAAAATGCGCATTTCCATGCGGGCCAGATGCTGCCCCAGGCAAACATGACCGCCATAACCAAAAGCAAGCTGTTTGTTGGGTTTGCGATCGACCTTGAAAATGTTTGGGTCTTCAAATATCTCCTCGTCGCGATTGCCCGAGGCATAGCAAAGCATCAGCCAGTCGCCCTTGGAGATTTTGCGTCCTCGCAGTTCGGTATCAGCCGTCGCTGAACGCATAAAATGCTTCACAGGCGTCATCCAGCGCACGGATTCTTCGACCATCGTGGGGATCAGCGAAGGATCGGCCTTTACCTTTTCAAATTGGTCGGGATGATCGCACAATTCCCACATCGCACCAGCTGTTGATGACGATGTTGTGTCGTGGCCGGCCGTCGCGATGAGCATGTAGTAGCCCATCTGTTCGCGGCGTGGCAGCAATTCCCCATCGATCTTTGCATTGGCGATGATAGAGGCGAAATCGTCACGCGGGTTCGCGCGGCGGTCCTCGGATATTTTGCTGAAATAGGCTTCGAAATCATCAACCACCGCGGTCAGCGCCTTGGCATATTCTGCCGTATCTTCTGCACTGGGCTTTTGGCGAGCAGTGTCGGGGTCCTGCGGTCCAAACAATTCCTGCGTCAGACGCAGCATGCGCGGCTCGTCTTCTTCCGGCACGCCAAGAATTTCCATGATGACATGCAACGGATAGAGCATCGTGATATCGGCAACGAAATCGCATTCACCGCCGGTGGCAGCCATTCTGTCCACGGTGGCACGTGCGATCTCGCGCACACGCCCTTCGATCTTTTTGATATTGCTTTGCAAAAACCAGGCTTGCGCAAGCCCCCGGTATTTCTGATGTTCCGGCGCATCCATTTGCACAAGACTTTTGATCAGATGCGGGCTGCCGCCGGCAATTTCGCGCACGCGCTGATCACTTTCGCGATCAGTCAGGGTCGTTTGCCGGTCGCCATTGTGGAACAGCGCGTTCTGCTTGGCGACTTCCAGAATATCGGCATGCTTGGTGACGACCCAGAACGGATCGAATGCCTTGGTCTGCGCCACGCCCAATGGATTGTTGTTGCGCAGCCAGGTATAGGCCTCATGAATCCGGTGGTCGGCATAGGCACGCGGATCAACAATCGTTTCGGCTACTGCCTCAGGAATGTGTATGGCGGCGTCGCTCATGGTCTTACTCCGTCCTAATTTGCAGCACCCACGCGATGGCGTTGCAAAAGTTCAATGCGATTACCTTCCGGGTCGGCAATCATGGCAAAGGACGCCTGCACGCGCCCTACCGGCTCCGGCAGTTCCACGCCCGCATCAAACTGCGACAGGGGCGTTAGAATTGTGACGCCAGCATTCTCGAGAGACGGCAACACCTCTTCGAGGTTTTCTACATCCAGCGTGACATAAGCGATGCCCGTGTGCGCGCCAAACTCACCCGCAGGTGAGCCACGTGATGCACCGGATAGCGCATACAATTTCAAAAGACTGTTGCCGCAACGGAAGATGTGAAGCGTACCATTGGGAAGCTGAACCTCCCCCATTTTCGGCAAACCCAGAACCTCTCCATAAAAATGGCACTGTGCCGGTGCATCGGCCACCACAATGCCGACATCAACACCGGCTTTGGCAAAGCGTATCGCGCTCACGACCGTTTCAGAATCTTGTGATAATAGTCGCGGTTCCAATAGAACGACAAAATGCCAGAGCCTTTGTGCTCACCGCCATTCACGGTGAAATTGTAGTAGCAGTCATTGTTCCAGACTGCATCGCGTTCTGTCGGTGCCGAACAAAACGTTTCACCTTCAATGCGCGTCAACCGAGAATTGCCATCCACAATGTTCATGACGATGCCGCGATGAATGCCGTCATCGCCATAGTCCGGACAGATTTCAAGATTGGTGATGGGTGACATGCGCTTGCCATCCCAAACAAAGCCGTAAGGGAAGACGCCGCCATCAAGGGCGACGCCTTCAAAGGCATGAAAAGCCCAATCCTTACCGCACTGCCCCGCAATATATTTGCTCTTGTAGAGTGGTTCCCAACGGCGCGGCCCCCAGGAATGATCGGAATCTCCGGTCATGTTGATGGGATAGGTTTTGCCGTCGAGCTTCATTTCGCCCACCGCCGCAAAGGGGCGATGATAGCGATCACCTGCAAGATATTTTGGTGTCTCATAGGTGTTGTCGATGTAGTGCCAGTTGCCGGCAAACAGATCGATATCCAGATCCATTGCCAAACGCTCGCCATCGTCAAAATTTATCTGCCAGCGTTTTAGCGGATCGATGCGTTTGTAATGCAGCTTTCCATCGACCGACAGATTGTCCCACTCCCCTTCGGGAATGGGCACTTCCTTGACGCACGAATACAGCAAATTGTTGGGCGTGCGCTCCATGCCGCGCGTCAGATACACCATATAACTGGCGCTTGGTTTTGGTGTGTTTGGCATGTAGCTGTAATAAATTGCGCCACCCATCTCCAATTCGGGCATGTCAAAACAATACCACATGCTCTCTCGCCACTCTGGCAGATCTGTGGATGGGTGACGCAGTTCGTCATCGGCACGTAAAACCATAACTAGTACTCGTCTTTCCTGTTTCTTATTGGGGGCTGAATGTCAGACGCATACCGATGGTGCGTGGACGCGGCACAATCATGCGGCCCTGCTCCCAGATCGATGGTCCACGTTCGTCGGTAATGTTGTCGACGAAGAGCATGACCTGATAGGAATCTTTCTGAATACCAGCTTCGGCAGAGAAAATTTGCAGGACACCGGATTCCAGCCCTGTCGCCAAATCGGCTTCCTTGGCCCGGTATTCAAACCGCGCATCCGCCAGGAAGTTGAGGTCGTAATAGCCTGTCGGCGTGATGTAGTTGACCATGAGGGTCGCGTTGTTCTTGGGAACAGACGGAACCTGAACACCATTGCGCAGGAACGGAAGACCGGCCGTAACCAGCGGATTGATGTTGTAGATCTTCGTGCTGTTCCAGCCACCAGCGAAGCTGAGATCCAGCCCCTTGATGGGTGTGCGCCAGCTCACCTGAAGATCAACACCCTTCCCTTTCACATTGCCCAGATTAATGATGCCCGAGATGCCGGAAAGTCCGGTTTGAAACTGTGCGTCACTCCAGTCGATTTTGTATAGCGACAGGCCAACGTTCAGATCCTTGTCGAAAAAGCTCCATTTGGCACCAACTTCGTAACTCCACAGCGAATCCGTTGCCAACTGAACATTGGTGGTCACGCCGGTAAGTGCTTGCAGAGAGGCCACATTGGCACCGGTCTGCAATGCGCCAGGCCGATAACCCTGCGCCACGTTGACAAACAACATGCCGTCATCGTTGGGGAAGAACGAAAGATTAAAACGCGGGCTGAGGTGGAAGTTCTTCCCGCTTTCGCCAGCCGTCGTCCTGATAACAACGGGCGGTGTGCCGGAAATTGTGGTCGTGGAATCTTCAGCCAATTGACGTTTTACACGCGACCAGCGCAATCCCACCAGCGGACGAACCTTGCCGCCCCACAAATCATAGGAGACCTCGCCGAACGCTGCGATCTCTTTGGACTTTAGCGCTGAATAGCCATCGATAAAGATGTTGGGATTAATCGTGCTTGTCAGATCGAAGAACGTGGTCCTGGACTCTTTACCAGCCTGGTAGAACAAACCGCCGATCCAGTGCAGTGGCCCATCATCATTGGATGTCAGCCGAACTTCCTGAACAAAGGAGTGCGAGTTGGCAGGTATGCGCGCATCGAAACATGTGTCGATCTGGCAGCCCAGCGCCTTCAGGCCATTAAACCGTGTGAGATAACCAGAAGTCGCCGTGAGGGAGGCAAAATTGAAGTCATAATTGATTTTGCCAGTGTACAATGAAAACCGTGTGGGCGATTCACCAACGCCGACATCATTGATGAGCGGCGGATCAAAACCATCCATACGATTGGTGAAGTCCTGCTGGTCTGTGAAATTCCAGTATGAAGCACTGAGCGACAGCCGTTCTGTCGGTTGCCAAAGAACCTTGACGCGGCCCATCACCGTGTCGTCATTGTTACCATCACGGATACCGAGCGCCGGCACAAAGCTGTAACCGCTGAGATGCTTGCCGCTCAGAACGGCACGCACTGCCAGCTTGTCCTGAATAAGCGGTACGTTGACCATCAAATCGGCGGAATAATTGTAGCCGTGCTGTTTGACAGAACCGAACGATGCGGCCGCCTTCATGTCATAGCGGGTCAGATCGGGGTCATTCGTAACAATCTTGATAACGCCACCGAGCGACGAACTGCCATACAATGTGCCTTGCGGACCTTGCAGCACTTCAACACGCTGCAGGTCGAACAGGTCAGCAGGTGCCGCGTAAGGCACGCCGGGAACAGAGAATGCAAAATCATCAAGATAGGTTGCGACCGTTGCATCGCCCGTTGTGTCACCAACGGCTACACCACGAAGCTGATAGGCCTGTGTGCCTTGTGACGTTTCACCCGAAAGCGAGGCACCCGGCACCAGAGCCAGAGCAGATTTGATGTCGCGAATACCCTGGCGCGCCAGATCATCCCCGCCCAACGCCTGCACCGTCACCGGCACCTTGCTGATATCCTGTGCGCGCTTTTCCGCCGTCACAACAACGGTTTCAACGCCATCGCTTTGTGCCAAAGCGGGCGTGATCGCAGCATTCGTCAGCAAGGTCGCAGCGCTGCCGAGCAAGATTGCCCGCACCGTCTTCGACCACCCAGATTCCTGTAAAGCCTTATTCATGCTCATTATTTCCTCCCGCCCTGATCATTTCGGTCTTTGCCGAACCTTGTAACTTAATACCGTCATCACATATTGATACCCGAGTTTCTTTTGTTGTCAATCAGTCTTGTTATAAAACTGGGAACTCATTTGTTGCGATGCCCATATTCCGGGTCTATTCCTAAGGTTGAGTCGGCAAAGGCCGATGCGGTGCAGACGTAAAGGTCATGGGTTTTGTCATCAGCTTCAGCAAAAAAATCACACAGCAAAACACAAAAGCTGCGAACTGCGGATACGGTCACGCAGAAACGGTCGACGGCGCGTGAACGCAATCGTGCGCGTATGCATGATGATATTTATCAGGCTGCTTTATCGCTGTTTGAAATGCGCGGGTATGCTGAAGTTACGGTCGATGAAATTTGTACCGAGGCTGGCATCAGCAAGGCCACGTTTTTCCGTTATTACGAAAGCAAATTTGGTCTGGTTGATGAATTCAATCAACGCATGGCTGCAAAGATCGATGCCAGTATCGACATCGAAAAAATGTCCGCGATTGATTGCATTCGTCAGGCAACCGAAACCGTCTATCAGGAATGGGTGAACAGTGCGCATCAAATCCGGCTTCTGGCGCGCGAGTTCGTTCGCGCTGGCGCACACATCACTGAACATCTCGGCGATCCGATGGCGCATGGCCTGATCGCAACATTGATCAAGGTTGTTACCAAAGGTCAGGAACGCGGCGAACTGGACCCGCAATTCGACCCCACGCTGGTGGCACCAATGATTGTGCAGGCCTGGACGATCTCGTTCGTTGCATGGGTGGACCGAAACGATCAGGAAGGTTTCCGCGCCTCCATCCACAATTTGGTGGAGATGCAGATATTGGGGCAAACCTGCAATATCAAGCACAAGGCAAAACCCGCGCGCTGATGGCGCGC
>JBDZUY010000015.1:0-4142 GCA_040255365.1 Hyphomicrobiales bacterium
TTAAACCACATGCTCCACCGCTTGTGCGGGCCCCCGTCAATTCCTTTGAGTTTCAACCTTGCGGCCGTACTCCCCAGGCGGAATGCTTAATGCGTTAGCTGCGCCACTGAACAGCAAGCTGCCCAACGGCTAGCATTCATCGTTTACGGCGTGGACTACCAGGGTATCTAATCCTGTTTGATCCCCACGCTATCGCGCCTGAGCGTCAGTTACGGGCCAGTGAGCCGCCTTCGCCACCGGTGTTCTTCCCAATATCTACGAATTTCACCTCTACACTGGGAATTCCACTCACCTCTCCCGTACTCAAGGTCACCAGTTTCAAGGGCAGTTCCAGAGTTGAGCTCTGGGCTTTCACCCCTGACTTGATGACCCGCCTGCGCGCGCTTTACGCCCAGTAATTCCGAACAACGCTAGCCCCCTTCGTATTACCGCGGCTGCTGGCACGAAGTTAGCCGGGGCTTCTTCTCCGGTTACCGTCATTATCTTCACCGGTGAAAGAGCTTTACAACCCTAGGGCCTTCATCACTCACGCGGCATGGCTGGATCAGGGTTTCCCCCATTGTCCAAGATTCCCCACTGCTGCCTCCCGTAGGAGTCTGGGCCGTGTCTCAGTCCCAGTGTGGCTGGTCGCTCTCTCAAACCAGCTACTGATCGAAGCCTTGGTGAGCCATTACCTCACCAACAAGCTAATCAGACGCGGGCCAATCTTTCGGCGATAAATCTTTCCCCCGAAGGGCGCATGCAGCATTAGCGCAAGTTTCCCTGCGTTATTCTGCACCGAAAGGCATGTTCCCACGTGTTACTCACCCGTCCGCCGCTCCCATTGCTGGGCGCTCGACTTGCATGTGTTAAGCCTGCCGCCAGCGTTCGTTCTGAGCCAGGATCAAACTCTCAAGTTATGATCCTGAGCACATCGCGACGCGCTCACGTTCGTTGTTCGCAAAACTATTCATTTGACGAGGTTTAATGTCTCGGTGCCGTCACAGGTCCCGAAACATCGAACATCATTTCATGTATTGTCTTGCAGAGAACATGAGCGTTCGGAAATGCTCTATTCGTTACGCCCAAAACCGAAGTCTTGAGCAAACAGCCGAACCGCCGCCCACGTTCCCCTTCCTAAAATCACAATGTCAAAGAGCCCGCCCGAAAAAGACGACCAAAATCGTTTCTTTCCGTTGGAACGCCGTCCGTTGGAGTGTTTCCCCCGTTCGGCGTGGGCGCGGGTTATAGGTGGGGGCCTTGGCCCTGTCAAACGCTAAAACGCAGGAAATTGCAGTTTTTTTTCCTGCCCCTCACCCAGCCCTGTGGATAGGTGTTGGCTTAACGTCAGACCACTACGTCCGCCCCTATCTATAGCATGGCACCGGGCGCACGGGGACTCAAATAAGCCGAATGGTGCAGTGCGCAATTTTCTTGCGCATTGCACCATCGGCACCCGTGTTTATAGCGGAAAACCGCCAATTTTCTACGGATTGCGCGCTTTGTGGACCGGCGCCTTCCTGTCCAGTTCGTGCAAATTGGCAGCGCTCTGGTCGTGGGGCGCGCGCGTTCGTGCGTTTTCCCAGGCCGCAGCGGTGCGCTGCAAATTTTTGCGGGTGTGCCGATCGAACGCAGCCGCCTGCTTTGCAAAGCCCGTCATCGAGAACGGAATCGCGACGGGACCCGCCTTGCGCCCATCATTATAGGGAATCACAAGGCTGACAGCGGCGTGCGCCTTCAGCAGGCGGTAAAAATCGGCATCGGGCTGATAGGTCCACACCACGCCAGTATTATCCCACACGCGACTGCCGGCGGGGCGCACGGCTTTGGATTGATAGACGCGCGTTTCGTTGCCCGATGTCAGGCGCAGCTTTGCATCCTTTTGCAAATCCAGATTGGCCGGATCCATCTTCACCCGGGCCGCCACATTGCCCACAACCACAACATTGGTGCCTTGCGTCACACGCGGCGCAATATTGGTGTGGCCGTACCAGCGCTTCCAGAACGCTGGACCATCATCCTTGCCCGGTTCGGGAACAAAGGCGGTGAACGTCAGATTGGCGCGCGGTGTGCCGCCATAAGATGTGCGCGCGGTCCACACCATGGGTGCGCTTTGCGTACCGCTGCCGCGATGCAGCAGCCGTGCCTCCTTTACACCGCCAGAAAATTCATCACG
Source organism: Hyphomicrobiales bacterium (assembly GCA_040255365.1). Taxonomy (GTDB): domain Bacteria; phylum Pseudomonadota; class Alphaproteobacteria; order Micropepsales; family Micropepsaceae; genus Rhizomicrobium. Next base: position 2,156 of record JBDZUY010000015.1, read on the forward strand.
CGGTTTGCGGCGCGCACGCATAAAGGAATCCGGCGGCGGCGGCGGCGCGGCGCGGTCATACACATAAGACCCATCCGCATTGTAGTAATCATCGTATTCGCCATTTTGCGCATAGACCGGCGCGGGCTTTGCCGCAACTGGTGCCGTTGCAGGTGACGGATGCGGTTTTGGCACAATGGTGTTTTGCGCTTCTTGTTGCTGCGTCTCTTCGCGCAGCGTGGAATTTTCGAGATAATAATATCCGCCCGCCAATATCGCGATGGCGACGATCGCACCGCCCAGGGCAATCCATGTGTTCTGTTTCATATCTTGTCTCCCTCTAAACTGCGCAACACGCGTGCGCGAAAAACGCATGGTGCGGCAAAGGCCGGCACAACATTCGCCGGTCTTTGGCCGCGCAAAAAAGCTCACATGCTATGATCAGAAGTGATTGTGGCACCGGGACGCGCCCACAATTCTTCGCGCGTCAGATCGGTGAATAGAATTTTGTCTGTTGCATCAAAGCGGAAATGTTCGGGGCGCACCCAAACCGAAACCCGGCTGTTGAGGAAAACCTCGATCCTGCGCGGGCGGCCATCAACATCAGTTTCCACATTGCGCACCTTGCCAACCCAATTGCCGTCCGGCCCCTCGATCGGCGCTTGTGCGAGTTGTGCAGTCGGTTGTGCAATCAGATAGAGCTTGCGCAATTTATGATCGCCGTAGCGATAAGGATAGGGTTTGGGATAATCGGTAAAGGCCCATTCCGCGCGGTCATATTTGGCCATCTCGTGATTGTACTGCGCGCGCTGCTGACGGTATTCGCGTTTGTCTTCGCGATATTGCGCACGGTCTTCGTTGTAATCTACCTGCGCCTCATAGGTGTTGGTGGCCTTGGCCGCCTGACGCGCATTCAACTCGCGCGTCTGCGCCCGCTCTGCAGGCGTGGAATATTGCGGGCCGCTTCCATAAGACTGCGCCAGCGCGGCACTGGACAAGAATGTGCCGCTCAACAACGCGGCCGCTCCGGCCAGCGCAAATGATTTCACGGAGTAAAATTTCGTCGCCATGGAACCCTCCTCCAAAAAAGGTTTGCGTTTCAATTATTGCGGCGTGTCGGGGTCGTCATAGGGCGCGCCCGGTTCGCCCGGCGTCAGCGGAATGGTGCGATGATCCGGTTCCATTTGTGGCATCTCGCTGCTGGCGCCGTTGTTGTTCTGCGCATCGTTGCCAGGCGCCGCATCGTTGGAATCATCCTTACTGATTTCATCCGCGTCATGCTGCGTGCTGTTCTTCGCCGTTGCGTGCGTGGCGCCGGGCATTTGTGCGGCTTCCTGCGCACGTGCAGTTTGCAGCGTTTTCATGTTTAGCGAGCGGGTTATGGCCCGTTCGCCAGGCCCCGGCTGTGCCCATGCAAATGTGGGAACGGCGAACATTGCCGTGCCAGTCATTACCGCTATGGCTGTGGCAAAATGAAAATTCGATGCTTTCAACATGCCGTCCTCCTTTCAAACAGTGCCGTGCGTTACGCAAAGAGGCATTGAAAGACATTACGCAGCATGCACGCTGCGCAATGCCGTTCAGATTATTGCGCGTGCGTATTGGTGCGCGGATTGCCTTCACGAGACGCCGGTTTATGGGTACTGCTTTTTGCATCCGAACTGGTTGCACCATCGGATGCAGCACGCATTTGTGCGGCGCTGAGATTTGTGGTCAGCGAATTGTTCGCCTTCACATAATTGAAATGGCTGGCATCAACCCAGGCGACGTGTGCGTTGCTGTCACCTTTCAGCAAAACACCAACTTTCGCGGGCTTGCCGCTGGCATCGGGTTTCACCGACGAAACCGTGCCCAGCGCAACACCCGAGGCATTGGTTACGGCGGCATCGCTCAATGACGCTGTGCTTGTTGTCACGCTGGTGAGCGCGGTGCCCGCTGTTGCAGGTGCTGAAGTACGCGCCGACGCGCCCGGCGTGGTTACAGACGCATTCGTGTTCACGCCTGCGCC
>JBDZUY010000015.1:4242-6828 GCA_040255365.1 Hyphomicrobiales bacterium
GCCGTTCCGGTCGTCGTAATGCCGGCATTGCTATTCGTGTCCACGCCCGGGTTTATATTTGCATCGTTCGTGACCGAACCTGCGGTATTGGCCGCACCGCTAGTTGCGCCAGTTACACCCCCGATCCTGCCCATGGCGCCTGCGTTTGTGCTGCCCATGGCACCGCCGGTAATCTGGCCCGGCGCGCCCGTGACGCCGCCGGTTATCTGACCTGCGCCGCCAACGGCCCCGCCAACAAGCTGTGCCGAAGCCGGTGAGGCAATGGCCAAAGCCGCGATACCGGCCAGGGCTGCGAATGTTGTTCCACCCAGCAGATGTGACTTGCGTTTCATCATTGTCTCCCGTTTCTCGAAACCTGGCTCTGCGTCTTTTGCAGAGGCGCGAACCGTCGCAAGCGAAACGGAGCCGCGATGAGGCGACATCTTGGTAAGAATGTGATGATGGCGTGCGCTGCAAACGTGTTCTTTTTTTGCGCGCTGCCCGCTAAGCCGATGATGCAAAACAAAAAGCGCGTGCTGTTTTGCAGCACGCGCTTTAACGTACGGGGTTATGCCCCAAAATTATCACAGCCCGCGCACAACAATGTGCGCGAGCCCGCAACCAAAGCTGCGATTCAACCCGTCGCGATATATTCGCGCAAATTTTCTGCCTCGCGCTCGGCCTCTGCGATATAGGACTTCACGACATCGCCAATGGAGATGATGCCCACCAACTTTCCCGCCTCAAGCACGGGAACATGACGGAACCGGCGATGCGTCATCAATTCGCGCAATTCGTCGATGGAATCACTATGCGTGCAGGTCAGCACTTCGCGCGTCATATAGGCGCTGACCGGTTTGCCCAGCGCCGGCACGCTTTCTTCTGATATGGCGCGCACCACGTCGCGTTCAGACAGAATACCGGCAACGCCGCCGGCCTGATCGCGGATCAGAAGTGCGCCGATCCGTTTGCGCGCCAAAAGCCGGGCGGCTTCTGCCAGCGTTGCTTCGGGTGCGATGGTGACAATATCGCGTCCCTTCTCACGTAGGATATGAATGACTTGCATAGGCGTCGTACCTCCACTGCGGCTTGCCCGCCGCTTCAGGTCATCGACACCACGCCACCAGCGGATTCTTTTCGATCCTGCGCGAGCCATCCCGGTCGTGCGCGCATCGCGGCCATTTGCGGCAGGGCGTGGTCTCGTTCGCGTCCCCCGCGGCAAAAAGGCTGCACCTCAGGCACAAAAATGGCAAGAGATAGCCGTGTCACCGGCAATTATATTTCGCGATTAACATTACGCCGTCACAACATATTGGCGCGTCAGGCGGGCTTTTTTGCCTTCATGAACAACAGGCCATAGCCCAATACCGCGGATACCACCGAAGCGCTCAAAACGCCCAGCCGCAGCTCGGCCTCGTGCCCGCCCAGCGGGAAGGCCAGTTCCCCTATAAAGAGACTCATCGTGAAACCGATACCGGCCAGACACGCCAGCCCATAAATCTGGCCCCAGCCAGCGCCCTCGGGCTTGGGCACAATCCCTGTTTTCACGGACAGGAAGATGGCACCAAAGACGCCCAATTGCTTGCCTGCAAACAGGCCCAGCGCCACGCCCATCGTCACCGGCGCCACCAGAACCGCCGGATCAAGGTTGGACATAGACATGCCCGCATTCAAAAAGGCGAACAGCGGCAACACGCCAAATGCAATCCACGGATGCAGCACATGTTCCAGATGTTCGAGCGGGCTTTGTTTGCCCTCGCCGCCCTCCATCGGAATGGCCATGGCCGTTATCACACCGGCCAGGGTGGCGTGCACGCCCGATTTCAGCACCGCGATCCAGCAAATCATGCCCACCAGCACATAGGGCGCCGTGGTTTTGACGCCGGCCCGGTTCAGCACCAGAAGGGCAAGGGCCGCTCCGCCAGCCATTGCCAGCGAGATCCACGACAAATCCGCTGTATAGAACACCGCAATAATGATGATGGCACCCAGATCATCAATCACCGCGAGGGCGGCCAGAAGGATTTTCAGCGATGGCGGCACCCGGCTTCCCGCCAGCGCCATCACACCCAATGCAAAGGCAATATCGGTCGCGGCCGGGATGGCCCAGCCGCGCGCGGTTTCGGGATCACCGCCCGCAATCGCCAAATAGATAAGAGCCGGCACGACCATGCCGCCAACCGCAGCAATGATCGGCAGAGCCGCCGTGGCCATGGTGGAAAGTTCACCGCGCAGGATTTCGCGCTTGATCTCCATTCCCACCAGAAAGAAGAACAGCGCCATCAGCCCGTCATTGACCCAATGCAGCAGCGGCTTGGCGATGCCAAAATTGCCGAACGAGATGGCCACAGGCAGCGCCTGTAGCGCGTGATAGGTGTCCTCCAGCGCTGTGGAGGCAAAAAGGATGGCCAGGGCAGCAGCGGCAATCAGCACCAGCCCGCCCGCCGCCTCCAGCCGCAGAAATTCTCGAACAAGTTCGACAGGCTTGGACAGGCGATAGGCAGAAGATGAGGACATTGAAAAACCGGACTTGAGGGCCCGGCCAATCTAGGGCAGAAGTGGCGCCGCCCGAAACCCATAGAATTTCATGCAGGTTTGCGGGCAGCA
>JBDZUY010000015.1:6928-11867 GCA_040255365.1 Hyphomicrobiales bacterium
ACAGACGGAGCTGTGGCCGAGAGGCTGAAGGCGGCGGTTTGCTAAACCGTTATACGATTTAAAGTCGTATCGAGGGTTCGAATCCCTCCGGCTCCGCCATTTTTGTCTGCGCGCCGCAATGCCAACATTTTTATTCCAAAAACTTGCAGCGTAACCCACCAAACCGCACGCAACGCTGCCAGCAAATTGGAATTATCTTTGGCTAACCTGCGTTTCGCTTTGTGCATCGCCATTGCGTTGGCGGTTTTGGCCCCTTGACGGGATGGGCGCGAAACGCCAATTGGCACACAGCTTTAAGGCGCACGCACCACAGCGCAAATGGATTGCCGCCACTGGCATCGGTTCCGATTGCACGTGCGCATGACATATCAGCTATTGTATAAACTGCATCCGGCCTTTCTTTTGCGAAACGCACCATAGAGAGCGACAGGCCAAGGAGTATTTCACGTGTCAAAGAACTGCATCATCGTCGGAGCACCGATAGATTCGGGCCAAAAGACGCCGGGATGTTTGATGGGCCCAACAGCCTATCGGGTTGCAGGATTAGCTTCCGCACTAACCGAACTCGGACATCAGGTCAGTGATTGGGGGGACATGTCGATTGATGCGGATACGCAAAACCCGCCCGCTGGCGACAACAATGCACACGCCCAGCGCCAGACGATTGCATGGATAAAAATGTTGACCGGCACGTCGCACAAGGCGATGGCGAAAGGTTTTCCCATTTTCCTGGGCGGCGATCATTCCATGTCCATGGGCACGGTTGCGGGCGTCGCCGCACATGCAAAGGATATGGGCCGGCCCTTGTTTGTGCTGTGGCTGGACGCGCACTCCGATTTTCACACGCCTTTGACATCACAAAGCGGCAACATTCACGGCATGCCCGTCGCCTATATCGCTGGCTGTGCCGGGTTTGACGCATTTCCGCCGTTCCCGTTTCCGGTGCCTGCGCACAACATATGCCTGTTCGGAATCCGCTCGGTCGATGCGGCAGAGCGTGCAGCCCTGCGTGAACGCGATCTTTCAATCAACGACATGCGTGTCCTGGACGAACAGGGCATCGTGGCGCCGCTACGTGCGTTCTTGCAGAAAGTCGCGGCCGTGAACGGCATGCTTCACGTGTCACTCGACGTCGATTTTCTTGATCCGCCCATCGCGCCGGGCGTCGGCACAACGGTGCCGGGCGGTGCGACATTTCGGGAGGCGCATCTGGTGATGGAATTGTTGCATGAGCATGACATTGTTACGTCACTGGATCTGGCGGAGCTGAACCCGTTTCTTGACGAGCGTGGACGCACGGCACGTTTGATGGTCGCGCTCACCGCCAGCTTGATGGGCCGCAAAGTTTTCGACAGCCCGCACGGCCACTAACAGGAACAGCTCATGCCCGCTCCATCACATCTTTCGCTTGTGCCCTTTATCAGCGTCGACAACATGATGCGTTTCGTCCTGCATACCGGGCTTGATCGCATTCTGCTTGAACTGGCCGGCGAAATTGAAGCCGATTTTCTCCGCTGGGAAAGTTTTGACAAGACGCCGCGCATGGCGAGCCATTCCGATGTTGGTGTGATCGAATTGATGCCGGCATCGGACGGCGAATTTTACGGCTTCAAATATGTCAACGGCCACCCGCAGAACATGCATGCCGGCTTGCAGACCGTGACGGCGTTTGGCGTGCTGGCCGATGTTTATACAGGCTATCCGCTTTTGCTGTCGGAGATGACGTTCCTGACGGCGCTGCGCACGGCGGCAACATCCGCGATGGCGGCAAAGCATCTGGCGCCCAAGGATTCCCGCACGATGGCGATCATCGGCAATGGCGCACAATCGGAATTTCAGGCCATAGCGTTTCACGCGTTGTGCGGTATTGAGCATGTGCGGCTTTACGATTCCGATCCGGCCGCGACAGACAAATGCGCCGCAAATCTGGCCGGAACAGGGCTGCGTGTAACCGCGTGCAAGAATGCGGAAGCGGCGATGGAAGGCGCACAGATCATCACGACTTGCACCGCGGACAAGCAATACGCCACCATTTTGACCGACAACATGGTGGGCGCTGGTGTGCACATCAATGCCATCGGCGGCGATTGTCCGGGCAAGACCGAACTGCACCGCGACATTCTTTTGCGCTCGGATATCTTTGTGGAATACACCCCGCAAACCCGTATTGAGGGCGAAATTCAGCAACTAGTTCCCGATCATCCGGTGACAGAGCTTTGGCAAGTGATTGCAGGCAACACGCCGGGACGCACGGGCGCCAAGCAGATCACGCTTTTTGATGGTGTTGGCTTTGCCATCGAGGATTTCGCGGCGCTGCGCTATGTGTATGAGCGCGTCAAAGAGACAGAGTTTGTCCAGAACCTGGATATGATTGCCGATCCCGACAACCCGCGCGACCTTTTCGGCATGCTGATGCGCGCGAAGAGCTAAAGCGCGATCCGGAAAAGTGGGCACCGGTTTTCCGTTAGATTGCGCGGCAAACAAATATTGCGCAATCGCGATATCAGAACTGGTAGCCGACACCGGCGCTGAAACCGGAACCACCACGCGAATCAAACGTCGCGGCACCTTTCAACGCGGTGTGACCATCATCCAGAATCGTTGATGCGCCGACGGCCATGCCGCTTTGGCCGCGCCAATTGCCAAAACCGATTCCGACCAAAGTGCCACCCTTGTCGAATGCCTGCGGAATGCCGGTCATGGCCAGCGCCGCCGCCGTGCCGCTGTTCGCGCGCTTGGACAGCGCACCAAGATCATTGCGCACGCCTGCGATCTGATCATCGGTATAGGATTGCGATTGAGACAGCGCATTGCTGAGCCCGCTGTTAAGCTGACTGACATTGACCCCATCGGTATCGTTCACGCCGGGCGCAACATTGGTGATGCGCCGCTCATGGCCAGCCGAACCAACGGAAACGGTATTGGCCGCATTGGCCACCGATCCCGAACCGATCGCCACACTGTTGTTGGCAGTTGCGCTGGCACCATAGCCCAGGGCCGCGCTTTGCGCGCCCGTGGCCGACGCAAGATCGCCGAACGCACCGCCACCATTCGACGCGGCCGCACCATTGCCCACCGCAACCGAACCGGTGGCCGATGCATTGGTGCCGATGGCAATCGCATTGTCGCCCGTGGACGAAGAATTTTTGCCAATCGCGATGGAGCCGGATTTTGTGGATTTGGAACTTTCGCCAATCGCAATCGCATCATCGCCTGTGGCCGAAGCGTCCGGGCCGGTCGAATTTATTTTCACATATTTCACCGGGGCCAGATTGGTCAGCGCGGAATTGATGCTGGTGACATCGAGGTTGAGATTGTTGATGGCAACAGCGTTGGTGTTCACACCTTGCTGCACGCCGTAAAGCTGGCTGCCATTGATCGCGTCGGTGCTGGTGGATGAGATCGTGCCGGGCGCGACATTGACGATCTTGCGTTCACTGCCGCTTGAGCCAACCGAAATCGTGTTGGCAATATCGGCGATGGAGCCTGCGCCCAGCGCCACGCTGCTCGTGGCACCAGAGGCAACATTCGCGCCATAGCCCAGCGCCGCGCTGTTATCGGCGGCGACATTGGCGGCCCCACCGATGGCGATGCCGCCTGCGCCTGAAACAAACGCGCCGTTGACCGTGCTGCCATCGCCACCGCCAATCGCGATGGATGAGGTGCCGTTGGCGGTGGAATTGTTGCCGATGGCTGTTGCGTTCAGCGCGGTTGCTGATGTGCTGGCATTGGTGCCGAAAATCGAAACGCCGGTCGCGCCATTGTCAGTTGCGCTGCCGCCGAACACCAGAGAATCAGCAGCCGAAAATGCACCGGGGCCAAAGGCAATGGCGTTGTTTCCGTCTGCCACAGCCTCGTTACCATAGGCCATCGCATTGGGGCCCGTGGCATGGGTGTCAAAGCCCATCGCGATCTGGCCGCCATCGGTGCCACCCGATACGCCCGCATTGCTGCCAGGGCCGATGGCGATGGAATTTTCTTCATAGGCATAGGAGTTGAAATCGGAGTTGCCGCCAATGGCAACAGAGGATTCGCCAATCGCGTTTGTGTAGGAACCGCCCGCGAAACCGGCAGAGCCTTGCGCATTGGCGAAATAGCCGATGGCCGTGCTGTAGCTGTCCTGCCCCTTGGCGCGGTCACCGATAGCGATGGAATAAATGCCCGATGTCGATGCCGCATTGGCGGGTATGCCATCACCGCCAATCGCAATATTGCCCAACCCGCTGGCATTGGCGTTGTAACCGATCACCGTGGAATTGTTGGCGGTCGCAGATGTGTTTGCATTGGTGCCATAGATCGACACGCCGGTGGCGTTGTTATCGGTTGCGCCGCCGCCAGTGACAATGGAGTTCGCCGCCGAATACGCGCCCGCACCAAACGCGATGGCGTTGGTGCCGCTGGATTGCGCATTGTCGCCAATGGCAATCGCGCCGGTGCCCGATGCGCTGGCCGGGGTGCCGGGACCGCCGGTATCGTCTTCGGCAAAATATTTCGTGGAGGATATGCCAAAGATCTGGCTGCCATTAATCGCGTCGGTGCTGGTGGCACTGACATCGCCATCGGCGACATTGACGATCTTGCGTTCATTGCCGGATGAGCCGACCGATACGGTATTCGCAACATCGGCAACGGAACCTTGCCCCAACGCCACCGAATTTGCCGCGCTGGCGTTTGCGCCATACCCCAGCGCCAACGACGATCCGCCGGTGGCGGACGCGCCATAACCCAGCACGGTGTCATAGGTTGTCGAACCACTGCTGACACCGGCGACGCTGTCGGTGCCGATTGCGATGTCGCCAGTGTTATAGGTCTTGGCGCCATTGGTTGTGCTGCTGTCGCCGCCGCCGATGGCGACAGAATTGGCGCTGGCCGCGTGTGCAAAACTTCCCGAAGCAACACTGTAATCGCCTATCGCGGCGCTGCCCATGCCATAGGCCGC
>JBDZUY010000015.1:11967-37119 GCA_040255365.1 Hyphomicrobiales bacterium
CTCGCGATGCTCGACGGACCGTAAGCCGCGCTATTCTGGGCGCTGGCTTTGCTTTGAAAGCCGGCCGCGATGGCGCCATCGTCTTGCGCACCGGCGATATTGTTCCCGTGCCCGTCGTCCTGAAATCCCGTGCCGATGGATACCGCGTTGATGCCCGACGCCGATGCCATGTTGCCAATGGCCACCGCGCTGGGGGAGCTCGCGCTGGCTTCATAGCCGCCCGCGTAGCTGTAACCGCCCGTCGCCTCTGCGCCATAACCGAGCGCGGTGTTGTAGGACAACGTGCTATTGGTGCTCGACCCCGCGATGCTGGCGCCGCCGATTGCGACATCGCCTGTATTATATGTCGTGGCGCCAACGCCGCCGCTGGTGTCGCCGCTACCGATGGCGACAGACCTGTTGCCGCCCGCGCTCGATAAATAGCCGCTGGCAACCCCATAATCGCCACTGGCCGTGCTTGTGGTGCCGAGCGCGGAACTGAACTGCCCGCTTGCCGTCGCATAAGCACCGATGGCAGAGGCCGCCGCATTGGACGCGCTGGTACCTACGCCCACGGCCGTGGCGGCCGACGCACTGGCATTGGCGGCATTGCCGGAATTGTCACCGCCAATGGCGACCGCGTTCGCACCGCCCGCCGACGCATTGCGGCCGATGGCCGTGGCATTAACAGCCAAGACTTTGGCGCCCGCACCATAGACAGCCGCGCCAGCATGGCCGTTGTCTGTTGCGTTGGCACCAGTCGCGATACTGTACCCACCCATCGCCTGCGCGCCGTAACCAAGCGCGGTGTCGTAGCTGGCGGCGGTGGCGGCAGCGCCGCTGTTTCCCGCCACGCTGTTGGTGCCGATGGCAATGCCGCCTTTGTTGTAGGTGGTAGCGCCGTTGCCGTTCGTCCCATTGTCGCCGCCGCCAATGGCGACAGAATTGGCGCTGGCCGCATTTGCATAGCTTCCCGAAGCAACACTGTAATTGCCGCTTGCTGTGCTGTGGACGCCATAGGCTGCGCTGGCTTTGCCGCTGGCATCGCTATACCAGCTAAAGGCCGAGCTGTTCTCGCCACTCGCTGTGCTGCCGACGCCAAAGGCCGCACTGCTGATGCCGCTCGCAGTACTGAAATAGCCATAGGCCGAACTGTAATCGCCGCTCGCTGTGCTGTTTGTTCCGCAGGCGACGGACGACGTACCGCTTGCCGTGCCGGAACCGCAGGTATCACCGGCCATTGCATCGGGCGCGATCAGGCATATGCCAAGCACCAGCGCGATACCCACGCCGCCCAATGCAGGCTTCCAAAGCCGTGCACATGCCCCCATCACCAACCCCACCGTTCACCCGCCGCGGAAGTGCGTTGCTTCCGCTGACGTGACGTTTTGGACAGTGTGCCTTAATTTCGTGTGACGGCAAGTTTTTAGTAACGCTTGGTTAACCGTATGGGCTGAGGCCGGAGCCGCCCCGTTCGCGTTATAACTCGGGCGTCCCCCGCCACGCTTTACAGGCGGAATATCATGCAGGGTCAGGCGTTTCTGCGCTCATCCAAGCGGCGCAAAAGATCGTTCCAGGCAAGGCGCGAGGCCATCTGCGCATAGAGCACACCGAGCGCACCCAGACGCCGCAGTTTCAGAAAATCCGCATCCGAAAGTTCGCCAAGCGCCTTTTCATCGGTCACCAGAAAATCGGTGAGGCCAAGGCTGCCGCCATTGGAGGGCAAATTGATTGTGGCGCTGTTGGGGATCAGCAAGCCCATGGCGTGAACCGCCTGCATCACCTTTTGCGTGGTATCGCCCTCGACTTTGAAGGCGGCACAGAAATTGGAGGCCTGATCCGTGGTTTTGCTCGGTTTGCCGCCCTCGAAAAGGGGCGTGCCCTTCTTGCCCAGGCGCGGCGATTCCACATCGATACAAAGCGCGAACTTGTCCCTGGTCTGGCTTTCACCCAGCACAAAAGGATAGCGCCGCACATAGGCCGGAATATAAACCGCCGGATCCCACACACCCTTGTCATCGACAAACAGGTTTTCGTCCTTGCGCAGACCCAGAACCGCCAGCGGGGTATAGGGCGCCACATTGGCGAACACGATGGGATAGGACCGGGCCACCGCCACTTCCACCGCGTTCAGGGGCACGGAAATCGCCTTTGCCGCAAAGCTGTAATCCGGCTCATCACGCAGCCGCAATTTGCCGTGTGCCTGCGCCGTCAACAGTTCGGGCTTTTTGTAGAACAGCGGTTGCGCGGCGGGCCGGGTAGCGGTTTCAGGCGTGGCTTGGTCTGACATCGTATTCCTGTCCATTGGTTATATGGCTGATGGTTATATTGCTGATGATTGGCTGGCGCGTGCACCCTCATCATCGTGATTATGGCCCCCTTATAGAGCAGATCGCCATCAATCGCGATTTGGCGTGCGTCGTATTGCGACATACAACCACGCGTTCCTGCAGGCACGGGTTTCTGTTAGCGTTCGTTAAGGGGACATCTTCAGCGGGGCCATGATGAACGACAAAGCAGGGGCCGCTGACGATAGCGAAGCAACAATACCCGGCAGCATCACCCGGCGCATCGCGCCCGGCCGCAGCCGCACCTATGTCCTTGTCATTCTGACGCTGGTGTATGTGGTCAATTATCTTGACCGCCAGGTGCTGGGCATTCTGCTCCCGCAAATCCAAACAGAATTTCTGCTGACCGACACCCAGCTTGGCCTGTTATCAGGAACTGCCTTTGCCGTGGTTTACGCCATCCTTGGCATACCGCTGGCCATCCTTGCCGACCGCATCAGCCGCCGCAACATCATCGCCGCATCACTGGGCGTATTCAGCCTGATGACGGTGCTGTCTGGCTATGTCACGCATTATTGGCAATTGCTGCTGGCCCGGCTTTTTACCGGCGTCGGCGAAGCAGGCACCGCGCCGTCGATCAATTCCATCATCTCCGATCTCTATCCGCCCGAAAAACGCGCATCGGCATTGGCGTTCTATGCCGCGGGTCTGAATGTCGGGCTTTTGATCGGCTATTTCGGCGGCGGCTACATCGCCGAGCATTATGGCTGGCGCAACGCGTTTCTTGCCGCCGGTATTCCCGGCCTTGTGCTTGTCGTCTTGCTTTTGTTGACGGTGCGCGAACCCCAGCGCGGCTTTGTGGACAATTTGGCCGATAATCTGCCGCCGCCGCCGGTTTTTCAGGTTGTGCGGTTTTTGTGGAGCCGGCGTTCATTCTGCTGGATGGCGGCGGGCACCGCGCTGACATCCTTTGGCGGTTATGCCGGTATTTTCTTCGTGCCAAAATTTTTGCTGGTGTCCCATCATCTGACCTTAGTGCAGGTGGGTATCCTGATGGCCATTTTGACCGGCATTCCCGGCGCGGCGGGCACCTATTTTTCCGGTGTGCTGGCTGATCGCTTCGGCAGACAGGACATGCGCTGGTATATGTATATCCCGATTATTGCGGCGGTTCTTTCGGCCTGTGCAACGCCGATCTTCTTCCTGTCACAGAATTTGGCACTCGCGATTAGCGGCGGCATCATCACAACCATGATGGGTGCCGCCTTTGTCGGCCCGGCATTCGCGATGACACAGGCCTTGGTGCCGCTACGCATGCGCGCGCTATCCATCGCCATATTGCTGTTTGTGCTGAACATGGTGGGGCTGGGGCTTGGCCCGCTGGTGGTTGGCTTTGTCAGCGAGAGCCTGAAACCCATGCTGGGCGATGATTCCCTGCGCTATGCGCTGCATACCGGCATTATCACCGGGCTGAGCGGCGCGCTATGCTATTGGCAGGCATCAAAAACGCTGCTTGCGGACCTCACTTTGGTCAAACACATGCAAGCGCCGCTGACATAGACTTCGTTGCTCATCAGCCGGGCTGTTCATCGCTGAGCATGACCGCGCGCAATCCGAAAAGGATCAGGGTTTGAGCAAGGCTTTTGAAGAACTGGACTGGCAAAAAACACCGATAGGCGAGGTCAGCCTGCGGCGGCGGCGCGCGCTTACACTGGATGTTGATGTTTTCGAAGTGAAACTCGGCGACGAGTTTTTGATGTCCAGTCTGTTTACCGCCGCCGAAATCGAACTTGCCCGGCTGGGTCTGGCACCGCTGCAATCTGATGATCTTGATGTCGTGGTGGGCGGCCTTGGCCTTGGTTATACCGCGGCCGCCGCGCTGGAGGATGCGCGTATCAATTCGCTGATGGTGATTGAGGCGCTTGGTCCTGTGATTGACTGGCACAGGCGCGGGCTTCTGCCGGTCAGCGAACGATTGTGCGCCGATGAACGCTGCACCCTGGTTCAGGATGATTTTTTCACATGGGCGAGGACAGGCGGCGCGGATGCATCGGCGCAACGCTATCACGCGATCCTTCTGGATATTGACCACACACCGCACGCACTTCTGCACCCCAGCCATGCCGCGTTTTATAGTGAAGCCGGGCTGAGCCAGATGGCACAGCATCTGCACCCCGGCGGGGTTTTTGCGTTGTGGTCCGACGCCGCGCCGGATGATGATTTCATGGCTATGCTGGGCGCAGTGTTTGAGAAACCGCAAGCGCATGTTGTGCGTTTTGCCAATCCGCTGCGCGGCGGCGAATCCACCAACACCGTCTATGTGGCGCGCACCAAAGCCTGAAATTGCGCTTATTGTTCAGAACCGCGCGGCCGCGACCCATCGCCCAAACCCATGCGCGTTGCATGCCATGATGCTTCGGCGCGCGAAGAAATGCCCAGCTTGCGATAGATCGCCTTGATATGCGTCGCCACCGTGTTCTCGCTAAGGCCAAGGCTTTCAGCGACATCAACATTGCGCAGCCCGCGCCCGATCAACCCCAGCACTTCGGTTTCGCGCGCCGTCAATGCGCCATCGGCTTCGGCAGCCGGACCGGTCAGACGGAAATGTTCCATGATGCGCCGTGCAATAGACGGCGAAAGCGCAGGCACACCTTCGGTCAGTTGTGTCAATTGCCGGGTCAGCACATCTGGCGGCTGGCTTTTCAACAAATAGCCATGTGCGCCCGCCGACAGCGCGGCGACGATATGGGCATCATCGCCCATCACTGTTGTCACCACACAAATTGTACGCGCGCTCGCCTGACGCAGGTTGCGCAGCACATCCAAACCAGAGCCGTCGGGTAAGCCGAGATCGATCAGCGCCAGATCATAATCGCCTGCCGCAATCACCTGATTGGCCCGGCGCACATTGGGCGCTTCATCAATCACGCAATCGGCAAAGGCATTGCGCACAATCGTGCTGAGCCAGCGCCGTGTCTCCAGCACATCCTCGACGATCAATGTGGTTTTCATGCCAATACCCTTTCGCCGCCCAGTGGAATGTGCGCCGAAACGCGCGAACCTTTGCCATCACCATCAAGGGAAAATTGGCCGCGCAGACCCGCAACACGCTCGCGCATATTGGCCAGGCCATTGCCGGTGGATGTGCAATCCGGATCAAAGCCGGTTCCATCATCTTCTATGATCAGGGCAATGATGCCATCATCATGGCGCAGCGCCACGCGCACCCGACTTGCATCGGCATGTTTGATGACATTGCTGGCCGCCTCACGAATGATGGCGCGCAAGGCATAGGTAATAGGCGGGCTGACAACCAGATCCGCATCGGCATGGATCGCCCAATCCAGCGCAATATTGGAGGCCGACAAACGCTCTGCCGTTTCCAGGCGCACTTCGGCCAGCATTTCATCAAACGCATAATCGGATGAAAACGCATCATTGATGATTTCGCGCAAATCGCCCAGCGTTTCGCGGATCATGATGTCCTTGCGCGCTGCTTCCGGGCTGTGCAACGCACCCAGCAATTGCGCGCCGATATTGTCGTGCATATCGCGCGCGATGCGTTCACGCTCCTGTGACACGCCTTTCTCGTACGCTGTGCGGCTGTCGATAGCATGGCGCAGCATCGCGATCAGTTCATCACACAGTGCCGCCTCACGCGGGGTAAAAAGCCGCCGTCCACGATGCGCGTATGACAGGCGAAGTGCCGGAAGGGCACCGATGGCAGGAATGGACAGCGCCAATCCGCTCTCGCCAATCATGCTGTGCGCAGCAGCCGGTGCGGGCGTGATGTAAAGTGGCTCAAACATGTCTTGCAACAAATTTTGCCAGCGCGCGCGTTGATCATTGCCCGGCGGTGTCAGGGCCACATCAATGACCTGTTTGAAGATCGTACCACTGGCGATATGAGGCCGCTTCAACAACCGGCCCCAGACAAAGGCGCGCAAGGGTAGCCAGACAAAGCCGGTCGCCAGCAAGGCAAGGCTGAGCGAAAGACTGAGTGAAAGCTGCAGGACCAGCAGGAACAAAAGATCGAACAGCACGAGCATGACAATGCCCATGCTCCAGACCACGATCTGGCCCCACCATTGATCCAGCTCGAACAGGCGGTAGCGCAGAATGCCAAAGGCAAGCCCGCCATACACCAGCAGGAAAAGCAGAAAGCCGTAACCCTGTAGCGCCGAAGTATCGATTCCGAACATTTGCGGAAGCAGAATGAGCAGCGCAAACACGCTTGTGCCCACCAGCCATGACAGTAAAAACCATTGCAACGCGGCACGTGCGACCGGGTCTTTGCGCGTGGTGAACCAATGCGCGCCCGCAAGGCCGAATGTGACGACCACCCCCAACACCACCAGAAACCGGCGCGCGAACGTCATCGAGTCAAACACGCCAATCTGTTGCAAGCCGAACCAGCCCAGATACAACGCAACAACACCAGGCCCCAACCATGCAGGGCCGATGCGGCGCGGATAATTCAGCAGCAGCGCCACAAAGCTGGCGGCAAACAGACTGCCACCCAGAAAATTGAGATCATTGAACCAGCGAAACAGCGTGGCAGGCAGGGCCAGCTCTCGCGTGCTGTAAACCGCGGCCAATGAGGCGAACAGCAATGTGGACGCACCGCTTAACAACAGATAGCGCGCGCTGGCATCGCTGGTGCGGAACGCAAACACCGCCGATGATATCAACCACGCGATCACGCCAACGCTGATCTGAACCCAAAACGCCATGGGCAGCGAAGTCAGCGGGCGGCTGGACAAGGGCGTGATGAAAAACACGCGGCCATCCGTTGCGGTAACTGCCAGAATGGATGCGGCTTGAATCTGTGCCAGCCTGCCCTGCCGCTCCAGAAAGTGTGCGTAGCTTTCGTAATTACCCATTGCGCCGTCAGGCTCGGCAGCCAGATCGCGCGCGCGCAAATCCATTGCCTGCCCATCGCCAGAAATTGTGCGCAGCAAGGTATGCGGCGGTATCAAAGCGCCGGGGCCGCTGGCATGCAGCACCATCACACCGCCGGATGCAGGATGCGGCGCAAGCGAAAGCCCAAGCCAGGGTTGATGCAGCGCGACAATGGTCACAAAGATTGCGGCGGCCAAACCGATTGCGCCAGCGCTAACCAAAAAAAGCATCGGTGGACGCTGTGCGCCCATCCAGATTTGGCGGTTTGTATCCATGTTGCGCTTATAAGGCCGCGGGCCTTTCACTTGGCTCCCCGAAACAGGGGATAGCACGCCCTGTAACGATCTCGTAATTCGCAATATCGCTTTGGCGGCCGGGGGCCAGCGATTGCACAATTGCGTTTGCCGCGTGGACCATCGGGGACACACGCCGCATGGAATATCCCGGTGCGCCCTGCAAGGAGAAACACCGTGAGTTCATTGTCTGTCATCCACTTCACACGCAAGCTCGTGCTGCCATCTGTTCTGGTTGTTCTTTCGGGGACCGCCGCGATGGGCCAGCCGCTACAGATCAGCCAGCCGGGCGATGGCGCCATGACATGCGCGCAACTGGCCGCCGAAGTCGGGCGTATGGACCAGATCGCATCAGATGCGCAGACCGCAAAGAACGATGCCGAGAGCAGCGGCCGCATGGCCGAAGTCGCGGGCGGCGTGGCCACCAATGCGGCGCTATATTCGGGTGCTCTGGGTTCGGTTCCGGGGCTTGGCCTGTTTGGCCGGGCAATCGAAGGCACAGTGAAATCAAACGCTGAATCGACCGCGCAGCAACAGGAACAGCGCGTGCAGAACGCACAAATGCGCCGCGTGTCATTGATGGGTATTTATCAGGGCAAAGGCTGCATGAACGCGCCAGCGCCCGCTGCAACAACGCCCACAGCGGATGCTGCTTCGGGTGTTCAGGACGCAGCCGCACAAGCGCCCGCAGCAGCAGAGTAGGCGCACGAAAATCATTGCACATAAAAGAAGAGGGGCGCGTAACCGAACAGGTTGCGCGCCCCCAAGTGTACCAACAGGAACTCTTAAAATTTAATCCTTGAACGTCAGCGTAACGCCAAAGGTGCGCGGCGGTGCATAGGGCACCAGCACCTGTTTGTAAGGCGCAAACGCCGTCACATAAGTGGCCACCAGCTTGTCGCCAAGGTTTTTACCCCAGAGCGAAACTTCCCAACGGCTGTCCGGCGGTGAGATCGACAGGCGCGCATCCACCATGGAATAGGCCGGCTGCGTCTGAGTCGGGATGTTGTTGGGATCAAAGAAGTAGCTACCCGTGTAGAGATAATCGACGCGCGCCGTCGCAAGCCAATCGTTGAACGAATGGGAATACTGCACCCCGAGATTGAACTTGTTCTTTGGCGAACGCGTCAGGTAATTGCCCGAATAATTGGCGGTCGCCGTGGGCAGGAAGCTGATGTATTTCGCATGAAGATAGGAATAGCTGCCATCAACCTGCAAGCCCGGTGCGGGACGTGCGATGAACTCAAGTTCAAAACCCTTGATCCGTGCCTTGGCCGCATTGCCGACCACAACACAGCACAGCGGAATAAGCTGTGACACCTGCAGATCATTGTAGTCCGTCTGATAAATCGATGCATTCAGATGCAAGCGGTCACGGAACCATTGCGATTTCACACCGGCTTCATAACTCCATGCAAATTCGGGGTCATAGGCGGTGGAGGCACCGGCTGCGCTGCCGGCGATACCCTGATAACCACCACTCTTGTAACCGCGCGATGCGCTGGCGTAGAGCATGATGCCATCATTGACCTGCCAGTTCAGGCCGAAGCGCGGTGTAAACGCGTGCCATTTTTTGCTACCCGTCACCGCATAATTGCCCGAAAGCGGCGG
This sequence comes from Hyphomicrobiales bacterium, assembly GCA_040255365.1. Taxonomy (GTDB): domain Bacteria; phylum Pseudomonadota; class Alphaproteobacteria; order Micropepsales; family Micropepsaceae; genus Rhizomicrobium. Next base: position 21,041 of record JBDZUY010000015.1, read on the forward strand.
TGGCAGGCTGGTCGGTGTCGGCGCGGAAACAACAAAGCCCGCAAAATCGCCGGACTTCTTTTCCCACGTCATGCGCGCACCGGCGGTGGCGGTCAGACCGTCAAAAATGTGCAAATTCACTTGCCCGAACACAGCGGTGCTGCGTGCACGCACCGATTGGGGATAGCGCGCAAATCCGCTGATGGACGGTGCGGGGAATTGCTGAAGCAGATCTTCGGTGCGGTTGTTGCTTTCATGCAGATAATACGCACCGACAACACCATCAAGACGATCGTTCCAGGTGTTGAAGGCCAGACGCACTTCTTGACTGAACTGCTTGTTATCTTCGTGATCGGTTTCGGTTGATTCAATCTGGGCCGGCGGGTTGACCGGATTAGAGAAGAACGGTGTCAGATAACCCAGCCGCACTTTGCGGAAAGCGGTGATGGATGTGACATCGCCCAGCGCGGTATGCCAGTTGATTTCGCCGCGAACCGTGGCGAGTTTGCGCTTGATATAGCCATCGGTATAGGCGTTGACGGTGCGCGGATCGGGGTTGATGCCGACGCAATGAATACCGCCAGCGAATGTGGCATCACAGATATTGTGACGCGGTTGGCCGCGTTGATCCTGATCCGTGTAATCGGCAGCCAGCAGGAATTCGAGATCGTTGTTCGCGACATAGCGCAGCTGACCCTGAACCGTTGAGATATTCAGATCATCAACATGATTGCCGGTGGTTTCGTTATAGGTGTAACCGCTGCGCCCCTTGTGCGAGACACCGCCAGAGAAGAACAGATTATCCGTCAGAGGCACATTGACCTGACCGTTCACGCCGATGAGATCATAATTGCCGATTGTGCCGCTCAACTTCATGGAGCGCTGATCATCCGGCTTTTTGGAGATAAGCTGGATCAACCCGCCAATGGCGTTCTTGCCGAACAGCGTGCCTTGCGGCCCGCGCAAAACTTCGACGCGCTCAAGGTCATAGGCGTCAATATCGGCGGTACCGCCGCGGCCGACATAGACGCCATCAAAAAACGTCACCACGGACGGATCGCCGCCCGCGTTCTGGCTGACACCTTCGGAACTGCCGATGCCGCGAATGGTGTAATTGGGGGATGCGGAGTTGATTTGAACCGCCGTGAAACCCGGCGTGCGCAGCGCAATATCGGCGACTGTTTCGATATGGCTATCGGCCAATGCCTGTGCGCTGAAGGCGGAAACCGACAAGGGTACCTTCTGCAAATCTTCCTTGACGCGCTGGGACGTGACCACGACCGTTTCAATGGCCCCGGTATCAGCCGCAGCATTATCTTGCGCCAATGCCGGAACGCTCAAACCACACAGAGTGGCCATGGCCAGCGCGGTAACAGAACCGCCTGCCCTCAGAATGGATTTACGCATTATCTTCCCCTCAAAAGCCGCTTTCATTGCGTGGAAGCTGCGCGGCCAGCCCGATTCTTCCATTGCTTAGCGATCAATGTATTATTAGATAGAAATCTAAGCAAATTACCAGACCTAAGTTTTCACGCTTTTGCGCATGTGGTGCGCTCTTGCAACACAAAAAGGGCAGGCTTTCAATGTCATCCAACGTGACGCCTGCGCCACGAAGCGCGTCTTCACCGCACACACCAGTTGAGCGCACACCCCTTGAGCGAGCACCACTGAGTGCCTGGTACATGCTGGTTGTATTGTTGATCGCCTATACGCTGTCGTTTCTCGACCGCACCTTGCTCAGCCTTTTGATTGCGCCGGTAAAACAGGATCTGGGGCTTAGCGATACCGGCATCAGCCTGTTGCTGGGCTTTGCTTTTGCGCTTCTTTATACGGTCGTCGGCGTACCGCTGGGTTATCTGGCTGATCGCACCAACCGGCGCCGGTTGATTATTACCGGCATTGTGTTCTGGAGTACGATGACCGCGCTGTGCGGATTGGCCAAAAATTTCTGGTCACTGTTTGCCGCGCGCATAGGAGTCGGCATCGGCGAGGCCACCCTGACGCCTGCCGCCTACTCGATCCTCAGCGATTCTTTTCCCCGCAAGCGGCTGGGCCGGGTGATGGCGATTTATTCGGTGGGCCTGCCGCTGGGCTCGGGTTTGGCATTGGGTCTGGGCGGGGTCTTGATTGACTGGATCACCAGCCTGGGGCCTGTCGCCCTACCCTTTCTCGGCGTTCTGGCGCCGTGGCGGCTCAGCTTCATATTTGTCGGAGTATCGGGGCTGGCAGTTGTGCTGTTGATGCTGAGTGTGCGCGAGCCAAAGCGCAGAAAAAATATCACGACCGCAAACAATGACACCACAAACAATGGCACCCAAACCAGTGGCGAGATCGGATTGGTCGCGTTTGTGTGTTGTCACCCCAGAACGCTGAGCGCCCATTTCATCGGCATCTCGATTCTGGCGCTGGTCATCTATGGCAACATGATGTGGATTCCTGCCTTTTTGGGCCGCACCTATGGCATTTCCATCAGCGAGATCGGCACCACATATGGCTTCATCACTGCAAGCTGCGGTGCGATCGGTCTGCTGATTGGTGGGTTTAGCGCCGATTGGCTGTTCGCACGCGGCCGCAGCGATGCGCATCTGTTGACCGTTCTGCTTTCCGCGCTTTTGTGCTGGCCGCTGTTTGTCATGATGCCGCTGATGCCCACAGCAGGCTGGGCGTTCGCCGCGCTTGTGCCGATGACAATTGTCTCCACCATTCATGGCGGCATTGCGGGGGCGGCGCTGCAATTGATGACACCCAACCATTTGCGGGCGCGCATCATCACACTCTACTTTCTGGTCGCCAACATCATTGGTGTCGGCCTTGGCCCAACGCTCATCGCGCTTTTGAGCGATTATGTGCTGCGCGATGAAGCGATGCTGCGTTACGCGATGGCGGGCATCTCGGCCGTTCTGCTGCCGGTTTCCGCGTTGATCATCACCACCGGGCTAAAGTCATTTCGCGCGGCCGTGCAGGCGCAAGACTGAGCTACAGAACCTCGAACAGATCATATTTCACACCATTGGAAATGGCGCCGCCCATGCCCACACAGACGATATCGTTCAGCCATTGATAGCGCGCGTCGCCGGTTTCAAACACCGGCATGGTGCGGAAGTACAGTGTGCGATAATCCTCATCGCTGTTGGTGCCACCGGCATCGCGCTGGCGGCGAATTTCCTTTAGCGGACTGAGCACACCGCGATAGGAGACATAAATTTTCGCGCCGTCATGGGTTTCCCATGTCACACGTGCATCCAGCCGCAAGACATCGCGGCTCGTTTCAATCGTCGCCCAATCGCCGCCGCCATTCAACACCTTGCCGCGCAAGCGTTCGCCCTCAAACGCGCCGCCCGTTACCACCGCGATCATGCGTTTGCCGTAATGGGCATCGCCGGTATCGTGCTGCACAGGCTCCAGCGTAGCGTGATAGGTGCAAAGCGGACGTGTTTTCAATTCGGGCATAGTGAAAGACCTTTTCTTCAAGAGATGTCAGAACGGCAATTTGTAGCCCTGAAGCTCGCTGCGGATTTGTTTTTTGTCGATCTTGCCGGTGGCGCCCAGCGGAAGCGCATCAACGAACAGCACATCATCGGGCATCCACCATTTGGCGATCTTGTCGCTGAGATAAGCGAGTATGTCGTCCTTTTCCGGTGCTTCACCCGCGCGCGCCTGCACAATCAAAATCGGCCGTTCATCCCATTTGGGATGGGTCACACCGATCACCGCAGCCAGCGCAATTTTCGGGTGGCCCATCGCGATATTTTCCACTTCGATGGAACTGATCCATTCGCCGCCGGATTTGATGACATCTTTCGCGCGGTCGGTAATTTGCATGTAGCCATCGCCGTCCAGGGTGGCGACATCGCCGGTATCAAAGAACCCTTCTTTGTCCAGCACATCGCCGCCCTCACCGCCAAAATAGGCGCGCGCAATGGTCGGCCCCTTGATCATCAGCCGGCCGAAGGTTTTGCCGTCATGTGGCAAACGCTTGCCCGCATCATCCACCAGCTTCAACTCCAGCCCGCACAAAAGCCGGCCCTGTTTCAATTTGTAGGCAAGCTGTTCGTCGAAAGGCAGTTCGGCAATGCGCGCATTGGGCACCGACACAGTAGCCAGTGGCGAGGTTTCGGTCATGCCCCAGCCCTGCACAACATCGACGCCATAATCATCATGGAAGGTGCGCACGATGGATTCCGGGCAGGCCGAACCGCCAATGGTGACGCGCTTCAAGGTGGTCAATTTGCCCTTCACCGCTTTGAGATGCGTGAGCAATGTCTGCCACACGGTGGGAACGGCAGAGGAATAGGTCGCGCCTTCGTCTTCCAGCAGGGCGTGAATCGATTCCCCATCCATGCGCGAACCCGGCAGGATGAGTTTGGCGCCAACTGCGGGCGCGGAATACACGATGCCCCAGGCATTGGCGTGATACATCGGCACAATCAGCAACACGCAATCGCGCGCCGAAAGCCGCAGCGCATCGCTTTGCAAGGTCATCAGCGCGTGGACATAGTTGGAGCGGTGCGAATAGAGCACACCCTTCGGCTTGCCCGTGGTGCCGGAGGTATAGCAAAGCCCGCAGGCGGTGTTTTCATCAAAGCCGCCCCAAGCGCATTCCTCACTTTCGTCCGCGATCCAATCCTCATACGCAATCGCCGGGAAGCTCGTTTTGGGCAGGCCCGCCGCATCGCACAGAAAAATCACGCGCTCCACATTTGGGCATTGCGGCAGAATGGTTTCGAGGATGGGCGCACAGGCCGGATCAGCCAAAATCAAGCGATCGCCAGCATGATTGACGATGTAAACAAGATGTTCGGCAAACAGCCGTGGGTTCAGCGTATGGCAAATCGCGCCGATACCAACAATGCCATACCAGGCCTCGAGGTGGCGCGAACCGTTCCAGCCAAGCGTCGCCACACAATCGCCCAGCGACACGCCATCTTTGCGCAGCGCGTTGGAAACTTTTTTCGCGCGGGCATGGATAGCGGCATAATTGGTGCGCGTAATCACACCATCGGCCGAGCGCGAGACGATTTCGCGGTTGCCGTGCCACGCCTTGGCATGGTCAAGGATTTTATCAACCGTTAGCGGCCAATCCTGCATCAAGCCTTGCATTGCACCCATCGCCTCCCTTGCGTCAGCTTTTGCGTTGCGGGCCACCGCCGCGCAGTTTTGGCAAGCGCGGGTTTGGCAGAACCCTGTCTGGACATCGCAAAGGCGACGGGAATAGTATTGCTTCGATAGCTAACTGTCTATGAGGAACGGGTCCATGACCGAAGAACAAATGCTGGCCAGTGTCGAACGCGAATTCATTGGTACCGTTTCTCCGACGGCGCCGCGCATTCAGGCAGGTGGTCATCCCTGTCAGGGGATTTACTGGACACCCAAGGGCAAGAAGCCGAAAACCGCGCTAATCGCCACCCACTACAATGTCGATTTCACCGAACATTACATCGCGCCCTATTTTGCGACGCGCGGCATGGGCTTTCTGGGCTGGAACACGCGCTATCGCGGGGCCGAAGACCAATTCATTCTGGAACATGCGCTGATTGATATCGGTGTGGGCGTCAAATGGCTGAAAGATCATGGCGTGGAAAACGTCATCATTCTTGGCAATTCTGGCGGCGGCTCATTGATGGGCGCCTACAAATCCGAAGTGATTGATTCCCAGCTTTCCAAAAATGCGAGCGGGGCCACCAAAGCGGCGCTGGAATCGCTGCCCGATACGGCGCTTTATATCTCGCTCAACGCCCATCTGGGCCGGCCCGAAGTCTTGACCAACTGGATGGATGCATCAGTTGTTGACGAGGCTGACCCGACGAAAACCGATGAATCGCTGAACCCCTTCAACCCGGATAATGCGCCGCCCTATTCACAGGACTTCATCGCGCGCTATCGCGCGGCACAGCGCGCCCGCAACCAGCGCATCACCGATTGGGCAAAGGCCGAGCTGGCACGCGTCAACGCCGCCGGCATTCCCGACATCCTGTTTCCGCTGTATCGCACATGGGCGGATTTGCGCTTTATGGATCTGATGATCGATCCGTCAACGCGCAAGCTGGGTTGCTATCGCGGTGACCCGGCGGTGGCCAACCGCACGCCGGGCATTGGCCGCGCCAACACCGCAAAAACCTGGCTTTCAATGTGGAGCTTGCAGGAATCCAAATGCCAGGGGCCCGAACATCTGGCGAAATTCACACAGCCTGCATTGGTGCTGCAAAGCACCGGCGATATGGGCGTGTTCCCCAGCGATGCCAAGAAAATTCACGAAGCGATTGGTGCCAAAGACAAAACGCTCGAATTCCTGCCGGGCGGCCATTATTACGAAGAATCAAAGGAATACCGTGACGCCGCCACCGATTTGATGACGGACTGGATCAACAAAAAACTGTAAATGCCCCGGCGATGCGAAGGCTCACGCCTCGTTGATCAGCGCGGACAACGGCATATCGGCGTCGCGATAGGAATCGCCATCGTCCTCGTTGAAGTTTTCGCGGATTTTCAGCAGCACTTCGCGGATCAGCTTCACATCATGTGGTGAGACCCCGCGCAGGCCGATCTCGTTCACTTCGGCAACGTATGGCATCAATTTCGGTTTCAACCGCTTGGCCCGCGCGGTCAGGAACACGTGCACCTTGCGTCGGTCCTTCTCGCTTTTGCGGCGTGTCACAAAGCCGGCCCGTTCCAGACTGTTGACCGCGGCCACCGTGGTGGGCTCGCGCATGCCAACGCGGCGGCTTAGTTCACGCTGGGTCAAGCCATCTTCATTCCACAGCACGCGCAAAAATCGCCATTGCCCGCTGGTCACGCCATGCGGCAGCGTACGCCGCTCCAGCGCGCGGGAAAACGAGCGGAATGTTATGCGCAAAAGATAGCCATAGCTGTTCGTGGGGTCGTCAAACCGGGAAAGCTGTGCGTCGTCTTTTTTCTTCGCCATAGCGCGGGAACATCCGTTTTCGCGAATACCCCATATGGCTATTGCGGATCAGCCCAAAAGGCAAACTTCCAGCGCCCGCCCAAACCCGGCATTGACTCAAAGCCTTGCTACGCTTACAAAATACATAGAAGTCTAAGTATTCTTGTCACACCCTGCCGCCCCCAAAACGGCTCCGCGCTGCCAGCGTTTCGGAGAGCGGGCGCCCTGTCCGGAAGGCCGCAATGACCACTCCAAAACTTCTCACCACCATAGTTGGCAGTTACCCGCAGCCCGAATGGCTGATTGATCGCGACCGGTTGAAAAGCCGCCTGCCACCACGCGTGCGGGCCACCGAATTGTGGCGTATGCAATCGCCGCTGCTGGAAGAAGCACAAAACGATGCCACGATTATTGCGCTGCTCGATCAGGACCGTGCGGGAATCGACATTCTGGGCGACGGCGAAATGCGCCGCGAAAGCTATTCCAACCGGCTGGCCACCGCGCTGAGTGGTATCGACATCGACAAGCCGGGTTCGGCGCAGGACCGCACGGGCAAATCCAACCCGGTGCCCCGTGTTGCCGGGCCGATACGCCGCGTCGAAGCGATTGAAGCGCAGGACGTGCCGCTTTTGAAGCGCATCACGGACAAGCCGCTGAAGATTACAATCCCCGGCCCGTTCACGATGACCCAGCAGGCACAAAACGATTATTACGACAGCGATGAAGCGCTGGCGATGGATTACGCCGCCGCCGTGAACGAAGAAATGCACGCGCTTTTCGCCGCCGGCGTGCACATTGTTCAGCTTGATGAACCATATCTTCAAGCCCGCGCCGACAAGGCCCGCGCCTATGCTGTGAAGGCGCTGAACCGCGCGCTGCAAGGCGTGACAGGCAAGACCGCGCTGCATATCTGTTTTGGTTACGCGCATGTTCACAATGGCGCGGCCAAGCCCAATGGCTATTCCTATCTGGCCGAGCTGGAAGAAACGCCGGTCGATATTATTTCGGTTGAGGCAGCGCAGCCCCGCCTTGATCCGGTTGTGCTGAAAGATCTGCCGACCAAAACCATCATGTATGGCGTCATCGATCTGAACGACAACACGGTTGAGACGCCGGAAATCGTGGCGGAACGGATTCGCGGTGCGTTGAAATATGTGTCGGCCGAACGGCTGATGGTCGCGCCCGATTGCGGCATGAAATATCATTCGCGCGAGGTCGCGTTCGCCAAGTTGAAAGCCATGGTGGACGGCACAAAGATTGTGCGCGCAGAGTTGGGCTAGAGCAGCGGGCGGAAAAGTGGGAGCCGGTTGTCCGCCAAGGCGTTGCGACCAATAAAGTGCTTTTACGTCTTGGCGATCCAGTCACAGAGGATTTGGGTCACCGCCTCCGGCTGTTCCAGCGTCATCATGTGCCCGCTGTCTTCGATAATTTCGAACCGCGGACCGGGGATGCCGTCCAGCATCTCCTGTTGATGTTCCATCGTTGCGATACCGTCCTGCCGCGCATACAGGATGAGTGTGGGGCAGGAAATCGCGCCAAGGCTGGGGCGGCTGTCGGGGCGGGCCATGATCGCGCGCTGCTGATTCAAAAACGCCTCTGCGCCGGTATCAGCCGCCATCTTGCGCACAATTGCGACCAGCGCTGCGTCCTTCACATGATCGGGATGCAGCAGCATGGGAATGCGCTCTTCGATGATGCCGTCGAAATTTCCCGCTTCAACAAGGCGCAAATACCCCTCACGCCGCGCGGTCTGTTTGGGTGTGTCGTTGCGCGCCAGGGAGCTGAGCAGCGCCAGACTGGCAACACGCCCCGGCGCGCGGCGCAAAATTTCAAACGCAACAAAGCCGCCAAACGCATGCCCCATGATGCTGAAACGCGGCGGCAAGGATTGCAGCAAGGCATCGGCCATAGCGCCCACATTGTCATGATCGCGCTGCACCGCAACGCGCACATCAGCCAGTTTTTCCAGCGCGGGAATCTGCGGCATCCACAAATCTTCGGTGCAAAGCTGAGACGGAATGAGGACGACGGGCGGGCGCGTTTCAGCCATATCAAATCACCTGATGCAGCAAGGCTTCACCGCTTGCGATGCGGCGGCAATTCTCGAATGCGACAGACAGGCTGCGCTTCAACGTCTGCGGCGTCAACCACGCCAGATGCGGCATCAGCACAACATTGGAAAGCGCAAAGAGCGGACAATCCGCAGGCGCCGGTTCCTGTGCAAACACATCCAGTCCTGCCGCGGACAGGTGCCCGGACTTCAGCGCGGCAACAAGCGCCGCTTCATCCACCAGATCACCGCGCGCGGTGTTGATCAGGATTGCACCCTGTTTCATGCGCGCAATCGCATCGGCGCCGATCAGCCCGCGCGTTTCAGGCGTAGAGGGGATATGCAGCGATATGATATCGGCCTCTGCCACAAGAGTTTCCAGCGCTACAAAACGGCCCGGTGCATCGGCTTTTTGCGAACGCGCGGTGTACATGATGTCCGCGCCCAGTGCACGCAAAGCCGGGGCCAAACGCTGCGGCACCGCGCCATAGCCGACAAAGCCGATGGTACGCCCGCAAATCTCGCCCACCTGATCAAGCTCTAATGCATCAGGCCGCCAGCCGTCACCGGCACGCGTTTGCGGATCAAACACCGCAACACGGCGCAGCGCCGCCAGCATTAGCATCAAGGTCATTTCGGCAACAGCCTGGCTGTTGGTGCCGGGCATGTTGCAAACCGCAATGCCGCGCGCCTTTGCCGCTTCCAGATCGATGGTGTTCACACCGACGCCGATTTTTTGAATCAATTTCAAATTCGGAGCGCCCGCAATGTCGCCCGCCGTCACGGGGCGCAGCACATGCAACAATACATCGGCGCGGCGCATCGCGGCGGCAAAGCCCGCATCATCGGCCTCGTCAACAATATCCAGCGCAAGTGCGTCCGGCTTTTCTTTTTCCAGAAGCGCGCGAAAGCCGGGGCTGGCGCGGTAATGCAAAAGCGCCCGCATCATGGTGTCCCCCTTTTGCCCCGTTTCAGTGCGGGCGGAAACGCACCCCAGCCTGCAAAGTGTGCGTCGTTGCCCATCTCTTCTTCAATGCGCAAAAGTTCGTTCCATTTGGCCATGCGCTCGGAGCGCGCGAATGATCCCACTTTGAACTGGCCCGCATCCCACCCAATGGCCAGATGCACGATAGACAAATCTTCGGTCTCGCCAGAACGCGCCGACACGATGGTGGCCCACCCCTCTTCCTTTGCCGCTTTCAGCGCGGCGTGTGCTTTGCTGACTGTCCCGGCCTGATTGACCTTTATCAAGGCCGCATTGCACGCGCCCGCTTTGGCCGCGGCATGCACGCGCGCGCCATCGGTCACCAGAAAATCATCGCCGATGATTTGCGCCAGCGGTGCCAGCGCCGCCGTCACGCGCGCCATGGATTTTGTGTCGTCCTGTGCCACCGGATCTTCAATCGACAGGATGGGAAAACGCCGCGCCCATGTCTCGATCAGATCGGTCATGCTTTGCGAATCCAGCTCCGTCGAATCGAGCGCAAGCCGATAACGTCCATCACGATAAAATTCACTGGCCGCAATATCGAGCGAGATGAACACATCTTCGCCGGGGCGGTGGCCGCCCGCCTCAATCGCGCGGGTCAGGGTTTCCAGCGCTTCTTCATTGGAATCGAAATTGGGCCACCAGCCGCCCTCGTCTGCCGTGCCAGCCAGTTTGCCCGCATCGCGCATCAATTTTCCGGCCGCGCGATAGACATCGCCCGTCACTTCCAAAACCTGACGCACGCTTTGCGCGCCCGGCACCATGATCATCAGATCCTGAATATCGATGCGCCGCCCGGCATGTGCGCCGCCGCCAAAAATCTGAATTTCTGGAAGCGGCAGACGCGGGGCCGTATCGCCCGCAAGGTAACGCCAAAGCGGCAAACCCGCCGCGTTTGCCGCGGCATGCAGCACCGCCAGCGAAACCGCGACACACGCATTGCCGCCCAGCCGTTCCAATTGCGCTGTGCCGTCCATTTCGGCGAGGCACGCATCAACGCCCGCCTGATCGGTGCCATCGCGTCCGACGAGCGCTTTTGCAATCGCGCCGTTCACATTGGCGACGGCCTTGTCCACGCCCAGCCCGCCGAAACGCGAACCGCCATCACGCAAATCCACCGCCTCGAAATGTCCGCGTGATGCACCGGCCGGCGCAATGGCGCGGCCAACCGCGCCGCCTTCCAAACCGATCTGCGCTTCCACCGTGGGGTGGCCGCGTGAATCCCAAACCTGACGAGCTTTGACTGACGTGATGCGCGTTTTCAAAATGTCTCAATCCTTTCACACCAGGATGTATGCAGGCCCGGCACATCCAGATCGGTACGCGCCAGAAAATCGCGCGCCGCGGCCCGCACAAAACCTTTTTCGCGCTGGCTTTGCAGATATTCAACCGGCGATTTGCCATCGATCCGCGCCAGTAACAGCCCCGCCAGCAATCGCGCGGCGCGGCCATCCAATGCAGCGCGATCTTCCCAATCGACATGCGCAAGATAGGCACTGTGGAGCATGCGGAACGAGGCCGCATAGCGGTGCGCAAATTCGCGATGCCAAACCGATTTCAGCAAAAGATGATTGAGGCAAAAAGCCAGATCAAATGCCGGGTCGCCGTAACTGGCACATTCCGCATCCAGAAAAATTGGCCCCTTTGGCCCTTTCAAAATATTTTTCGGGCTGACATCACCATGCATCAGCGCGATGCGCGTTTTGCCAAGCTGATCTGCAATCGCCTGTAACACCGCCGCCCGATCAGGATGCGCGCGCGCGGTGTGCAGCAGATAAGGATCAACGCGCAAATCGTGAAACAGGTCACCATGCGCAAATTCATGTTCATAGGCGCTGGAATTTGCCGTGTGCGCGTGAATACGGCCCAGCGCGTCACCCACCGCGGCGGCAAAGGCGGTGTCCGCCTTGTTTTCAGCCAGCAGCGGCTTCCAGCAGGGATGCGTATCCGGGTCCAGAAATTCCATCACAAAAAGATGGCGCGACGGCGCGGCCAGAATAATTTTTGGCACCAGCGCGCTATCCATCGCCGCAACAGTGCGGATCCACGCGATTTCACTGAGCGCGCGTTCAACAGAGGCTTTCCATTCCGCAGAAACTTTCAGCTGTGCCAGCGCGCGCTTGGCACACACCGGCCCGCTGGGCAGATCAATGCGCAGCACCGCCGATGATACACCACCGGTAATCGGCTGCATGGGCGGCACCTCGCCCGGCGCGATCAGACCGGCATCGCGAAGCGCGTCCAGAATTTCGGCTTCATCATCCATCTATGAAATCTGCCGCTCACGCCCGCGCCAATAGGGTTCGCGCAAATCGCGGCGCAGAACCTTTCCCGAAGCATTGCGTGGCAGAGTTTCCACGAAATCGAAAGATTTGGGAACCTTGTATCCCGCAATCGCCTTGCGCGCATGGGCGCCAAGTTCTTCGGCGCTGGCCACAGCGCCCGGTTTCAGCACAACAATTGCTTTGACCGCCTCGCCCCATTTTTCATCCGGCACACCGATGACCGCAACATCGGCAATGGCGGGATGGCCAAACAGCGCGTTTTCAACTTCTGCGGGATAAACATTTTCGCCGCCTGTCACGACCATGTCTTTCACCCGGTCGTGGATGTAAAGATAATTGTCCGCATCGAAATAGCCCGCATCACCGGAATGAAACCAGCCACCGACAACCGCTTTGGCATATGCCTCGGGCTGGTTCCAATAGGCTTTCATCACCACCGGCGAACGGATGACAATTTCGCCCACCTCGCCGGTAGGCACGCTTTTACCGTCTGCATCGACCACGCGGATTTCAGCGCAGGGATACGCCACCCCGCAGGAGCGCAGCCGCTTGCTGCCCGCGACATGATCGGAAGGTGGCAAAATGCAGACACCGCCCGTTGTTTCGGTCAGCCCATAAAGCTGTAAAAAGCCGCAGCCCATCGTTTTTTGTGCTTCGACCAGAACATGATCAGAAATAGGCGAGGCACCATAGGTAATCAGCTCTAGTGACGAATAATCGGTCGTGGCGGAGTTGGGATGTTGCAGCAATGACAGGATGACGGCCGGAACGAAGAACGCATATTTGACCCGCTCGGTTTCGATCAGCTTCAGAACCGCACCGGGGTCAATTTCGGAAATCACAATACCGCGCGCGCCCTGACACAAAACGAACAGGCCCATATTCACACCGGCAATATGAAACACCGGCATGCAGATCAGCGCCGTATCGCCTTGCTGATAATCACAGACACCGATTTGCGACGCCTGATCGATCTGCACAATCAGGTTTTCGTTGGTCAGTTGCACACCCTTGGGCAGGCCTGTGGTACCGGAGGTGTAAAGCTGCACCACATCATCTTGCGCATCGCTGGGCCACATCGGATCGCTATCGGATTGCCGGTCGCGCCAGGTTTCAAAATCGGTGAGGTCTTCGGCCCCGCCATCCACCGCGATGAGGCGGCGCAAATTGTGGCTTTCTGAAAATATCCGGCAAGCGATCTCATAAAACGGCGCGCCAACAAACAGCACGCTGCATTCCGCATCGTTCAGAATGTGTGCAATTTCGGGTTCGGCCAGTCGCCAATTGACGGGTGCCAATGCGGCGCCAGCCTTGACCGCGCCATATAGAATTTCAAAAAAGCGGTCGCTGTTTTTGCCAAGATAGCCAACCCGTTGCCCCGGCTTTACCCCCAGCGCGGCCAGACCATTGGCGATTTGGCTGCTGCGGCGATCCAGCTCGCGATAGGTCGTTTTGCGGTTGCCAAATTGCAGGGCGATGGCGTCGCCGGCTTCGCGCGCCTGAACGCGTGCAATATCGGCAACATTGGTCATGGATTTGGCATCAAACATCGCACGCTCCCGCACCTGCCGGGCGTTGAACCCGGCGTATTCCTTAGATATTGAACGAATTAGCGCGCAGGCTCAACAGGCGGAAACGGTGTTGCCCGGCTGACCATCGCGGGCAATTTGGCAAGGTTCAGCCGCTCGCCCAGCCAGGGCGCAAGCGCGTTCAAATCCGTCAAGGCAAAGGGCGTTGTGTAGCCGGAGCGTTCCAGCAGATAGACAAGATCTTCGGTCGCGATATTGCCCGTGGCGGCGGGCGCAAACGGGCAGCCGCCAATACCGCCGACGGATGCATCCAGCCGCGTCACGCCCATCTCCACCGCCGCAAACGCATTGGCGATGCCTGTGTTGCGGGTGTTGTGAAAATGAAAGCGCAGCGGCATGTCCGGCACAATCTTGCGCATGGCCGCGACCATCGCTTTGACCTGGGCGGGAACGCCGACACCCACCGTATCGGCCAGCGCAATTTCCAGCGGCCCGGCCTTGGCCAGCGCCGCCGCCATATCAGTGACACGGGACAGCGGCACCTCGCCCTCGAACGGACAACCAAACGCCACCGCAATCGTGACTTGCGCGCGGCGGCCCGCAGCTTTTGCGCGGGCAATCACGTCTTGCGCCATCTCCACCGATTGCGCCGCGGTCTGTTTTTGGTTGCGAAGGCCGAATTCATCGGACGCCACCACAACAACGCCGATTTCTTCGACATCGGTGGCGAGCGCGCGTTCCAGCCCGCGATGATTGAGCACCAGCCCGATACGGATCAGCCCCTCGCGCGCAGGCAGGCCCGCCAGCACCGCCTCTGCATCCGCCATTTGCGGCACGCGTTTGCCATTGACGAAACTGGCCACCTCCAGCCGCTTTGCACCCGCATCGATCAGCCGGTTGATCAGCACCAATTTGTCAGCAGTGCTGAGCAGTGCATCCTGATTTTGCAACCCGTCGCGCGGGCCAACTTCGATGATCTCGATTGGTGTGCTCATCACTCAATCCCGATCGTGCCGCGCGCGGCCAGTGCGGCCAGTGCCGCATCGTCCAGCTTCAAAAGCTCGGTCAGAACCGCGCGCGTATGGGCGCCCAAAGCGGGCGGCGTAGTATAGCGCTCTTCGTATGTCTCCGAGAATTTGACCGGATTTCCCGGCATATCCACCGTGCTGCCATCTGCCAGCGGCACCGAAACGCGCATATTGCGGGCGATCGCCTGCGGATCAGCAAAGGCATGTTCCAAATCGTTGACCGGGGCGGCAGGAATGCGGTGTTTGGCCAGCGCCTCCAGCCAATATTCGCATGTCTGTGTTTCAAAGGCGGCTTGCACCCGTTCTTCGATAAACGCTTTGGCGGCAAAGCGGCCCGGCTGGGTTTTGAATTCTTCGCGCTCCAGTTCCTTGTCACCCAGAAGCGCGACCAGATTGACCCAGAAATTGTCGGTAATCACAGCAATGATCAGATAGCGCGTTTTGGTGCGAAACGTGTTGTACGGCACATGCACAAAATGACCATTGCCAGAGCGGCCCGGCTCCACCCCGCTCATCAGATACATCGTCGCCATGTAATTGAGCAGCGAAAGCTGACAATCAAACATCGAAATATCAATGTGTTGTCCGCGCCCCGTGGTCTGACGCGCCTGAAGCGCAGCCAGCACGCCGATCACGCCAAACATGCCGCCCGCCAAATCGCCGATGGGAATACCGGCGCGCAAGGGCTCGCCGCCCGCATAGCCGGTCAAGGTCATGCCGCCGCCCATGCCTTGTGCCACCAGATCAAACGCCGGGCGGTTCGGTTGGGGGCCGGATTCGCCAAAGCCGGACACCGCACATGTGATGATCTTCGGATTGGTTTTGGATAGATGCGCGTGGTCGATCTTCAACCGGGCAAGCGTGCCCGCGCCAAAATTGCTCATCACAATATCGGCGTGGCGCACCAGCGCGTAAAAAAGCTCACGCCCTTCGTCCGCTTTCAGATCAATCGCCACGCTTTGTTTGTTGCGGCACAGGGTCAGAAAATATGCGCCCATGCCATCGCGCGAATATAGCGGGGCATGTTCCAGAAGGCGGCGCGTGCCTTCGCCCTTAACCGGCGGTTCGATCTTGATCGTGCGTGCGCCCATATCGGCCATCAGCATGGTGCCGTATGGGCCCGACAGCATATGGGTTAAATCCAGTATCGTGATGCCTTCAAGCGCGCGCATAATTCCAGTTCCGTTCCATTTGCAAGCCCGTTCGCCATCCCCTCAATTCGGGTTTGCGTTCCATTGTTCCGCCCGTGTCAGGCTTTCGCGATAGGGCTTCAATCCCGCCCACAAAATAAGCATGATGACAGGCATGATAATCACGGT
>JBDZUY010000015.1:37219-48573 GCA_040255365.1 Hyphomicrobiales bacterium
TCGCGATAGCCACGCGCACCAACCCATTCGGCAAGACGCGCACCAGCAATAACGCCTGCCCCGCCAAGCCCCGCAAACATCAGCCCGTAAATATAGCCGATATCATGCGCGCTCCAGTGATGCACACGAATGAAATAGGATGGCATCCACGCCACGGTGCCGAACCCGATCGTGCCATGCAGCGCAAAGGCCGAAAAATGTGCGGCGAATGTTTTCCAGTTGTTACGTATGAAAACAAATGTTTGTGACAATGGCAACGCGGCCTCGGCGGGCGCGTCGGTCATGCGGCCACGGCGCTTCGGCTCTTTCACAAACATCAGCGGAATCAACACAACCATGCCGAACAGACCGACAAACAGAAATGTGGTCTGCCAGGGGCGCAGCTCGCCGATGAACGGCACGACCGGCGGCGTCATGGCACTGACCATTTGAATGGCAAAGCCGCCGACAACAAGCGCAAACCCGGCACCGAAATATTGCGCGGAGGTATAAAAGCTTAGCGCACGCGCCAACCGGTCACGCGGGAAATAATCGCTGATCATCGAAATGGCGGAGGGGCCAAGCGTGGCTTCGCCCACGCCCACCATGACCCGGCCCATGAAAAGCTGGGCGAAATTGCGCGCCAGCCCGCAAAAGGCAGTGGCCATGCCCCACAACACAATGCCGATCATGATAATGCGTTTGCGGTTTTTTCTATCCGCCAGACGGCCGATCAAAAGCCCAAAACCAGTATAGAAAATGACAAAGGCAAAGCCCGCCAGAAGGCTGACCTGCGTGTCGTTAAGCTGAAAATCTTTTTTGATGGGTTCGAACAGCAGCGTCGGAAGCATGCGTTCGACGAACGAAACCATGTTGATCAGCGCCAACGCACCAACAACAAACCACGCATAGGTAGGATCAGGAAATGGCGTAGACGCGGGTGCCGCGCGGGGCGCTGCATCGGGACCGGGGCTTGCCGGTAAAGTCTCTGTTGGATTGGTCATACGTCAATGCCGCGATCGGATCGTTCATGAATCGGCGGCACGACAATCTTTCACCGGAAAAACTCCGGCCCCGCCAAGCGCGCGATTTACGCTTATGCGGAGCCGGATTATTGCAATGCCGTAGCTTACTGGCCCGCTTCCATTTTCACCGTCAGCTCCAGGCCGTAGGTGCGCGGGTTGGCGAAGTAAAGCTGTGTGAAGTAGCCGGAGCTGGGAACCGCCGACAGCCGGTGCAGCGTGTTGGTGAGGTTCTTGCCATAGGCGGAGACCTTCCACATACCGTTGGGCGCTTCGTAGGTCAGGCTGGCGTCAACAAGGCTGTAGCCCTTCTGATAGCCCGGTGCGACATTGGTCAGATCGGTGTAATGCGAGCCTTCATAAGAATACGACACGTTCGGTGTCAGCTTGCCGTGACCGTTCAGCCAGATGTCATACCCGGCGGACAAACGCGCCGTCCATTTGGGCGTGCGTGTGGGATGCAGATTGGAATAATCGGCGGCACCCGTGCCCTTCACGTTGGCAAAGAAGCTGGTGTAATGCGCATCCAGATACCCAATTGATGCGCTGAGCAGCAGATTTTCGACCGGAAGCGCGGTGACTTCCAGTTCAACACCATTGGCGCGTTCAAAGGCATTATTGACAATGGCATACTGGAACCCGCCACCTGGAATGAAGGCGGCGACCTGCAGGCCGTCATATTTGTTGGTGAACGCCGCCAGATTGACGCGCAGACGGTGGTCATACCAATCCGACTTCAACCCGATTTCCCACGCTTTCACCTTTTCCGGTGCATACGGCAATCCGGTCAGGAAGTCGGTATCGACGCGGGTGTTAAAGCCGCCTGCCACGAACCCCGTGGAATAGCTGGCATAGGCCATCTTGTTGGCATCGATCTGGTAATTGGCACCAAGCCGGTAGCTGACATTCTCCCACGTCTTTTTGTGAACAAATGGTGCAGGCGTCGGCAATGTCGCAAGGTGCGACTTGATACGATAAATGTCCTTGGTTTCAGTGGTGTAACGAAGACCAGCAGACAATTGCAATGCGCTGGTGATGTTGTAATCCACCTGCCCGAACGCAGCAAAGGAATCATCGTTCTGCTTTGCGTAATCGATAAAATTGTTCAGCGTGGGGAACAGTGAATAGAACAGCTGTGTGCCGTCCCATTTGCGGGTCGAATAGAACGCGCCGACCACCCATTGCAAGGGCGAATTGCCGCTGGATTCGACACGCAATTCCTGCGTGAACTGCTTGCTGTGCAGATTGAATTGAGACTGGAAGAAATTCAGCTCGGTGTTGTCGTAATCGCTTAACGACATGTTCGTGGTGCGGTTGTAACCGGTAACCGAGACCACATCATACCCCTCGCCATGATAGCGCATGTTGAGCGACAGGGCGGTTGTTTCCTGATGATCGCCGCTGGGGAAATTGCGATAGACCGTATAGGGGTCGTTGGGGCCAATCGGATAGGGCGCACCGGCCGTGCGATAGTCAAAGCCCGGATGGCCAAAGAATGCCGACAGCGCATCCGTCGCGATGGAGCCGTTCTGACCACCAACAGACGGGCTGTTGTCCTTCATATAGGTGCCGACCAGATCAGCTTCGAATTTTGTTGTCGGACGCCAGACCAGCGTGCCGCGCACGGTCTTCACATCGTCTCCGCCGAGATGTTTGGGCGCGGTCGGCGCTGTACCGGCCGGAGCCTGATACGCGTTTTTATAAGGGCCGTCGGAATATTGGCTGAGGAACGAAACGCGCGCGCCCAATGTGTCGGTCAGCGGAAGGTCAGCGGCCAGGAAATAGTTCTGGCGGCCAAAATTGCCATAACGTGCCGAACCCTGAATGGCATAGACATCGCCGGGCTTGCGGGTGGTGATATTGACGACACCGCCGATCGTGTTCTTGCCATACAGCGTGCCTTGCGGGCCGCGCAGGATTTCGACTTGTTCCACATCGGCCATGTTTGACAGTGCGCCAACATTGCTTGTCGAGAACACGCCGTTGACGGCCACACCGACCGCGGGGTCCTGACCCAGATCCACACCGCCATAACCAATGCCGCGCGAATAGATCACGGCGGCGTTACGGTGAATGGCGCCAACGCCTTCGATCGTGAAGTTCGGGGCCTGGTGATTGAGGTCAGCCAGATCGTGGACAAACAGCTTTTCAATCTGGGCGGCATCGACTGCGGTCACAGCGACCGGCGCCTCCTGAATGGATTCAGCGCGCTTGCGGGCTGTGACAGTAATGGTTTCCAGTTCGCCGGCGCTGGTTTGGGCCGTATTGTCCGTATTGTCCGTCTGCGCCTGCGCGGTGCCGGTTAGCACGAGACCGCAAAACACTGCGCTCGACAGCATCGCATTACGAAGTTTCATGGCTGTTGCCCCTGTTCCTTAGAATTGCCCGCGTGTCTGTTTTCGCCAATGGCTGCCCAGCACGCTCATTAGAACACTAAGGGTTCAGACGTAATCCGGGCAATAAAAAGGTTTGAATACTAAGTATTTTTCCGGGACGGTGGCACTTGTGCCACAGGTTCCCTGATGCGGCTAGATAGCAGCCGTTCCGTCAAGCGCATATACGCTGCGTAAACTCGCACAAATCGCAGATTTGATGAAAACCACCCGCCCCGGCCTTATGCGCCAGGGCGGTATGAAATTTTGCTTATTCGGCCGGTTCGAGTTTTACCGCCCGCTTCTTGCCATCGGCGCCCACCGGCTCGTGCTTCACATCCGTCTTGGGATCAAGCGCGCGTGTCCAGGAAGCGAATTCCAGGCAGATGCCATCCGGATCGAGGAAATAGATCGAGCGCACGAATGTGGTCGGTGTCAGCTCGGGGCTGGCCTGACGCGGCGAATCGTCATGGTTCATGATGCGTGTGCATTCCACGCCGCGCGCCTGCAGCTTGTCGTAATATTCATCGATCTTGTCCGCTGGCACATTCAGCGCCACATGGTTCATCGAACCGTGACCGGAAATGATGCTGCTGCCCGTGCCTGGCAATCCGGCCGAAGCGGCCACACCGGGCGTTGCTTCGGGTGCATTCGGAAACCAGAAAAACGCCAGTGAATCGCCATTGCCGATATCAAAGAAGAAATGCTGGCCCATGCCGTTGGGCAGGTCGATCGTCTTGATCAGCGGCATGCCAAGCACGTTGGAATAAAAATCGACCGTGCGGGCCATGTCTTTGCAGACGAGCGCCAGATGATTGACGCCCTGGATATTGAACACCTTGTTCTGGGGTGCGGGCATGATTGTTTCTCCCTGGGTTATTGTTCTTTCGCATCTTAACACTTGCCTGCCTTATGATACTAGATAGGGTTCTAAGTAATTTTCCGGCGCTCCCCGCGCCTTTCAGGGAGGAATTCCATGCCCCGTTTAAGACAAGTCCCGCTGGCCGAAGCTGCCCCCAGCGTTGCAGCGCAATATAAAAAGATATTCAACGGCCGCGACCCGGTAAAAGAGCCCGGCACCGCCACCGGAACGCCGGGAAACTGGTGGTCGGTCTATGCACTGGTGCCGCCGGTGTTCGATCATGCGGTCGCCCAATTCGGCATGTTCGGCATGTTCACCGACACCAACGTCAGCAAGCTGGCACCGCAGGTGCGCGAACTTGGCATCTTGCGCACCGGCTACACGGTGGGCAGCCAGTTTGTCTTCTCCCAACATTGCAAGGCTGCGCGCAAGAACGGCCTGTCCGAAGAAAAAATCGCCGCCATTCCCAACTGGTCCGTTGCTGATTGTTATTCGCCGCTGGACCGCGCCGTGCTGGCCTATACCGATGCGCTGGTACTGGAAAAAGGCCGGGTATCGGATGCAACATTCGAGGCGCTGAAAAAGGAGCTGTCGGACGAGAACATTCTGGAACTCAGCTATCATGTGATGAGCTACAATGGTCACGCCGTGATCTGCAAAGCGCTGCGTCTGGAATTTGATGATGTGCCCGAACGCATTCGCGAGCTTCCCATTCCCGAAGGTGGCGGACTGGCCGCAGATTGGGCCGGCCAAGCCTGGAACAAAAAAGCATGAGTGGTGCGGTTAAACTCATCGCCTTTTCGGGCTCCATGCGCCACAAATCCTACAACCACAGTCTGGTACAGATTGCGGCGCATGGGGCGCGTAAAGCAGATGCAGAAGTTGAACTGATCAACCTGATTGATTTCGATCTGCCGCTTTACAATGCCGATCTTGAGGCGCGCGACGGACTTCCCCAAAGCGTTCTTGCACTGAAGGCACTGTGCCTTGCCAGCGATGGGTATCTGATCTCGGCGCCGGAATATAATGGTTCACTTCCGGCCGTACTCAAAAACGCAATCGACTGGCTTTCGCGCCCCGGCCCTGCGCCGGGGGAAACGGCGATCACGCTATCGGCCTATCGCGGCAAGGTGGCAGGCATCATGTCGGCATCGCCCGGCGCGTGGGGCGGTGTGCGCGGCCTAGCGCATTTGCGCCAGATCCTCAGCGGCATGGGCGTTCTGGTGACGGCCGAGCAATTGGCCGTTCCCGCCGCGATGGATGCGTTTGACGGCGACGGAAGACTGAAGAACCCGGTTTTCCACGCGTTGGTCGAAACGATTGGCGCACGCAGCGTGCAATTGGCGCGGGCGTTGAAAAACCCCACCGCCTGAACCGCAAGCACAAGACACAAAACCGAAAATACAAAAGGAAACATTCATGGAAGCCATGCAGGAATTGGCCAAAAATTTCTTTGATGCGGTCGAAAAAGGCGACACCACCGCGTTGAAAACTTACTACGCGCCCAATGCTGAAATCTGGCACAACACCGATGAAGCGATACAAACGCCGGACGACAATGTGGCGACACTGGAAGGATTTGTGAAACGCATTCGCGACCGCAAATACACAGACCGGCGCGTGCATGTTTTTCCCGGCGGGTTTGTACAGCAGCACACACTGACCGGCGTGCGCACCGCCGACAACGTGCCGGTGCGGCTGGTATGCTGCATTGTGTGTCAGGTCAAAGATGGCCGCATCACACGGTTGGACGAATATTTTGACTCGGCGGCCGTCGCGAAGTTCCGCGCTTAAAAAATTCGTTTGTGCTTATTCTGCCGCAGATTGCTTTGCGGCAGAGGCCGCATAGCTTGCGACTTCTTCTTCGGATGCACCCAATGTGCGCCACGGCGTTGCCTTGGGCACAATGCCTTCAAATGACGCCAGCTTTACTTGCGCAATATGCGGTTCGCCGCGGCCAATGACAGCGCCACTATCCTGATACTGACGTGCTGCCTTCACCATGATGCGGCGGAACTGAATCACCGCAATATCGCTGGCACTCAGGCTTTCGGCCGTGCGATCGGCAATCGGGCCCATGCCCTCCCACATCATGATGTCCTGATGGGGGATGCCCTTCACGCCGGTAAAATCACCGTTCTTCATCGCCTCGCGGTCTTGCAGATAATTGTTGGCGCGCGTGCGGTAACTGTGGAAATTCTCGTCCACATCCACACCAATTTCCGCGCCACCAAAACGGCGCCAGACATCCTGATCGATACCACCGGTCTGGTTCCAGGCGATGAAGTGGAATGTCGTGTGGGTATCATCCACCGGGGTCAGTACGGTCGCAACATTGTAAAGATTGTTGGGCGGGATCAGCGCGACAAACGGCGCAACATAGGTTGTGATGCGCACATAATCATGGCTGTCGGAATTGAGCGTCGGCTTGCGGATGGCCGCATAACGCATGCCATAATTGGTTGGCTGTACAATGATGCGCGGCGATTTGTCGGTGGAGGGACGCAGCCAATGCGTATCATTGGCTTCGGCGCGGCTGATGCCTTCGGGCACCATCACCATGTCGGATGAATGCAAGGTGGAGCTGTGCGCCGAGTCGATCTGCCCTTCCAGAATTTGCGCCCAGTTGCAGTTCACCTCAATGCGCAAAATAGAAATCGATGTATCGGGCGTTGGCGCCCAGGGCGGCGGCTCGAACGCAGGCATCGTTTCTGCCGGTCCCATATAGACCCAGACAAAGCCTGCCGCTTCATGCACGGCATAGGATTTGTGTTTGATGTTCTTCATCACCCGCTCAGCTGCGGGTTCCGATGGCATGTCGATAACATTGCCATCCACATCGAATTTCCAGCCGTGATAGAGGCAACGCAGACCGCAATCCTCATTGCGCCCGTAAACCAGCGAGGCTTTGCGATGCATGCATTGTTCGCCCAGCACACCGATTTTGCCGCTGGTGTCGCGAAACGCCACAAGATCTTCACCCAGAAGCCGCAAGCGCTTGGGTGCGCCGTCGGCTTTCAACTGTTCAGGCAACAGTGCAGGTATCCAGTGCGCGCGCATGATCTGGCCCATCGGGGCTGCGCCTTCCACACGGCAGAGAAGATCGTTTTCTTCGGCGGTCAACATTGTCAGGATTCTCGGAAATAATTTGCAGATGTCCGGTGCGGCTGGCGCCCCAATGCTTAGTATTCTAAGAAATGAGTATAGGTTCGGATTGTGACCATGTCGAGGGTCCGCTGTGCCGGGCGGTGCAGACATGCAACACCTTGAGCATGCGCCCGCAGACGCCTTTAATCGTGTGAGGCTAGGGATAACAAAAGATGACATCGCCCCAATTGCGTCTTGGTATCATCGGGCTGGGCCGCGCCTTCATGCTGATGCTGCCAACACTGGCACAGGACCGGCGCATCGTGCTGGCCGGTGCGCATGATCCGCGCGGCGATGCACGCGAACAATTCACGCGCGACTTTGGCGCAGCCGCCTATGCCACCGCAGAAGAGCTTTGCGCCGCGCCAGACATTGATGCGGTCTATATCGCCTCGCCGCACCAGTTCCATGTCGCCCATGTCGCGCTGGCTGCAGAACACGGCAAACACGTTCTGGTAGAAAAGCCGATGGCGCTGAACCTTGCCGATTGCGATGCAATGATCGCGGCGGCAGCGGCGGCGCAGGTTCACCTTATTGTCGGGCATTGCCACAGTTTTGATGCGCCTTATTTGCGCACCCGCGCCCTGATCGAAAGCGGCGCTTACGGCAAGGTGCGCATGATACAGGCGCTGAACTACACCGATTTTCTTTACCGTCCGCGCAGGCCCGAAGAACTGGATACTGCACAAGGCGGCGGCGCGGTTTTCAGCCAGGCCCCGCACCAGATTGATGTGGCGCGGCTGCTTGCGGGCAAGCGCGTGAAATCGGTGCGCGCGGCAACCGGGATCTGGGACAAGGCACGGCCAACCGAAGGCGCCTATACCGCCTTTGTCGCGTTTGACGGCGCGGTTCATGCCTCGCTCACCTATAGCGGCTATGGCCATTTCGACAGCGACGAGATGATGGGCTGGGCCGGAGAGTTGGGTGCGGTGCGCGATGCCGCCCAATATGGCGCGGCGCGTGCAAAGTTGCGCGGTGTGAAGACACCGCAGGAAGAAGCCGCGCTGAAAAACACACGCGCCTATGGCACAGCGCCGTTTGACGCGAACGCGCGCGCCGCCGCCTACAATCATTTTGGCATGGTCATCGCAAGTTGCGAGGGCGCGGATTTGCGGCCCATGGCCGATGGCGTATGGATTTATGCAAATGATAAAAAGACATTCGAGCCCTTGCCGCCGCCGTCAACCCCGCGCGGCGAAGTGATCGACGAATTATATGCCGCCATTTTTGATGGCACGCGCCCCTTGCATGATGGCGCGTGGGGCAAAGATACATTGGCTGTGTGTCTGGCGCTCTTGCGCTCGGCCCGCGAAGACCGCGAGATCACGCTCTGACAAAGCACGAAGTGACAAAGGATTGACCGACAATGACAAGACTGCGTTTGAGTTTGGCCTGCTGGGATTATGACCGCACGCGCGCATTGCAGGACGGCAGCGTTACGCCGGACAGCATTGATCTGACCTATCTCAATTTGCCGGTGGAAGAGACGTTTTTCCGCATGCTGCGCTACCGCGAATTCGATGCCGCGGAATTGTCGCTGTCTTCTTATGCAGTGTCGTTGATGCGTGATGACCCGGCATTCATCGCGCTGCCGGTGTTTCCGTCGCGCTTTTTCCGCCATTCATGCATTTTTGTTTCGACCCGCAGCGGCATCAAGGAACCAAAGGATCTGGTGGGCAAGCGCATCGGCGTGCCCGAATTTCAGATGACCGCGCCGGTGTGGATACGCGGCATTTTGCAGGATGAATATGGCATTGATCCTTCCAGCGTTTCCTATTTCACCGGCGGCGAAGAAGAACCGGGGCGCAGCGAAAAGCTGAAGCTGGATTTGCCACCGCGCTTCAAGGTGACGCCGATCCCTTCGGATAAAACGCTGTCGCAAATGCTGGCGGATGGCGAGATTGATGCGCTGCATACCGCGCGCGCGCCCAGCACATTTTATTCGCGGCCCGGTGATGTGAAGCGGTTGTTTGCCAACGCCACGGAACTGGAGCGCGCCTATTTTGCCAAAACGCACATTTTCCCCATCATGCATGTGGTGGCGCTACGCCGCGAGGTTTACGAGGCCAATCGCTGGATCGCGCAATCGCTGTACAAGGCGTTTGTGGAATCCCAGCGCAAAATTTATGAGGGTTTGAATATCACCGCCGCGCTGAAAACCATGCTGCCATTCCAGATCGATCAGGTGGAACAAGTGCGCCGCGAAATGGGCGATGATTGGTGGCCCTATGGGCTGGAGCGCAATCACGCAGTGCTCGATACGTTCCTGCGTTATCACCACGAACAGGGGCTGTCGAAACGCCGCCTGACGCCAGAAGAATTGTTTGCGCCGGAATGTCTGGAGGCGTTCAAGATTTAAAATTTGACGCCTCCAGAATGTGTAATGCCGTCGTATCAAAAACCGTTTGCAGCCCGTGCGCCATGAATGATGAAGAACATGGCGATGCCACCAAGGCTAAGCAACAGCGGCACCATAATCACCTGCAACAAGGCTTCACCGCCGCCCATCGGACCATCGATCGTCTCAAAACGCCCGCGCATAAACGTCTTCAACGCCAAGGTTGAATGCGAAGGCACGCTTGCAATGCGGCTGAAGATATAAGGAATCGAGAAAAAGACAGCGGCATAGAATGTGCTGACCGCGACCATGAACAGCGCATTGCCGCTGACCGCAAAGGTGACCCAGAAAAGCCCGAGGAAAAACAGCCAGCATGCCAGCGCGATCTTGTAGACAGCCGGGTGCATGTCTGCGCGCGACTGAACCGCGGCGGCGGGCGATGCACTGCGCACCACATGCGCGTGCGTTTCATCATGCGTACGTGCCGGCGCTACGGGTGCGGGGTTTGCAGCATAGGCATTGTCATGCTGCACGGGACGTATCTGTGTCATCTTCGCCTCCTGGCTTTGCACTGAAATGTTCGGGATATTTGTTGGGGGTGCCGTCCCAGTCTTTCGCATCTGCCGGTGGCTCACCCTTCTGGGTGATGTTCGGCCAGACTTTTGAAAATTCGGCGTTCAATGCCAGCCATTTTTCGAGACCGGGTTCGGTATCGGATTTGATGGCTTCCGCCGGGCATTCGGGTTCGCAGACGCCGCAATCGATGCAGACATCCGGATCAATGACGAGCATGTTCTCGCCTTCGTAGAAGCAGTCCACCGGGCACACTTCCACGCAGTCCATGTATTTGCATTTGATGCAGGCGTCATTGACGACATAGGTCATGGTGCAGCACCAGGAGCAGCAGACGGCGTGGCACCGGGGCGAAAGAACAGGCCCATCTGAAGTGAGCGCGCGATATTGTCGGCGCGTCCGCAAAACGCCGCCGCCGCTTCGGGCTCACAAATCTCGTGCGCGGTTTCGCGGAACAGTTCGAGCCAGCGCTCGAAATGGGGCGGCTGAATGGTTTTGATGCGCATATGGCTAACCATCGGGTTGCCCTTGTAGCGCCCGCTCATCAGCATGACCGACGACCAGAAATCGCACATCTTGGCCAGATGAACGTCCCAATTGTCGCCAATGACGCGGTCAAAGATCGGCCCGATGAAGGCGTCCTGCCGCACCTTTCCATAGAAGGTATGGACAAGATCGTGGACCAACTCCTCGGTCACGCCGGTCCGCTCGACGATGCCCTCAACAATCCGGGCGCGGCGTTCGGCGGCGGGTTCGTCTGTGTTGTGCATGTCGCTCAAGGCTTTAAAAGGGTCAGGCTTCACAAAGAGGTATTTCTTTTACCTATTTTAGGACGCAAACAGGCATTTGCAATGCTTCTTTGTGCACTGCGACATTATGCTTTTTGTAATGTTAGCAAGGGTTTGGGCTGTTCACAGACTGGCATTCTGGTCTGTCAGAAGCCGCTGCATCCGCTTGAATGACACCGGATTGGCAACCAGATCCGCCAAACTATAGCGATCCAGAACCTCAAAAAACGCGGCCAGCGCATCCTGCAGCGGCCCGCGCAAACCACAGGCCGA
>JBDZUY010000015.1:48673-73815 GCA_040255365.1 Hyphomicrobiales bacterium
CCTCAAAAAACGCGGCCAGCGCATCCTGCAGCGGCCCGCGCAAACCACAGGCCGAGGCCACAACACAGGTGTTGCGTTCGGCATCAAAACATTCGACCAGCGCCAAACTGTCTTCGGTGGTACGCACCACCGCGCCCAGATTGATCTGGGCCGCCGGCACCGCCAGCTTCAAGCCGCCGCCCCGCCCGCGCAGACTTTCGACAAAGCCCTTTTGCACAAGCGTTTGCGCCACCTTCATCAGATGGTTGCGCGAGACGCTATAGCGGCGCGCGACTTCTTCTATGGTGTGCAGATCATCGGGCTCCAACGCCAGAAGCATCAAAAGCCGCAACGCCAGATCGGTATGCAGGGTCAGCCGCATGGTTCATATCTCATCTGGCGCACCTCCCACGCAGCAGCACACACGCCCACCACATAACATGTATACCACATACAGCTTTGCGGCACAGCAATCCGCCCGGATCATGAAACAGGAATTTGGTCTTTGAAAGAACATTACGATGCCGTCGTGATTGGTGCGGGGGCGGCGGGCATGATGTGCGCGGCCGCGGCGGGCGCGCACGGGCGCAAAATTCTGGTGCTGGAGCGGGCCAAGGCACCGGGTGAGAAAATCCGCATTTCCGGCGGCGGGCGCTGCAATTTCACCAATCTGAACGCCAGCCCGGCCCAGTTTTTGTCGGCCAATCCGCGCTTCTGCATTTCCGCGCTCAGCCGCTACACCCAGCACGATTTCATCGCGCTCATGGCACGCCACAACATTGCCTGGCACGAGAAAACGCTGGGCCAGCTTTTTTGCGATGGCTCGGCTGGGCAGATTATCGAAATGCTTTTGGCGGAAATGAAAGCGGGCGGGGCACAGCTTCGCCTGAATGCAGATGTCAGCCGTGTGGAAAAAACGCCGGACGGGTTCACAATCACATTGGCGGACGGCGAAACAATCGCGGCGCGTTCGCTGGTGGTGGCGAGCGGCGGTAAATCCATCCCCAAAATGGGCGCAACCGATTTTGGCTATCGTCTGGCCGCACAATTTGGTGTGGCCGTCACGTCGACCCGGCCCGCACTTGTACCGCTGACATTCGATGGCGCACTTTTGGCCCGGCTCAAACCGCTGTCCGGTGTGGCGGTGGATGCGCGCGTAACATGCGGCAAAACAATGTTCGCGGAGGCGATGCTGTTCACCCATCGCGGGCTAAGCGGCCCAGCGATTTTGCAGATCTCGTCCTATTGGCGCGAAGGCATGTCGGTTGCCATTTCCATGCTGCCCACCCGCAATATGTTTGAAGCATTGCGCGCCGCAAAAACGCAGAACGGCAAACAGGCGGCGCATAATTTTCTGGCCACGCTATTGCCGCGCCGCCTCGCGATCGACATTGCCGAGGCACAAAACTGCACCGGCACCTTGGCCGATCTGTCGGATGCGAAACTGCGTGAACTGGACAGCGCCATCAATGATTGGCGCATCAAACCGATTGGCAGCGAAGGCTATCGCACCGCCGAGGTGACGCATGGCGGCGTGGACACGCGCGAACTGGATTCCAAAACCATGCAGGCCAAAGCCGTGCCCGGCCTGTATTTCATCGGCGAAGTCGTGGATGTGACCGGCTGGCTGGGCGGCTACAATTTCCAATGGGCGTGGTCATCCGGCTGGTGCGCGGGCCAGGCGCTTTAACAGTTTACTCCGCAGCGATGGCTTCGGGTTGCACGGTTTTTTGCTGCGGTACCGCATGCGGTTTGGAAAATTGCAAAATACCGTCATCCACCTTGCCAAAGCGCAACGTCACCATATCCAGCGCATAATTCTGATAAAGCTTCCACGGCTTCCTGTCGCCCTGACGCGGCAGTACATCCAGCGCGCGCTGCACATAACCGGATGAGAAATCCAGCCACGGCGCTTCGCCCACGCTGGCATCACGCTTTGGTGTGGCAATGGCGACGCCCTTGCGATCCATATAATTGAGAATGCGGCAGACATATTCGCATGTCAGATCACATTTCAATGTCCATGACGCATTGGTGTAACCGAAAGCGGACGCCAAATTCGGTACATCGGAATACATCATGCCCTTGTAGCTCATCGTCTTTGCCATATCGACGGGCGCGCCATCGACGCTGACCTGCATACCGCCCAGCAAAACCAGCTTCAGCCCCGTCGCTGTGACGATGATATCGGCCTCCAGCTCTTTGCCGGACGCCAGTTTCAAACCCTTGGGCGTAAAATGTTCAATCGTGTCGGTGACGACAGACGATTTACCTGATTTCAGCGACAGAAACAGATCGCTGTCCGGCACCAGACACAGACGCTGATCCCACGGATTGTAGCGCGGCGTGAAATGAGTTTTGACATCGTAATCCGCGCCCAATTCATCCTTCACCATGCCAACAAGGTATTGTTTGACCTTTTCGGGTTTCTTGCGCGACAGATTGAAGAAATACATGCCCATCAAAACATTGCGCCAGCGCGTCAGTGCATAGGCCAGCTTGGCGGGCAATTTTGCGCGCAGCCAGTTGGCCAGCGCGTCTTCGGCCGGGCGTGACACGACATAAGTGGGCGAACGTTGCAACATCGTGACATGCGCCGCGTCCTTGGCCATTTCGGGCACCAGCGTCACCGCCGTTGCACCGCTGCCGATCACAACAACGCGCTTGTTCTTGTAATCCAGATCGGCGGGCCATTTTTGCGGATGCACGATGGTGCCGGCAAAATTTTCGGTGCCCGCAAAATCCGGCGTATAGCCGCCTTCATACGAATAATAGCCGGAGCACATGAACAGGAAATTGCAGGTGTAGCGCGTCACCTGTTTGTCCGGGCCGGTTTCGGCCTCCACCGTCCAGCGCGCATCGGCGCTCGACCAATCGGCGCGTTTGACCTGATGGCGAAAGCGGATGTGCCGCTCGATGTCGTTGTCTTTGGCGGTATCGCGCACATATTTGCGGATGGAGGGCCCATCGGCGATGGCCTTGGCCTCGACCCACGGCTTGAACGCATAGCCAAGCGTGTACATGTCGGAATCCGAGCGGATGCCGGGATAGCGGAACAAATCCCAGGTGCCGCCAATCGCCGCGCGCCCTTCCAGAATTGCATAGGTTTTGCCGGGGCAATTGGCTTGCAGGTGATAGGCCGCCCCAATGCCCGAAAGCCCGGCGCCCACAATCACCACATCAAAATGATTCATGCCCGCAATTCCTCCATACTGTCGTCACGGATTATGACAGGAAAAACAGAAATGACAATATGTCAGTAATTTTGTGGCGCGCAGAGGAGAGAATGGCATGATCGCAGTCACATGCGTCGATAAAGGCGAGCCGCTGGTCTTTGCCGTAACCATCACCGAAGGCGCGAGCGAAACCCGCCATCGGGTGACGATGGGCAAGGCCCATTTCGCAAAGCTGACACCGGGCGAGCAAAGCGCGGAACAATGCATCAAGGCCGCATTTGCATTCCTGCTCGACCGCGAACCAAAAGAGTCCATTCTGGCCGAATTCGATGTCTCGGTGATTGCGCGCTATTTCCCGGAGTTCGACAGCAAACTTCCAGCCTATCTGGCGCGCACATAAAGCCCGCATAAAAAAGAGAGGCGCGAGATGTCTCCCGCGCCTCTCCAGATCATGCCAATGCTATTCGGTTTATTTCTTGGGTTGGATCAGACCACGATCAATCATCATCGGTGTCGGATCCGGGTCATGGCCGGTAAAGGACCGGAACATCGTGCCGTAATCCTTGGTATGACCGCGTGACAGGATCAAATCGCGGAAGCGCTGACCGTTTGCGCGTGTCAGCCCGCCATTCTTTTCGAACCAGTCATAGGCATCATCGTCCAGCATCACCGTCCACTGATAGGCATAATACCCGGCTGCATAACCATTGCCCCAGATGTGCAGGAAATAGCTGGAACGATAACGCGGCGGGACATTGGGAAAATCAGTGCCGGTTTTCTTAAGCGCTGCCGTTTCAAAGCTATCGACATCCTGCTTCGGTGCAGACGCGGGAAGATCATGCCATTCCATGTCCAGTTCAGACGCCGCCAGCAATTCGCCCAGCGCATAGCCCTGACCCCAGGTCTGCGATTTTTTGATCTTGTCGACCAGCGATTGCGGGATCGGTTTTCCGGTTTTGTAGTTCACCGCATAATGCTTCAACACGCTGGGATATAGCGCCCAATGCTCGTTGAACTGTGACGGGAACTCCACCCAGTCGCGCGCCGTGTTGGTGCCCGACAGCGTGGGATATTCCTGATCCGCAAACAGGCCGTGCAGCGCATGGCCGAATTCGTGGAACATTGTCGTCACATCATCAAATGTCAGCAAGGCTGGCTGGCCCGGCTGCGGCTTGGTGAAATTGGCGACGTTATAGATCACCGGCTTGGTGCCAAGCAGCTTGGACTGGCCGACAAAATTGCTCATCCAGGCGCCGCCAGATTTGTTGTCGCGCTTGAAATAGTCGGCATAGAACAGGCCAAGTACCGAGCCATCCTTGTCATAGACGGTGAACACACGCACATCCGGCTGATAGACCGGAATGTCGTGACGCTCTTTGAAGGTAATGCCGTAAAGCTGGTTCGCGGCATAAAACACGCCGTCTTTCAGCACCTTGTTCAGCTCGAAATAGGGTTTGAGCTGTTCCTGATCCAGATCATATTTGGCTTTGCGCACCTTCTCGGCATAACGCTGCCAATCCCACGGCTTCAATTCAAAATGCTTGCCGTCCTTGTCGATGGCTTCCTGAATCTGTCTGGCTTCGTCGGCGGCTTTCACCCGCGTCGGTCCGACCAGCTTGCCCAGGAAATCCTCGACCGCTTTCGGCGTCTTCGCCATCTGGTCGTAAAGTTTGTATGACGCAAAATCGGGATAGCCCATCAGCTTGGCTTTTTCGGCGCGAATTTTCGCGATCTCCGAAATGATGGCGCGCGTATCGTTCTTGTCACCACGTTCAGTGCGCGTCCACGAATTGTGGAACAGTTTTTCGCGTGTTGCCCGATCCGACAGCGAGGTCAGCAAGGGTTGCTGCGTCGTGTTCTGCAGCGGGATGACCCATTTGCCTTTCAGCCCGCGCTGTTCGGCGGCATGGGCGGCATTGGCGATTTCCGCATCGCTGAGGCCGGCCAGCGCCGCCTTGTTATCAACGACCAGTGCGGCATCCTTGGTTCCGGCCAGCAGCTTTTGCTGAAATTCGGTCTGCAAGGTGGCGAGCTTTTTGTTCATGTCGCGCAGCTTGGCTTTGTCAGCATCGGACAAATTGGCGCCCGCATGCTCAAAATTCTGGAAATAGATGGTGACGAGCTGCACCGCTTCGGGATCGGCTTTCAGCGTGTCGCGCTTGTCATAAACGGCCTTTACCCGCGCAAACAATTTCGGGTTCAGATAGATGGCATCCTGAAACGCGGCCAGCTTCGGCGCGACAGCGGCCTGCACCTTGTCCAGCGTGTCATTGGTGTTGGCCTGCACAACGGCAAAGAACGTGTTTGTTGCGCGATCCAGCATGCGGCCCGATTTTTCCATCGCGACGATGGTGTTCTCGAATGTCGGCGGGGCCGGATTGTCGGCAATCTTTTTGATCTCGGCCAGATTCTGCTTGATGCCCTCTTCAATGGCGGGCTGATAATCGCTGTCCTTGATCTTGCTGAAATCCGGTGCCTGCAGCGGCAAGGTGCTGGCTTTGGCAAACGGATTTTCGCGCGCAGCGTTTTGCGTTGCAGGCGTGGCAGCAAACGCAGACCCGGCGCTCAGCGCGCAGACCGCAAAGGCAGCCGCCGTAGCAGCGCCCAGATAAGATGTGCGAAGTCGGTGCATACATATTCCCCTTGAAGATGGGCGCAGCGGAACCGCGGCGCCGGTATTTGGCCCGGACCATACAGGCTCCATTATGGCCCCGGCTTCAAGAAAATGTGAGCCGCCCGTCATGACGAATTTGCAATCCACTGAACTAGTGCGGTCCTTGCGCAAAAGGCAAAGGCACGATTGTTTCCTGTCAATGCGTCGCGCCAAAAAGACAAATAGATGCGCGGCCCGGCAGATGGTTGGAACTTCGTTCTTTATCTGTTCAAAACGGGCTTGATGGTCCGCCCCATCAGCCTGCGCTGATTTGCCAGAGCAAACAGGACAGATGACAAAGTGCGCGCGCCGCCTTACCCCTTCGCCCATGACAAACGGCATGAAAAGCGGATTACAAATCGGCGACGTGACCATACCGGGGCGGGTTTTGACCGCGCCGATGACGGGCGTATCCGATTTGCCGTTCCGCCGCGCCGCCAGCCGCCAGGGCGCGCCTTACGTCGCCACCGAGATGGTGGCCTGTGACAGCTTTGCGCGCGGCCGGGCCGATGTGGTGCGCCGCGCCGCCGTGGGAGATGGCCTTCCCTTGATGGTCATTCAATTGGTCGGGCGCGAGGCGCATTGGCTGGCCGAGGGTGCGAAGCTGGCCGAGGCGGCGGGCGCCGATCTGATCGATATCAATATGGGTTGCCCGGCCAAAGAAGTGACAGGCGCATTGTCCGGGTCCGCATTGATGCGCGATCTGGACCAAGCGGAAAAATTGCTGGCCGCCGCGGTGAACGCGACGACGCGGCCCGTGACGTTGAAAATGCGGCTGGGCTGGGATGACAAATCTCACAACGCGGCGGAACTGGCGGCGCGCGCGCAGGCCGTGGGCATCAAGGCCATCACCGTGCATGGCCGCACACGCCAGCAATTCTATAAAGGTACAGCAAACTGGCGCGCCATCGCGGCGGTGAAAGCGGCAACCACATTGCCTCTCATCGTCAATGGCGATGTCATTGATGTGCAAAGCGCGAAAGCGGCGCTGGCTCAATCGGGCGCAGATGCGGTGATGATCGGGCGAGGCGCCTATGGCCGACCATGGATCGCGCGAGCCCTCGACAACGCATTGCGTGGCGACACCGCGTTTGTTGAACCGGATGTGCAAACCCGGTTGGGTATTGCGCTTGATCATCTGGCCGACAGTTTGAAGTTTTACAATGACGAATACGGCTTGAAGATTTTCCGCAAACATCTGGGCTGGTATGTTGAACATGCGCCCTGGCCGGTTAGTGCTGAGGCGCGGCGCACCGCCAAAAGCACGCTATGCCGAATGACCGATCCGCGCGCAGTCGAGGCGCATCTGATTGCATTGTGGAGCGGCGCGGCCGCACACTGATTGCAACACGCAATTACCCTATGGTCGGATCTTCGCGATCATGGGCATGTTTGATAGCGTGGGCCAATGCCGGTTCGATCTTGTTGCCATCCAGCACCAGCTTGTTAGCATGCACCGCTTTTACCGCGCTGAGTGGCACGACAAAATCACCGCCGTTTTCGACATAGATAACAAAGGCGGGTTTGCCCTCGGGCGCGAGCTGACGCACCAGACCAAAGGAGCGGTCCCCGTCATGCACAAAAACATCCAGGCCTTCGCGAATCTTTTCTTCAGCCATGTTCCACTCCCGGTTTTTGCGATGCCGCGCACAGAACATAGAACAATTCAGGCCTTAATGGGGCGCCTTGCAAAACGCGGCGCAAACACGGCCTAATCGCCACTCGCCAATTCTTCGCGCTTCATTTCCAGCGTCAACCAGCGTTCCTCGGCCGCCGCCAGTTCTGATTGCGCCTTGGTCATCTGTGCGGACAGCGCGGTGAATTTTTCTGCATCGCGCGCATAAAGCTGCGGGTCTGCCAATGCGCCCTGAAGTTTAGCGATTGTTTCTTCCAGCACGGCCATTTCACCGGGCAATTTTTCCAGCGCGTGCTGATCGGTAAAGGTAAGCTTGCCGCGCGGCGCGTTTTGCTTTGCGCGGGCCGCGGTTTTTCTGGCCGCTTTGTCCGGCGCGGATTCTTTTGGTGCAACGCCGCCGCCGCGCTGGGCCACCATATCGCTATAGCCGCCCGCATATTCGACAAAGCGGCCCGCGCCTTCAAACATCAGAATGGAGGTGGCAAC
Source organism: Hyphomicrobiales bacterium (assembly GCA_040255365.1). Taxonomy (GTDB): domain Bacteria; phylum Pseudomonadota; class Alphaproteobacteria; order Micropepsales; family Micropepsaceae; genus Rhizomicrobium. The sequence continues at coordinate 56,604 of JBDZUY010000015.1, forward strand.
GCGATCCAGAAAATCGCGGTCATGGCTGACGATCAATGCCGTGCCCGGATAATCGTCGATCATCTCTTCCAGAAGATCGAGCGTTTCCAGATCGAAATCATTGGTCGGTTCGTCCAGCACCAAAAGATTGGACGGCAATGCCAGCGCACGCGCCAGCAATAGCCGCGCCCGTTCCCCGCCGGACAGAACACGCACCGGCTGGCGCGCCTGTTCGGGGGCAAACAAAAACTCTTTCATATAGCCGATGACATGACGGCGCTGGCCGCCGACATCCACCTGATCGCCGCCGCCGGTCAGCACATCGGCCAGCGCCATGTTGGGATCGCTCAACACGCGACCCTGATCCAGCGTTGCAACAGAAAGATTGGTGCCGAGTTTTATCGTGCCGCTGTCGGGCGCCAGCAGACCCGTCAGCATATTCAGCAAGGTCGATTTGCCCGCGCCATTGGGCCCGACAATGCCAACCCGGTCGCCGCGCACAATGCGGATCGAAAAGTCATGCACCACGGGGCCCTTGCCCCAGTCCTTGGAAATGTTTTTCGCCTCAATCACGCGAGTGCCGGCATTGCCCGCCTCGGCAACGGCGAAATTGACAGTACCCACACTGCGCAATTGTTCGCGCCGGTTTTTGCGCAAGGCATTCAACCCCGCCAGACGGCCCTGATTGCGTTTGCGCCGCGCGGTCACGCCATAACGCAGCCAATGTTCTTCCATCGCGATTTTGCGATCGAGTTTGTGACGCTCCAATTCTTCCTGTTCCAGAGTTTCGTCGCGCCACGCCTCAAATTGTGCAAAGCCGCGGTCCAGCCGCGCGGTGCGCCCGCGATCCAACCACACGGTCGCGCGCGACAGGTTTTGCAAAAAGCGCCGGTCATGGCTGACCAGCACCAGCGCACCGGCCATCGCGTCAAGTTCGCCTTCCAGCCACTCGATAGCCGGTAAATCCAGATGGTTGGTCGGCTCATCCAGGAGCAGAATATCGGGCGCCGATGCCAGCACCCGCGCCAGCGCGGCGCGCCGCGCCTCCCCGCCCGACAAAACGCCCGTCGCCTCATCACCGCTCAGGCCCAGCTTGCCCAAAAGATAATGCGCCCGCGACGGATCATCGCCCGGCGCCAGCCCCGCTTCGACATAGGCGCGCGTTGTCTCATAACCCGAAAGATCGGGCGATTGCGGCAGATAGCGGATGGTAGAGCCCGGTTGCACAAAGCGCCGCCCGGAATCGGGTGCAACCTCGCCCGCCGCAATCTTCAACAAGGTGGATTTGCCCGACCCGTTGCGCCCGACAAGGCACAACCGGTCGCCGGGGTTCAGCGCAAGCTCCACCCCATCGAGCAACGCAGTGCTGCCGATTGTCAGACGAATATCCTGAAGAAGAAGAATGGGAGCTGCCATGGCGCGGTTCTAGTGATCGCGCGCCTGCCCGTCAAAGCGCGCTTCTCACATGCCCAAAACTCCTTATTCTAGACATGATTGGTTTGTAGCGTCGCCCCTTCGATACAGCACCAAACCCGATTTAAGGAGGGCTCCTTATGAGTACCGCTTCCAAAGCTGGCGACAGCGTGGCACCCGATCTTGCCGCCGTTTCCGAAGACCTTGCATCCTTGAAAAAAGACTTCGCCAAGCTGCTCGCGTCCCTTGAGACGCAAGGCAAACGCAAAGCCAATAGCTTTGCGCGCGACACGATTGACGGCATCGAAGAAGGTGCCTCCGAAATCTATGATCGCATTTCTGCACAAGGCTCACGCACCGCCGCCGCCGTAAACAAACAGGTGGAAGAACAGCCGGCCATGAGCCTGGCCATGGCGTTTGCTGCAGGCTTTATTGCCAGCAAAATTCTGACGCGCTGAGCGCGCCCACATGTCAGCGGATATGATTGCCAAAATGGTGTTGATGCTTCTCAACACCTCGTCAGGGGTTGAGCGTGTGCGCGGCAAGGCGGGGCGCGCACTCGTCAGTGGATTTTGCATGGCCACAGGCGCAGGCCTTGGCATCGCCGCACTGGTCAGTGCGGCGATCGCGCTTTGGCTTTACACTGAGCCCTTATTCGGCGCCGCCGGTGCATGGCTGATTGTTGCCGGCTTGCTCGTGGTTTTGGCCCTGATTACAGCATTTGCGATTCCGGCCATCATCGAACGGCGCAAACCCGCGCCCGCAGCGACAACGGCTCCGCCCATTTCGGATATTGCCGCGCTTTTGGGTGATGACGCCGCCAAGCTTTTTAACAATAATAAAACCATGATGCTTTTGGCCGCATTCATTGGCGGCATGATGGCGGCGAACGAACGCAAAAAGTGAGCACGGACGAAATACCGGCAGGCGATACAGCGCCAGACGACGCGGACCACGCAGTCCGCCCCATGCCATTGCCCAACAATCCGCAAACCATTTTGCTGTTGGGCATTTTTCTGCTTCTTCTGTTCTTCACATTGCAACTGGCGGCGGCCGTTATCGTGCCGGTGGTTTTCGCCTTTATCCTCAGCCTGTTGTTGCGCCCTGTCATGCGCGTGGCGGCAAAGGCACACATCCCCAATCCTATTACCGCGCTCATCATTATTGCGCTGTTTTTCGGTGGCGTTGTTCAGTTGGGGTATTCGCTGTCCGGCCCGGCCGCCGAATGGCTTGCCAAAGCACCGCGTAGCATTTCGCACCTTGAGCGCCGGCTCGATGCAATCAAAAAGCCTGGCAAGGCACTCATGGCGGCGAGCAAACGGCTGGACCAGATTACCGAGACGTCGACCAACCCCAACCAGAAACCGGTGCATGTGGCTGAACCAGGCCTCAGCAGCACGCTGTTCAGCGGCACACGGGCCATGCTTGTTTCGTTTGGCGTCACAATCGTGTTGCTGTTTTTTTTACTGAGCGCGGGCGATCTGTTTTTGCGACGAGCAGTCGAAGTTCTGCCCAGCCTGCACAACAAAAAGCAGATGGTTGAAATCTCACGTGAGATCGAACAACACATCGCAGGCTATCTTACCACCATCAGCCTGATGAATTTGGGTGTTGGCATCATGACCGGGCTGGGGTGCTATTTCACCGGCCTGTCCGACCCGATTTTGTGGGGCACATTGGCGTTCGCGCTGAATTATATTCCCATCATCGGCCCGCTTTTTGGCATGGCCGGGCTTGCCATGGTGGGGCTTTTGACCTTTCCCACCACGGTGCAGGCGTTGCTGCCCGCCGGTATCTATCTGATGGTTCATCTGGCCGAAGGACAGATCATCACGCCCATGCTGCTGGCGCGGCGCTTTGTGTTGAACCCCGTGCTGGTCATTCTGTCCATCATCTTCTGGTACTGGATGTGGGGTGTGGCAGGCGCGTTTCTGGCCGTGCCGATGCTAGCGGTCACCAAGCTGATCTGTGATCGCATCACGCCGTTGATGGCACTGGGCCATTTTCTGGGCGGCGAAACCCGCACCTGACCGGCTGATAGTTTTTCTTGGGGCCCGCGTGCCACTACGCTATACGCAAACAAGAACGGTTGGAGTATGCATGATGTGGCGTTGGCTATTTACAGGAATATTTTGTGCAAGCATGAGCATGGGTACAGCTATGGCCGGAGTACCGGCGCCGCGCGCCACCATCGCAACGATCAATGAATTGCCGACACCACTGCCTTATCCCTATGACGAAAAGGCCGACGCAAACGCGCGCGTCAACGAAGCGTTTGCCCGCGCAAAGGCTGATAACAAGCGCGTGCTGATTGATTTCGGCGGCAATTGGTGCCCCGACTGCCGCATATTGGCGGCGGTCATGGAATTGCCCAACATCAAATCGTTCGTGGACAAGCATTATGAGATCGTCACGGTTGATGTCGGACGTTACACCCGCAATCAGGACATCGTGCATCGCTTCGGCATCGAAAAATTGAAGGGCGTTCCCACCGTGGTGATTGCAAAAGCGGACGGCACGCCGCTGAACATCACGAATTCTGCAGAGCTGACCGATGCACGCTCCATGACGCCACAAGGCATTGCCGACTGGCTGGCAAAATACGCAGCGCCCTGATTCAAGCGCTCAAATTTAACGCGTCAGTGGGAATTTTACGGTGACGGCCAGACCATGCGGCGTGCGCAGGGCCGCACGCACCGTGCCGCCCGCACCTTCGACATTGCGCCGCACGATCCACAGGCCCAGCCCGAAATGATCGGCCCCCATGGCCCGGTTCTGCACAGCGCCTGTGGGCCGGTGCGAAACATAGCGATCAAAGATCCGCTCCAGAAATTGCGGCTCAACACCGGGGCCTTCGTCACTGATGGTCAGTTCCGCCATATCGCGCGCACGCGTCAGCGTCACCGCAATGGTGCCATCCCTGGGCGTGAAGCTGGCCGCGTTGTCGAGAATGTTTTCAATCACCAGTTCAATCAGATCTTCGCTGGCCATTACATGCAGATCGGGCGCGATCTGCATCGTTAGCCGTTTGGCGTTCGCCTCCAGCGTTTTCTCGTAAGACAGCAGCAATTTGCGCACGCTCTCGGACAGGTTCACCCGCCAGCGTTGCGGGAACACCGCCTCGGCCGAGGCCTGATCCAGATCGCGCCCGGCAGAGACAAGCGCATCCAGCTTGTCAACAGAGCGTTCGATCAGTGACAGGCTGCGCTGTGCCGCCGCGCGGTCTTGCGGCAATGCCGCCTTCAACGGTTCCAGCGATTGTGCAATCACGGCCAGCGGCGCCTTCAACGCATGGGCATTTTCTTCGGCGGCGCGCTGCATTTGCGCTTTGGAATCAAGAAGGGCCGCGACCAGTGCATCAAAATCCTCGGCAACGCCAGACAATTCCGGAATACGGTTTGTCTCCACAAAAGACGGGCCCGCACTGCCGCGCAGGCGAATTTTGCGCGCAGCCGCACGGAACAACGCCATGTTGCGCCAGAAGGTTGAAAACAGCCATGCGATCAGCAACGCGCTGAAAACATAAATCGCCAGCGCAAGCTGCATCTCTTTGGTTTGCCAGAATGGCTTGTCGCGCGCCGCTTTCAAAAATGTCTGCCCCGTGCGTGAGGTAAACACCGCCCAGCAGCCCGTTGGCGTTGACACCGTGGCCAGCGATGTCAGCATTTCCTCCAAGCCCGCAGGATTGGTAAAGCGCGTTACAGGGTTTGCAGAACCAGCGCGGCAGGAATTGTCGAGTTGGCGAAACGCACCAAGCTTTACCAGCTCTTTGCGCTCACGCTCCAGATCAGATGCGGAAAGCGGCGGCGCAGATGCAATGTAGAAAAAGCCACTGGATGCAGCCGCATCGGGGCGGAACAACAGTTTGATATGCGTGCCGTTCTTGCCCAAACGTATCAGCAGATTCTGCAAATCCTGCGGCTGATCGCGCCCGAATTTCTCCAGATAGGGGCGCAGAACCTCGACCACAAGCTGGTCCTGCTGCACCACGGTATCGTGCAGCAATTGCGTTTTGCGCGCATCGGCATCACGCAACTGTCCGTAAACAATCAGCGGCACCAGAACAAATACAAGCGGCAATATGACAAGACGAATTGTAAAGCCATGCGATAGCGGGCCAACAGCACGCAGCGTGTCACGCAGCCTTTTCACTGCGCCACCTGTAACCGAAGCCGGGATAATTTTCGATTCGGTCGAAACCGGCATCAATGTCGCGGAATTTCTGGCGCACGCGCTTTATCAAGGCGCGCACATTGGTGCGATAACCGACATCGCCATAACCGCCCAAAAAGCCTTCGCCATGAACCAGATCGTACAGCTCGCGATAGCTGAGATCTTTGCCCGCGCGCGCAATCATATGCTGCACGATGTTGAATTCCGTCAGGGTGAGCGGGATCATCTGCCCCTTCCAGAAGGCGCGCTTTTGATCCTCCACCAATTCCACGTCGCCATAACGCATGCGCTCACCAGCGGGTGCAGGCGCAGCGTCGTCTGATTTGGCCCTGGAGAGTGCCACCTCGACACGCTTCAACAAAATGGAAAAGCTGCGCGATTTCTCGACAAAATCGACAGCCCCGCCCAATAACGCCGCCTCCTCATAAACCTGATCGCCCAGAACGGTCAGAAAAATAACCGGCACCATCTGTGTTTCGCTGCGTAATTTGCGCAGGATTTCGATGCCGTTCATTTCCGGCATGATCCAGTCCAGCAAAATCAGGTCGGCGCGCATACCACCCGACAGCGCGGCAAACAGCGACGCACCATCGCCAAACCCGGTGACGCGATAATCCTTGTCGGTGAGATTTTGAATCACCAGCTCGCGGAACAGCGCATCGTCATCCACGATCAGAACATGGATGCCGGATTTCACATTTGCATCAGCGCTCATCATGCTTTTGCGTTTGCAACACACGCATGCAGGCTTTTTCGTCGCTCAACGCTTTGCCTTTCGAATCTTCAAACACATATTGCAGCGCATGAAATTTCCTGGTTTGGATATTGGGATAAAATGTAACGCGCAAGGCGCAGTTTGGTGCGCGATAGGCCCAAACCAGTGATGTGCCGTTATGCGCAACATTTTCCGGCTTTCCAAGTAACTCGGTGATTTGGCTACGGCTGAGACCAACAAGGCGGTGCGGCGCAATTGTGGCAGGCTCGGTGTTCTGTGACGGCGCCGCTGCCTTATTTTCCGCCTGGTTGGCCCGGTTCGCGCGGGGGTGGGCGGGCGACGCTACTGGTGCTGATTTCGCCTGCTTCCCGGTTTGCGGCACCGGCTGCGGCAGAATGATGGTTTGTCCGCGCGGTTCAAAAACGCTGCACCCGCAAAGCGCAACAAGGCCTGCGGCCAGAACGAAATGAACCACAGGACGCATCATCGTTTGCTCTCGCTATTTGTAGAGGTGCGGAAAAATCCATCAGGGATCACTGCACTGCCCCGCTATCTGGCCTGAATATATCACAGCACAGCGGTGGCGCTGTCGAGCCTTCACGCATTACGGCGTGGCGGAGGCGCTGCGAACCATTGCAATAGCAGCGGGCGCAGGTTTGGCACCATAAAGCGCGATGACACCGCGCCGGTCGCCGGGCTGCAAACCCGTCAGCGATGCATCACCATCAAAGCGAAACGCCATCAATTCACCCGTCGGCCCTGGATGATCCAGCCCGATCGCATGGCCAATTTCATGGGCCAGCGCATATGTCAGCGCATAGGTTTTGCCCATGGCTGGCAACCGCGCGCCATCGCCAGCAACCCATTTCAGTTTCGGGTTCAAACAGATGATGCCCGCCTTCAACGTGGCCGTGTCGCTGCGCGCCGCGCCCGCATCATGCGAAGCCCCCGCCAGCGCCACATCGGTATAGGCAATCCCGTCAGGCGTACCCTGTGCGGCGATCAGAATATCCGGTGTTTGGCCCTTATCGGCGGCACGAAAACGGATGTTGGCCGCATCTTGCCACAGCGCAAAGGCGCTTTTCAGCGCGCTATCAAAGGCGGTGCGGCTCATCGCGCTGTTGTGTAAAAGCGGGACAATCGAGCCTGCGTGGCGGCAATTGCGAACACCGGCATGCGTCACCGCGCCATCGGCCACCGCATAGGTGATGGCCGCCGCCTGTCCCAGTTCGGGCGCGCCCCATTTCACCAGTTGGCCATTCAGATGCAGCAAGCGATAGCCATCGGCCGCCTGCGCGGCGGGCATGCCCAAACCCAGAACCAGTATGATAGCGGTAAGGATCAACCGTCCCGCGGCACTTCGATACATCGCAACCCCGCGATACCTCGAAAAAAAACGCCCACGGGGATTTGCGCGCTTGCATCAGGCCACAATCAAAGGCCCCGGTGCCCCGCTCGGCACGCCAATTTTGTCCCACAAATATCACACCACAGCAAGACCAATTTGGTTAGCGTTTCCCGGTGCATAGCTCCTTTACCGGGCTGGTGGGCGTGAAAATGTCCAGACGATTTGGACCCAACTCTGAAGAGGACAATATGAAAAAGATTCTAGCGACGTGCGCCGTAGCCCTGATGGCAACCAGTGCACAATCCGCACTCGCCGCCGATACGATGGCGCCAGCCACCCCAACCCAGAGCATGCAAAGCACCGACAGCATGCAAAGCACCGCATCGGTCGATCTGGCATCTGCCAAGGGTCAAACGGTTTTTGATGCCAAGGGCAACGAGATCGGCACCATTGAATCCGTCGAGACTGGCGCATCGGGTGAACAACAGGCCGTCGTCTCGGTCGGCAAATTCCTCGGCATTGGTGGGAAGGACGTTGTGATGCCGTCAAGCACGCTGCAAGCCAAGGCGGGCGGCGGCTTCACAACCAATCTCACCAACGCGCAGATCAAGGCGTTGCCGGAATACAAAGCCAAAAAGTAACTGCATAAAACAGGGCACAACAACGCCCTGAAAAGTTAGTGGAACATTGGCGCAGAGTAACCCGCCGAAGCCCCCGCCGAGCACCCTGCTCTCGCCAGTGTTCCACTATCACTTTTCAATCTCAGAGCACTTTCAAAAAATCCGCCGCGTATTGCGATAATGTGTCATCGCGCGCGCCCATCACAATGATCCGGTCACCAGCTTTCGCCAGCGCGGTGATTTTTTTTGCGCATTCCTCACGCATGGCAAATGCGAATGCGCGCCGCCCGCGTGCGCTCACCCCCGCCACAATATCGGCGCTGGTGACGCTGCGGTTCGTCGTGCCGCCATAATAAACCGGATCAGGCATCACCAGCACATCGTCTTCGTGCAATTGCGTGGCGAAACAATCAATAAACGCGTCTTTCATCAGCCGTAGCGGGCCAAAGCCATGCGGCTGAAACATCACCAGCAAGCGGCCGGGAAAATCATGCAAGGTGGCAAGCGTCGCCGTGATCTTGTCCGGGTTATGGGCAAAATCATCAATCACTGTGACTCCGTTCGTAGCTCCCACCACTTCCATGCGGCGGCGCACACCGGCAAAGCCTTCCAACGCGCGCACCGCAACCTTCAGCGGCACACCGAGCGCGCGCGCGACCGACAGCGCGGCCAGCGCATTGGCCACATTGTGCCGGCCCGGCACGCGCAGATGCAGCGTCGCTTCTTCGGTGCCTTCGCGCACTTTGAACGTGATGCCATCCGGTGCAGGCACAATATCGCGCGCCAAAAGATCCGCCGCCGGATCATGCAAACTGTAGGTCCGCAATTTTTCGCGCGGTAGCGTCGCCGCCAGCGCCGCGGTTTCACCATTGTCCAGATTGAGCACCGCGATGCGCGCCTTGTTCACAAAATCGGTGAACAGCGCGCGCAGCTCCTCCATCGATTTGTGATCCAGCGCGATATTGTTGACCACCGCGATATGGGGCGTGTATCGCGCGATGGATCCATCGCTCTCATCCACCTCGCTGACAAAAATATCGCTGGCGCCCACACGCGCGCTGGCGAACGGCGCATCGGCGGTGACAAAATTGGCCATCACCGCACCGTTCATGATGGTGGGGTCCAGCCCGGCATCACTCAGCAGCCAGCCGATCATCGCGGTCGTGGTGGATTTGCCGCTTGTGCCCGCCACACCCACCGAACGCGGCGCGGCGTTAAACAGATCGGCCAGCAATTCGGCGCGAATCATCTGTGCCGCGCCCACGCGCCGGGCGGCCTGAACGTCGGGGATCGTATCTTCCACCGCTGCCGATGTGACCAGAACGGTATCCGCCGATGTGATGCCGGAGCCGTCCTGTGCGAACAGCGTGATGCCATTCGCCTCCAAAAATGCGAATTTTTCCGGCGTGCGGCCCTGATCGCGCGAGCGGTCAGAGCCCGAAACGCGCGCGCCCTGCCCGCGCAAAATCATGGCCAGCGGAAGCATGCCGCTGCCGCCAATGCCGCAAAAAAAATAAGGTCTGTCTCGATTCATGGACGGACGCTATAAGCGCAGTGTCGCGCTGACAAGCAAGCGCTCGCAAAATGGATCAGGGATGACGGGGCGCAGTTTCAAAATCGGCATTGTTGCACCCGCCGGGCGCATAGAACCGGCGCTGGCCGATGCGGTGATGGCGCAGGCCGATGCGCTATTCGGTGCCCGTGTGACGCTGACTTTTCATCCGCAATGTTTCCTCTGCCACGGTCATTTTGCCGGTGATGATGCGGCGCGCGCCGATGCGTTTGTCGAAATCGCCAATGATCCCACATTTGATGCGCTGTGGGTGGCGCGCGGCGGCTATGGCGCCAATCGCATGGCGCAAAGCGCGATCGCCAGGCTGAACGACACGGCCAGGGCCAAAACCTATCTGGGGTACAGCGATGCAGGCTTTCTGTTGGCCGGGCTTTACCGCGCAGGTTTTGCCAAGCTCGCGCATGGCCCGGTGGCGGCAGACATCACACGCGACGGCGGCACAGCGGCGATTGCCCGCGCGCTGAATTTTTTGGTGATGCGTGACGGCGGGACGCTGGAGCCCTCTATCACGCCAGACGCGCCCAACGCGGCCTTCAACATGACAATCCTCAGCAATCTTTTGGGCACGCCATTGGAGCCTGACCTCAGCGGCCATGTGTTGATGCTCGAAGAAGTGGCCGAATATATGTACCGCATCGACCGCACGCTTTTTCACATCACATCCAACGCGAACATTCGCAAAGTTGCAGGCATCAGATTGGGCCGGTGCAGCGCCATCCCCGAAAACGATCCGGATTTTGTGCAAACCGATGAACAGGTAATGCGCCATTGGTGTGCCGTATCGGGCATCGCCTATCTGGGCCGCGCCGATATCGGCCACGACGCACAAAACAAGATCGTGCCGTTTGGCCGCTGGAACCCGGCCACCGCCTAAAACCGCTTGTGAAAATCACGCAGCACTTCGCGCGCCGCATTGTGTCCCGGTGCGCCGGTCACGCCGCCGCCGGGATGCGTGCCCGATCCGCACATATAAAGACCGGGTAGCGGCCCGCGATAATCACCGTGACCAAGCACGGGCCGCGCGGAATAAAGCTGACCCACATCCAGCGCGCCATGAAAAATGTCGCCGCCGACCAGACCGAATGTCCGCTCCAGATCCAGCGGACTCATGATCTGGCGGCCCAGAACGGATGCTTTGAAATTCGGTGCGTAAGTGTTGACCGTGTCGATCATCAGATCGGCGATGCTGTCGCGCGCATCATCCCACGACGCACCGTTTGGTAATTGCGGCGCGACATGCTGGCAAAACAGGCTGGCGACATGTTGGCCCTTTGGCGCCAGCGTGTCGTCCATCGTCGAGGAGATCACCAACTCCACCACCGGCTTTTTTGACCAGCCATATGTGCGCGCATCGAAATAAGCCTGTTCCATATAAGAAAGCGTCGGCGCAATCAGGATTCCGCTGGCGTGATGATCGGCCAATTCCTTGCCCGGCAAACAGGTGAAATCCGGCAATTCGGACAGCGCGACATTCATGCGAAAAGTGCCCGAACCGCAGCGGTAATTGGCGATGCGGCGGCGAAAATCTTCCGGCAAGGCATTGGCGGCAATCAGGTCGCGATAGAGCAGCTTTGGGTTCAGATTGGAAATCACCGCGCGCGCACGCACTGCCTCACCGTCTTCCGTCACCGCACCAACCGCGCGGCCCTTTTCGACAATCACTTCGCGCACTGCCGATGACACGCGAATATCCACGCCAAGTGTTTCACAGGCACGTTGCATCGCTTGGGTGATCGCGCCCATGCCACCAATCGCATGACCCCACACACCTTTTTTGCCGTTCACCTCACCAAAGCAATGATGCAGCAGCACATAAGCCGAACCGGGCGTATAGGGCGATGCATAATTGCCCACGATCCCGTCCCAGCCATAGACCGCCTTGATCGGGGCGCTTTCAAACCAGCCATCCAGATAATCACCCGCCGATGCCGCAAACAGATCGAGCAATTCGCGCCGTCCCGCCATGTCCAGCCCGCGCAAGCGGTTGCCCAATTTTGTGGCCTTCAACAATTCACCAAGCGCCGCGAAAGGCCGGCCCGCCACCACATTGGGCGGCGTCTTCAACACGATGTCGCGCAAGACATCGGCAATCAGATCAAGCTTTGTCTGGTAGGCGTCCAGCGCGTCGGCATCCTTCGCCGAAAATTTCGCAACCTCTTCCTTGGTGCGCCCGCCGCCGACTTTCAGATAACGCCCATCTTCGGTGGGCAGAAAATTGGAAAGCCTGCGTTCGGCCACGCGCAAACCGTGGCCCGCCAAATTCATATCCGCGATGATTTTCGGATTGAGCAGGGACACAGTGTAAGCCGCGACCGAATTGCGGAATCCGGGGTGGAACTCCTCTGTCACCGCCGCGCCGCCGACCACGCCGCGCCGTTCCAGCACGCAAACCTTTAGCCCCGCACGCGACAGATAAAACGCACAGGTCAAGCCATTATGCCCGCCGCCGATGATTACAACATCATACATGGAACAGCCCCCTCACAGAGGCGGCAATCAGCACGAAGCGCACCCGCCGGTCAACGCGCCAAAAATATGCACCTCGTCACCGGCCTTCAGCGGCACGGTAAGATCAAGCGCGCGCTCGCCGTTTACGAATACACGTTGATGCTCACGGATGCGGCCCTGCTCATCAATCACGCGAAAACTGATGCCGGGATATTGCCGGTGCAAATCGTCAAACAGTGCGCGCAAATTATCCCCCGCCGCATGCACATGTGCCGTGCCGCCGGTATAGGAATAAAGCTGGCTGGGTACGATGACGCCAATCATGGCGCAAGCGACAGCGCATAAATCTCTGGCAGATGCGCCGCCACTTGCCGCCAATTCGCGCCTTCATCCTTGCTGATCCAGATTTCGCCGCCGGTCGTGCCCAGATAAAGCCCGACATCACGTTCGCTATCAGCGACAAAGGCTTGGCGCTTCACGGTGAACCAACCCTGCTCGACGGGAAACCCTTCGTCCTGGCGTTCCCAATGTGCGCCGCCATCGCGCGTGCGGTACACCGCCGGCTTGCCATCCGGACTGGTACGCGGCCACACATCGGTGCCATCCATCGGAAATACCCAGGCGGTGTTTTCATCACGCGGATGCGCGATGATCGTAAAACCAATATCGCCCACCTCTGGCGGCATCGCCTTGCCGATGCGGGCCCATTCATCATCCGGCCGGTCCAGCCGGTAAATGCCGCAATGGTTTTGTTGATAGAGCCGGTCCGGATTGGGCGGCGACAACATGATGTAATGCGCGTCCTGTCCAAATTCGGGATAGGGATCGGGCATGAAGCTGGCCTCCACATTCTTGTTCAGCGGGGCCCAGCTTTGCGCGCGGTCTGTGCTTTCAAACACACCGCCGGTTGATGTGGCGACATACATGTGTTTGGCGTCGCGCGGGTCGATGACAATCTGGTTCAGCAGCGCGCCATCGGGCGTGCCCGCATCAGCCGGCACCCATTGCCGATACATGGGGTGTTCGTTCCAACCCGACACGCTTTTCCACGTCGCGCCATTATCGGTGCTGGCAAAAAGACCGGGCGGTGATGTGCCCGCCCACCACACGCCGGGCTCTGATGCGTGACCGGGTTGCAGCCAGAATGTGTGATCGACGGCACGGCCAGTGATTTTGCTGCCGGGCGGAAAGGCGGGCGGCGCGTCGGCTTCTTTCCAAGTCTTGCCGCTGTCGGTCGAGCGGAAAATCGTTGGCCCCAGATGGCCGGTCTTTGCCGCCATCAGTTGAATTTTCTTGTCGCGTGGATCAGCCACCCAATGATTGATGATATGGCCCAGAAATTCCGGCCCCGTCAGCTCCCATTTCTCGCGTGCGCTGTCGCCGCTCAAAACCCATGCGCCCTTGCGCGTGCCGATCAGAAGTTTCATTGCCAATCCCTCATCCTGCGCCGTGATTTTAGCCGAGATCGTGAAGTCCCACGAAGGCTTTTTTGTGCCGCCCATCCCGCGTGCCATCAAACTTGCGTGCGCAAGGCCAGGCTGAAATGCTGCCCGTGATAAAAGGGAGGCAAAAATGATCCGCAAATTGATGCTCGGCGCACCGGCCATGATACTGGCCGCGACGCTTGTTTCCGCCACGGGCGCACAGGCCGCCGAACCGGCCACCTGCAGCGCCAATACTGTTTTTGGAATCGTCGCGCATGGCGGCGCGATGTCCAAACGGATCAAGGAGCCGGGCCGCCTTGCCATCATGAAGGCGGCGCTGACCAAAGCGCGCGCCTCGTTGAAAGCGGGGGCCAGCGCGCTCGACACCGTGGAAATTCTGGTGCGGACATTCGAGGATTCCGGCAAGTTCAATACCGGCAAGGGCGCGATTGCCAATGCCGCCGGGATGGTGGAAACCGATGCGTCGATCATGGACGGGCGCGATCTTTCGGCGGGGGCCGTCGCATCCATGACCGCGATCAAAAACCCGGTGCATGCCGCGCGGCTGGTGATGGAAAAAACCCGCCACGTCCTGCTGGTCGGCGACCGCGGACAGGCAGCGGTGGAAAAACTGGGCGCGCAAAGCGTTCCCCCCTCTTACTTCATCAACAACAAGATCAAAGATACCAGCGACGCGGAACACGGCACGGTGGGCGCCGTGGCGCTGGACCGCTGCGGCCATATCGCGGCGGCAACATCGACCGGCGGGTTTGATGCAAAAATTCCCGGCCGGGTCGGCGATTCCCCGCTGGTGGGTGACGGCGTGTTTGCCGACGACAATATCGCCGGCTTTTCCGCCACCGGGCACGGCGAATTTTTCATCCGCTACAACATCACCAAAGACGTGGCCGACCGCATGGCATACCTGCATGAAAGCATCGACGATGCGATGGATCACGACATTCATCACAAGCTGGCCGATTTGAAAGCCGAAGGCGCGCTGATCGGCATCGACAAGGCGGGCAACATTGCGATGCAGTGGAACAGCGCCGGGCTCTATCGCGGCTATGCCACCAATAGCGAAGCACCCATCGTAGCGGTGTATGAAGGCCCGACCCAAAACAAACGCGCGCAATAAGGATTAGCTTTATGACTCACAAAATCGCGCGCCTGATCGGTGCCGCCGCGTTTCTGTTTGCCGGTGCAGCACAAGCACAAAGTCATGTCACGCTTGCGCCCACCGAAGGCGATTACATTGCGCATGATTTCCATTTCGCGGATGGCGAGGTGATGAAGACCCTGCGTCTGCATTACACCACGCTTGGCACCATCCACCGCGACGCCAATGGCAAGGTCGATAACGCAATCCTGATCATGCATGGCACGGGCGGCGACGGGCACCAATTCTTTCGCCCGCAATTCGCCGATGTTCTGTTCAAGCCGGGCGGCGTGCTCGACCCGGCCAAATATTTCATCATCCTTCCCGATGACATCGGCCACGGAAAATCCTCCAAACCCAGCGATGGCTTGCGCATGAAATTCCCGCATTATGATTATGCGGACATGGTGCGCGCCGAACATCTGGTTGTCACCAAAGCGCTGAAGGTGAATCATTTGCGTGTTGTGATGGGCACGTCGATGGGTTGCATGCATTCGTTCATGTGGGGCGAAGCCTACCCGGACATGATGGACGCGATGCTGCCGCTCGCCTGCCGGCCCACGCAAATTGCCGGGCGCAATCGCATCTGGCGGCAGATGCTGATGAGCGCGATCAAACAGGATCCGGCGTGGAAAGGCGGTGCCTACAAAACGCAGCCGGTGCAGGGGTTGCGCACCGCCGCAGATATTCTGGTGATTGCCGGATCGGCCCCGTTGCAATTGCAAAAAGATTACCCCACGCGCGATGCCGCCGATGCCTATGTTGCCAAACGTATTCCCGAAATTATCGCAAGCGTGGATGCCAATGACATGCTGTATCAGTTCGCCTCCTCTGGCAGTTACGATCCATCGGCAGGCCTTGAAAAGATCAAGGCCAAAACCATCTGGATCAATTCGGGTGATGATTTCATCAATCCGCCGGAACTGGGCGTTGGCGAGAAGATGGCAAAACGCCTGAAAAACGGGCGTTATGTGCTGATCCCCGCCAGTTTGAAAACCCACGGCCACGGCACCCATACCTGGGCGGCGGTGTGGCAAAACTATCTGGCGGAGCTGCTCAAAACGCCGTAAAGAGCGGCCCCTTTGGACAATGGACCATGAGCGCGCTTCGCATCACCGCCCGGCTTTCGATTCCCGATAGCGAAATCGAGGAGTACTTTATTCAGGCCTCCGGGCCGGGCGGGCAGAACGTCAACAAGGTGGCGAGCGCGGTGCAATTGCGTTTTGACGTTGCGCATTCGCCCACGCTGCCCGAAGAAGTGCGCACGCGGTTAAAGGTGCTGGCCGGGCAACGATTGACCAAGGACGGCGTGCTGGTGATGACGGGCCGCACATACCGCACGCAGGAGCGCAACCGCGCCGATGTGCGCGAACGGTTAAAGGCGCTGATCGCGCGCGCCTGTATTGCGCCGAAAACGCGGCGGCCGACAAAGCCGACGCTGGCCAGCAAGAAGCGGCGGCTGGAGGGCAAGACGCAACGCGCCAAGATCAAACGCGCGCGCGGCAAACCGGGCATGGATTCATAGCGTCTCCTTGTGTTGCGTGTTGTGAGGGCGACACAAAAAAGCCCGCGCCGGGTTCGCCGGGCGGGCCGTCATGCTGCAAATCTCTGGATGTAAGAGAAGATGGGAGGGCAGCGTCACACTTTCAAGGGTTTCACGAAAATCATGAGCGCTCATTAGACTTCAAGTCTAAAGTTCTGTAAAATTCACAATTTAAACAATAGTAAATTTTAAATGGGATCAAATGTTCCCATGAACCAAAATGTGCACAGTGCAAGCGCTATCGTTACAAATATTTTCAGCCCGCTCCACCAAATATCTTGACTTGCAATGACACCCACTAAGTTTTGAAGTGAATATGCCATTGCCTTTTTATAGTCTGGCCGATCCCGGACTTCTATCGAGAGAAACAATTCTTTTTCGGCATATTCTACATAGTAAAAGGACATTTCCACGTCCAAACGGTTCCGCTTCCTAGTTTCGGATAGAAAAAAGGAATAAAGTATTGTGATTATAACCAACACAAGAATGATTATACAGTTTGGCGGTCGGGGATGGAGATACAACGCAGCCGCGATAAGGATTGCCCATAATGAAAACGTTATGCGCCACTCATATTGTGCTCTTTCTTGCCTACGCTTAGTTCGAAAGTCTGAAAGCGCCATATAGGCGTCAAATCGGCTTTTTTCGAATTCAGCAAGTCGCGGTTCGGTCAAAGCTTCATTCTCCACGCTTCCAGAACCAATTTATTGCAAAGCACATCACTATATAGGGTTCTGAGCCCTTCAAAATCAAATAAAACCTTCAATGCGCGCGCACACCATTCTCGACCGCCTGAAATGATTGGTGGGCCAGCGGT
>JBDZUY010000016.1:0-2197 GCA_040255365.1 Hyphomicrobiales bacterium
CCCCGATTGTCCGCTTTGCGCCATCCCCCACGGGCTATTTGCAGGCCGGCAATGGCCGCGCCGCCATCCTCAATGCGCTGTTCGCAAAGAAAGCGGGCGGCAAATTTATGCTGCGCATCGACGACACGGACGACACGCGCTCCAAACCCGAATACGAAGCCGCGATCATCGAAGATCTGGCATGGCTTGGCGTTGCGCATGATCTGTTTGCGCGCCAATCCGAACGCGCCGAAGCCTATAATG
Organism: Hyphomicrobiales bacterium; assembly: GCA_040255365.1. GTDB lineage: Bacteria > Pseudomonadota > Alphaproteobacteria > Micropepsales > Micropepsaceae > Rhizomicrobium. Next base: position 244 of record JBDZUY010000016.1, read on the forward strand.
CGGCGGCGGAGAAACTGAAAGCCGATGGCCGGCTTTATCCGGCTTACGAGACGCCCGACGAACTGGACCGCAAGCGCAAGCGCCAACTCGCGGCGCACCGTGCGCCCGTCTATGACCGCGCAGCCCTGAAGCTGAGCGATGCAGAGCGCGCCAAGCTGGAAGCCGAAGGGCGCAAACCGCATTGGCGGTTCAAGCTGTCGCACACAAAGGTGAAATGGCAGGACGGGATTCGCGGCGAGGTAGAGATCGACACCGCCACGCTGTCCGATCCCGTTTTGATCCGCGAGGATGGGCGCTTTTTGTACACGCTGCCATCTGTCGTGGACGACATAGAATTTGGCGTCACCCACATCATTCGCGGCGAAGATCACGTCACCAATTCCGCGCCCCAGATCGAATTGTTTGTGGCGCTGGGTGCGGCGGCGCCATCCTTCGCGCATTACCCGCTGTTTGTGACGACGGGGGGCGAGGTGCTGTCCAAACGTCTTGGCTCGCTGTCGTTGCGTGCGCTGCGCGATGACGGGGTGGAGCCGCTGGCGCTGGCGTCTTACCTCGCCAAGATTGGCACGTCCGATCCGGTGGAGGCGCGCGGCAGCTTTGATGAACTGGCCGCCGATTTCGCGTTTGAGAAAATCGGCCGCGCCCCTGCCCATTTTGATCCGGCGGAACTGGCCGCGCTGAATGCCAAGCTGCTGCATGGTCTGCCTTTCGCGGATGTGGCCGAACGGCTGGCGGCGATGGGCGTGGATGGCGACGCGGATTTTTGGGAGACGGTGAAACCCAATCTGGCCCATCTGGCCGATGCAAAAAACTATTGGGCGATGGTGGCCGGGCCGGTCACGCCGGTAATCGAGGACGCGGCGCTGGCCGCAAAAGCCGCCGGTCTTTTGCCGCCCGAGCCCTGGGACGAGGGCACATGGCCGGTCTGGACCAAGGCGGTGGCCGCCGCCGCCGGGGTCAAGGGCCGCGCGCTGTTCCATCCGTTGCGGCTGGCGCTGACCGGGGCCGAGCATGGACCAGAGCTGAAAAAGCTGTTACCGCTGATCGGGCGAAAGCGGGCGCTTGCCCGTCTCAAAGGGGAAACGGCGTGACCATTATCCGCCAGATTTGCTGTTGTTCGATTTGCGGCTAGCACCGCAAACCCTCCCCTTTACCCAAAATCACATCTAGAACATTTCATTGCGCTTCTTGCCGGGGCGCCCAAATCTTTGAGCCGAGCCATGTCCCTACGCCTTTACAACACGCTGACCCGCAGCAAGGAGGAGTTTGTTCCTCTCGATCCCAAAAACGTGCGCATGTATGTGTGCGGACCCACGGTTTATGACTATGCGCATATCGGCAATGCGCGCCCGGTCATCGTGTTCGATGTGCTCTATCGTTTGCTGCGCCACATTTATGGTACGGAACACGTCACCTATGTGCGCAACATCACCGACATTGACGACAAGATTAATGCGCGCGCGATTCAGCAGCGCGGCAACCGCGATGTGCCGATCCTTGATGTGGTGCGCGAACTGACGAGTGAGACGGCGCGCATTTACGAGGAAGACGTCGCCGCGCTTGGCTGTCTGCCACCGACCGCCGCGCCGCGTGCAACCGAACATGTGCCCGGCATGATCGCGATGATCGCCGAACTGGTGGAGGCGGGTCACGCCTATCCAGCGGAGGGGCATGTGTTGTTCGATGTGTCGTCAAAAGCCGATTACGGCAAGCTGTCGGGGCGCAGCGTCGGCGACATGATCGCCGGTTCGCGGGTGGAAGTCGCGCCCTACAAAAAGAACCCGATGGATTTTGTGCTGTGGAAACCGTCAGACGATGCAACGCCGGGCTGGGATAGCCCGTGGGGCCGTGGCCGTCCGGGCTGGCATCTGGAATGCTCCTCCATGATTCAAACCTGCTTCGAGCCGGGCCAGACGATTGATATTCATGGCGGCGGCATTGATCTGGTGTTTCC
>JBDZUY010000016.1:2297-19779 GCA_040255365.1 Hyphomicrobiales bacterium
GGCACGACATGGGAGGTGAAACGATGAGCGTGCATCTTCACCCCGCGCTGCGCCCCATGCTGCCGACCGACGGGCCGGTGCTGGCCGCGATCTTCCGCGCCGCTATCGACGAATTGACCGGCGAGGATTATTCGCCCGCGCAACGCGAAGCGTGGATGGCGGCGGCCGATGACGAAGCCGCTTTTGCCAAACGCCTGGCCGCTCAACTGACCTTGCTGGCCACCATCAACCATGAGCCGGTGGGCTTTGCCGCGATGAAAAACAACGATCACATCGACATGCTCTATGTACATCCGCGCGTGGCGGGCCGGGGCGTGGCAAACGCACTGTGTGAAGCGATGGAAGTGCTGGCGTCCGCGCGCGGCACCAAAAAAATCACCACCGAGGCGAGCGATACCGCGCGCCCCCTCTTTGCAAAGCGCGGCTATACGCCGACACGGCGTAATACCGTGCTGGTCGGCGAAGAATGGCTTGGTAACACGGCGATGGAAAAAATCCTGCCGCCCAGAAAGGCAGCCGTACAATGAGCCGCGAACGTCTTTATATCTTTGATACGACTTTGCGCGATGGCGCGCAGACGCAAGGCGTTGATTTTTCGGTGGAGGACAAACGCCAGATTGCGCTCGCGCTAGATGCGTTGGGCGTGGATTATGTCGAAGGTGGCTGGCCCGGCGCCAATCCCACCGACACCGCGTTTTTTGGTGCGCCGCCGCCGCTGAAACATGCGCGCTTCACCGCGTTCGGCATGACCAAGCGTGCGGGGCGTAGCGCCGCGAACGATCCCGGCCTGTCCGCCGTTCTGGATGCGCAAAGCGATTGCGTCTGTCTTGTCGGCAAGACGTTTGATTTTCAGGTTGAAGTCGCGCTGGGCATATCGCTGGACGAAAATCTGACCGGCATCAGCGAATCCATCGCCGCGGTGAAAGCGAAGGGCCGCGAACCTTTGTTCGATGCCGAACATTTTTTTGATGGTTACAAGGCCAACCCGGATTATGCGCTGGCTTGCGTGCGCGCGGCGCATGACGCGGGGGCTGCGTGGATTGTGTTATGCGATACCAATGGCGGCACAATGCCCGATGATGTGTTTGCCATTGTCACGGCGGTGAAGGCGGCGTTGCCCGGTGCGGCGCTGGGCATTCATGCGCATGATGATACGGGGCAGGCGGTGGCGGTTTCATTGGCCGCGGTGCGCGGCGGCGCGCGCCAAATTCAGGGCACGTTGAACGGGTTGGGCGAACGCTGCGGCAATGCGAATTTGTGCACGCTGCTGGCAAACCTCTCGTTGAAAGAACCGTTTGCCTCTCAATTTGAAACCGGAATCAGCGCCGCGCAGCTTGCCAAGCTGACCATGACGTCGCGGTTGTTGGACGAGATTTTGAATCGCGCACCAAACCGCCATGCGCCTTACGTCGGGCCATCGGCCTTTGCGCACAAGGGGGGCTTGCATTCCTCCGCCGTGCTGAAAGATCCGAAGACGTATGAACATGTCGTGCCCGAAATTGTCGGCAACAAGCGCAAAATTCTGGTGTCGGATCAGGCAGGGCGTTCCAATCTTTTGTCACGGCTCAGCGATGCCGGCATTGATGTCGATGCCAAGGATGCGCGCATCGCGCGGTTGTTGGAAGATGTGAAACAGCGCGAATTTCTGGGCTATGCCTATGATGGCGCAGAGGCGTCGTTCGAGTTGTTGGCGCGCCGTGCATTGGGGCAGGTGCCGGATTATTTCAGAGTCGAACATTTTCGCGTCATCGTCGAACGGCGGCATAATGCGCTGGGCAATCTCATCACCCAATCTGAAGCAGTGGTGAAAGTGCGCGTTGATGATGAAATCTATCACAATGTCGGCACCGGCAATGGCCCGGTGAATGCGTTGGATGATGCCTTGCGCAAAGATCTGGGCAAATATTCCGCCGCGCTGCAAAACCTGCGGCTGGTGGATTATAAAGTACGCATTCTGACCAGTGGCACCGAGGCGGTGACGCGCGTGATGGTGGAAAGCGCCGATGATGCGGGCAATCGCTGGTCCACGGTTGGTGTGTCGCCCAATATCGTCGATGCTTCGTTTGAGGCGCTGTCCGATTCCATCTGCTACAAACTTTACCGGGATAGCGCATCCGGCGCTTGACGATTTTCGGGATAACCCCATCTGTGATTGCTGGCCCGTGCGTTGCGCCCTTGCGCGAACGGGGGGTGGGTGGTGGTATTTGCGCCAAAACTGAAATTCAACTTTCAAGACCTCGTGGAACGAGCCTATCCAACAGCCAGATATTGAGGGGAGCGCACAATGCTGAAAATGCCGTCCAAGGGAATGAGCGAAGATCAGCTGTTTGAAAAGCTGACCGATTTTGCAAAGACCGATGTGCCGTGGCGCGACGGCAAAACGCTGGCCTATATCTATGATGGCGGCGCGGATGTGGAGCGCGTGGGCAAGCGCGCCTATATGCAATATCTGACCGAGAACGCGCTGGACCCGACGGTGTATCCCAGCCTGGCACGCATGGAACGCGAGCTTGTGTCGATGGGGGCGTCGCACCTTGGCGGTGATCAGGATGTGGTGGGCAATTTCACCAGCGGCGGGACGGAGTCATGTCTGCTGGCGGTCAAGACGGCGCGTGATTGGGCGCGCGCGACAAAGAAAATCAAGGCGCCGGAAATTGTGTTGCCGGTGACAGCCCATGCCGCGTTTCACAAGGGCGCGGATTATTTCGGGCTGAAGAAAGTTTTGGTGCCCGTCGATCCCAAAACCTACAAGGCGATACCGGCGGAAATAGAAAAGGCGGTGAACGAAAACACCGCGTTGATTGTTACCTCGGCTGTGTCATACGCGCATGGCGTGATCGACCCGGTGGAGGAGATCGCGCCCATCGCGCTGAAGCACAATGTGTTGTTGCATGTTGATGGCTGCATCGGTGGATTCATTTTGCCCTATTTCCGCAGGCTGGGTGAACCGGTGACACCGTTCGATTTTTCGGTGCCGGGCGTTACGTCGATGTCGATGGATTGGCACAAATATGCCTATTGCCCAAAAGGTGCATCGATCATCCTGCACAAGAACAAGGATCTGCGCCGCTTCCAGATTTTCACCTGTTCGGATTGGACGGGGTACACGATCATCAACCCCACCATTCAATCGGCGAAAACCGGCGGGCCGGTAGCCGCGGCCTGGGCGGTGGTGAATTTTGTTGGCGATGACGGCTATCTCGCCTATGCGCGGCGCACGTTGGCCGCAACGAAAAAGATCAAGGATGGCATTACCTCCACGCCAGGGCTTTCCATTATGGGCACGCCGGAAAGCAATCTGGTTGCGTTCACAGCGGATGATTTTTGCGTCTATCACATCATCGACGAGATGAAGGAACTGGGTTGGTACATCCAGCCGCAATTCGGCTTTCATGGTTCAAAAGAAAACATTCATCTGTCGATTGGCCAAAGCGCGCTGGAAAAAGCCGATGCGTTTGTCAGCGATTTGAAAGCCTCCGCCGAAAAGGCGCGGGTCATTCCGCCCAGCCCGATTGTCGATCTGGTGAAGGCCGAATTGGCAAAGGCCGATCCGTCCGCGCCGCCGGACCCGGCGCAATTGCAAATGCTGATGCAGGCGATTGGCGTGGGCGGTGGTTCCAAATTGCCGGAGCGTATGGCCGATCTCAATCAGGTGTTGAACATTCTGCCGCCCGCGATGACAAAATTCGCGCTGACGGAATTTTTCAACGATCTGTATGTGCAGCCACACTAAACATTGATGACCAGAAAACCACCTTTACCCGGCGGCGAAGACCCCGCCGGGTTTGCTTTTGCCGTCAGCGCCTATGTGATGTGGGGCATCCTGCCTCTGTTCTGGCGGCTGTTTGATGATGTCCCGTCATTCGAGCTGACGGTGCATCGTGTGTTGTGGTGCGCGGTGTTTGCTGGCGGTATCACGCTTGCGCGCGGGCGTGTGTTCACGATTCTCAGATTGGTGCGCAACCCGCGTGTGCTGGGCACATTGGTGCTGACCGCGGTTCTCGTTTCCATCAACTGGCTGGTTTTTATTTATAGCGTGGCGAGCCAGCAATTGGTGGAAGCCAGTTTGGGCTATTACATCAACCCGCTGATATCGATTGCGCTGGGCGTGTTTTTGATGGGCGAACGCATTTCGCGCATTCGCATTGTGGCGGTCGCGATTGCGTGTATCGGTGTTGCGATCAAGGCGTTTGCGCTGGGCCATGTGCCGTGGATTGCGCCAGTGCTGGCGCTTTCGTTCGGCTTCTATGGCTATTTTAGGAAATCGGTTCCGGCAGAGGCTCTGGACGGGTTGACCGTGGAGATGTGGATTCTGTTTCCGCTGACATTTGGGCTGATTGTATATTGGGCGGTGACCGGCGTTGGTGTGTTTCCCAACGCGGGCGTGTCGATGGACGCGTTGCTTCTTCTGGCGGGGCCGCTCACCGCCATTCCGCTGGCGCTGTTTTCGGCTGGCGTACGGCGCATCCGCCTTTCCACCATGGGGTTTCTGCAATATCTGACGCCGACCATGACGCTGTTGCTGGCCACCATATTTCTGGGCGAGGCGTTTACGCCAATCGATGCGGTGACGTTTGGTTGCGTCTGGGCTGCGCTGGCACTAGTGGCGCTGGAGGGGTATTTCAAACGCGCTGGGCGAGTGCCTGTGTAATGAAGCTCATCGCATCATCTGGTGTATTGGCCATGTGATACAGGCCCGCGTTTTCAGGGCGGGCAAACCCTTCGGCCACCACATGATCGACCAGGGCTTTTAGCGGCGTGAAAAAATTATTGGTGTTCACCGCCACAATAGGTTTGGTGTGAACACCCAATTGCGCGGATGTGATGACCTCGAAAAATTCGTCCAGGGTGCCCAGCCCGCCGGGCAAAATGATGAAGGCATCGGACAGACTAATCATCCGCTCCTTGCGCACATAAAGATCGGGCGTCATCTGTGTTTCGCCATTGGTCATGGGCGGTTCGATATAGCGAAGGAATTCCGGCAGGATGCCGTGCACTTGCGCGCCCGCGTCCCGCGCGCCACGGGCAGATTCGCCCATAAGGCCCAAACTGCCCGCGCCGAATAAAAAATTGTAACCACCCTTGCCGATCAAGGTTCCCATGCGCCGCGCGGCCTTTGCGTAGGCGGGATCGGCGCCCATGGATGCGCCACTAAACACACATATTGTCAGTGCTTTTTTGTCTGTTCTGATGGGGGTGGTTTTCATCTGGCGGGATATGTCATCGAAATATGGTCAATGCACGGCGCATATGCGGGTGCGGGGATTGCGGGCGGCGGCATGACTACCTAAACAGAAGCGATCATCTTGCTCTACAGGAGATTAGCTTTGCGGCGGTCTTTCGTCATCCTTCTTGTGATTGCGGCTCTCGCCCTTGTAGCGGGGTTCATGGTGTTTGGCGGCGCGGATATGGGAAATTGAGTGAATGGCCGATTCTCACAAACTGATTGAATCCGGCAGCGGCGCGCCCAGCATGCGCCCGCTGGCCATGCTGATGCCCTATCTGTGGCCGAAGCAGCGGCCCGACCTGCGCACCCGCGTTGTCATCGCCATTATCTGTCTGGTGCTGGCGAAACTGGCGACCGTCTCCATCCCGTTCTTCTTCGGCCGGGCGGTAGACGCGCTTTCGGGCAAAGATCTTGCGGCCATCGCATTGTATCTGCCGCTTTCACTGATTGTCTCATACGGGCTGGCGCGTGTGATGATGCAGGCGTTTGCGCAATTGCGCGATGGCGTTTTTGCCAAGGTGGCGTTTCACGCGGTGCGTCTGATCGCGATCCAGACGTTCCGGCATATGCATGCGTTGTCGTTGCGCTTTCATCTGGATCGCAAGACTGGTGGTCTGTCACGCGTTATTGAGCGCGGCACAAAGGGTATCGACACGCTGTTGTCCTTTGCGATTTTTTCGATCTTCCCGACCATTCTGGAATTGATACTTGTTTCGGGCATCATGTTGTGGCGGTTCAATGTGTGGTTTGCACTTGTCACCGTGGCGATGGTGGCCGGTTATGTCTGGTTCACCTTTGCGGTGACGCGCTGGCGCGTGCGGTTCCGGCGCGAGATGAACGACAGCGATACCGAGGCGAACACCAAAGCGGTGGACAGCCTGCTGAACTATGAGACGGTCAAATATTTTAACAATGAGGAGCATGAGGCCCAACGCTTCGATCATTCGATCGAGCGGTTCACCCGTGCATCCATCAAAACGCAAATCTCGCTTTCCGTTCTGAATGCAGGCCAGGCGATCATCATTTCGGCGGGCCTTGTCGGCGTCATGGCGATGGCGGCAATGGGCGTGAAATCGGGCGAATTCACGGTTGGCGATTTGGTAATGGCCAACAGTTTTTTGATCCAGCTTGCGGTCCCGCTCAATCTTCTGGGCACTGTCTATCGTGAAATCGCACAAGCGCTGGTCGATATGGAATCGATGTTTTCGCTGCTGCATCAGCGCGAAGAGGTGCAGGACAGGCCGGATGCCAAACCGCTGGTCACAAAAGGCGGCGAAATTAAATTCGATAATGTGGTGTTTTCGTATGATTCCGAACGCACGGTGTTGAAGGGCATCAGCTTCATCGTGCCCGCAGGCAAAACAGTGGCGGTAGTTGGCCCATCGGGCGCAGGCAAATCCACCATCAGCCGCATTCTGTACCGCTTCTACGACATCGCCAGTGGCGCGGTGACCATTGACGGACAGGATATTCGTAACGTGACGCAAAGATCGCTGCGTGAACAGATTGGCATGGTCCCGCAAGACACCGTGCTGTTCAACGATACGATCCGCTACAACATTGCCTATGGCCGCATCGGCGCCAGCGAAAGCGAAATTGAAGAGGCCGCCCGCATGGCCCAGATTGACGGCTTCATTCGCGAGCTGACAAATGGTTATGATTCGATGGTGGGCGAACGGGGGCTAAAACTGTCCGGCGGCGAAAAGCAGCGTGTCGCGATTGCGCGCACCATTTTGAAGAACCCACCGATTCTGTTGCTGGACGAAGCGACCAGTGCGCTGGACACGCATACCGAGCGCGAGATTCAAAGTGCGCTTTCAGAAATTTCACGCAATCGCACAACCTTGGTGGTGGCACACCGGCTTTCCACCGTGGTCGATGCCGATGAAATTCTGGTGCTGGAACACGGACAGATTGTTGAACGCGGCCGCCATGACGAGCTTGTAAAACTTGGCAAGCATTATGCCTCGATGTGGAACAAGCAGAAGCAGGCCGCCGAGGCGCGCCAGCTTTTGAGCGCGGTGGAAAGCGACCCGGACGTTTCACCAGATATCGCGCGCGTATCTAATCACTCACAAAGCGAACCGGCGGCAGAATAATTATTCAGCAGGCTGCGTTTCCCCGCCGTGTCCGCGGCCACGCAAGCGACGGATCAGGTATGCGGCGCCGCGGAATGGTGCACCGAAGAATTGGCCCATTACCCAGCCGAAACCGTGGTGGCGTTCCTTCATGCGATAGGGCAGCGCCAGCATGGCCGGCATAAGCCCCAGCGTAATCATCTTGGAAAAGGCCAGCCCAAATACGATCGCGGTGGAAAGTGCAACCCACATCATGCCGTTGGGGCCACCGATTGTGACTTCGCGTGTGGCAAAGTTTATCTCGACCGCAAACATCATCGGCAACAAGCCGCCAATGGCTGTGATCGTGGTCAGGAACACCGGACGCAGGCGTTGTGCACTGGAGCGGATCACCGCCTCAATCGGATCCATGCCGGAATCGCGCAGGCGATGGAATGTATCAATGAGAACGATGTTGTGGTTCACCACAATGCCCGCCAGCGCCAGCATGCCGGTGCCCGTCATGATGATGGAGAAGGATTGGCCCATCACCACCATACCCAAAAGTGCGCCGATCATCGCCAGAATGACGGCAATCAGAATAAGGCCAGCGTGATAGAAACTGTTGAACATGGCCAACAGCACAATGGCAATCAGGAACAACGCCAGAAAGGCTGCCTCGACCAGGAACAGGCCAGATTCATTTTGCTGTTCGTCCGCGCCTTTAAAGGTCACACGCACATCCTGCGGGAAAGCCTGTTTGGCAATCCATGTTTTCAGCATCGCAACTTCGGCGCTGGCCAAAACGGGCTGAGCAATACAATGCGTTTTCATGGCCTTTGTGCATTGTGGGGCCATATTTGCGCGCACGTGATAGACGCGGTGGCCATCAACACGTTCGATGGAACTGACCTGTTGTTCCGCCTTCACTTTCACAAAATTGCTGATTGGCACGCTGCCCTTGGCGGTGGTAACGCGCAGATTATCAAGCGCATGTATCCCGCGCGCGGCTGTTGGGTAACGCACACGAATATCAACTTCATCTTGTGAATCGTCGGGCCGGTATTTGCCAACCAGAATGCCGTTGGTGACGAGTTGAACCGCGGTGCCGATAGATTGCGCGTTGGCACCAAAGCGGTTGGCCATTTCGCGGTCGATCTGCAGATCCCATTCGATGCCAGGCAGGGGGCGCGTGTCTTCGACGTCGCGCAGCTCGGGCCTGCTATCCATGTGTTTGCGAATGGCTGCGGTTACTTGCGCCAATTGCAGATAATTGTCGGATGCGACATCAATCATCACGTCCTTGCCGGTGGGCGGGCCCTGTTGCGGCTCACGCACTTCGATATGCACACCGGGAATATTCGCGGTCTTGCGGACAATTTCTTCTTCGATCTGCTTGGACGGCCTACGCTCGCGATAATCCTTCATCTCGACGCCAAGCCGGCCGATATTGTCCACCGGCACGCCGCCGCCGCTGTTCAGCGTATTTACCTGACCGCCAGAGGTGGCATAGACGCGCTTAATACCCTTCACCGTCATGGCAATACGCGAAACATTCATCACGATGTCGCGCTTTTCGTTGGCCGAAAGATTGCCGCGCGCGGAAATCAGAACCGTCGCATAGCCCGGATCGGCATCAGCAAAAAATATCACACCATGGTTGAATACAACGAACAGGGCGAGCACGGCGAACACCATACCTACCGCGCCCGCGATAACTTTGCCCGGCACATCGGTTAGCCATTGCGCCAGATGGGCATACCAGCCGGTGATGCCGGGTATGTCGCGCCAATCGCCGGTTTCGGACGCTTCAATCGCGCGTTCATGTTGTTCGTCATGCGGCGGCGCTTTGCCGAATATGCCACCCAGTACGGGCAGGAAAATCAGCGCCACAACCATCGAACCGCTGAGGATAATGATCAGCGTGATGGGAAAGAAGCTCATGAATTTTCCGGCCACGCCGGGCCATAGCAGCATCGGCAAAAACGCGGCGATCATGGTGGCGGTGGCGCTGACCACCGGCCAGAACATGCGAATGGCCGCTTCAGCAAAGGCTTGTTTGGGCGGGTGACCCTCGGTCATTTTGCGGTCGGCATATTCCACCACAATGATCGCGCCATCGACCAAAATGCCCACCGCCAGAAGCAACGCGAACATGATCATGAAATTGATCGTCATGCCCACGCCGTTCAGCACCATAAACGCAATCAAGAATGATGTGGGAATGGCAATGCCGACCAAAAGGCCGGAGCGTACGCCCAGCGCCGCGACAACGATGATCATCACCAGCACGATGGCCAGAATAATGGAATCCGATAACGAGCCCAGCGTCTCGCGAATGTCCTTTGAATTGTCGAACAGATAGGTGACGTTCACCGATGACGGCCAGCTTTTTCTGGCGTGCTCAACGATGTCGCGAACCTGTTTGTTGTTGGCAATGATGTTGGCGCCGATACGCTTGGTCACATCCAGCGAGATCGTCGGCTTGCCATTCAGCCTTGCATAGGTGGTGGCGTCATAGAATGTACGGCGTACTTTTGCCACATTGCCCAGGGTGATGGATGCATCCCCGGTGGAGCGGATGGGCAGGTTCAATACATCCTGCGCGTTTTCAATAACGCCCGGCACTTTCACGGCAAAGCTGCCGTGACCGGTGTCAATCAGGCCTGCAGCGACCAGCCGGTTGTTGTTGGCAATGGCGCTGAACATTTCCTGCTGTGAAATGCCATAACTTTCGAGCTTTGCCGGATCGATGACAATTTCCAGCATTTCGTTGCGCTCGCCATCAATATCGACATCGAGAACCGTGGGAATTGTCTTGATTTCATCACGCAATTCGCGCGCAAGCCTTAACAGCGTGCGTTCGGGCACGTTACCGGAAAGCGCAACAGAGATGACCGGCTGCAGGCTGGTGTTAAACTCGCGCACGACCGGAGGATTGGCCTCGGTAGGTAACAGAGAGCGCGTTTCATCAACCTGCGCGCGCACATCTTCCAGCGCCTTTTGCTTGTTAAAATTGACGTCGAATTCCATGATGATAACAGCGGCGCCCTGATAGGCGCGTGCGGTAATCGTTTTCAATCCTTCGACAGAGCGCAGACTGGTTTCCAGCGGTTTGACCAGAAGCCGCTCGCTATCTTCGGGGCTGATGCCGGGATAGGTGACCTGCACCATCAAAACCGGAATCGGGATATCGGGGTCAGCTTCTTTGGGAATCGTGATGAACGCGACAATGCCCGCGATGATCACAACCGCGATCAACGCTATGACAAGACGCGTGTTGGCAACAGCCCATTCGACGATGCGTGTCATGTGCCGGTCCCATTTTTTGCGACGACCGCATCAACCTTCTCGCCATCTTTTACGAATTCCTGACCAACGGTGATGACGCTCACATGGTTGGGCAGACCCGATACCCACATACCTTCGGGGCCATCGGATATGATGTGAACGGGAATGAAACGCACAATTTTGTCTTTGACTATGCGTACGCCGACTTCACCATCATCGTCCAGCACCAGAATGCCCGACGAAATTTTTTGCGCTTTCAACTCACGAACGGGAATATGAATATCGGCGCTGACGCCATCACGCAGCTTGTTGTCTGCGTTGGGCAGTTCAACCTCGACGCGAAAGGACCGGGTTGCGTCGTCGGCGCGGCTGGCGACAAAGCGCACCTTGCCCTTCACGGTTTCGCCCGTGACAAGTTGGGCCGTTGCCGGATCTCCGACCGTGATCTGCCCCACTTCGTTTTCGGTCACCATACCGACGACAAGGAACGGTTCCGGTGCAATGACCAGTGCACATTTGTCGCCCACGCGCATATAATCACCGACATCGACATAGCGGTCATCGACAAAGCCATCAAACGGCGCGCGCATCTTGGTGTTGCCGACCTGAATGCTCATGGTGCGCTGGGATGCTTTGGCCGCTTCCAGGGCAGCGGCGGATTGCGAAACTTGCGTTTTGGAACGGAAACCTTCTTTGGCAAGCTTTACGTCAACCTGATGTTGCTTGGCGGTTTGTGCCACCATGGCGCGTGCCTGATCCAGCCGGGCACCGCGATCATTCAGCTTGATCTCGCACAACACGTCGCCCTTTTTAACATGATCGCCTTTTTCAAAATGCAGCTCTTTGACCACGCCTTCCACTTCGGCGCGCACATCAACGGCATGCAGCGCCTGTGTGCGGCCACGCACCGTGATGGTCGCGTTGCGGTCTGTTGCATTCAAAACCGCCACCTGCACACGCGGAATCGTATCAGCCTGGGTGTGCGTTTGCGTCTCGGCAATGCTGCTGCTGGTTCCGGTGATAAAACCGGAGGCCACCCAAATCGTTACCAGTATCGCGATACCGCAAGCCCATTGATAGCTGGGCTTCATGCGTAGCCAGCGAGCGGGCATCACCCGTTCGTACCATTGATCCAGCGTGTTGAAGATTGTTCTAAACATGGGCCCCTTGATGCGTCTTATTCCGCAGCTTCTGCTGCTGGCTCTTCGAGTGCGGCACGATTGCTGGCAATGAATGTCAGCATGGCTTCGTAAATGGCCTGTCCCAGTCCGATCACAAATTGCTCCCCCGCTGATTGCGGTTCGGGTTTGATCTCGTTCAACTGGCTAAGCTTTTCCTCACACTGAGCGATATAGGTATCGAGAAGCGTGCTGACACGGTTATTGGGCAACAAATGTGAAAAAAGCATCGCGAAAACGAAGGCCGAGCGGTGCCGGTCTTCCGGCAAGGGCTGCATCAGCGAGGCCAAAAAGGCGCTGCGGCCCTCCGGCGTGATCGAATAGACCTTCCGGTCGGGGCGTTTTTCCTGTGCCTCGGCCCGCACCGAAACCAGCTTTTCCACGGTTAAACGGTTCAGTGCCGGGTAGATCGAGCCGAAACTCGCCTCTACGAAATGCTGATAACCATCTGTTTCAAATATCTTTTTTATCTCATATCCGGTCGCTTCCCCACGGGTGAGGATACCCAGACAGATTGTGCGAACGTCCATGGCGCCTTATCCAGACCTATATTGGTTCGATATAGATCGGCTCTATATATGTTCGCAGGTGCGAAGATCAAGACACGAACCCGTGCAAACCCCGCAAGGCAGGGCTGCGTGAGGCAGATGGGCCGCCATTAGAGCATGTGCGAGGTCAGGCTGATTCAGACGATCTCGATCCGGTCCACTTCAACCCCCTTCATCCCCTGACGGGTGGAGTAGCGGATCTTCTGATCCGGGTTCAACGTCTGAATGGATGAACGGCGCAGCGCCGTTGCGTGCAGATAGATGTCGCCAGATCCATCATCCGGGATCACAAAGCCAAAGCCTTTTTGTTCGTTGAAGAACTTCACTTTGCCATCAACCATGGGGCCGGGTGGGGCGCCGCCGGTTGCGCCGTCCGGTTTGGGGCCGCGCCGGGGCGGCGGAGCAGCGGTAGATGTATCAATGCTGTGCACCGCAACCACCTGAAGCCCGCGCTGCGATTCCTGTAAATCACAGATCAGCGTTGCGCCAGGGGGGATGTTCGGAATTCCCAGTTCCGCCAATGCGGATGCATGACAGAACGCATCACCGCCGCTTTCCAGCGTGATAAAGCCGTACCCCTTGGTGGAATTGTACCATTTGACCGTGCCCTTGGCCGACGCCATTGCCAAAGGGCCAGAATTGCTGTTTTGAAAATTCGCCATGACCGTGCCGATATATTCTGCCGGTCGCCCATCGAATCCGCGCCGGCACTCCGGCAGTGGTGCGGCGCGTCGGGCGCTATCATGCGCAAAATGCCGCACTTTGTGCAACCCGCATGGCATTTGTGCCCTTTCTGACCGGACCCGAACCGATATGCTCTGGTCCGCATAACCGCCGGGACATTGCTTATGGACCAAGCCGCACTGCCAGCCTTGCCGAAACAGGATGAAGACACCCCTTGGCCCAACCCTGCCTGGCCCGAAGAGAAGCTGCCGCCAGATTGCGACCGCGCGAGGCTCGCCGCGCTGTGCGATCATGCCTTTGCGCCTGCACCGCCCGCCGATCTGGCCGAAACGCATGCGCTAGTGGTGATCCACAAGGGCAGGCTGGTGCATGAACGTTATGCCCCGCTCTATGGGCCAGACATCACATGCCCGTCCTGGTCGATGGCCAAATCCATTACCCATGCGCTGGTCGGTATTCTGGTGGGCGACGGCAAAATCGATATTTCCAAGCGCGCCGATGTGCCGGAATGGAGTGATGCAAGCGATCCGCGCAACGCCATCACGCTCGATCTGTTGTTGCGCATGTCCAGCGGCTTGAAATTCACCGAAGAATATCTGCCCGATCAACCGTCCGATGTGATCGAGATGTTATGGGGCAAGGGCGCAGAAGATACGGGACATTTCGCGGCGTCATTTCCGCTGATCCATGAGCCGGGAAAATTCTGGTCTTACTCCAGCGGTACAACCAACATTGTTTCGCGCTGTGCGGCGCACGCGGCGGGAATAAGCGGCGATGATTTTGCGGCGTTCATGCGCACGCGCCTGTTCGATGTTCTGGGCATGACAAGCGCAATACCGAAATTCGATGATGCGGGCACCTTTATCGGTTCGTCTTTCTGTTTTTGCACGCCGCGCGATTTCGCCCGTTTCGGTCTTTTGTATCTGCGCGATGGCGTGTGGAATGGAAAGCGCATTTTGCCGGAAGGTTGGGTGGATTATGCACGCACCCCAACCTGGCAACAGCCAAACGATCAGGGCCGCTATGGCGCGCATTGGTGGCTGGATCTGGCGGGCCCCGGCAGTTTTTCCGCCAATGGCTATGAGGGGCAGTTTATTTTTGTCGTGCCGGATCGCGATCTGGTGATTGTGCGCAACGGGCGCACGCCGGCCGATCAAAGTGACAATGTAAAACGCTGGGTCGCGGATGTTGCGGCGTGTTTTGCCCGTGTCTGAAAATCGCGCGCCTGAAATTTATGTTGATGCCGATGCCTGTCCGGTAAAGGCCGAAGTGGAAAAAGTGGCCACGCGCCACGGCATGATTGTGCATGTCGTTTCCAATGGCGGGGTCCGGCCAAGCCGCAATCCGCTGTTGCGCAGCGTTACCGTTGCCGCGGGCGCCGATGCGGCCGATGACTGGATCGCCGATCATATCGGTGCTGGTGACATTGCGATCACCGCCGATATTCCGCTGGCCGCGCGCTGTCTGGCGAAACAGGCGCGCGTGCTGGGCCCCACGGGCAAACCGTTTACCGCAGACAATATCGGCATGGCGCTGGGCATGCGCGATCTGAAACAGCATTTGCGCGAGACAAGCGGTGGCCAAACCTTCAATGCCGGGTTTACGGCGCGCGATCGCTCGGCTTTTCTGAACGCGCTGGAAAATGAAATACAGGCCGCCAAACGCAGCTGCGGCTAAAGACGGGGCAAGGGGGGCAGACTTTCTTCATGTGGACATTACTGGGCATTGCCGTCGTCATCGTCGGCTTTCTGATCCGGCTCAATCCGCTATTGGTCATTGCGGCGGCGGCGCTGGTCACGGGGCTGGCCGCGGGGCTTGATCTCACCGCCATCATTGCGGCGTTTGGAAAAGCGTTTAACGAAAACCGTTATGTCAGCATTGTCTGGCTGATCCTGCCGGTGATTGGCCTCCTGGAACGCTATGGTTTGCAGGAACGCGCGCGCACCCTGATCCGCAAAGTGCAAGGCGCGACAACCGGGCGTTTGCTTTTGGTGTATTTTCTGCTGCGTCAGATTTCGGCGGCGCTTGGTATCTCCTCCATCGGCGGGCATGCGCAAATGGTGCGCCCGCTGATCGCACCGATGGCCGAAGCCGCAGCCGAAACCCGCTTTGGCAAACTGAAAGACAGCACGCGCTATCTGATCCGCGCCCATGCCGCGGGCGTCGATAATGTGGCACTGTTCTTTGGCGAAGACATTTTTATCGCCATTGCTTCTATCCTGTTGGTCAAAGGATTTTTGGAACAGAACGGCATCATTGTGGAGCCGTTGCATTTGTCGCTCTGGGCCATTCCCACTGCCATTTTCGCGCTGATCATTCATGGCACGCGCCTGTTCATGCTGGATCGCAAACTGGAACGCGATGCCGCCGCCGATTCCGCGAAGGAGAGTGAAGCATGATTACACTCGGCGAGATTTATGCGCTGGCGGGCGCGATGTTCGCGGTCTTTGCGGTTTTGAGCGTGGGCGATAAGGCCAACCCCAAACGCTTTGGCAATGCGGGTTTCTGGGCGTTGCTGGCGGTAAGTTTTCTGTTTGGCGATTCGCTGGGCGATTTCGGCAATGGTTTGCTGGTGATCGCGCTGGTGATTATCGGTGGGTTCAATTTTTTGGGTCATGGCAAACCGCACACCACCACGCCGCATGAACGCGAAGCTTCATCGGCGGCGCGCGGCAATTGGCTGTTTGTGCCCGCGCTCATCATTCCCGTGACCGCGTTGTTCGGCACATTGGTTCTGAAATATGTGACGATTGGCGGCGTGTTTCTGATTGACCCCAAGCAGGCGACATTGATTTCGCTGGGCTTGGGAATTTTGATTGCGCTTGGCTTTTGCTACGCGTGGCTGCGCCCGCCCGCGCTTGCACCGTTGCATGAGGGGCGCCGTCTGATGGATACGATTGGCTGGGCCGCTGTTCTGCCACAAATGCTGGCGTCACTCGGCGCGGTGTTTGCGCTGTCTGGTGTTGGCGATGCGGTGGGCCAATTGGCAACGCAATATCTGCCGCTCAACATTCCGTTTGTAGCCGTCGCGTCATACTGCATCGGCATGGCGCTTTTGACCGCGGTGATGGGTAATGCATTTGCGGCATTCCCGGTGATGACGGCGGCAATTGGTTTGCCGCTGATTGTCGGCAAATTCGGCGGTGATCCGGCGATCATGGGCGCGGTGGGCATGTTGTCCGGCTTTTGCGGTACCTTGACCACGCCAATGGCGGCGAATTTTAACATTGTACCCGCGGCGCTTTTGGAATTGCCGGATCGTGACGGCGTCATCAAGGTGCAAATCCCCACGGCCATTCCGCTGCTGATTGCCAATACGCTTTTGATGTATGCATTGGTGTTCCGGTTCTGAGGCTTTTATGACCCACACACTCACGCCCGAGCTTGCATCGCGTTTTGCGCGCGCCGCTCTTGGCCATGTTACCCGCGAATATCCCAACAAGATGGATCATGTGATCGAAGGGCCCGCCGACGTGATCGGCCCGCGCGCCGCGCATCCCATTTTCTTTGGCAGTTTTGATTGGCATTCCTGCGTGCACGGGCATTGGCTTTTGGCGCGGCTTTACCGGCGCTTCCCTGATTTAGCCGAAGCGCCAAAAATTCGCGCGCTGCTGGATGATCAATTTACGCATGCGAAAGTTGCGGGCGAAGTTGCGTATTTGCAAAAGCCATCGGCGCGGGGGTTTGAGCGGCCCTATGGCTGGGGCTGGGCATTGATGCTGGCGGGGGAATTGGCGCGCCATGACAGCGCCGAGGGCAAAATCTGGGCGGCCAATCTGAAGCCATTTGCCGATGCGTTTGTGGCGCGGTTCAAAACTTTCCTGCCGATCTCCACCTATCCGGTGCGCGTTGGCGTTCATTCCAACACCGCGTTCGCGCTGTTGCTGGCGCTCGATTATGCGGGCGTGGTGGGTGATGGCGCGCTTGGCGCATTGCTGAAAGACAAGGCGCGCATCTGGTATGGCGCTGATGCGGGCTGCCAGGCGTGGGAACCATCGCAGGATGAATTTTTATCGCCTGCGCTGATAGAGGCGGCATGTATGCGTGCCGTTCTATCGCGCGATGATTTTCGCAACTGGTTTGTAAAGTTTTTGCCCGATACCGCGCACGGAAAGCCGCAAACCCTGTTCACGCCCGCCTCGGTCAGTGACCGCAGCGATGGCAAGATCGCCCATCTGGACGGGCTCAACCTGTCGCGCGGCTGGTGCTGGAAATTGATTGCGGGCGCGCTGGATGAAAGTGATCCCGCTCGCGCGGCGGCGCTGCAATCGGCGCAAATCCACATTGATGCGGCGCTGGAAAACGTGACCGGCGATTATATGGGCGAACATTGGCTGGCCAGTTTCGCGTTGCTTGCAATAGATTTCTAACGCTTTTGGCTTTCGCGTTTCAGATCGGCGCGCTGTTCCAGCCACATTGCGTTCAGCACCGCAAAGGTGCACGCAAAGCCGAGGCCCAAAACCCATGCAAAATACCACATCGCTAATGTTCCTCAGT
>JBDZUY010000016.1:19879-70167 GCA_040255365.1 Hyphomicrobiales bacterium
GCAAAGCCGAGGCCCAAAACCCATGCAAAATACCACATCGCTAATGTTCCTCAGTAAGCCGATTTTGAATCGGCGGTGATGGATTCGGCGCTTACGGGGCCGCGCATGACCCGGTACGCCCATGCCGTATAGGTGGCAACAATGGGCAGGATGACGGCCGTCACCACCAGCATGACACCCAAGGTCAGCTTGCTGGCCGACGCATCCCACACGGTCAGGCTAACGCTTGGGTTGGTGGAGGACGGCAGCAGAAATGGAAACAGCCCCAGTCCCGCCGACGCGATGGTGCCAAAGGGCACGAACGCGGTGCAGACAAAGGCGGCCAACGGGCGCGCGCGCAAAAGGATCGAAAGTGCCGCCCCGCCAAACGCCAGCGCGGGCGCAATCCACATCCATGGATTGTTGGCGTAATTGGTGAACCAGCCGCCCTCATAAACCGCTACCGTTTTCAAAAACGGATTGGATGGGCCGTTGTGATCCATCACGCTGGTAATGTGATAGCCAGTGTGGGTGGCAAGCCAGAGCCCGGCAGCGGCAAACAGAACCATATAGGTCACCGCGGCATAGGGCATAAGCGCATAACAGCGAGTCTTCACCGGGCCTTCGGTTTTCAGGTTCAACCAGCTTGCGCCATGCAGCACCATCATCGAAAGACTGACAAGACCGAACAACAATGCAAAGGGCGACAGCAGGCTGAACAATGTGATCTCTGACGAGAAGCGCAAATCATTGTCGAAATTGTATGGCACGCCAAGAAACAGATTGCCGAACGCAACACCAAACACCAAGGCGGGTACAATACCGCTGCTGAAGAAAATCCAATCCCACGTGCTGCGCCATAGCGGGCTTTGCATCTTGCTGCGAAATTTCAGCGCGACAGGCCGCAGGATCAAGGGCAGCAAGACCAGAAACATCGCCAGGTAAAAACCGGAAAAGCTGGCGGCATAAAGCGCGGGCCATGCGGCAAAAATTGTGCCGCCGCCCAATATGAACCACACCTGGTTGCCTTCCCAAACCGGCCCGATTGTGGTCAGCGCGATGCGCTTTTCCATATCGGTTTTTGCAACAAAGGGCAGAAGCGCGGCGGTGCCGAAATCAAACCCGTCCATCACCGCAAAGCCGATCAAGAGTACGCCAAGCAAAACCCACCAGATCAAACGCAAGGTCTCGTAATCGAACATTGGTTCACTCCCCTTGCGTTTGGCTGGTTTGCGCTGGCAGCGCCACTTTGTAGCCAAGCGTCTCATCCGGGCCGAGGCGGATGTAATGCGCCATCAGATACATATCGACGACCAGAAGTGCCGAATAGAAAACAACAAAGCCGATCAGACTGGCCAGCACATTGCCCGGATCGGTCGATGAAACGCCCAGCGCGGTAGGCAAGATGCCTTCGATCACCCAAGGCTGTCGGCCATACTCGGCAACAATCCAGCCCAGCTCCGCAGCGATCCACGGCAAGGGCAGAGAAAGCAACGCAACCCACAGAAAGATGCGGTGACGATCCAGCTTCTGTTTGGCGGAAAACCAGAACGCCACGCCAAAGAACGCAATGAAGAAGAAGCCGATGCCCACCATGATGCGGAACGACCAGAAGATGACCGGCACATCGGGGATCAGGCTGTGCGCCGCATGGTCAATGTCTTTTATCGTGGCGTTTTCGATATCGGGCCGGATGCGTTTCAACAAAAGCGCATAGCCGAGATCTTTGACATGTGCGTCCAACGTGGCACGCGCCGCTGTGTTGGTGGGGTCGGCCTTGATCTGTTTGATCGCATCATAGGCGATCAAGCCATCCTTGATGCGGGCGGCACCTTCAGCCACCAATTGATCGATACCGGGAAGTTGCGTGTCGTCCGAGCGTGTGGCGATGAGGCCGAGCACCCATGGCACCTTGATTGCGTAATCGGTGCGATGGTTCTGTACATCTGGCAGGCCGACAATTGTGAACGACGCCGGTGCGGGTTCGGTTTCCCACATCGATTCCATCGCGGCGATTTTCATTTTCTGGTTCAGGCTGGCGGTGTAACCGGATTCATCTCCCAGCACGACAACCGAAAGCGCGGCCGCCAAACCAAAACTGGCCGCAACGGTCATGGAGCGTTTGGCAAATTCGCGGTGGCGCCCGCGCAACAGGTAATAAGCGCTGACAGCCATCACAAAGACGGCACCGGTGACATAGCCCGCGCTGACCGTGTGCACGAATTTTGCTTGCGCCACGGGGTTGAACGTGACGGCCTGAAAATCCGTCACCTCCATACGCATCGTATCGACATTGAAGAATGAGCCAACGGGATTTTGCATCCAGCCATTGGCGATCAGAATCCACAAGGCAGACAGATTGGTGCCGAGCGCCAATGCCCATGTCGCCATCAGATGCTGCACTTTGGTAAGCCGGTTCCAGGCAAAGAAGAACAGGCCGATAAAGGTGGCTTCCAGAAAGAACGCCATCAACCCTTCAATGGCCAGCGGCGCGCCAAACACATCACCAACATAATGCGAGTAATAGGCCCAGTTCGTACCGAACTGGAATTCCATTGTGATGCCGGTGGCAACGCCCATCGCAAAATTGATGCCGAACAGCACGCCCCAGAATTTTGTGAGATCGCGCCAGATCGTGCGCCCGGTCATCACATAGACCGTCTCCATGATGCCCAGAAGCACCGCCAGCCCAAGCGTCAGGGGAATGAAGATAAAATGGTAAAGCGCGGTGACGGCGAATTGCAGGCGTGAGAGATCGACAATATCCATGGTTTACCTCGGATGGGCCGGCTGAGCTGCCGTCGAAAAAATATGTGCGTCTATTGCGGCCGCCGTCTGCGGCGCACGTTGGGACGGGCCGAAGAACAGAAAATAGAGCAGGAGGAGGAGAGCCGCTTTTACCAGCAGCAAAACAATGATGTCGCGGCGCAAATGCCAGGGCAAAATCGGTGTCGCGTCCATCTCGGCGCCCGCCCTGCCTGGGGCTGAGGCAAAGGTTTGTATGCCGTGGCCCGTCTTGCGCATGAACCCCTCAATTGGCCGCTATACAAATCACACTCCAGCATAGCAGCAAGATGACAAGTAAGTAACGTTAAGGCGTATATTTTCTGTGGGCGCGGACACGCGCTGGCCGGATTAACGCTGCTTTGAAAAAGGCACGGGACGAGCCGCGGGGCCATAGGCAAGCACCCGCAAATCATGCAATATCTGCCCCATAATTGTGGGGGGTGATTGTCTGGCGGGGGCATGAAAGCTTTGCTGTGCAAGTCCACGATGTGCCGGTAATTTGATGGCACATGCTTTCCATGCGACATGCCTTCAACGCGACAGGTCTTCAATATGTTCTGCCAAGCACTTCTTATTGACTGGATAGATACATGACACAATCGTATCGCCGCAGCGGCGGCATTGCCGTGCTGGTGCTGTTTGTGGGTCTTGCTGTTGGCTGGATCTTGCGCGGAATTGTTACGCCGGTCGGCGCGGTTCCCAGCATTCAGTTTTATGGCGATTGGCAATTGTCATGCCCCGCGGTGGGCGATGACAAGCAGACCTGCCAGATTGACCAGAATGTCATCGAACAGAAGAGCGGTAGCGAAATCGCGCATCTTGCGCTGGGGCGTGGCGACAAAGGCGATACTTTGGTAATCACCGTGCCGCACAATGTCTTGTTGCCGCCGGGGCTGGGGATGCAGATCGGCGAGGCTGAGCCGAAAACCTATGCCTATCGCACCTGCAATCAGCGCGGCTGCCTAGCTGTTATCCAGCTTGACGATGATACGCTGAAAGCGCTGCGTAGCACGCCCGATGTGAAGTTCATTCTTACCGGGCTGGACACAAAGACAGCCGGCTTCACCATCTCGTTCAAAACATTCGCAAAGGCTTATTCCGCGATGGCGGACGCTGAAGCGAATCGCCAATCGGTGTTGCGGAGGATATTGCTATGATGCAGCACAGGTATGCGGCATTGACATATGGTGTTCTAGCGGCGGGCTTTGCCGCGCTTCTTGGTGTGTCATCAGCGTCTGCCCAGAACGCCAGCCCGGCGTTTCGCAATACACAGGTCAAAACGACGGAAACCAGAGTCTATGGCGACTGGACCTTGCGCTGTTTTGCCGTGAAGGGCCCGGCACCTTGCGACATTTTTCTATTGCTGAGTGACAAGGATTCAAAACGGCGCGTGATGAGCGTGTCGATCGCTTATGCGCCTGCCAACAAGCGCCACGTGATTCAGATTGCCGTGCCGCTGGGTGTTTCCTTGGCCAAGGGGCTGACCATTTCGGCTGGCCAATTTACCTCGCAGGCCTTTGGCTTTCGCCGTTGCGCACCCGATGGCTGCTATGTCGAAACTGTGATGCCCGCACCGGTCATCAAGGCGTTTGACGACGCAAAGACCGATGCCAAGGTTCAGCTGGTTGCGGATGATGGCAAGAAGTTCGACTTTCCGCTCTCGATGAAAGGGTATGCGCAAGCGCATGCCGCCTTGCTGACAGCCAGCGCAGAAAACGCTACGGCAAAGCCGATTGCGCCCGACAATTCGCAATAAACTGCTGTTAGAGCCACACCTCATGACGTGTCGCCAGGCCAGATTTGGCACGGCCATGCGCTGATCGTGCCGGCGTTCTTGCACTGGGCCTTGCCGATGGAACACAATCGGTGTCATGCGCGCGCATGAAGCCATCGGGAGATTCGACAGTGCAGTTTGATGACGTTGTTTTGGGCAGGCGTAGTATCCGCGGTTATAAGCCGGACCCCGTGCCGAAAGCCCTGATCAAAGAGATCATCGAAATCGCGATGCGCGCGCCGTCGTCGCTCAACACGCAACCGTGGAATTTTACGGTGGTCGCGGGCGCACCGCTGGATCGCATCCGCGCTGGCAATACCGAACGCAATCTGGCGGGTGTGCCGTCATCACGCGAATTTCGTAGCCATGGTGAATATGCCGGTGCGCATCGCGAACGGCAGATCGGGATTGCAAAACAATTATTCGGCGCCATGGGCATTGAACGGCATGACAAGGCCGCGCGTCGGGATTGGGTGCTGCGCGGCTTTCGCCAATTCGACGCGCCGGTATCGGTGGTTGTGACGTATGACCGCTCGATCCATGGCGGCGACATTGCGCCGTTTGATTGCGGTGCCATCGCCAATGCGCTGGTCAACGCGGCCTGGTCGCGCGGTTTGGGGTGCGTCATCAACAGTCAGGGCATCATGCAATCGCCGGTCGTGCGTGAACATGCCGGCATCCCCGATGATCAGGTCATCATGATCTGCATCGCGATGGGCTGGCCGGATGATTCATTCCCGGCGAATGCAGTGGTTTCTACACGCAAATCGGTCGATGACGCGGCGGTTTTTGTCGGTTTCGACGATTAAGGTTTTGGTGTTGCGTCGCGTTACGCGAATGCAGACGGACTGGCTGTGGACGCAGTTCCGGGCGAACCATGCTCCGGTATAGTGCGGACTGTCTGGCCACTTCATTGCCTGAAGCTGGTAGAGGCACGGAAAATAATACGCACGGGAGTACGAAGGCCAAAACATTCCACCCGAAATTAATGCGCGAACTGGCGATTTTTGCTTGGGTAACGCTTGCGAATCCAGATTCAATTCCGTGCTCGCAAACACAATCGAAGGCCATAAATACAGCAGCAATCCGGGAGGTATCGTGGCAATCGCCACGTTCAAACGCGAAAAAATTTTCTGTGCCATGGTCTGGGATGAGATCGTAAAGCGAATTCCTTGCGGAGCATGTTCGCTTGTCGGACCTCTGCATGGCCTGGAACGTGCGGTGGAATTCTGAGCAGGCTTGCGGCGTTCGCAAGAGGAAGAAGGAGACCGGATCTAGCAGCGACCGAGAGCCTTCCCGCGAGCAGCGCGAAAAACACATTGATTGGGCGGCACAGCGGGACGTGGTCTACGGATGCCTGCAAGGTGATCGTTTGTGCCATCCGGTCTTGTTGAGCCGTTTCCTTGGGCAGATGAGCAATTGCCTATTTTCTCCTCCGGGGCAGATACCGGAGGTCGGGTCCTACGGGCAGGCGCGTGCGCAGAAGATCGCGCGTCTGCAGGACTGGCTTGTGTCCAGACGCTAGCTTCACCGTGAATGCGCGGTGTCTCCAGAGTGGGCGTCGACTAAACCGGATAACGGCCAGTTCATGGAGTGCCCAACAACATTAAGAGCGTTACCAGAGAAGCATGCTCTAGCGTTACATTCCTGCGAACTGCCCGAAACAGTCGCGATGTCGGATTGCATCACAGCGGATCCGGTATGATTGTACTCACGACGTTTGGCCGAGCATCATACCGATCGCGGTTTGTGCGTCGGCTTGAATCTGTTTCATGTGATCTTCACTGCGAAAACTTTCAGCGTATATCTTGTAAACATCTTCCGTTCCCGAAGGCCGCGCGGCGAACCAGCCGTTCTTGGTAGCCACTTTGATGCCGCCAAGCGGCTGATCATTGCCGGGTGCCCGCGTCAGCATCGTCTCGATCGCTTCGCCACCAAGTGTCTCAACACCGAATTGCCCGGCCGTGATTTTTGACAGACGCGCCTTTTGTTCGCGCGACGCTGGCGCATCGATGCGGTGGTAGAACGATTTCCCGAGATTGCAAGTCGCGGACTCATAATATTGGTTGGGGTCTTGGCCCGTACGCGCCGTAATTTCGGCGGCAAGCAATCCCATGATCAACCCGTCCTTGTCCGTCGTCCAGACCGAACCGTCTCGCCGCAGGAACGCGGCGCCAGCGCTTTCCTCGCCGCCGAAGCCAAGCGATCCATCGATGAGCCCGGCGCTGAACCATTTGAATCCAACCGGCACTTCGATGAGCTTGCGGCCCAGCTTCGCAGTCACACGGTCGATCATCGCGCTGGAGACAGCCGTCTTTCCCACCGCGCTGCCGCTGTGCCAGCCGGGGCGGTTGGTGAAGAGATAGGAAATCGCGGCTGCGAGATAATAATTCGGATTCATCAAGCCGCCAGACGGGCTGACGATCCCGTGCCGGTCCGCGTCGGTATCGTTGGCAAAGGCGATGTCGAACTTGTCGGCCATCGCGACGAGCCGCGTCATCGCATAGGCCGAGGAACAATCCATCCGGATCTTGCCGTCCCAATCGACACTCATGAAGCGGAAGGTGGGATCGACGGCATCGTTCACAACGGTGGCGTCTATCTTGTAGCGTTCGATAATTGGCTGCCAATAATGCACGGCAGCCCCGCCCAGGGGATCGATGCCAATGCGCACGCCGGCTGTGCGGATAGCCTCCATGTCCACCACATTGCACAGGTCCGCGACATAGGGCGTGATGTAGTCATGGGTGTTGATACAGGCCGCCTTGCGCGCGCGTTCGTATGGCATGCGCTTCACATCGCTGAGGCCGCTTTCGAGAAATTCGTTCGCGCGTTTCTCGATCCAGCCCGTGATGCCGGTATCTGCGGGGCCACCGTTGGACGGATTGTATTTGAAGCCACCCTCATCTGGCGGGTTGTGCGACGGACTGATGACAATGCCGTCGGCAAGGCCGCTCTTGCGGCCGCGATTGTAGGTCAGGATGGCGTAGCTGATTACCGGTGTCGGCGTGTAGCCATGATGTTCGTCAATTATTGTTTCTACGCCGTTGGCCGCAAGAACCTCGATAGCACTGGCAAATGCGGATTCGGAGAGCGCATGCGTGTCCATACCGAGAAACAGTGGCCCGTCTGTGCCTGCACGGCGGCGATACAAACAAACGGCCTGTGTGATCGCAAGGATGTGATTTTCGTTGAAGGCGCCTGCGAAGGCCGAACCGCGATGGCCGGATGTGCCAAACGCGACGCGCTGCGCAGCGATGGCGGGATCGGGCGTCGTCTCGAAATAGGCTGTTATCAGCCGAGGGACATTGATCAGCAGTGTTGCGGGAACCGGCTTTCCAGCAAGCGGACTTATATCTTCGGCCATGTCGTCCTCATGCTTTCATCCCAGGACCACGTGCACGTGGTGAGTCTCGCCGTCGTCCACAAGCGGAACAGACAGTTTTGCAGTTCCGCGCAATATCGTACCGTCCAGCTTGGTCGCCAGAATACCGCGGCTGACGCCGAGCGGATTTTCAACGGTGATCTCGTAGCGGGCAGTGCGATAGCGGAAGGAAATTTCGAAGCCAGGCCAGCTACGCGGGATGCAGGGGTCGAGCGCGAGCGTATCGCCCTGAACGTGGAAGCCCAATATCCATTCCAGCGCCGTGCGATACATCCAGCCTGCCGAACCTGTATACCACGTCCACCCACCGCGTCCGGTATGCGGCGGCATCGAATAAACATCGGCGCAGGCGACATACGGTTCGACCTTGTAGCGATGAACCTCGGTGCCGTTGCTGGAATGGTTTATGGGGTTCAACATCGAAAACAATTCGTGTGCTTTGTCCCCGTCGCCTTCCATCGCGAATGCCAGTGCTGCCCACACTGCGCCGTGTGTGTACTGGCCACCGTTTTCGCGGACGCCAGCCGGGTACCCTTTTATATAGCCAGGATTGCGCGCCGGATGGACAAATGGCGGTGTGAACAACATCGACAGCTTTTCCTCACGCTTCACCAGATATTTGTCGACGGCGGCAAGGGCACGCGTTGCGCGCGCGGGGTCTGCGGCGTGGGAGATGACGGCCCAGGACTGCGCGATTGAATCGATACGGCATTCACTGTTGGCGATGGAGCCGAGCGGCGTGCCGTCGTCGAAAAAGGCACGGCGATACCAGTCGCCATCCCACGCATGCCGTTCGAGTGAGACCTTCAAGTCGGCGGCATGCTGGCGCCAGTCCGCCGCGTGTTCGGGGCTTTCGTGCCGGTCAGCCAGACTCGCAAATGACATCAATGTCGAATAGAGGAACCAGCCCAGCCAGACGCTCTCACCTTTTCCGCCTTCGCCCACCGCGTCCATTCCATCGTTCCAATCTCCCGTTCCCATTAGCGGCAGGCCGTGCACGCCGGTCTTCAGACTCTTGTCGAGCGCGAGCGCGCAATGATCAAACAGACTGGCCTTTTTGTCCGAAATCGTTGGCAGGAAGAAAGCATCATGCTGGTCTTCGCGCAGCACCGGTCCTTCGAGGAACGGAATCATTTCGTCGAGAACGGCCCGATCGCCTGTGACTTGAATATAATGCGCCACGACATAGGCGAGCCAGCCGCAATCGTCTGCGATGCGCGTGCGAATGCCCTGTCCGGATTCTGCCAGCCACCAATGCTGAACATCGCCTTCGGTGAATTGCCGCGCGGCAGCCCTCAGCAAATGTTCGCGCGCAATGTCTGGCCGTGACAGGCACAGCGCCATCACATCTTGCAACTGGTCGCGGAAGCCATAAGCGCCGCTTGCCTGGTAGAAGCCGGTGCGCGCCCATACGCGGCAAGCCAGTGTTTGATAGGGCAGCCAGCGGTTGAGCAATATGTCCATCGCGCGGTCAGGTGTTTTGACCTGAACGGTTCCAAGTGTGTCGTCCCATTGTTGTGTGACTTCGCCGAACACCGCGTCGAGATCGGCTTTACGATATTTGTCCAGCAACGCCTGCGCGTCTGCCTTTGATGATGTTTGCCCGAGGAAGAAGACGATTTCCGTCGTGCTGGCGGCACCAAGCGTGATGTGCGTCTGCAATGCGGCGCATGGGTCAAGACCGGCACCAGCGCGACCGGAAAGAACCGCGTCTTGCGCCAATCCGAGGGGATTATCGAGCGCGCCGTCGCGGCCGATAAATTCCGTGCGGTCACAAGTCCATGCCATCTGGCGACCGCCCAAATCCGCGAATGCCACGCGCTCGCTGAATTGGTTGTTCCAAATGTTCTGCGCGAAGATCGCACTCGTATCGGCATCAAGCTCGGTGATCACGAAAGGTGCAGAGGCAGAGCGATTTGTGCCGAGAACCCATTCAACGTAAGCGGTGATCGACAGGCTGCGTTTACGGCCAGTAAGATTGGAAATCTTAAGTCGCGAAATTTTGATGGAGTCGCCCACCGGCACAAATTGTAAAAGCTGGAGCGAAATTCCATGCGAGGTGTGTTCGAAGCGGCTGTAACCTTGTCCGTGCGATACTGCGTAGGGCGAAAATGTCTCGCGTATGGGAAGGGCTGTCGGCCCCCAAATCTCGCCAGTGTCATTGTCACGAACATAGATGACTTCGCCGGGTGCATCGCCAACCGGATCATTCGACCACGGCGTGATCTGGTTCTGCTGGCTATTGATTGACCAGGTAAAGCCGCTGCCTCCCGTCGAGACCTGAAACCCGAACGCGGGATTGGCGATGACATTCAGCCATGGCGCGGGGGCACATTCATTGCCCTCAAGCAGCGTGAAATATTCGCGGCCATTGTCCGCGAACCCTCCAATGCCATTAAAAAATTCCATTTCGGGCCGTACCGATTGCGGTTCCAGTTCGGCGGCGGGACGTGTGCGTTGTGCTGGCGGTGCAGTGGTCTGCATGTGATGACGGGCGCGATTGATCTGTTCGGCCAATGTGCCGCGGTCGCCGTGAAGAATCGCGCGGGCGCAAGCCTGTAGCAGGCCGCGGATTTCGGAGGAAACCAGATCGGCGCGCAGAACGAACACGGCTCCGCGCGCATCGTCGCTTACAATCTTGGGCATCGACTGGTTCATTCTTACGAGCGTATCAAGCGCGGTTTGAAGGTCCTGAACGTAAGACGCCGCGCGCTCATTGAGGATCACCAGATCGACGGCGAGCTGTTTCAGCCGCCAATATTCGTGTGCGTTAAGAAGTTGGCGCACGAGTTCCAGATCGCTCTCTTCGTCTATGTGAACGAGCACGATTGGCAAGTCTCCAGAAATGCCCTGCGGCCACAGTGCGGACATCTTTCTTGCGCCGTGCTGTATCGCGTTGGAGGATGGGCGCAGTGCGGCGTCGGAATACAAAATGTGATTCCCAAGACGCTGGAACAGGTGCGCTTCGTCCACGCCGATAGCGAGGTGGCGAAGCTGCATCTGCGCCTGGGTCCAGGCGAGTGTCGTGGCACGCTCAAATGCCATTGGATCGTGGTGCTTGTCGGCCAGGACGAGCACCTCTTCGCGCGAGGATGCCACAACCGTCCAGAATGCAACGCGTGCGGTCGCGCCGGGCGCGATGCGCATGCGGCGGCGCAGGCTGAAGATCGGATCAAGAACCGGGCCTGCGGTGTTTGACAACGGCCAGCCTTCCGAAATCGCCGCTGGTGAGCGGGCGGTTTGCCCGCGGCCAAGAAAGCGCATGCGATCAGTCTCGAATTGTATGTCGCTTGAACACTCGCCCTCGGCCACCGCCAGGTGCGCCGCCCAGATCAGTGGATCGCCAACCGAACGCTGCCGCCGTGTCGCCAGAATTGCGCCGAGGTTCGGTTCGAATTCCGTCTCCACAAACAGCTTGGCAAACGCGGGATGCGCAATATCGTCGGCCTGCCGCGCCAGTGCAAGCTCGGCATAGGACGTCAGTTCAATATCGCGGGCTTTTGTTCCGTGATTGGTGATTGTGACACGGCGAACCTCGGCATTATCCTCGGGCGAGACCAAGACCTCCAGGATTGTTGTGATCGTGTCGTCGTTGCGGATGATCTCGGCGCGGTCTTCAGAAAATGTGACGTTGTAACTGTCTGGTTCGGTTACGCTTGGCTGATATCCGCACGACCATGCCTCACCGCTATGCGGGTCGCGCAAATAAATGTAGGAGCCCCAGCCATCACAGGTCGTGTCTTCCCGCCAGCGCGTGATCGCGATATCACGCCAGCGGCTATAGCCGGACCCTGCGGCGGTCACCATCGTACTGTAGCGCCCGTTCGACAGGATATGCGTACGCGGCACACGCGAATGAGCCGAATTGTAACGGCGCTGGGTTCCCGTGCCCAAGCTCGCAATGTATGCAGTCAGTGCGGATTGCTCAGGCGGTGGCCGCGCCATGGCTGCGGCGCGCGGCATGTGTTCCTGAAGCAAAAGTTCGGTTGCCTGTACCATCGGTTCAGCGTGGAAGCGCACGCGCATCTTGCCGTCCTGTAGTGCATTTGCAATCGCTACCAGCGTCATTGCCTGATGATGCGCCATATAGGCGCGAACGATGGCAAAATTTACGCCTTCTGGAAGGCGCGCAGGCGTGTAATCGATTGCTTCGTACCAGCCATAAACACCGCGGGCACCAATTTGGGCCATGCGCGCGTAATTGCGCGCCGCGGCATCGGGATTGACCATCGCCGCTAGACCGCTCGCATAGGGCGCGATAACGATGCTCTCGCTGAGGCCCCGTTTGTATCCGAGGTCTGGAACACCGAAGCTCAGATATTGATAGGTCTGTTCGATATCGCGGGCGTTGTATTCCGACTCCGACATCCCCCAGGGTACACCGAGTGCACGACCGTATTTTTTCTGACGGGCGACAATCGATTGGTTGGTATGTTCCAGCAAGCTGCCGGCCGGCGCACGCATTACCAATGAGGGCATCAAATATTCGAACATTGACCCGGACCACGAAATCAGTGCCGAACCGCCATTGGTTGGCGTCATGGTCCGGCCAAGGCGGAACCAGTGCTTGGCCGGCACATCGCCCTTGGCGATGGCGACGAAACTGGCCAGTCGCGCTTCCGATGCAAGAAGATCGTAGAAATTTGTATCCAGGCTTCCGTCTGCGCAGCTATAGCCGATAGAAAGAAGCTGGCGGCTGGAATCGAACAGAAATCCGAATTCCATGGACATTGCCATCGCGGTAGCGAGATCGGCAAGCGCGTTGGAGCGCTCTGTGATGCTGGCCGATTGAACATGCTCACAATCGCGTCGATGTGCGGCGATTGAGGTCTGCAAGGCCTTCGTCCACACGATGAGTTCCGGCGTTGCCAGATCATTGTGCTCGTCTTGCCCGTTGTGCACGTCATGCTCGGCGGCATCGCTGTGTGCGAGGCTCGCGAGCGCATTGGCCTGTTCTGCCAGATCCGCGAGACGTTCGGCGGTGTTCGTGCTGTTGGAGGGTTCGTGCTCAAGCATATCGGCGAGCGCATCGATGGCGGTGTTCAATGCAGTGGGATGGGCGCGTTCAGACGCGGCCTCGTGCACCAGTGCCAGAGTGTCTTGAAGACCCGGCACCCAGTCTGGTTTGCCGGCTGGTTCCTGGGCAATCTCACGGCACGCATTGCCCAGCGCGATCAGGTGACCGGCAAGGTTGCCGCTGTCCACCGATGATACGTATTTCGGCTCCAACGCGCGGAGGTCGCCCGTGTCGTACCAATTGTAGAAATGGCCGCGGTAACGCTCCAACTTTTTCATCGACGCGAATGTGGCCTCAAGACGCTCTATGGTATCGAGCGTTCCAATCCAGCCGAAATCGCGCGCCGTCACGACCGACAAAAGATACAGGCCGATATTTGTGGGTGAGGTACGGTGAGCGATCACCGGCGCCGGATCTTCCTGAAAATTGTCGGGCGGAAGCATGTTGTCTTCGGCGGTCACGAATTGTTCGAAGAAGCGCCAGGTGCGGCGTGCAATCAGCCGCAAAGCGTGCGCATCGCCGGATGCGAGTGACAGATGGCCGTTTGCGTGTGGCGGCGCGCTTGTCCAGCGTGCAATCGCAGGTGATAGAACCCACAATGCCGCAAACGGTGCCGCAATTGGCCACGTATGATGGCCAGAATATGCAATGAGGAGCGCACAGCAAGCCGCGAAGATTGCACTTGCGGCAATCTGTGTGATGAGGCTGCGGCTGTCGAACTCAGAATCGTTATTGGCCTGCGCTGAGGTTACCCATTCAAGCAGACGGTGGCGGACGACCAGTCGATAAAGTGTTCGTCCAATAGCATCGACCATCAGCCACGCCTGATGCGCGAGGAACGTGATCAGAAATGTACTCTGCATAGCGCCAAGCGCGAAATCGCCGCGCAATGTGCGCCAATAGTTTTGGAGTGTGACATCCGTGCGGCGCGGCACGATGCTGGCGATTGCCGCAAGATGGGGCGGCAGGATGACGGTCAATAGAATGAAAATTGTCCAAATTTCAGCGACTGCCATCGGCTCCAGCCAGGCAACGATGAGAGCAAGCAAGGCGGAGGGTGCCGACAGGGAACGGCGCAAATTGTCGAGCAGCTTCCAACGCCCCATCAAGGGGATCGAGGTTTTCCGCCCAGTGCCCTGCACCTTACTGCCAAAACCGAATATCCAGGGCAATAACTGCCAATCGCCGCGTACCCAGCGATGCTGGCGCGCTGCCGCGACGTCGTAGCGCGACGGAAATTCCTCGACCACCTCAATATCCGAGGCGAGGCCCGCGCGCGCAAAAATGCCTTCCAGAAGATCGTGACTGAGAACCGCATTTTCAGGGATCTGGCCGTCGAGTGCGGCCTCGAGAATGTCGACTTCGTAGATACCCTTGCCGCAGTAGGAGCCTTCTTCAAACAGATCCTGATAGACGTCGGAAACCGCGAACGCGTAGGGGTCGAGTCCGTTGGGGCCGGAAAAAACTCGCTGGAAGAGCGAACCCTCCCTGCCTATGGGCAGCGATGGTGTCACGCGCGGTTGAAGAATGGCATGGCCGCTTACCACAAGGCCGACCGCCGGATCGAAACGTGGCCGGTTGAGAGGATGCGCAATTTTTCCGACCAGGCGCTTCGCGGTCCCTATCGGCAGTCGCGTATCGGCATCCAGTGTGATGACGTAGCGGATGTCTGCAGGTAACGATGGGATTTGTCCGTTGACTGGCAGAAAGCTGGTGTCGGAAGCGCCGCGTAGCAACCTGTTTAGTTCATGCAGTTTGCCGCGTTTGCGCTCCCAGCCGATCCACTTTCCTTCGCTTCCGTTCCAGATGCGGCGGCGGTGGAGCAAGAAGAAACGTGTACCTGTGGCGCCCGGGCCATAACGCTCATTGAGCTGTGCAATGCCTGTTGCGGCTTCATCGAGCAGCGCGTCGTCATCGCCGCCATGTTCGACGGCTGAATCGCACCAGTCTGACAGTAGCGCGAACACGAAGTTCGCGTCTGGATTTGAAAGATGGTGCACCTCCAGCCGCTCGATCTGGCGCTGGATCGCAGAGATGCTGGTGAGCAGGGTGGGGACGGCGATAATAGTACGCAGCGTTGGCGAAATGCCGTCGCGTAGCTCCAGGCCGGGCAAACGTGTTGCGCCGACATGTTTTGCAACCGAACGGTTGATGACTGCGACGGCGATGTCAGAGGCCGGGATGAGACCGGCAATGGCCAGGATGAAAAGCGTCCAGCCGCCACTTCCGGCATGTGCGGCTGCGAGCAGCGCCACAGTGAGAATGGCCGCCGTAACAATGGCGATCATGCCAACATAACCCAAGACACCGAGACGCGAATTGAGGCGGAAGAGCCGTGCGCGGAGCGGCACCCCGCAACCAAGTTCCCTTTCGAAGTCGCGGCGGCCCTGAGCGATCAGGTAATAACCTGGATCGGCTTTGCGGTATGCGTCGCGATCGGTATCACGGACACGTTTTGCATTCGCGATTGCGCGCCGGGCAATATCTGTCTCATCACACGCGGAACCGCGCGCCAGTTTCTCAATCGCGCCGCGATACATATCACGTGTGGGAAAGTCCATCGCCGCGAAATTGCTGCCATTGCGTAATATGGCATCAACCGGGCTAACGCTTTCGACGAACTCTGCCCAATTGATCATCGAAACCAGACGCATGCTCGTGATCACGTTTCGTACGGTCACGTTCATTACGCTTTGGCGCTGAACTTCCTTTCGAACGATTTGGTCTGTCGTCGTGCCTTCCGCTTTCAGCCGGTCGTTGAGCCAGCGCAAGGCTGGTGTCGTATCGGGGTCATGATCGCGCAGGCGCTGCGACAACTGCACTGCGAACGCCGTAGACCATGGCATCATATCCAGGCTCGAAATAAATGCAGACGTGGAATCGCGATCGGTCGTATCCATGACATGATCGGCGATGCTATCGGCGCGTTGGCCCGCCGTCAGGCGCTCGTCGATTTCCTCGGCAAGACGGCGCAGGTTTTCAACCAGTGTAATTCGCAGCGTGATTGCAATGGCCCAAAGCTCGCCAATGGTCAGCGGCTGTACGCGTTGATAGGCCTTCACGAAACGGGTCAGCTTTTGAAGGTCGAATGCACTGTCGGTATGGGCAATCAGGGCCCAGGAAATTCCGAATACACGCGGATAACCCTGCAATGGGCCATCTGCCAATTTCGGAAGCAGCCGATAATAACCGGGCGGAAGGTCGTTTTTGATATCGCGAATTTGTTCATCGACCACATGAAAATTGTCCAGCAGCCACTCAGACGCTGGTGTGATCGGTTGATTGGTGCGCGTCGCGCGCACAGCGGCGCGATAGGTGGCGGTTAGGACTTTTGTGTTGTCGTAAAGGCGTGGGGTGAGGAGGCGCCGGGCGCGCAGATTTGGATCGACGCGCTGAGCTGTGGCGAGACTTGCTGCGTGCTGTTCCAGGCGCTCGACGCTGAAGAGTTCGGCTCGGATAGGCGGTTCAAGCGGTTCGAAACCGGAATTTCGCAAGGCGTTGAAGTGAAAAATATTCAAGGCTCATCGTCCTGCATGTTGCAAATCCTGCGTTGCTGCAGGACCGTGAGCTGGTGCCCGTGCGGTCATGACGCAAACGCCAATATGCCCCCTGCGGCGATAGCCGCACTCGCCGGCACGCCAAGCCATTCAAATGATGTCATTCGTTGCGGGCCATCTCCGTGCCCGGCGAAGCAGATGCGCAGAGCCGGTATCATGACCTGACTTTCGAACGCCTCCCGCGCGTGTGGATCAAAGGCATATTGCGCCTTTCCACGGATAAGAGGGGGCTCTGCTGTGATAATCTGCCATCGCATCATACAGCGATCTCGGCGTGACTTACAACGTGATATACATCGCGATCGCTTTGTCCCACGGCTCTGTTGAAGGTCGCAATCACGCCATAGCCGCGCAAACGCTTGCTTGCCCCAGCGCAGCCTCCGAGAATTATGAACCAGCATCAATTTTTGGCCAATTGCAGGCCAATCAAATCAGCTGTTGCGGTCGATCCATTTTGTAAACGCTTCGATGAATTGGCGTAGAAATTTCGCTGTTTCCTGATTGGTCAACTCACCATTGTCATCGAACAGCTTCGCTGCCATTCCAATATAGGCTTCCGGCTGTTGCATTGCTGGTACGTTTACGAAGACCAACGACTGGCGCAGGTGATGATTGGCACCAAACCCGCCGATCGCCCCTGGTGAGACGCTGATCACTGCGCCTGGTTTGCCGTCCCAGACGCTCTTTCCGTAGGGACGAGAGCCCACGTCCAGTGCATTCTTGATCGCTGCTGGCACTGAGCGGTTATATTCCGGTGTAACAAACAGCACAGCATCGGCCGCACGAATCTCTCCGCGGAACCGCCGCCAAGCGTCAGGGACGCTGGCGGCTTCCTGATCCTCATTGTAGAGCGGTAAATCGCCAATTTCGACGATCTCAAGTTTCAGTTGAGGTAATGCCAGCTTCTTGAGCGCGAGAGCGGTTTTTCGATTTAGCGAGTCCTTGCGCAGGCTTCCGATGAGTACGGCCACATTGCGAACGTCAGCCATAAATATTCCCTTCTGTGTTTTTCCAACTTTTGCGCCATCATATTCGGTGCACGGCTAGCGATAAACGATGACGCCATGGATCAGCGGTGTTTGGCCGGTCATATAGTCTGCGCTCGGCTCAGCCGGGGCAGTGCGCTGCTTTTCCTTTCACATACAAACCAATCAATAGCGCGGCCGGATACATAACTTGCTCCTCGGTTTGAGCGTGTGCGGCCAATTCATCGGCAAACCGTACGCCTTCGGCATTGTTCTCGGATGTTGCGGCTTTTTTTAAGTCGGATACGGCCGCCTCAATATCCTTGTGCTCCGCAAGCATCACCGGCATACCGGCTCGAAGCTTGTCCGTCATTGGAAGAACAGCGGTCATGCTGCAATCGAATTTTCCTTCGGAAAGTGGGACAAGTAGGCCGAGTGGCGGCAATGCGTATTCGTTCTCTTTCTGGAAGTGATGGTCCAGAACCTTTGCCACCTGTTGCGCGGCTTGCCCAGTTAGGCCTCCGGATTTTGTCAGCGCGACGAGATCAGAATGAAGCGTGTCATGTTCAATTTGCATCGCCCTCGGAATTTGCAGATCGTTGGCGCTATTGCTCGTGGATGATGGTGTCGCATGTGTATCGGTTTGCGTATGAGAATGTGTATCAGTTTGCGCATGAGAATAAGTCGCCCCAAACAGCAGCCCGGTCGCAAGCATCGAGAATATTGCTATTTTGGATATGATCATCGCCGCATCCTTTTCATCGATATGTGACGTCACCAGTAACAATAGTCGAAGACGTAACTGGTTCCAAAAAATCTCAAATATGACTCGCGGCGCAATTTGCTGCGATGGGCGTAGAAGGCTTTGGGCTATCCGGTTGCGAAGGTTTCGCAGTGGCAAGGTGAACGCCAGCGTTTACTCTATGCCTGGAATGCGGCGTTTGGAAGGCGTCCAGTGCGGGCGATGATGAAGCAGACTTGTAACGTCTTCCCCCCGAACAAAAAGAAGCCCTGCTTCTGACTGATAACGAATTCATCTGTGAAGAAGCGACTGCCATTTGCAACTGCGCGGTCGGCACGATCAAAAGTCATGTCGCGCGCGCATAATGATGCATCGGCTCCAGAAAAATTTGATGCCTCAGAACCCGCCAGAATGCGAGAAATTATAAAAGCTGTTGGCGTACATCAGCGTAACTGCCAATAACCCAACCGATGTCAGTGTCGCACTCATCGCATATCGCAGCACTTGCAGCCGTTCGGAAGTTGGCAATGATCGTCTGACACATGCTGACCAAGGAAGCCGACTACATCTGGTCGCGACCTGCGCGCATGTCTCGGACGTTCAGGGCCGTGGAGTTGCGCGCCGGCCACCCAGCAAAGCACGCCAAGCGCGGGGAGGCCCACAGAACGAGGTCGCGGGAGATGTACTCTGGCCCGTTGTCCAGACGCATGGCTTTCGGATAGCCAAGTTCGTTTGCGGTGAGTTCAAGCGTCTCAACGACATTGCTCACGCGATAGTTTTGCCAGATATCAATTGTAGGAGACAGACCGTGAGAGGTAAATGCTCACTGTACGTTGGCATGTGGGTCGCGGCGCTCTGCCCGATGGCTTTAGTCCTCGGCAGCGTTGTGCCCATGCGGTACGCGCGTTCCTGGAGGCGGTGATGAGCGGACGCTTCAGATTCAACAATGAATCACTGGCTTTGAGGGCCCCCTTGTGAAAGCGCTTATCAAGCTTACAATGGCCTCATTCTAGATGTTGTTCTTTATCGCGACCGTCTTCGCGCAGTGCGCGTTGAGTCCGTCTTCGCGCAGTGCGCGTTGATCAGAAGCAAGTCATTGGACGACCGAATCCAAGGCAACCCGACGGATGCCGGAAAGGGCCTTGCACGCGCCCATAACACACTGCGGTTCGGCAACAACCAGCACTCTTTTCAAGCCATTAATTCAATTTGTATGAGATCGTGAATATTGACGGAGTGAAATAGGAAACATGCAAAACACCTTAATACCGGTCGATGTTCTGCACTGGCTTGCTGCGGCGGCACCGATTATCATTCTGGCATTTCTCTTGGTGCAATTGCGTTGGACCGCGCAACAGGCAGGCACCACTGGCATGTTTGTGGCGGCAGTGGTCGCCTTGTTTCTCTTTCGGACACCTGTCGATACCCTGGCGGCGGCGGGCGCGAAGGGCGTGTGGGATTCCGCACCCATCCTGTTTGTCATCTGGACCGCATTGCTGCTGTATCATGTCATGAACAAGGCTGGCGGTTATGAGGCACTGCGTCAGGGCATCGTCAGTTTCAGCCGGAACGAGTTGTTCATCGTGGTCGCGCTCGGCTGGGTGTTCACGTCATTCCTTCAAGGCATCGACGGTTTTGGTACGCCCATCGTGGTCGTTGCACCCTTGTTGGTGGCCATTGGCATGCGGCCCATCTATGCGGTTGCGATCCCGATCATCGCGCATATCTGGGCCAAGTATTACGGCACGCTGGGCCTTGGCTGGATTGCCACGTTGCAAGTGGTCGATCTTGACCCCGCTACGGCCGCCGCAACGGGCACTCTGACAGCATGGCTCATGGTCATTCAGGCGTTATTTGGCGGCTTTATGATCGTGTGGATGTACGGACGTTGGGCCGCGATCCGCCACGCTTGGCCTCTGATACTGATTATTTCAGCGGTACAGGGTCTTGGTCAGGTTCTGGTCGTGCAGTTTCAGCCGGTTCTGGCCGCGTTTATCCCGGCGTCGGCGGCCATGCTGGCGCTTTATCCTCTGTCACGCTGGCGCCGCTATGCCGAACCGAACACGGATATCGGCGAACGCCCGGCGATGCAGGCCACCATGACGCGAGACAGTACGGAAAAATCCGCACCAATGGGATTGGCCATGTCCTTCATGCCCTATGCCGTGTTGACGGTGATCGCCCTGGCCTCATCCCTAATCGATCCGATCTATGATGCTCTGGGCAGCGTCACCATCGGCCTGCCCTTTCCCGAAGTTTTCACCGGTTACGGCATCGTGAACAGCGCGGTGGCAAGCTATTCGCCCATGGCGCCCTTACTGAATCCCGGGACCAGCCTGATCATCACTGCCGTTTTGACATGGGCTATATTCAACATGCGCGGCTATTACAAAGCTTGGAACGCCGGCGGCGCAGACAATCAGCCCTCTATCGTGGCCAACCTGTTTGCCAGTTCGATCCCGGCATCCGTGCCGATCATCGCGTTTCTTGTGATGGCGCGGATCATGGATCACTCGGGGCAGAACGAAACGCTGGCCTACGGCATTGCCGCCGTGGCGCCGGCCTATGTCTTTGCCTTCATGGCAAATGGAATTGGGATTATCGGCGCCTTCGCTACATCAAGCAGCACATCCTCCACCACCATGTTCTCCGACCTGCAACACACCCTGGCGAAGCTGAAGGGACTACCAGTTTCAACAATTCTGGCCGCCCAGAACGCTGGCAGTAACATCGGCAACGCCATCGGCCCGGCCAACGTAGTGTTGGGGGCCAGCACCGCCGGGATCAGCGGTCGTGAGGGCGACATTCTTCGCAAGACACTGCCCTGGACGCTGGCCGCATTTCTGCTGACCGGGGCCGCGACCGTCCTGATGGTCATGTTCGTTACGTAAAGGAGACAAGCCGTGACCGCACTCTTCAAGAACCGGCTCGCTTACCTCAGCCTCTCGTTCATTCTGCTGATTGCCGCGTTTCCGTTGATCAGTACCGGAATGACCACCGGGCACGGCTTGCTGTGGTGGATCGGCCTGCTGTCGCTCGGCTGCGGTGGGCTGATTCCTCCGCTGCAGCGCCTGTTCCTCGGACCACCGCCAAGCGCGGACGATCCGGCGTCCTGACTCAAAGAGGGGCACGTCCCTCTAACTCGAAAGGAACAATACAATGACCAGCTCCAACGGACCACGTACCGGTCGTCCCCCGGTCTATGCCGCACGGGGAATGGTGTCTTCGCCGCATTATCTGGCGTCGGAATCCGGGATGAAAGCTTTGCGTCACGGCGGTAGTGCGGTGGATGCTGCCATCGCGTTGAACCTTACCATGGCGGTCGTATATTCGCAGATGGCTGGCGTTGGTGGTGATGGCTTCTGGCTGCTTGCCGGCGGTAAGGTGAAAGATGTGGAGGCCATTCGCGCCAGCGGTCCATCCGCCGCCAAGGCAACGATTGAGTACTACCACAAGCAAGGCCACACCGGCGTCATTCCCGATCGCGGGCCCTTGGCTGCGCTGACTGTTCCCGGAGCGCTGGACGGCTTTCGCATTGCGCATGAACGTCACGGAAAACTTGACTGGGCTGAACTCTTTGAGGATGCAATCTGCTACGCCCGTCACGGCTTTGCCGTCACGCGGTCATTGGCCGACTGGATAGTCGCTGACGAACACCTGCTGAACAAATATCCCGGCATGGCGGAGACTTTTCTGCCAACTGGCAAGCCGCAACGCGAGGGCAGCTTTCTGGCTCAACCCAAACTGGCCGACACGCTTGAGTTGATGGCCAAGAAGGGCGTGCGCGAAGCTTTCTATGAAGGTGAGCCTGCAGAGCGCATTTGTTCCGGCCTGCAGCCCTTGGGATCGCCTTTAGCACCTGAGGATTTTGCCGCCTACCAAGCAGAATGGGTCACACCGATCACCACCAATTATCGGGGGTACGATATCTATCAACTTCCCCCAAGCACCCAGGGCATGACGGCCATTCAGGTTCTGAACCTGCTGGAAGGCTATGATGTTGCGAGCTGGGGTGACAATACAGTGAACTATTATCACCACATGGCAGAGGTGCTGAAGGTGGCTGCTGCTGATCGTGACGAATGGCTGACGGACCCGAACTTTGTCGATATCCCGCTGGGGAAGCTGCTGAGCAAAAGCTACGCCGATGAACGCCGCAAATTGATCCGTGAGGATCGCGCACTACCCGCCGGCGAAATTGAGCCGGGCATGCGTTACGGTACCAACTTCGATAAACCATCGCCGTCGGGCGGCACCGTTTATTTTTGTGTTACCGATAGCGATAGCCTGATGGTGTCAAAAATTCAGTCGCCCTACTACGATTTCGGTGCCTGCGTCATGGGTGGCGACACGGGCATCATCATGCAAAATCGCGGAAGCTTCTTCTCGCTGGATGAAAAGCACCCCAACCGGTTGGAGCCGAAGAAAAACACCTTCCACACCATCATTCCTGCGCTTGCCATGAAGGATGGCACGCCGGTGATCGCCTACGGCACCATGGGCGGCGAAGGTCAGTCGCAAACACAGGCCGCCATGCTGACGCGCATGATTGATTTCGGATATGACGTGCAACAATCTATCGAAGCACCGCGTTGGTTGTTCGGCCGCACCTGGGGCATGGAATCGCGCGATCTTTGGATGGAATCCGATGTTCCGGACAATGTCCTGCGCGAGTTGATCGCACGTGGCCAGCCGGTGAAACTGGTTGGGCGCTGGGACAGTATTGTGGGTCACGCTCAGGCGATACGCTGGAATGCCGACACCGGGTTTTACGAAGGCGGCGCCGACCCGCGCGGCGATGGCTGTGCATTAGGGTTTTAGGGACCGGACTCACGATAGCTACCAGATGATGGCAGCGGCGAGGCTGGTAGCACCTATGCATCACGTTTTTGACATTGCAGGCGACCACCGAGCGAACGGAAGAACAGAATGTAAGCCGTCGACATAGGCACCAAACACAGCCAGGAGAGATGACCATGACAAGTAGCGACAGAAAACCAACGACAACGGATGCCGGGATCCCCGTATCCAGCGACGAACACTCGCTCACTGTGGGGC
Organism: Hyphomicrobiales bacterium; assembly: GCA_040255365.1. Lineage (GTDB taxonomy): Bacteria > Pseudomonadota > Alphaproteobacteria > Micropepsales > Micropepsaceae > Rhizomicrobium. Next base: position 43,144 of record JBDZUY010000016.1, read on the forward strand.
CGGACGGTCCGATCCTGCTCCACGATCACTATCTCATCGAGCAAATGGCAAACTTCAACCGGGAGCGCATCCCGGAGCGGCAACCCCACGCCAAAGGCGGCGGCGCGTTTGGCCGTTTCGAGGTGACGCAAGACGTTAGCAAGTACACAAAGGCGGCTGTCTTCCAGCCCGGCACGAAGACCGAGATATTGCTGCGCTTTTCTTCAGTTGCCGGCGAGCGCGGCAGCCCCGACACTTGGCGCGATCCGCGCGGCTTTGCCCTCAAATTCTATACGACCGAGGGCAACTTCGACATGGTCGGCAACAACACGCCGGTCTTTTTCATCCGGGACGCGATGAAGTTCCAGCATTTCATTCGTTCGCAGAAGCGCCGTGCCGACACAAACCTGCGTGATCACGACATGCAGTGGGACTTCTGGTCACTGTCGCCGGAAACCGCCCACCAGGTGGCCTGGCTGATGGGCGACCGCGGTATCCCGAAGACCTGGCGTCACATGAACGGTTATTCCAGCCACACCTATATGTGGGTCAACGCCGAAGGCGAAAAGTTCTGGGTGAAGTACCACTTCAAGACCGATCAGGGGATCGAGTGCCTCACACAGGATGAGGCCGACCGGCTCGCCGGCACGGACGGCGACTACCACACCCGCGATCTTTACGAGGCGATCGCCCGCGGGGACTATCCGAGCTGGACGCTCAACATGCAGATCATGCCGTTCGCCGAGGCGGAGACTTACCGCTTCAATCCTTTCGACCTGACCAAAGTATGGCCGCATGCCGACTACCCGCTGATCGAGGTTGGCAAGCTGACGCTCGACCGCAACCCGACCGACTATCACACCGAAATTGAACAGGCGGCGTTTGAGCCCAACAACATCGTGCCCGGCACCGGAATCAGTCCGGACAAGATGCTAATCGCACGCGTCTTTGCTTACGCCGACGCGCACCGTGCGCGGATGGGGGTGAACTACAAGCAGATTCCGGTCAACCGGCCGAAATCACCCGTCCACTCCTACTCGAAGGACGGCGCCATGCGGATCGACAACGTTACCGATCCGGTCTACGCGCCAAACTCCAAGGGTGGACCCGCGGCCGACGCCGAGCGCTGGCCACAGGACGATGTCTGGCAGTCGAAGGGTGCGTTTGTGCGCGCCGCCTACACGTTGCGCAAGGACGACGACGACTTTGGCCAAGCGCACACATTGGTACGCGAGGTGATGGACGACGCCGAGCGCGACCGGCTGGTTTCCAACGTGGTTGGCCACCTCAAGGGTGGCGTCTCCAAGCCAGTGCTCGAACGCGCCTTCAAGTACTGGCGCAGCATCGACCCGGACATCGGTGAGCGCATTGCCAAGGGTGTCCAGGGTAGCTGATCGTCATGATCTGCCGCTGCTGGCCGGGTGGCGAGGCAGCCGAAATGCAGTAGCGGCAATGGCATCGCAGGAACAGATTGCCGATCCGACAACGCGCTACGCGGTTTCGATGCTTGTCGATTGTCTGGCGGCCGATCTTGATCCTGATAACCGCGAGGTGGGGCTTCAAACTTACTTTGCCCTCATTTGTAAACAGGTTGCATGCCGAACATGTTGTGCCGGCGTGGCCGTCGTGCCCCAACCTTGTCATATCTGCCAGGTGCACGGCTACCGTTGGGCGTTTCAAGCGTCGGTGATGTGCGCAGCCGCTGTGCGGTTGGCGAACACCGTGAACAAGGCACTTTAGGGATTACTCGTTAGGGATCGTCCTGTCCCCGGTTTCGAAGACATCGAGTTAAGTGTTTTCTGGAACCGGAGGTAGGTCAAAGCGATGGCGCGAACTGTTCGTAGTCAAACGTATCTTGAGAGCCTTGCCAGCCAAAGAAACGTATCGTTTCATTCTTTCATGAGTGCGCCACCGATAACAGTCTTGCATGCATCGCCTGAAGAAGAGCTTGCCATCCGGCAGGCCGTGCGCATTGCTGATCTGACATTGTTGGGCAGCAATTATGTCGTCGCTGGCACAGAACATGTCGCAGGGCTTGTCGAATTGTTGCGCGATCCGGCTGTCTCTGGTCCGATTTACGATCTTCCCCGCCCGATCACCCATCAAACCATTGCGGCATGGCAACAAGATGCAGAGCGTTTGCGTCAGGCAGGCGAGGCGATACTGGCTGTCGATATCGACAAGAATGGTCATATCGCGGGGTATTCGCGCTTTACCGTTTGGCCAGAGCGTTCGTCGGCCGAAATTGCCGGCGCACACCGTGCAGATCAGCAAAATTCGGGCCGGGGGAAAGCCGGTGCGGCCCGCAGCTTTCGCTGGATGTTCGAAGTTTTGGGTGTGCGGCTGATTGGTGTTACCGCAGCGCTGGATAATGTTCGTTCAGCGCGCGTTATTGAAGCGGCCGGGTTTATTGCGATGGGGGAGCGCGAAAGCGTTCGACCCGATGGCTCCGTTCGGCAATCACGATATTGGGAGATGACACGTGATGTTTGGCGTGCGCGCCAAGGCCGCATCCATTTGCAGCCATGACATTGCTTAGTGATACGCATGAGCTTTCAACGCGCGCAGTCAACATTAAAAGCCACACCTTGAAGCCGTTACGTCTGCCTCACCCCGATTCCGCAGGGCCTTTTATGGCCCTGCGGAATTTGCGATAGATAATGCCAGCGCTACTTGGCGCAATGCGTTCCGGCAAGCTTACATCGCTACGCGTCGGCAAAGACCACGCCTTTGGCTTTTTCACCATCGGCCATGTTTGCTTCGTGAGCGACGTCACTCGGTTTCAGTGCGCCTGTCCAACACGCAAATTCCAGACACACGCCATCAGGATCGTTGAAATAGAACGAGCGGATATAGACATCCTTGCTCATCTGCGGACTGATCTGGCTCGGTGAATTGTCATGATTGCGGATTTCCGTCACATCAACGCCCTTGGCTTTCAGTTTGGCGTGATATTCCTCGAATTTTTCGGCGGGCACATCAAAGGCCAAGTGATTCATGGAACCGTTTGCGGTGACAAATGAACCGGCACCCGGTAATGCCTCAGGGTGGGAAACACCCGGCTGGCCGTCTGGTGAATCCAGAAACCAGAAGAAGGCAAGTGAATCGCCCTTGCCAATGTCGAAAAAGAAATGCTGTCCCATGCCTCGTGGCAGATCCAGCGTTTTTACAAGCGGCATGCCCAGAATGTCGCGATAGAATTTCACGGTTCGCGCCATGTCTTTGCAAACCAGCGCCACGTGATTGACGCCGCGATATTCGAATTCCTGTTCGCGTTTTGCAGCCATTTGAGCCTCCATGCAAACTGCACTTCTCACTATGAAAGCATGCGCGCGGGAGATTTTATTGTCAATCTAGTTGACGATAAATGGCGCGGCATTTGGTCTGCCTCGGACCGCCACCAAGGCGCAATACCGCTATTTTGCAGCTATTTCCGTGGTTTGCGGCGTGGGGCCGCCGGGCTCTTGAAGGATGTTGGCGGAGCACCCCAATCGCTGTCGAACGCTGCACTCAGCGCTTCGACCCGCTTGGCTCCAATCCGCGTGGCCAGAATGTCAGTCAAAACCTTCATGGCCTTCTGCGCGTCTCGCCGCATCGCTTTTCCGGTTTCACTGATCGCCACAATCTTCAGGCGTTTGTCGTTTGGGTCATCATGCAGTTCAAGAATACCTGCATCTGCCATCTGACCCAGCGTCACATGAATCGCCTGGCGGCTTACGCCGAGATTGCGTGCAATATCTGCAGGGTGGATCACGCCCATCACAACATTGGCCATAACCATTGATTGGGGACGCGATACGCCGTGCCAGCCCTTGTGTTCCAGATAGGCTTGCAGGCCTTCGTCGAACCAGTAAAAGCCCTTCAGTAACGAGAGCAGGGGGTGATTGTTTTTGGTCATAATCACTCCCTAGCAGTATTTGAGGAATGCACACAGCCCGCTACGCATTTGCTGATCGCGAAATTGGCGAGCGCTTCATCTGCGGCCGCTAGGCACCATTGCACCGCTCAAAATTATCGGCATTACGCCGGGCGCGGGCCCTCGAGCGCACGACAGTGCGCAGCAGCCGGTCTGTACGCTGTTGAAATGAACCAAAGGGGCCATCGCGGTGTGATGGCTGCAACGCTTCACTGCTGATCTTCAGATCCAGAAGTATAGGGTGGTGGTCAGATGAACCACGCTGTAGGGCGCTTTTGCCCAGGCAAGTCAGGCCGCGCGTCATACAACGGTCCAGGCGAAATGAAATGACGTTCGTGGGGCTATGCGTCGGCTCACGAGGGCCTACATCCTTATATCCAGCGAGCCCGATGGGACCGACGGCGTTGTAGTCTCCGATGATTGCAGCCGGGCCTTCTAGCGAACGTGCGATATGAAGCAACTGCCAGCGATTTAGAAATTGTCCATGCGAGAGATGAACATTCGCAAATGTTGCACCTCCGAATTTTATCAATTGCGCGAGCCGCGGGGGAACCTTGCCCGGTATGGCTGACACCGGAAGCGGTAAGGCCTTTGGCTGTGGCAGCGGATGCGGTGACCAGGCCGCAAGGCCATATACCCGCTCGCTCAATGGTTCACGAAAGAAATGGCCGCCAACGAGTGATGGCAATTCCGCAAAGTCCTCCGTGGCTTCCTGCATGACCAACAGATCGGGATGATGCCGTTCTATAAGGTCGGCAACATCGTTCACCTTGGCACCAAAAAGCCGGAGCAAATTCCAACTGATGATCCGCAACCGCGGCAGATGGACCTTCTGTCCGTCGGCCATGCTGGCCGTCGGGCCGTAATCCATATTGGTCATGATACGAAATCTGTCATGGTACAAAATCGGTCGTGCTGCAAAAGTCTGCGGGGCCAGCGGGCACTGTGCAAGACACCGCCTCTTAACTACTTAATATGTCGGGAGGTTAAATCAAGTGTTGCTGGCACAGCAAAGTGGTATTGTCGCAAAGAAGCGGCAATGAGCGCGCAGGTAATGTGGTTTTTGACCTCGATATGGTCGTTCAAGTTGGTGCAGGTAGCGCTTGTTGCCATTTATCTGGTTGTCGCGATCACCGTCACGGTCCATGTCCTTCTCAAACAAAGCAATGTTCGAACGGCACTTGGTTGGACCAGCGTTGCTTGGATTTCGCCGTTACTGGGCGGCTTTCTTTATTACGTTTTTGGAATCAATCGCGTGGTGCGCCGCGCGGTAAAGCTTGACAGATTTGGCGCAATATCTGGCTCAATTGACCAAACGGCGCTGTTAAAATCAAAATCGCCAAACATAGACATGCTTGCGCAAATTGGCGCAAAAATTACTGACACTCCTGTGGTATCCGGAAACCGAATTACCGTTCTACAGGGCGGCAATGCGTATTCCGCAATGCTGTCTGCGATAGATCAAGCACAACACAGTATTGCACTCGCATCTTACATCTTCCGGAACGACGAAATCGGCCGCGCCTTTGCAGATGCGCTAATCCGTGCCCAAAAGCGCGGCATAGCGGTGCGGGTGCTTTTGGATGGAATCGGGGCGGGCTATTTCTGGCCCGTCATATTGCGGCGGTTGAGGAAGGCTGGTGTGCTCGCCGAACGGTTTTTGCATACATGGGTGCCGTGGCGGATGCCATTTTTGAACATCCGCAATCACAAGAAGCTTCTGATTGTTGATGGTCAGACGGGTTTCACCGGAGGGATGAACATTGGCGCGGAGGTTGTCGAAAGCCTTGGCCGTGGCGCTTCGATCACGGATGTACACGTTGAATTGGAGGGCCCAATCGTCGGGCACTTAATGGAAAGCTTTGCATATGATTGGTCTTTCACGACGGATGAAATTTTGAATGAAGATATCTGGTGGCCCAACATTGGCACCCATGGATCTGTATATGCGCGCGGAATTTCTTCTGGTCCCGACGTGATAATCGATAAACTTGAGATTTTGTTGGGAGCTGCGCTCGCGCAAGCCCGGACGCGGATTCGTATCGTCACTCCGTACTTCCTCCCCGATGAAAGTCTTCAAGTGGCGATTGCGCAAGCAAGGCTACGAGGCGTGGTTGTTGATATCGTTATCCCAGAGAAATGCGATGTCGCCTTACTGAATTGGGCCATGCGGGCGCATTTACGCTTTTTTGTTGAAAAATCCGCGTTCGTCTATACCAGCCCGGCCCCGTTTGATCACGCAAAGCTTATGACGGTCGACGGCGAGTGGTCTTTGATTGGTAGTTCGAATTGGGATGCACGCAGTCTCAGGTTGAATTTCGAATTCGATGTAGAGTGCTACAGCAAATCGGTCACGGCTGAGGTCGATGCGCTGATTGATGAAAGAATTTCCCGAAGCCAAAAGCTTGATCTGGATACGCTTATGTCTGTTCCAAAGCACATCCAGATTCGCGATGCTGCTTCCCGGCTGCTTCTGCCTTACCTTTAGCTGTTGCAAATTCTCTGACTCAGACCTCTGGCCTGTCCCGGTTGGAGTGGGGCAACGCTGCGCGCGGCTTTCCCCGCCGCCAAATCACCGCGATGGCACCCGGCTTCAATGGCTACGATAACCGCGACAAGTGCCAGACGCCCCTGTGGTCTAAGCGAGCCTATTTGCATCCGGCAGTTCTGCCTCCTAGCCTCGCAAATCAGAGGGCACATCGTCCGGGGGGCACATGTTTCTGGAACCACTGAAAGACTGCGATGCGTCCGGCAGGCGGCTCCCATGTTTTAGCTGTCGCGCGGACATCAATGCATGAGTGTCGATTCAAGCACGTTAATCGAAGCATCGAGCTGGCGCGCCCTGCTGCGCAAGGGCCGCCTATTGCAACTCATGCTTCTATGTCTCGGCGTCTGGCTCAATGCAGCCGACACTCTGGTGACCGCGACGATCATGCCTTCTATCGTGCGCGATATTGGTGGCTATGCTTATTTCGCGTGGCCCGTGGCGGTCTATCTCTTGGGCGCAATCGTTGCAGGCGCGAGCGCCGGGCGGCTCTCGGAAATCGCCGGTCTCAGACCCGCGTTGATCGGCGCCTCCCTCGTCTATGCGGCAGGCTGCGTCGTCGGTGCGTTGTCGTCATCGATCGAAGTGTTCTTGCTTGGCCGCCTTTTGCAGGGCGTGGGCGCAGGTTGGGTCGGTGGTCTTGTCTATGTTGTCGTGAACATGGCCTTTCCAAAGGGGCTGTGGACGCGCGTGCTCGCGGTAATCTCGGGTGTCTGGGGGGTCGCGATGCTGCTCGGGCCCGCCTTTGGTGGCTTCTTTGCGGAGTTGGGTCAGTGGCGCATGGCCTACTGGGTCTTTGCTGGTCAGGCAGCTTTTTTCGCGTTCGCCGCATTGGCCTTGGTGCCCAAGGGCAAGCCTGTTGCACCCGAGAGTAAATTTCCGCTGGCACGCCTGGCGCTTCTTGGCGCGGCGATTCTCCTGATCGCTGATGCAGGCACGCATGGCGGCCTCGGCCTGTCGGCCACATTGCTGGGGTGTGGTCTGGCACTACTTGCTGTTTTCTTGCGCATCGACGCGCGCAGCACGCACTCTTTGTTGCCGCGCCAATTGGCAGCGATAGGGGCAGTCAGCGGTGCCGGCTATCGCATGATGTTCTTTGCCAACGCCAGCACCATAGGTTTTTCGGTCTATGGCGCGGCTTTGATGCAAAGTCTCTATAGTCTCTCGCCGCTTGAAGCGGGGTATGTCATCAGCGCGCAGGCCGCGGCCTGGACCATATCTGCAGTGATAGTCGCCGGAGTTAATGAGCGGTGGCATGGTCTCTTTATTCGCACAGGTTCAAGCTCGATACTGCTTGGGTTAATCGCGCTCGCCTTCGCCTTTCCCAGCGGACATATCAGCTATGTCGTTGCCGCCGCGCTTGTAATGGGGTCGGGCTTTGGCCAGTGCTGGGCCTTCACTACGCATCGGATATTCGCGAGCCTGCCGCCCCAGGGTGCCGCAAGCGGCTCTTCGGCGGTGCTGGCGGTGCAACTTGTCGGCAATGCGGTGGGTGCGGCGATTGCGGGGGCCGCAGCCAATCTGCTCGGAATGACAGACGGGCTGACCATGGCTGACGCGATGCGTATCGGCCATTGGCTTTTCCTCATCACGGCGCCTATTGCCTTGGCCGCATGGGTCTCTGCACAATTTGTGGCGCGAATGACCGCGGACGCTCAACCGAAGACGCGGAATGCGGCATGAATACTATCCTGCGGTTGACCCTTCCTTGGCAACATGATGAAGGCCAACAACGGCCGCGCGCACCGGTGGCGACAACACCAACACCTGCCACTATCGGTATTGCACGGATCCGGCGTCTGAAGACATGAGCGAATTTTGCATCATTGTCCCGAATGAGAATCTTTGGTGCCGTGTCCCAGGGAAAGGCTTCGTGAAGCTGTTGCGCAAGCCAAAGAGCCGCCGGATGTCCGGTGACTGTGAGAACAGCGATCTCGCGCCGTGCGTCGCGCAAGGCCACACAGATGTAGTGCTCATCAAAACAGATCGTCGGAACGGTGCACAGATCCCTGTTTGAATCGGCCAGATGATTGTGGGGGCAGGTTGCAGAGGAAGAGCAACGCTATTCGGTTGCCTGCGTCACTACGAATTTTTTTCTTCGCCAGGAGTGCGCCTGTAATTTTGCTCTCCTCGTCACAGCGCCGATAGACAAAACTCGAATGGAATACAGTGGCGATCTTGGCATCGCCTCACCCGTGCAAACTATATTCGCGTGGAATAGCCAACTCTTCGGTCTGTACACGTGCAGTCTTTTACTCCACCCTCCCAGTTTGCTGATTATACTGCCGGTGGCAGGGCCGTTTATGGATGCGCGAATAAACACGAACGTGCCGGGGGCTGATCAAAATTTTCGGGCCCGTATCATAAAATTCATCAGGTTTTTGCCGTCTTTGCGCGTCCTAATCCGTAACAGCAGTTCATTCTGGAACGGATCAGGACGAGTTAATGAGAAAGCCGATATGTGTTTTTGCGGGCGGCGCATTTGCGCTCCTGGCCGGGCCGGTTACGCCGGGCATCGCTTCGCCATTCGAGACGACATCGCCCGGTGCCGCGACAGGGTATGAAATAAAGTTCTCATCGAAATACAAAAGCAACCGCCAGGAAAAAGAGATATTCGGCCCTGCGGTGGATTTCACAATGCCATTGCAGCCGGGGCTGGAAACTTCCTTTACCCTGGGGCGCATGTGGGCGCGCGAAAACGGCGTATCACGAAGCGGTCTGTCCGATTTTGAATGGGCGATGAAATGGGAGATCGTGCCGGAACGCGCGGACGGCAACGGGTTTTACCTCACTACGGAACCGGCTCTTATTATGCCCACCGCAACCAACGGCTTCTCTGACAAATGGGCGCTCGAAATTCCTGTTGTCGTCGGGCATGATTTCGGGGCGTTCTCGGTGCGTGCGATGGCCGCCTATGCGCATGAATTTGGTGCGAGCGAAAATGAAATATCCGGCTCGGTGCTTGTCTATCGCAAACTCAGCGAGACATTCGGCATGGGGCTGGAACTGGTGACGGGCGCACCGCTGCACCGTTTTGAAGAGAAATCATCGCGCATCAATATCGGCTTCAAATGGGAGATGGCAGAAGGGCTGGAATTCTCTGCGCGCATTGGCCGTTCGATCGCATCACCACGCGGCGAAGGGCGCGAAACAAAAGCCGCGATCTATCTGGAAAAAGCACTTTAGGGGTTTTGGAGAATTGCGCGGCACCGGTGGCGTGTCCGGTGCCGCCTAAGAAACTCACTTCTTGTAATGCCCATGCTGGATCAGGCCAGTGAATTGCGCGGCGCCCGTGGGTTTGAACAGGATCACGCGATCCACAATCAGGGCTGCGCTGCGGCAACCGACAACAACCTGTTTTGTGGAAAGGTCCATGCAAATCTTGTCGCCATCGACTTTCCATGTGCCGGTGACGTGCTTCTCGTCATTGATGTAACCTTCGACGACACCCCCGGGCTTGAAATACAGCGCATATGCGCCGTCATGGACCAGACTGTTGCCGCCGAAAAGTGTGCTGAGTTCGCTGGCGTTCAGCGCGGGAAAATCCACCGTCTTGTCGATGTTGGGTATGCCCCAGCCGCCTTCGCCGCCTTCACCTTCAAACACTTTTTCCAGCAGCGCATGGAACGAGGCGGCACTGCGGCTTTCCGGCCAGGGTTGGATTTTTGCGGCTTCCGGCTTTGCGGCGGCGTGGCTTTCGCTGGCCTGTGCGGGGATCAGCGTTGCCGCCCCGCTCATGAGTATGGCGGCCGCGCCGCTTGCGCTCAGCAATTTTAATTTGCGTGTTCTGTGCATGGATTGGCTCCTCCTGCCGGTGCCGCCGAAAAAGCGGCCCTCCCGCAAATAAGACGGGATCGCGCAAGCGAAACCGGATGGCGACGTTTATGATTCAACCCACAGCCGCATGAGATTGGCGGATGTTTTTGCAATCCGCTGGAATGTCTCGCTATTGCCCTGGCTGGCGTGGATGGCACGCTTTGCCAGATCAAGATCGTAAAGGATCTCACGCTGTTCGGCATGGCGCACCAGACTCTGCAACCAGCCAACACAGGCCAGCCGCTCACCGCGCGTCACCGGCGCAACGCTGTGCAAATGCCGCGCGGGGTACAGCAGCATCGCACCCGCCGGTAATTTATAGCTGTCCTCGGCGCCGTTGGTCTGCACCAATAATTCGCCGCCGTCATAAGCGTCTGGCGCATTCAGAAAAAGCGTGAAGGCGAGGTCATTGCGTATCATCTCACCGTTGCTGGCCATAACCGCATTATCGACATGGGTGCCATATTCCTGACCCGGCCGGTAACGGCTGAGCAGGACCGGGCCGAACCGCGCGGGAAGCGCCGCCGACGCAAATATCGCAGAGCTGTGAATGCGTGCGCAGATGCCGGCCTTTAGCGCCGCGACCGCGGGATCATTCGCATTGGCTTGTTCATTGTTCTTGAGCGCTTTGGCGGACCAGCCCGCCGTTTGTGCGCCATCGACGAAGAGTGCGGAAGAAAGCGTTTCGCGCGCGCGTTCGCAAAAATCCCCGTCCAGAATATCTGCGATACACAGGATCATGGATGCGCTCCGATTAGCCCGCGCAAAAATTTATTGACGCAGCATTTTGCCGATCTCACGGGCGGTATCAAAGCACGCATCATGGGCCGCATCCACCACAGCGGAGAGCTCCAGAAAGCCGTGGTTCAGGCTTGGGTATTGTTTCAGATCAACCTGCGCACCGGCCTGTTGCATTTTGGCGGCCAGTGTACGGCTCTGATCGCGCAAGGGATCAAACCCGCCGGTCGCAATGATCGACGGCGGAAATTTGGCAAGATCCGGCGAAACGGCAATGTGCAGCCAACGGTGATTTTTATCGTCCGGTTTGGCAAAAAGTTGGCTGGTAGCCTGTGCAATGAATTGTTTGTCCAGCCCAAAGCCATCGCCGAACACGCGATAGGAATCGTAGCGCTCAAAATCGGCGTCGACGAACGGATAATAGAACAGCAGCGCTTTCGGCACCGGCTTATGCGCGCGAATTTGTTCTTGCGTCACAACAGCGGCAAGGTTGCCGCCAGCGCTATCACCACCAACGCCGATCCGGCTGGCATCAATGCCCAACGCGGCCGCATTGGCCACGACCCAGCGATAGGCCGCGATTGCATCATGTTGTGCGGCGGGAAATTTGTTTTCCGGAGCAAGACGGTAATTCACCGAGATGACAATAATATCGCCTTCTTTCGCCAGAATTTTGGCCTGTGGTTCGACCGCCTTGTAACTGGCCATCAAAAATCCGCCGCCGTGAAAATAGACGAGGGCGGGCTTCAGCCCCGTGCCTTGCGGGCGATAGATGCGCGCAGGCAGCGCGCCGCCGGGACCGGGTATGTTTGTGTCTTCAATGGCGCCAATTTTGCCAACGTCATACGCGGTCCGGGTCCAGTTGATATCCACCGCGTCGCGCAATTGTTGGCGCCCTGCCGGTTTGGCCCAGATTTTGTTCAGCCATTCATTGTAATCGCGGCCCGATGCGGCACGTGTTTTGACCCGTTCTTGAAATTCATATTGCAGTTTCGGGTTCAGGGTCTGGCCTTCCAATACGGTTTGCGGGCCATCCAGACGCGCCAGAAACCAATTTTGCGGCTGCGCCATGAATTTGCGCTCGTCCAGCGCCTTTTGCGGCAGAAGATCGACAAAGGATTTGTCCTGCGAAACCGTGACCAGAACCGGCGCCGCTGCAGTGGCCGTGTCTGTGCTATGCGCGCAAGCGGCGGTTGCCGCGCCTGCAAGGGCCACGATCATGGCGGTGCGAAGGAAAGATTGGCGCGCGCGCTGTGCCGGGTTGCTGACGAAATGGGCGAATGTCATGAAAACCCTCTTGGATCAAATCGCATTGCTTCTTTACGTATGACGGTGCCCGCGCAAGAAACCGGACCGGCATGGTCATGAATTTCCATGGCCAGCCTACCAAATTTCATGCCTTACGCATTGCGCGGGTCGAAATGATCGCGAAGGCCGTCGCCAATAAGATTGATGCACAAAAGCGTCAGGATGATCGCGGCCCCGGGAAAAAGCACCAGCCATGGCGCATCACTCATAAAGCGCTGACCATCGGCCAGAATGCCGCCCCAACTGGGATAGGGCGGCGGCACACCCAACCCAAGAAAGCTGAGCGCGCTTTCCGCAAGCAGGGCCAGCGCGAATGTGTGGCTGGCCAGAACAATAATTGGCCCAAAGATGTTCGGCACGATATGGCGGGCGATAATATAGGATGACGGGTGTTTGAAATTTTGCGCCACCTCCACAAACGGGCGTGCGCGTGCGGAGACGACCAGACCGCGCACAATGCGCGCGATGTAGGGCGTGAACGCGATACCCAGCGCGGCAATGTTTCCCGTTTCGCTGGCGCCCAGAACCGCAATCAGCGAAAGCGCCAGCAAGATGCTGGGCAATGCCAAAAGCCCGTCACTGAACCCGGAAATAATACGGTCCAATAGCCCGCCAAAATAGCCAGCGGCGGAACCCAGGGCGATGCCCGCAATGGATGCGGCGCATACGGTCAACAGGCTGACACGGATGCTGACACCCGCACCAACCAGCATCCGGCTTAAAAGATCGCGGCCAAACTGATCCGATCCAAACCAGTACGCCGCATTGGGTGCGATCAAACGTGTGTGAATGTTCAGCGCAATGGGATCATAGGGCGTGATGAAGGCGCCGATAATCGCGGCGCACAGGATCAACGCCAATGTCACGATGGCAAAAATGCGCGAGGGGCGGCGAAAGCTGGCGGGCAGGGCAATCATGTCAGCCGAACCCGCGGATCAAGCAGGGGCTGAATCAATTCAAAAACAAGATTCACAACCGCGTACACGACAACAACGAACAGCAGCACGCCCTGAATGACGGGATAGTCGCGCGCATAAACCGCATCGACCAGAAACCGGCCAAGGCCGGGAATGCTGTACACCGTTTCGATGACGGCGGTGCCGCTTAAAAGCGATGACAGCATTAGCCCGACAAGGCTGAGTGTAGGGGCCAGTGTGTTCTTGAACACATGCAGGCGCAGCAATTCCCAATCGCTTAAGCCCTTGGAGCGCGCATAGGCAATGTAATCCTGATTGAGAACTTCAATCGTGTTTGTGCGCATGAAGCGGATCAAAATTCCTGCTTCAACAATCAAAAGCGCCGTCACCGGAAGAATGATGTGTTGAAGCCATGTGAGCGGGCCGTCGCCCAGCGAGACAAAACCCATGGTCGGCAACCATCCCAAGGCAATGCCGAAAACCAGATTAAGCAGTAGCGCAACAACAAAACTTGGCATCGAAACAAAGATCGATGCGCTGCCCACAATCGCCAGATCCAATTTTGTGTCCTGCCGCCAGCCCGCCAAGATACCGATGGGAATGGCGAACAGCAGAGAGATGATAAAGGCCGGCGTGATGAGTTGCAGCGTCACCAGAAAATGACGCCATAGCGCCTGAGCCACAGGTTCGCCTGTCATGAACGAGGTGCCCAGATCGCCGCGGATCACGTGACCAAGCCACAGGAAATATTGCACGGGCAGGGGCTGATCCAGCCCCATCTCGGCGCGGACCTTGGCAATGCGCGCACTGTTGCCGGTGTCGCCCAGTATCAATGTTGCCGGATCGCCGGGCGCAAGACGCAACAACAAAAACACGACGATGGAAACGACAAACAGCGTCACCACAATGGTCAGCATTCTGCGGGTGATGATGGCGCTCATGGCGTGGCATCCTTCCACACACCCCACAGGATGGGGCGGCCAATCGCCCATGGCTGATAACCATGCAAGGATGTACGCGTCAGATCGATAATCTTATCGTTATAAAGACCGATCAGTGGCACGTCCTGCACCATCAGCGCGTGAAGCTTTTGCATTTCGGCGCGCAAAACATCGTCATTGGGCGCCATGTCGAATTTCTCGATCAGGGCAATCGCGCGCGGATTGTCCCATTGATAGGATTTGCGAACCGCCTTTGATCCCGTAAAATTCTGAAACAGAAGCGCCGGGTTGCCGCGCGCGGCATAGCCGAACGACGACATCTGAAAATCGCCTTTCTGAAATTTCGACAATTGTGTGGCCCAGTCGAACACTTCAAGTTTGGCGTTGAATCCGGCCGCATTCAGCATGGCCTGTGCCGCCACCGCATTGTCGAACATGTAGGGGAATTTGCGATTGGTCTGGATCGTGATGGGCTGACCCGTGTAACCGGCTTCTTTGGCCATACGGCGCGCCAGTTCGGGGGCGTAGCTGAGCCAGCGCGATTCATCGGGCGTGCGAAAGCGGCTGGCATGATTAACTGCCGATGTGTTGGCGGTTGCCACGCCCATGGTTGAAACATCGGTCAGAAGCTCTGGCGAAATGGCATGGGCAATCGCGCGGCGCATGTTGACGTTCTTCAACAGCGGATCATCCGTCTGCATCAGAAGAACAGTCCAGTCGAGCGTTTCCTGCCGGTAAAGGCGGACATCGCCGGGGTCTTTTGCGCGCCGCTCCATCTCGTTCAGCGCCGACAGGGGGGCTGCAAAAACAAGATCGATGGCGCCCGCATAGAGCGCGGATTTGGCGGCCAACAGATCCGGCGTCACAACAAAACGGATGCGGTCGGCATAGGCGATCTTGCGGCCCGTCATGCCGTCTTGTGGATCGCTTCGCGGCACATAGCCGTCAAAGCGCTTCAGCAGAACATATTGACCCTTTCGCCATTCGGCCAATTCATAGGGGCCGGTGCCGATGGGTTTGTTCCAGCTTCCATCTGCGTTGACCGACGAGCGGTGAAGAATGGATGTCTGACATTGCACGCTGGCGATGCGGTCCAGAAACAGGGCGCTGGGTTTGTTGAGCGTAAAAACTACATGCCATTTGTCGGGCGTGGTGACGGATTCAATTTTTACACCGGTTGCGCCGGTGCCATCAAAATCATCCAGACAACGAAACCCCGTTTTGGGATCAAGCAGCCGGTCCCACGACCATTTCACATCAGCCGCTGTCATCAGCGCGCCGTTCTGAAAGCGCACGTGACGGCGAAGTGTGAAGGTATAAACGCGTCCGTCTGGTGAGTGCTTCACGCTCTCGGCCAGCATGGGGCCAACTGTCATGTCATTACGATATGCAACCAGCGGTTCGCCGATTTCCAAAAGCACCGTGTCGGTATTTCCGTCGCGGCGCACGCCGGGATTTGTGCTGCGAATATCAGAGCTGATCGCCACGCGAATTTCACCGCCGAAGCGTGGTTTACTGACATGTACTGCGGCGTTGCTGGAATGCGAATTGGATTCCGGTTGCCCACAGGCCGTGAGTGCCACAGCCAGACATACAATCGGTACAATCCGCAAACGCAATCTCATAATCAGGGCCTGTAACGCCGCTTTGACAGCCACATTGTAAAGCCGCTTATGACCAGAAACGCCAATGTCAGACCGACCATGCTCATAATGACGCGTCGCATAATGCCATAGACTTCGCCGCTGTGGATCGGCAGCAGCCAGTCAATCGCGGCGGTGCCAGCGGGAACCGTGGCCGCATCCTGGAATATGCGCAACTCGCCGGTCAGCCGGTCCACCATCGCCATGTTATGCGTACGTGGATTGGGCGCGTCGTTTTCCACGAACAAGGCACCGACCACACGCTCACGATAAAAGGGCCGTATCTGGCGCAGCCACGCATTGGGAAAACGGGCATGCAAGGTTTCAATGGCTTGCTGCGCGCTGATCTGGCTTTGTGCGGGATCGGTTTGTTTGGGAATTTTCAGGTTGGGCGGCGCTTCAACCGCAGCGACCTTGCTGACAACGGCAATGACCATCGGATCGGCAATCATCAAGATGCCGGTTGTGCTGGAAATCAAAAGAAACACCGCAATGATCGCGCCGGGCACGACATGCAAATCGCGCAACAGCCGCCGCCACGGCGCTTTGCGATGAATGGTGAGGGCGTAAACAAACCGGCCCGCGCGCGGCCACCACACAATCAACCCTGTTATCGTCATGAATGCCAGGGTCAGCCCTTCCAGCGCGAGGATGACATTGCCCGTCGTGCCCATCAGCAGCGATGTATGCACCCGGTTGGACAATTCCACAGGGTATCGCCACAGCGGGCCGGACGAGATCACGCTGCCTTTCTCTGGATTGACGAGTGCAATGTGAACCGCTTTGTCCGGCATGATGATGCGCGCCGTTGCGGCGATTGTGTGGTCGGCGGGATAGGTGATGCGCTCCAACTGCCCGCCGGGTTCGGCGCGTGCGATCGCAGCAAACAGCGCATCCAATGGCGCGGGCGTGTCTGTGCCGACGCGCGCATCAGCGTTCAAAAGTGCCGTCAATGGTTCGCGATAAACCATCGTCAATCCGGTTATCGCCTGCAGCAAAAACAGAACGCCAACGAATAGGCCAGCCCATTTGTGGGCAGTGTTGAGGGCTTTTTTCATTCGATGCCGATCCCCGGCGGGATGCGGTTTGCCCAGGGCCGCGCCGTCTCCAGTGCATAGGCCAGTTCAAACAATGTCTTTTCATCGCCGGGGGCTGCGCTGAATTGCACACCGATGGGCAAGCCCGCTTTGGTCCAATGCAGGGGAACGCTCATGGCGGGTGCGCCGGAAATATTGTGGATTGGTGTGTACCCCATATAATTTTTTGTACGCTCGACAAGTGTTTCAAACGGTACATCGGGTGCAAGATAACCCAGTTTTGGCGGCGCTGTGCGCAGCACGGGCGATACCACCACATCATATTCGAAAATCCAGTTGTTGAACTGTGCACCGGCTTTTTTCAGCCGTTCAACCGCGTCGGCCATACCGTGCGGCCCGGCGCGCGTTGCAAATTCGGCAAGGCCAAGCGTGAATGGTTCAAACTCATGCGTGTCGGGTGCGCGGCCCAGCAATGTGTGCGCTCTTGCAACGGCGCGCATGGCGCCCGCGGCAAAGAACAGCGTGAAATCATCCATGAAATTGTCTGCCATGGGAAATTTTGCGGCCTGCACATGATTGCCCATGCTGCCAAGAAGGCTGACCGCATCATCAACAGCGGCGCGCACGTCTTGGTCAGGCTGCAATCCGCTATCGCTCGTGTATACCACGGCGATTTTCAGCGGCCCGCGTTTGGCGGGGCCAACCGTGCCAATCGGCGTCATGCCGAATGGCAAATTTGGGCTTTCGCTCAGCGCCACAAACGCGGCGCTGTCGCGCACGCTGATGGACAGAACGTGCTGCATCGCGAAATCAATCGGGCTTCTGCCCTGATGATCCTTGATCAACCGCCCGCGTGACAGCTTCATGCCGAACACGCCGCAGCACGATGCGGGAATACGCAGTGAGCCGCCGCCATCATTGCCGTGTGCAACCGGCACAATCCGGGCGGCCACCGCCGCGGCGGACCCGCCGGATGATCCGCCCGATGAATGCGCCACATTCCACGGATTATGCGTGGGCCCAAAGGCCAGCGGTTCGGTGGTGGGTGACAGCCCCAATTCCGGTGTTGCGCTTTTGCCCAAAACCACCAGCCCGGCATTGGTGAAGCTGTCCATATAGGGGCCCTGATGCTCTTCAGGCTTGGCCTTTTGCCGCGCGCGCGAGCCCAATTTTGTCGGCAGGCCTTTGATGTCGTTCAAATCCTTGATCAAAAACGGCACGCCCGCGAAGGGGCCGCGCAAGGTTGCGGAAGCGGCGCGCTTTTGCGCCTGTTCAAATCCGCCGGTGACAAGAAAATTCAATTTGGGTTGCAAGGCGCGCGCCCGTGCAATTGCAGCATTCACGGCATCCAGCGGGGATATTTGCTTTTGCCGGATCTTGCTGGCCAGCGCGATGGCATCATCTGGCGCGGCCGCAGGACGCAACGCGGTGATGGATGCAGCACGCGCAGCCGATGCGCCAGAATACGCCACGGTGACCGCGCCCATGGCCGCCGCCGATGCCATCCATTCGCGGCGGTTCAATTTTGCCATGTGCTGTCTCCGTGCTGGCCACAAATACCCGTTTAACTGACGAGGATGTAACGCTTAAACCGTAAGCCATAACCCCAAATGCAATATGGATAAGATTGAGCCCGGCGCATTGCGCACGGATGCGGCACAGAATCTTTTTCAATCGATACGGTTTTCGCGGAGAGCCTTCGTCCTAGGTCGAGGGGCATGTGAATAACATGCGGGCAAGAATCTGCTGCACGCATCTATCTGCTGCCATCTGGGACGGCAATACGAAGCCTGGGAGGTTCAAATGGGCTCTGTGAGAAAAGCGTTACTTGTAACTGTGTGCGGGGGACTAGCAGGGCTTACTTTGCAGGCTGGCGTGGCCAGTGCACAAAGCGCAGATAATAGCGGCACAATCGAAGAGGTCACGGTCACAACATCGCGCCTTCCGGCCAATCTGGCCACATATCCCGGCACCGTCACGGTTGTGACGACCGCCGAGATGGAAAAGCAGATGGCGGTGTCCAATGATCTGGGGCAAATTCTTGCACAGGCTGTGCCGGCCTTGGGGCCAAGCTCCAAAGACGGCAACAATTACGCGCAAACCTTGCGCGGGCGTAAGCCGGTTTATTTCATTGATGGAATACCGCAATCGGCAGATTTGCGCGGCGGTGGCCGTGATCTGCGTATCCTTGATCCGCATGTGATTCAAAGCGTGGAAGTTGTGCATGGCGCAACCTCCATTTACGGGCTTGGCGGTTCTGGCGGTGTCATCAACTACATCACAAAGGGGCCAAGCGGAGCTGGCGTAGAATTTAACAGCGATGTCGGCGTGACCACATCGCTCACGCGTATCGGCGGGCGCAGCCTGGGCTATTCGGCAACGCAAAGCGTTTCGGCAAGTGGTGATGGCATCTATTTTGTTGGCAGCGCCGGTTATACGTGGACGGGTCTGTCTTATGATTCCGGCGGCGACGCCGTGCCGCCAAACCCAAGCCTGCAAACCGGTATCGCCGATCTTGGTGAACTCAGCCTGTTCGGCAAACTGGGTGTCGAGCTTTCGTCCAAGGCCAGCCTGGAGCTGATGGCTCTGCATTATAAGGCCAAGCAGGATTCGGAATACATCACCGGCCAGGGCGATTTTGCCAAAGGCATCAAATCAAAGGGTATCCCCGATCAGGCCAATGCGATTTCGCTGCTCGGTGGAGCCATCAAGTTCAGCATCCGCGGCGGCGAGCCGCCGACCACCCGCAACGATCTGTATTCAGCCGCGTTGAATTTTGACGATGTGCTGGGTGGTACAGCGCGTATTCAGGCTTTCAACAAACAGACGCGCGAATTGTGGACCTATTATCCCTTTTTCGCATTTGCACCGACGGCTGCGGGCTTTCCGCCAAATGGCAGCCAGCTTGTCACCAATGACGAGAAGACCGGCGTACGTGTTGACTTCAACACGCCGCTCGATATTGGCTCGGCACACACCACATTGCTGTGGGGCGGCGAATACACGAACACCCAACTTCGGGAAAGCCTGACTGATGGTCGGGCGCGCACATCCAAACTGACCGAAGACAATTATGCGCTCTTCGCACAGGCGCGGATGGATGTGAACGAATGGCTGCATATCAGCGGCGGCGTGCGCTACGACAAATACAATCTCAATATTCCGTCGTTCCAGAGCATTGATTATTTCAGTGGTACGCTGACGCACACCGTGCTGGGCGACAAGCTGAACTATAGCAGCGTGACCGGGAACTTTGGTGCCGTTGCCGATTTGCCGATGAATTTCAGCGTGTTTGGAAGCTGGTCGCGTGGCTATTCGATTGGCAATGTGACGCGTGCGATCAACGGGCTGCGGCCATCCAAGCCGGGCAAGGTTTCGGTGACGTACGACATTTCCAAGCTGGGTCTTTTGATCAAGCCGGTTATTGTTGACAATTACGAGGCCGGTCTGCGCTACAACACGCCGCGCATAAACGCCAACCTCACCGTCTTCATGAACCGCAGCGATCTGGGTTCGAGTTACGATACCAACACGCTCCAACTCGTGCGTGCGCCCGAAAAGATTTGGGGTCTTGAGTTAAGCGGCAGCGTGAACATTCAGGATGATCTGCGCGCTGGCGGTTCGTTCACAATCATGAACAGCCGCACCGATCCCGGCAATACCGGCAGTTGGACATCAAAGCTGGACTTCAGCCGCGTGCCTCCGCCGCTTTTGAAAGCCTATGTGGAATATGATTTGCCGTGGGAATGGACCGGACGTTTGCAGGCCACGCATCTGTTCAATGAATCACGGTTCAAACCTCCCTATACGAGCTTCCATTGGCCCGTCGAAGGTCACACGACCTTGGATTTGCTGCTCAGTGGTCCGGCCGGTCCGGGCAGGCTCAGCATCGGTGTCGAGAATTTGCTGAACACGAACTACTACCCGCTCAATACCTACCTGTCGTGTTACAGCAACATTCTCATCAATGCGATTTGCGGTGCAAAAGCGCCGGGCGCAACGATGAGCGTGCATTACTCGCTGAAATACTGATCGTTGATCTGATGCCCATGGTTGTTGCCGGGTGAGCGTTTCACCCGGCAGCGGCTCAACCAAACGCGCCGCACAAAATTTGCACGGAACAAACATGAATCATAACGCGGCTGCGCAGGCCTTTCCGTATATCAAAATCTCTGGGCAGCCATTTGAACGCGGCCAATCCTATGGCCGCCAGGCCGCAGGCCGCATCGCCGCCGGTGTGGCACTTTATCGTGATGCTTTCGAGACGGTGGGCATTCCGTGGTCTGAGGCGATGGTCTATGCGGACAGGTTCCGCGAACAAATTCGCAACTTTGATGCACAAATGTATATCGAGATCGAAGGCATAGCGGACGGTGCGGGTCAACCGATTGAGGCCATCATTGCGCTGAATGCACGCACAGAAATCATCTTCTGGCATGACAATGATGAGGGCCGCAAACTTGGTACGCTGGGTTTGCAGGAAGAATGCACATCGGCGCTGGCGCTGCCATCTGTCACGCGCGATGGCCATATGATTCATGGCCAGAATTGGGACTGGAATCCGCGCTGCGTTGATACCGCCATCGTCATGCATATCGAGCGCGAAGATGGCCCCGATATTCTGACATTTTGTGAGGCAGGGCAACTGGCCCGTCACGGCATGAACAGCGAAGGGATTTCGCTGACCGTCAATGGTTTGCAATGTGATCTGGATGGCGGGCATATCGGCGCGCCGTCGCCGCTATTGCGCCGGCGGCTTTTGTCGGCACCGACCCTGGCCGAGGCACTGAACATTGTGCTGAACGCCAACATTTCCTTCTCGCACAGTCTGACGATTGGCCATTCAGGCGGCTCTGCGATCACATTGGAAACCACCACCGACCAGACATTTTGGCTGCAACCGGAAAATGGTCTGCTGGTACATGCCAACCATTTCAAATCCGCAGTGGCGCGCACGATGATCCGTGACATTGGTTTGTTGCGCTGCCCGGAATCGCTTTACCGCGACCAGCGTGTGCAAGATCATTTGAGCGCACGGGTGGGCGATATCAGCATCGCTGATTTCAAGGTCGCGTTTGCGGATGATTTCGGCACGCCGGATGCGGTTTTGCGTTCACCCAAAGCGCGCCCCGGTGGCAATTTGTCGGGCACGGTGGCAAGCCTGATTATGGACACGACGGCGCAGCGCATGTGGCTGGCCCCGCGCCCCTATGAAAGCATCCATTACACCGAGTATGGCTTTGCCTGAATTCTACGCGCGCCCGTTCAGCACGTCGGCAAAGAATGCTTGGCTATAGGCGACGACATCTGTGACTTCGTGGCTTACGCCCGGCACTTCGTCGATGCGGGTTGATGCACCGGCTTTCGCGAACGATGCGGCCAAGGTGCGGATGCGTTCTGGCCTTGTGGCACCGGCATCATTGGCGCCTTGCATATAATGGCGGTCGCCTTCGTGAAATGTGATTTCCCAATTTTCGGTATCATCCTTGCCGACGACAAAGTGCATCGGCAAGCCGCGAAAGGCGGAGCGGTCAATCGTTACACCGAAACGGGTTTGCACATCGGCCACGCCCGTCCACCATGGCCGCTCGAAATCCAGCAGGGTGACTGATCCGGGCGCGCCCACGGACGCGGCGCGAATGCGGTGCGGGTGCAGCAATGTAAAGCGATGCGTAAAATGGGCGCCACCGGAAAAACCGAACATCAAAACTTTTCCACCGGACACGTGATACCGCTGCGCAACCTCGTCGATCATGTCCAGCATGATGTGGTCGTAACGGATATCGCCTTCCTGAATGTATTTGTATCCGCTGAGATTGCCATCTTGCAGAACATTGGCGGGAAACAGTGGCGCCAGTACAATACAATTTTGCGCCCGCGCAAATTCGCTGAAAATATCGCGATAGAGCGTCTGCATACGGCCGGTGCCATGCACCGCGACCAAAATTGTCGTGTGTTTGCGCTGCTCTTCGGTAAGGCCGGTTGGCACATAAAGCGTATAGGAAAAGCGCTGATCGGCGCGCGCTGCATAAATCGTTGTCGCTTCCAGATGATACAGCGCATTCAGCTTTTCGGTGTTGTCGGGCGCGGAGGTCATGGTGCTACTCACAGGCTATGGGCGACAAAATGGCGGGGCTCAATTTCGATATAGCGAAAGGGTTCTTGCTGGTGCGCGCCGGTATGCGGTTGATAGGTGTTCTGTAGCGTTGATGGCGGCACTGTGCGCCGCTCGAGGTGGAAAGCGCCGTCGGGCGCGGCCCTCAAGGTCGTTGTCGCGCTCAAAAGCTGGCGCGTATACGGGTGCGCAGGCCGTGCAAAGATGGCGGAGCGTGGACCAATCTCGACCAACACGCCGCCATAGATAACACAGACCTGATCGGCCATGTGTTCGACCATACCCAGATCATGCGAGACAATAAGAAATGCAAAACCCATTTCGGCCTTCAGACGCGCAAACAGATCCAGAATTGTTTTTTGCGCAATCAGATCGAGCGCCGAAACCGGCTCGTCCGCGATAATCAGTTCGGGGCGCAGCACAATTGCGCGCGCAATGTTGACGCGCTGACGCTGACCGCCAGACAATTGATGGGGAAGCCGGGTGCCGAGCGCCGGATCAAGATCCACCGCTTCCAGCGCCGCTGCAACGCGCTGTTTGCGCTCCACCCGGCTGATGGTGCGATCAAAAAGCAAACCTTCGCCGACAATGGCATCAACGCGCATCGTGGGGTTCAAGGCGCCTGCCGAATCCTGAAAGATAAAGGCGGTGCGCCGCGGCGGCGCGGATTCGTGTTTGCCGGGGCGGATACCGCGATAGAGCATTTGCCCGCTGCTGGCGGGATCAAGACCAGCAAAAATGCGGCTTAATGTTGTTTTGCCGGAACCGGATTCGCCGATGATGATTGTGGTTTCGCCTTCATCTATCGCCAGCGATACGTCATGCAGAATGCGTGTCGCATTTTTTTGGCGCGGCCAGCCGCCCTTGCTGATCTCTCTGGTGATGTGGCGCGCTTCGATCAATGGCACCGCGGCAGAGGGCGTGGGTGGCTGCGGCGCGCGCGGCGGTGGAATAGCCGCCAGCAATTTGCGTGTATAGGGGTGTGCCGGTTGGCGGATCACTGTTTTAACGGAACCGCTTTCCACGATGCGCCCGCGTTCGAGCACATGACAGGTCTGTGCCACATTGGCGACCGTGCTCAGATCATGCGTAATCAAAAGCACGCCAGCGCCCATGTCGCGGCAATTGGATTGCAGCAATTCCAGAATTTCATCCTGAACAATCGCATCGAGCGCCGTGGTCGGCTCGTCCGCGATAACCAGTGACGGCTTTGCGGCCAGTGCCGTTGCGATCATCACACGCTGCGCCATGCCACCCGAAAGTTGATGCGGATAGCGGCGCAAGACTTTTTCAGGCTGGTGGATGCGCACCTTGCGAAGCATTTCCATGACGTGATCGTGCCGCTGTCTGGCGGGCAGGGCGCGCATTGTATCCGTCATCTGCGCGCCGATCCGCATAAACGGGTTCAGGCTGGTCATCGGCTCTTGAAAGATAAAGGCGATGCGGCCGCGCCGGGCTTTGACAAAGCCTGCGGCGTCCAGCCGTTCACCGTCCAGCGATATGTGCCCGCCCGTCACCGCCGCGCCGCCGGGAAGCAGGCCGATAAGCGCCTTGGACAACAGGGTTTTGCCAGAGCCCGATTCGCCAACCAGGGCCGTGACTTCGCCGGGATAGAGTGAAAATGAGACATTGCTGACGATTGTGCGCCGGGCTTCACCCCGGCCAAAGGCGATCGACAGATCTTCCACTTGCAATGCCGGTGCCGTCATTGTTCCCAGACCCAATGGCTTGTCCCTTGAAAGACGAAACCGCGCCGCATCAACCTGACATTGAACCGTCCGGTTGATGCGTTTAACTTACGTCTTTGGTTACGCAGTCTAGCGTTGAAGAGCGGTACCAGCTCATGACTATGCCGGCCATTGAAGGCGTCCATACACGCCCGAAATCCAAAGCCCTGTTTGACAGAATACGGACGCATGTCCTGGAAGGGCATTTTCCGCCGGGTCACTGGCTGAAACAGGCCGAGCTGGAAGAAACGTATAATGCGACGCGTTCTGAAGTAAGGGCCGCGCTGAGCAGCTTGAGCGAACGCGGCATGGTCGAATACGTCCAGAACCGCGGCTTTCGCATCTTCAACCGCTCGCAGGATGAGATCAGCCAGATCGTGGAGATGATCACCATTCTGGAGGCAGCGGCGGCGGATGGCATTATTCGTAACGCCACGCCCGCACAAGTGGCGGAACTGACGGCGCTGGCGAACGAGTTTGATGGCCTGATCGAGAGCGGCAGCCATTCCGAATTGCGCCTGTTGAATTACCGGCTTCATTCCAAAATCAACCAGCTTTGCGGCAATGACCTGATTGCCCGCACAATCCAGAACCTTCGCGAATGCTGCATCACCGGCCCCTTTGGCCGTTACACCAGCTATGATGGGCTGAAGGCCAGCAGCCGTGAGCATTTTGCCATTATCCGGCTGATAGAGGCGCGCGATGTTTCCGGCCTGTCCGACATCTTGCGCAGCCATTCATCCCACGCCGATTGATCGGGTGTTGAGCGCAAAAAATGCGCTGAGCCTGCTTCTGGGCGCTTTTTCCACATTGAATTATCGAGTTCTGTCAGTGGGATAGGTCGCCTTCGTAAAATTGGCAACTATATATCAGACTATATAGTTGCATATTATTCAAAAAGCACGATAGTTAGGCTTCAGACGCTTTAGGGGTTTGGAGCTTGCGGATATGGCGGCAAGAAAGCGGTTTTCGGAAATAGACGATCTTCCGGCAAAGCATCAGCCGGCACACCATCAACCGGCCAATGACCGGGCGGTCGATCCCGGTCGCGGAACGGGCGATGCGCGCCTTCGCGTCTCCGATGCGTATCGCCAGCATGCTGGCGAATTGCAGCGCTATCTGACCCGCAAATTGCGCTGTGCCGAGACGGCGGAAGACATCACACAGGATCTGTTCATCCGGCTCTTTCGCATTGGCGATCTTTCTCATGTGAAAGAGCTGCGGCCCTATCTTTATCGCATGGCTGAAAATCTGCTGATTGATCATTACCGCTCAGCATGGGCCAAATTCCAATACCGCCATGCCGTCAGTCTGGACCATGTTGAAAATCTGGGGGATGACCGGGCCAACAGCGAAGACATGGTGGTGTTGCGCGATCAATTGCAACGCGTGGTCACCATCGTCGATGAATTGCCGGATTCGTGTGGCCGCATCTTTTGGCTCAGCCGCGCGCAAGGCTACTGCAATTTCGAGATCGCCGAACAATTGGGCATCTGTCTCAGCACGGTTGAAAAAAACGTCAATCGTGCAACGCGCCATTGTCAAAGCCGGCTGGGCAAAACAGAACAGTTTGCCTCTTGCAATTAACGGCTTCGCCATCCGCCATCCGCCGCAGCGATAAAAGGTGCGCCATGACACAGGACAGCCGGGCAGAGCTGGAGCGGCTGGGCGCGCATTATGATCGTGCGATGATGCTGGACGTGCGCCGCCGCACGCGCCGCGCCATCCATGATATCGCACACATCATTCATCCCGGCATGATTGAGGAAGATGCAACCGAGCAGGCGCGCCAAATCCTGAAAGCTGCGGGATTGTTGCGCGGCTGGCACGGCATCTATGTGCGTTTTGGAAAAAACACAGTGCAGCCTTATGGCAAGCCATCCGTGCCTAGCTGTGTGCTTGGCGCCAACGACATTTTCTTTATCGACATTGGCCCGGTCTGGCAAAAATGGGAGGGCGATGGCGGTGAAACCTTTGTCACCGGCAACGACCCAGACATGCTGGCTGCCAAACGCGATGTGCGCCTGTTGTTTGACAAGGTGCATGAACATTGGCGGGCCGAGCGCGCGACGGGCGAAGCGCTCTATCGCTTTGCACAAGACGAAGCACAAGCGATGGGCTGGGAACTGAACCTCGATCTGGCCGGACACCGCCTGTCAGATTTTCCGCATTCGGCGATATCCAAACGCACATTGGCCAGCGTGCCGTTCACGCCGTCGGCCGCGCTGTGGGTGCTGGAAATTCATATCCGCCACCCCACGCGCCCCTTTGGCGCATTCTATGAAGATATGCTTTTGGATGCGCCGGACGGCGTGCAAGACCTGCAGTTCGGGTGAGCATAA
>JBDZUY010000062.1:0-2933 GCA_040255365.1 Hyphomicrobiales bacterium
CTGATCGAATTGGGTGTGCCGTTTTCCGATCCGATGGCCGATGGCCCGTCAGTACAGGCCGCGAGCCTGCGCGCACTGGGCGCGGGCATGAATCTGCCGCGCGTGCTCGATATGGTGCGCCGCTTTCGCAAAGGTGATGCGCAAACACCGATCATCCTGATGGGCTATTACAATCCCATTCATGCGTACGGCACTGCGCGCTTTGCCAAGGATGCAGGCGAGGCGGGCGTCGATGGTTTGATTGTTGTCGATCTGCCGCCCGAAGAAGACGAAGTGCTGCGTGTGCCCGCGCTGGCGCAGGGGCTGGATGTTGTGCGCTTTGTCACGCCAACAACAAATGATGCGCGTCTTGAAACCGTGCTGAAGGATGCGACAGGTTATCTTTACTATGTCTCGATCACGGGCGTGACCGGCACCAAGAGTTTCGACGAAAATGTTGTCAGGGTTGGCGTCGAACGTGTGCGCAAACATACCGCTTTGCCCGTGGCCGTCGGGTTTGGTATCAGAACGCCGGATCAGGCGCGCGCCATTGCGGGCATTGCCGATGGCACGGTGGTGGGGTCCGCCATTGTGGACCGGATCGCAGAAGGCGTTAAAAACGGCGCCGATAAGGAAACAATCGTGAAGGATGTGCTCGAATTTTGCGCATCTTTGGCGAAATCTGTGCATGCAGCATCGCCTGCGGCCGTGGTAGAGTGACGCCATGAACTGGATAGCCAATTTCGTTCGCCCACGTATCAAATCGCTGATCGCGGGTCGCGGCGCCGAAACGCCAGACAATCTTTGGAAGAAATGCCCCGCCTGCGGTGACATGGTGTTTCACCGTGATCTGGAGGCGGCGCAAAATGTGTGCCCGCAATGCGGCCATCATTTGCGCATCGGCCCCGCATCGCGCTTTGCGCATATCTTTGACGGCGGCGTGTTTGAAGAGCTGGAAGCGCCCACCGTTCCGCAAGACCCGCTGAAATTTCGTGACGAGCGCCGCTACACCGACCGGCTGAAAGATGCACGCAGCAAAACCGGACGGCCCGAAGCGCTGAACGCCGCGCTCGGCACGATGGACGGCATGCCCATCATGGTCGCCGTGCAGCCGTTTGATTTTATGGGTGGCTCATTGGGCATGGGCGTTGGCGAGGCGCTGGTCAATGCGATGCTGGCCGCAGCCGAAGAAAAGCGGCCCTTCATATTGTTCGTGTCCTCCGGCGGCGCGCGCATGCAGGAAGGCATTTTGTCGTTGATGCAGATGCCGCGCGTCACGGTGGCGATCGACATTCTGCGCGAAGCGGGCATGCCATACATCGTTGTGCTGACCGACCCGACAACCGGCGGCGTATCTGCATCCTATGCGATGCTGGGCGATGTGCATATTGCAGAACCCGGCGCGCTGATCGGATTTGCTGGCCAGCGCGTGATCGAACAGACGATCCGCGAAAAATTGCCGGATGGATTCCAGCGCGCCGAATATCTTCTGGATCACGGCATGATCGATATGGTGGTGCATCGCCACGATCTGAAAACAACCCTGTCGCGCATTTTGCATATTCTGACTAAGAAGCCGCGCCCGCGGGTCAAGGCGCCGCCTGCCGTCATCATGGCAAACCCGACCAAACCGGCTGCCCCCAAAGGTGACGCCGCGGGTGCCGCCAAAGACAAAGCAAAAGCAAAAACAACCGCCACGGCGAAGCGCCCATGAGCGTTACCGCCACCGGCAGTAACACGATCCTGGAACGTCTTTTATCGCTGCATCCCAAACGCATCGATCTGGTTCTGGAACGGATCGAGCGTTTGCTGGCCGCCCTTGGCCATCCTGAAACGCAATTGCCGCCGGTCATTCATGTGGCCGGCACAAATGGCAAGGGTTCCACATGTGCGTTTGCGCGCGCCATGCTGGAGGCGCAGGGCCTGCGCGTGCATATGTATTCCTCGCCGCATCTGGTGCAATTTCACGAACGCATCCGCATTGCGGGCACGCTGATCAGCGAAGAAGAGCTGGCCGCGACGCTTGAGGAATGTGAGCGCGTCAATGACGGCGCGCCGATCACGTTTTTTGAAATCACAACGGCGGCGGCCATTCTGGCGTTTTCGCGCCACCCCGCCGATGCGCTGATTTTGGAAGTCGGGCTGGGCGGCAAATATGACGCCACCAATGTGATCGCCAAACCGGCGATGACCATCATCACGCCGGTTTCGTACGACCACGCCGAATTTCTTGGCACTGATCTTGCCAACATCGCGGCTGAAAAAGCAGGCATCGTGAAACGTGGCGTGCCGCTGGTGGTGGGCGCACAAGAAGATGTGCCGCGCGATGTCATCACGCGCCGCGCCGATGCGCTGGGTGCGCCGCTGCACATGTTCGCTCAGGAATTTTTTGTGCACCAGGAACATGGCCGCATGATCTATGAAGATCAGAACGGTTTGCTGGACCTGCCCATGCCCAAACTGGTTGGCCAGCATCAACTTGAAAACGCGGCCACTGCGATTGCCGGTTTGCGTTATGCGAATTGCGGCTGGGCCAATGAGGCGGGCATCGAACAGGGCCTGCGCAAAGTGGAATGGCCTGCGCGTATGCAGCGCCTGCAACAGGGTTTGCTGGTTGATCTGGCACCCAATGATGCCGAGATCTGGCTGGATGGCGGGCACAATCCACATGGCGCCGCCGCGATTGCGCGCACTCTTGCCGATCTGGAGGAGCGCGCGCCCAAACCGCTGTTCCTGATTTGCGGCATGTTGAAGACGAAAGATTGCGCTGCGTATTTTTCGGCGTTCAAGGGGCTGGCCCGTCATGTCACCACGGTGTCGATTCCCGGTGCGCCCGCCAGCATGGGGGCCGGCACGCTTTACGATTGCGCGCGCGGTGCCGGGCTGGAGGCCAGCCCCGCTGATGATCTTCTTGATGCGATGATGCAGGTTTCGGCCTGGTCACGCGCGCAAGA